>JAJRWB010000036.1 GCA_024276995.1 Candidatus Eiseniibacteriota bacterium | reverse complement strand
GGAAGACCGGTTGTTGTCGCTAACTCCTTTCTACCTGACTGGGAGCGCTTTTTCTCTCATATTTTATGATCAAATCGATGTTTTCGCCGCCCTTACCCGTGGATCTGGGCTAAGCTCGGACCCGACTAATATTCCTCCAGGAATTCTGAGATCCGCTGAGGTTCTGCGGATAATCGGCGAAAGGGGGGGCGAATGATGAAGGGGGGGACTGCTTCGGCACATCGTCGATGTCGTGGGATGTCGCGTCGACGCACTGTTCGAAAGCTCTCTGGGGGCGGGAGAATTCGCGTACACCCGGGGCGGGTGGGAGGATACCGGCACCATCGCCGGTCCGGGCGTCTATTTCGTGTATCTCAAGTCGGGCAATTCCATCGCCACGCGAAAGACCGTGCTCCTTCGCTGAGCGGCCTCGCTCTCCTCGTCAGTGCCGATCGGGGAAGAGGAGGCTCGCCTCCCTCACCGACTCGTAATCCTCCTTCTCGGCGTCCACGAGATAGTCGACCTGGTAGAGGTCGGTGAGAATCTTCTGTCCCTTCGGGTCGTTCCCCATGTCGAGAAGGATGCGGAGGATCCGGTTGGTGATCTTCGGATTCAATTCGATGAACCGCTTCGAACCGGTGATCGTGTCTCCCGGGATCCGCTTCGTGTAGAAAATCGGCTTCACTTTCCGGCTGTCGCCGGCGCCGAGATACTGCGTCCAGGCGCCTTTCTTCCCTTCCGTGTCGTTGGCGAAACACGCTCCGGCATCCACTTTCCCGGCGACCACCGCCTTGACCAGCTCGTCGTAGCCGCCGAGGAAGAGATTCTCGCCGAAGAACGTCTCCGTGTCGATTCCTTCGGCGTGGAGCGCGGATTTCGTGAAGATGTAACCCGCCGTGCTGCTCGGGTAAGTCCACCCCATCCGCTTCCCCTCGAGATCGGCCACCGTCTTGAGATTGCTCCCCCTTCGGACGATGATCGCCCCCCAGTAGAAAGCGTCGGAGCCACGCACCGATTTCAACAGGACCCGCGCGTTGTGTTTCCTCTCCGCCTTCACGAAGCTGAGCGGGGACATCCATGCGAATTGGACCTTGTCGGCGGTGATCGCGTCGATCAGGTCGTCATACTCGAGGCTGACGAAAGGGACGACATCGCGGTCGCTTTTCGCGGCGACGTAATCGCAGAACTCTCCGGCGAGCACGAGAAGCTGTTCACGGTTATGGGAGGGGTAGAAGCCGAATGTCACGGTTGTCGATTTGCCCGCTCCCGAAGATCCCGGAGTGACGAGCAGCATCATGAGAAGGGCGGCCGAAACGGTGAGGCTCTTTTTCATGGGTTTCTCCTCTCAAGGGTATACATGCCGGATCATACCCGTCGGGCGGCACCGGACAAAGGGGAAAGTGCGGGTGCGGAGGTGAAGGGAAAAAGCGGCTAATCGTTGATGTATCCGAGAGCCTTAAGCCGCGCGCGGGTCTCTTTGTCCACGTCGGCCCTTCGGCGGGGCGCGCCGCCCGCTTCGAGTCTCGCGCCGAGTTCCTTCCCGAGCATGCGGGCGCGCTCCGCGAAGACCGGCGCTTCGCCCGGGGCGATGAGGTTCTCCCTTTCGCCAGGATCGGATCGGAGATCGAAGAGGCTCGATTCCTCTTTGTTTCCCGGTACGATCAACTTGTAGCGCCCGTCGGTGATCCCCCATGTGGGAGGATCGGTGATGGTGCGGAAGAAGGCGTAGTCCTTCACTTTCTTCACTTCTCCGCGGAGAAGCGGCGCCAGGGAGACACCGTCCGTGTCGGCTCCGCCGGGAAGGCCGAGGAGATCGGCGAGCGTCGGCATGAGATCCGCCAGCTCGACGAGGGCGTCGCGCTTCAAACCCGCGGCGGTTGCCCCGGCGGGGTATTTCCAATACCACGGCACGCGTACCATCTCTTCGTACACCGTGTAGTTGTGACCACAGAACCGGTGCTCGCCGAACGCTTCTCCATGATCGGACACCACGATGATGAGAAGGTCGTCGTAAAGGCCGCGCCGCTTCAGCTCGTCGAAGAGCCTCCCCACTTCGCCGTCGACGTAGGCGAGATTCTCCTCGTAGAGGGCGCGAAGATGGGCGAGGTCACGCGCATCGGGGTGGATGTCCCCCCGGTTGATCGCGCGCACCGTCGCCACCGAGCCGTCGATCGTCCCTTTGTAACCGGGATCGAAACGGTTCGCGTACGGCTCGGGAGGCGCGTACGGTGTGTGGGGCTGTAGATAGTGGAGATAGAGAAAGAAAGGCGTCTCCTCCTCGTTCGGCCGCGCGGCATCGAGGCTGTCGAGGTAGGCTGTGACGAGGTCGAAGAAAACCCCCGCCTGAACATGGTAAAAAACCTCGTCCGTCTTCGGGGCGTAACGCTCGCGCACCTCGGGAAGATCGTAGATCTCGGTCAGGGAGTCGAAACCTTGGCGCAGACCGTATCGCCCCGACACCACCGGATTCGCGGTGAACGCTGCGGTGGCGTAACCGGCACGGTGAAAGAGTTCGGCAAGGGTCGTCTTCTCCTTCCCGAGCCGGTCGAAGATCCCCTGCACGCCGTGGTGTGGCGGGTAGAGGCCGGTCATTAAGGTGGAGACCGACGTCACGGTGTACGCCGCCTGGCTGTACGCGCGGGTCAGGACGGCGCCCTCGGGGGCGAGGGCGTCGAGGTGGGGCGTGGTGGGGCGTGCGTTCCCGAAAGAGGAGCACGCATCCGCGCGGAGCGCGTCGAGGAGGATGAGGAGCACCGGCGGCCGCGCCGTCTTTCCGAGAATGGGCGAGTGTGCCTTCTCGGAGCGGCCGCATCTCGGTCCGGCGGCGAAGAGCATGGCGCCGGCGGCGACGAGAAGCACCCCGGCGATGGCCGGCAGGGAACGTCTGTCGATGCTGGTCAGGAAAAAGCCTCCCGCGCGATGCCGCGAATCCCCGCCGGCGCAATTCCGTCGCGCCGGCGGGGAACCGGTGTCAAAGAGTGATCCCGAAGAGGATCTGGATCACCCTGTGGTGGAACGAGGCGATCTCTTCATCGAAGCTGATTTCGCTCTGATCGCCCGACACGGTATCGGTGTCGAGAATATCCGAGATGCCGTGATAATAACGACCCTCGACGAGAAACGAGCCGAAATGAACCGCTCCTCCCACGACGGCTCCGTAGCCCGGACTTGTCAGTCCATCCGAATCGATGTCCACCGTTCCGCTCAATCCGGCCGCCTTTGTTTCCACCTCGCCGTCGAGGTAGAAATCGGCATACGGCCCCCCGTAGAGATCGATCCGATCGTTGAGCGTAAGCACGACGAGGATCGGTACGTCGATATAGTTCATCCTCCATTCGCTCGATGCTTCCTGGCCGAACAGTTCGTACGTGTCGGTCTTGACCCCTTTGCGCGAATAGAGCGCCTCCGGCTGGAGGGCGATCATCCCCGTGAGGGGCAGCCGGAGCGCCGCTCCCGCGGCAAAACCGACGAGCCGCTGCGTGCCGATCGCCGAAACGTTCGACATGGAGGCGCTTTGCTCCGTCACCATTTCGAAGTCGGAGAAGTCCGCCAGGTTCACGCCCCCCTTCAGCTGAAAGGAGGCCGCCGCCCCGGCGCCGGTGGGGAGCGATAGCGCGAGTGCCGCCATGCCCGCCGCGAGAACGATTTTCAATCCCTTCATCGGAATGTCACTCCTCTTCTCGTTGATCCACGGAAGCCCCTCGTCTCCGGCCCCCGCACCGCCAGTAAACTGCAACGGCCGCCGCCGGTCCACAGGAATTCCCGGCATGACGCTCGGCCGCCCTTCGTCCTTGCATTCGGCACGTCGATTCCATAACATGAGGATTCCCCCATCACCAGCCGGAGGTCTGCGGAAGAGAATGAATAGAAAATGGAAAGCGGCGTCCGCCGGGAAGGGGAACGTCTCCTCCCTCCCGCGCCGGGAAGAACTCGATCGGCGTTACCAATGGAATCTCGCGGATATCTACCCTTCCATCGACGGCTGGCGGAGCGACTTTCACAGGCTTGAGAAGCTGACCAACGAAATGACCGCTTTCGAGGGGACGCTGGGCGGTTCGGCGGAAAACCTGCTCGCCTGCCTGAGGAAGAGCGATGAAATGGGAAAGGTTTTCGATTCTCTTTACGTATACGCTCATCTTCTAAGAGACCAGGACTCCGGGAATCCGCAATCCCAGGCGCTCGCCGATAAGATCACCATTCTCCAGACGCGGGTGAGTCAGGCGGAATCGTTCGTCAACCCGGAAATCCTCGCCCTTCCGGAGGGGAAGATCGCGAAGTTCCTCGAAGAGAACGCCGACCTGAGGCTGTACGCCCATTATCTCGACAATTTGAACCGGAAGAGGGAGCATACCCTTTCGCCGAAGGAGGAGAAACTCCTCGCCATGGCGGCGAACATGGCCGCCGGTCCGCGGAGCATCTTCAACATGTTGAACAACGCGGACATCCGTTTTCCCACGATTCGCGACGAAGAGGGAAACGAGGTGGAGGTGACCAAGGGTCGCTACTCCCGGTTCATGGAATCGAGCGACAGGCGGGTGAGGAAGGACGCGTACGGCGCGCTTCTGGGCACGTACAGGAAATATGCGAACACCCTCGCCGCCACGCTGAGTGCCAGCGTGAGTCGCGATATCTTTTTCGCCCGCGCCCGGGGATACGGGTCGTGTCTCACCGCCTCGCTCGATGCGAGGAATATTCCGGTGGAGGTGTACGACAACGTAGTCGATGTGGTGGGTGCTCACCTGAAGCCGCTTCACGAGTATATCGCCCTGAGGAAGAAGCTTCTCGGCTACGACGTGCTGAAGCCGTACGATCTTTTCGTTCCCCTCTTTCCCGAGGTGAAGGAGAAGGTGGAGTATGAAACGGCGGTGGACACCGTGGTGGAGGGACTCGCGCCGATGGGCGACGAGTACGTCGCCCTCCTTCGAAAGGGTTTCACCTCCGGGTGGATCGATGTCTTCGAGAACGAGGGTAAGAGGAGCGGTGCCTACTCGTGGGGATCGTTCGGAAACCACCCCTATGTTCTGCTGAACTTCCAGGGCCGGCTCGACGATATGTTCACCATCGCCCACGAGATGGGCCATGCGCTCCACACGTATCACACCACGGCGGCGCAGCCGTATGTTTACGCCGACTACTCCATTTTTGCCGCGGAAGTCGCGTCCACCACGAACGAGGCGCTCCTCGTCGACCATCTTCTGAAGAAGACCGGCGACAGGAAGAAGAAGCTCTACCTCCTCAACCACCATCTCGACCAGATCCGGAGCACCGTATACACGCAGGTGCTCTTCGCGGAGTTCGAGAAGATCATTCACGATCGCGTGGAGAGGGGAGATCCTCTCACCGCCGAGCGGATGGGAACGATATTCCGGGAACTCTTCCATAAGTACAACGGCGCCGCCGTGGCGGAAGAGCCGGAGACGGCGATCTACTGGGCGCGGGTTCCCCATTTCTACAACAGTTTCTACGTCTACCAGTATGCCACCGGCTATTCGGCGGCCACCATGCTCTCCCAGAAGATCCTTGCCGGCGAGAAGAATGCGCTCCCGAAGTATATCCGCTTCCTGAAGAGCGGCAGCAGCCGCTACCCGATCGACCTCCTCACGGATGCCGGCGTGGACATGACCTCTCCCGAACCGGTGGAGGCGACGTGCGCTCTTTTCTCCCGGCTTCTCGCCGAGCTGAAAGATCTGCTTCGAAACGGCGGCGAACCGGGTGAATCGGCCTGATTTCGTGCATCCTTCTCTCCATGTCTCTGTCCTATTGATGATCAGTAATTCAAGTTTCTTCTCCGATCCACGATTCGACTTATGAGGAAAGGTTCTTTCGTGGAGGTGCGGTTATGAAGGTGAACGGAACGAGCGGTCCGCTGAACACACCTGCGGTGCCCGAAGTGGTCGAGGCGCGGGAAGCATCCGCGCGCGGCGAGAGGCGGAGGGAGGAAGCTCTCGATTTGAGCCGGATCGAGCAATTGAAGAAGAGGGCCGAGGGAGCCACCGCCGGTGACGTGAAGCGCGCCGGCGAGGCGATCCGGGCGGTCGGCATCGGCAGGGTGGGGAGGGAGCGCTTCGGCGCCGACCGGACACGGTTCGAGCATGTTGTTGATGTATTGACCACCGGCATGGGGCTCTATCGCTCTCTCGCCGAGGAGGTGGCGGGCGCGATTCTCTATACCCCCGATATGATGCACGGCGGTGGGACGGGCGGCTCGAAGGAAGAGGACGACACGGCGATCGACGGCACTCCCGGCGCATTGGACCGGGACGCCGAGCTGCATGGGAAGTTCGTGGCGGGCAATGAAGTGCTAGCGCGGATCGGCAAGGTGTCCGCGAAGAACCGGGACGGAGATACGGTGGACACGGGAGCACCGCGCGATCTCGAGAAAACCCTTAAGCGGGAGAAGGAAACGATCCTGCGCCTTGCCGCCGAAGCGGCGCGGATAGGCATGACGGATCCCGGCGGCGAGAAGGCGAAAGGCGCCGCCGGGCCGGAAGAGATGGGCGCATAAAAAGAACGAGGTTCTTTCTTAGGCGGTCGAATTAGCCCGCGTTTGCGGCGTAGCGGCTCTTCATCTCGTCGAGCGTGATCTTCGGGATCTTGTCCGCCCATCCCGCCTGGCCGAATGCGATCATCCGCTTTTTCACCACTTCCGACATCGCTTTGCGCGCCGGATCGAGATACTTCCTCGGGTCGAACTGGGCCGGATCCTCGGCGAACACCTTACGAATCGCGCCGGTGATGGCGAGCCGGTTGTCGGTGTCGACGTTGATCTTCCGGACACCGTTTTGGATTCCCTCTTGGATCTCCTTCACCGGAACACCCCACGTCGGCTTCATGTCTCCGCCGTAACGGTTGATGATGTCGATCAGCTCCTTCGGCACGGAGCTGCTTCCGTGCATCACGAGATGGGTGTTCGGAAGGCGGCGGTGGATCTCGGCGATAATGTCCATGCGGAGCACCTCGCCGGTTGGTTCGCTCGTGAACTTGTAGGCGCCGTGGCTCGTGCCGATCGCCACCGCCAGGGCGTCGGCGCCCGTGTCGGCGACGAACTGTTCCGCCTGCTCCGGATCGGTGAGATGCTCCGCAGCCTCCTCGCCGGTGAGCCCGGCGCCGTGACCGTCCTCGATTCCTCCGAGGCAGCCGATCTCCGCTTCCACCGTGACGCCCACGGCGTGGGCCGCTTCGACGACCTTCCGGGTAACATCGACGTTGTATTCGTACGAGGAGGGTGTCTTCCCGTCCGCCTGGAGAGAGCCGTCCATCATGACCGAGGTGAAGCCCTGCTCGATGGCGCTCAGGCACGTCTCGGGACTGTTGCCGTGGTCCTGGTGCATCGCGACCGGGATGTCGGGGTTCAGCTCTGCGGCGGCGAGCATCAGGTGGCGGAGGTAGGCGTCGTCGCTGTACAGGCGCGCTCCACGACTCGCCTGGATGATCACCGGCGAAGAAGTCTCCCGCGCCGCCGTCATGATCGCCTGGATCTGCTCCATGTTGTTCACGTTGAAAGCGCCTACGCCGTAACCGTTTTCCGCGGCGTGGTCGAGCAGTACGCGCATCGGGATGAGTGCCATGTCGAATCTCCCCTCCGTTTGGCCGCCCCGGGCGGCGGGATCGATATGCGCACAGTATAGGCGCGCATTCCGGCGGCGTCATCCCGAATCGGCGACATCGCGCTGGATCGGACCGAGAGATCCATGGTATTCGTGCAAGGAATCGGAACCGGGAGGAGAACCGTTCGGCCATGGGAATCGCGAGGAGGATTCGCGGATGGCTCGCCGCCTTCCGCCGCCGGGGGGAGGTGCGGCGCGCTCGGGAACGATCGCCCGGCGGGCGGCCCGGCGGAGCGCCCGATCGAGCTTGTCGCGAGGAGGATCTCCCCGGTGCGGTGGTGGTCACCGACACGCTCGACCTTCACGGTTTCTTTCCGGAACAGATCGCCGAGGTGATCGACGCCTTCCTCGAGCGGGCGGTGGAGCTTCACCTCGAGAGGGTGCGGATCATTCACGGAAAAGGGCGGAGCGTGCTGAAACGAGAGGTGTGGAACGCCCTGGAGAGCGATCGGCGGGTCGTCGATTTCCGTGACGCGCCGCCGGAACTCGGGGGATGGGGGGCGACGATCGCCCTGATCGGCCCGGCGGCTAGAACCACCAACTCGCGGCGGCGCTGATTCGCGCGGTGCTTCCGCTATCGTCGATCGGCGCCGATGCTTCCAGGGTCGTGCCGTTGGCGAGGGTCACCCGCGCCTTCTCCTCGCCCCAGCTGATGAAGTCCCCCCTCAGGCATCCATCGAGGGAGAAATGATCGGTGAAGAAGTAGTAGAATCCGCCGCCCACGGAAAGCCCGGTGCCGGTAACGTCGTATTCGAACGCATTCTCCCGGGAACTCGCGGCGAAAACCCCGATGCCTCCGAGGATATACGGCCGCCACGTCTCCATGTCTCGAAAGATGTAAAGCATTTCCCCGACGAGGCTGGAAAAGAAGAAATCCACATCGGGCGAACTGGTGTTGTGATCGGTCGCCGACCCTTCCACGCTGAACGCAAGGGCCGGGCCGAACCCGTATCCCGCCGTGATCGTCCCGCCGATACCGGTGTCGTCGATAAACAGGTCGCCGGTGCTCGCATTCTCCGTCCGGTCGGTCGCGCCGATATCGGCCCAGTTCAGGCCGAATCCGAGGAGCCACATATCTTCGGTCACCGTCGCGAAGGAAAGCGTCGGGACGACGATGAAAATCAGTATAATCACCGGAATCACCGCCGGGCGGCGGGTGGGCGAGGGGACCATCTTGCCTTCTCCTGCTCGAGGTGAACCTTTTCGTATCACGGAGCCCATGCTCCAGGGGAACAGTAGCGGCGGGGAAGGCATTTGTGAAGCGTTTCCTTACCACCTGTTGCGGCGCACTCCTTTCGTGCTGTTTCGCGCCGGGTTGCGGCGGCGCCGGAAGCGAGGGGCCGCCGAACATCGTACTGATCACCCTCGAATCGCTTCGACCGGACCACGTGGGGGCGTACGGCTGCGAACGGCCCACCACGCCGAACCTCGATCGTTTCACATCCGAATCGATCCGCTTCACCGACGCCCACTCGGTGACGAGCTGGACGCTCCCCGCCCACGCGTCGATCCTAACCGGCCTTTACCCGCCGGAGCATCGGGTGCTCGAACCGACCGACCGGCTCGGAAAGGGATTCCGGACGGTGGCGGAGATTCTTCGCGGCGGAGTTCCCGCAGCCCCGAAGGGATACGAAACCGCCGCTTTCGTGAGCGGCCCCTTCCTGAGGAGGACGCACGGCCTCGACCGCGGATTCGAGAGCTATGACGATTCGGCCGCCTCTCCCGGCGAGCTGGAGAGCCACGGCGACGTGACGAACGGCGCGATGGAAAGAAAGATCGTTTCTTTCCTGGAATCGTCCCACGAGAGACCGTTCTTCCTGTTCGCCTACTTCTGGGATATCCATTACGACTACATTCCCCCTCCGCCGTACGACACGATGTTCGTTGGAAAGGACGCCGAGCCGTTCGACATCACCCGGTACGAATTCAACGATCGGATACGGAACGGCATGAGCGAAAGCCGCCTGAAGTACGTGATCTCCCAGTACGACGGCGAGATCCGGTGCACCGACGATCTGCTCGGACGGCTCTTCGACGAGATGCGCAAGCGGAACCTGTGGGAAAACACGGTGATCATCATCACGGCGGATCACGGGGAAGAGTTTTTCGATCACGGAGACAAGGGCCACAAGAAGAATCTCTTCGTCGAGTCGGTCCATGTGCCTCTTTGGATCAAGATGGCCCATGGACAGGGCGGCGGTACGGTGGACAACACTCTTGTCAGCCTCGTCGACATCGCACCCACGATCGTCGAGGGAATCCTCGGTTCGGAGGGAACGGCGTGGGAAGGAGAGTCGATTCTTCCCGCGCGGCAGGATCGCGCCTGCAGGGAGATCTACTTCGATCTCGCCCTCCCGCTCGTTGCGATGGTGGACGGGCGCATCGTGGCGCGGCGGGTCGATCGGTGGCGCGCGGTTCGAAATAAGGACTTCAAGTATATCGAGCTTCCCAACGGGGAGGGAGAACGTCTATTCTCGGTGGCGGACGACCGGTCGGAGAGCGAAGATCTCGCCGGGCGGCTTTCCGCCGTGCGCGATACTCTGGCGGAGCATCTCGCCGCATGGCTCGACCGGACGAAAAGTGCCGGGGCGGCGAACGCGCGGGAGCGCGCGAAACTCACGGATGAAGAGCGAAAAAGGCTCGAGGCGCTGGGATACATCAAATGAGCGGTACGTCGGACGCCGAACATGTCGATCGAGGGCTCGGCTCGATCCAGAGGATCACCTGGATCGGCTCGTTTGTGAACCT
Organism: Candidatus Eiseniibacteriota bacterium; assembly: GCA_024276995.1. Taxonomy (GTDB): domain Bacteria; phylum Orphanbacterota; class Orphanbacteria; order Orphanbacterales; family Orphanbacteraceae; genus JAJRWB01. Next base: position 21,196 of record JAJRWB010000036.1, on the reverse strand, counting down.
CGCACTCACGGCGGTGAAAGTCGGTGTCGGCGCGGCCGTCGGATCGATCGGACTGATCGCCGACGGCGTCCACTCCTTCTTCGACCTGATCACCGACATGGTGGTGATCGTGTCGACACGGATCGGCGCCCGTCCTCCCGACGAGGATCACCCCTGGGGCCACGGCAAGTTGGAAACGGTGGGCGCCCTCGTGATCTCGGTCGTCTTCTGCGTGGCCGGTTTCGAGGTGATCCGGGGGTCGATCACCTCCCTTGCGCACGGGGAGTCGCGTTTTCCCGGGCTGATGGCGCTCAACGTGGCCGCTTTGTCCCTTCTCGCCAAGGAGATACTCTTCCATGTCACGAAGAGGGTCGCCACCGCCACGGGAAGCCGGACGCTCATGGCGAACGCCTGGCATCACAGGAGCGACGCACTCTCTTCGCTGGCGGTGATCGTCGGTGTGGGCGCCACCCTTCTCGGCATGGGGCGCGGTGACATGTTCGCCGGGATCGCGGTGGGCCTCTTGATCCTCGCGGCGGGTTTCCGTTTCATGTGGGATTCCCTCTCCGAGCTTGTGGAGCGCTCCGCCGGCCCGGAAATCGTCGCGATTATCGGCCGCGCGGTCGATTCGGTGGAGACGATCCGCACGTGGCACCGGGTGCGCTCGCGTTACGTGGGGCGTGAGCTTTATATCGACCTGCACGTCGAGGTGCCCCGGACATACACCGTCGTGGAGGCGGATCACGTGGCCCATGTCGTGGAAGGCCGGATCCGCGAGAACCTCCCCGTGGCGAGCAACATCATCGTCCATGTCGATCCCGAAGCCCGAAGCGGCGGGACGGGGACGGGATCGTGAGATCGGCAAGGCTCCATGGGTGACGATCGTCGGCCGAGCGGCGATCTTAAATGACGTAACCCCCTCCATTATGATATTCTTCATGATTGGAAGGCGCCCGGCAGGGCCGTTTCGATTCGCGGGCGAGGCGCGCGCCGGGGTGCCGCCCGTTTCTTCTGGAGGTAGGACTACGATGAGATTCGGAAAGAGGGTCGCTCTGGCGGGAGGGCTGATCGTTCTGATCCTCGCCGGCTGCGGCAAGGGGAACGATGCCGGAAAGAGCGCGGCGGCCGGCGGTTCACAGGCGGGGGAAGGCGTTACCATCGCCACCGTGAACGGCACCGTCATCACCTCGAGCGATTTGCAAAATGAAGTGTCGCGCCTCATGCGCCGGTTCGGCGGAAGTCTCCCGCCGGGAGATCCGGCGGAACAGAAATCGAAGGTCGAGGACCAGGCGGTCGATAATCTCGTGGCGAAGCTCGTGCTCTACGACGCCGTCCGGGAGGCCCAGATCGCCATCACCCCGGCCGATCTCGATGAAAGATTCGCTTCCTACAAGCAGCAGTTCCCTTCGGAGGACGCCTACAGGCAGCAGCTCCAGGTGATGGGAATGACCGAGGAGAAACTTCGGAGTGAAATCGGCATGGCGATGCAGATCGAAACCCTTCTGCAAAACAACGTCGGAGAGACGCGAAAGGCGACCGACGAGGAGTGCCGTGCTTTCTACGAGGAGAACAAGTCGCAGTTCGATATGCCCGAGAAAATCCGCGCGAGCCATATCCTGATCACCGTCGCGCCCGACGCTTCACAGGAAGAGAAGGACGCCGCCCGCGCCAAGGCGGAAGAACTCCGCAAACGGTGCCTCGCCGGAGAGGATTTCGCCGAACTCGCGAGAGCGAATTCCCAGGGACCGAGCGCGCCGAGAGGCGGCGATCTCGGATGGTTCCCGAGGGACCGCATGGTCAAGCCGTTCGCTGATGCCGCGTTTTCCCTGAAAGAGGGGGAGATCAGCGACGTGGTGGAGACGCAGTTCGGATACCATGTGATCAAGCTGGTCGAGCACGCCGATCCGCGCATGGTTTCATTCGATGAAGTGCGCGACAAGATCGCCGAGAATCTCGAAGCGGAGTATCGCCAGGAAGCGGTGGACGCATATATCGACTCTCTTCGCGAGAAGTCGGACGTGCAGATCGCCCGGCGCTGACGCGGCGCCGAGACGCCGCGGGAGGAAGAGGCCGGATGAAGGCGATGCAGCTCGCCAAGCCGCGGCCGATCTACGACAGGCCGCTCGCTCTCGTCGATCTTCCGGAACCGGAGCCGGGACCGGGAGAGGTCAAGATCCGCGTGCAGGCGTGCGGTCTTTGCCATACCGATCTTCACACCGTCGAGGGGGATCTCCCCCTTCCGCGGCTCCCACTCGTTCCGGGGCACCAGGTGGTGGGGGTCGTGGAGAGCGTCGGCGAGGGTGTGGAAACGATTGCGCCCGGGGCACGCGTCGGAGTGCCCTGGCTCAACAGCACGTGCGGCGGATGCGCCTTCTGCGCCCGGGGCGAAGAGAATCTTTGCGATAATGCCGTGTTCACCGGATACCACGTGGACGGCGGTTACGCGGAGGTGATGACCGCGCCGGCGGACTTCGTCAGCCCGCTGCCCGAATCGTTCGACGCGGAGCAGGCGGCGCCCCTTCTGTGCGCGGGGATCATCGGCTACAGGGCGCTCCGGCTCAGCGGTATGGCGAAGGGGGAGCGACTCGGTCTCTACGGATTCGGCGCCTCGGCGCACGTGGCGATCCAGGTGGCGATCCACTCCGGCGCCGAGGTGTACGTCTTCACCCGGGGGGAGGCGCACAGGCGTCTCGCCCGCGAACTCGGCGCGACGTGGACCGGCGCCGCTTCCGACACCGCCCCGGCGCTCCTCGACAGGGCGATCCTCTTCGCGCCCGCCGGCGGGCTCGTGATCGACATGCTCCGCGCGCTCCGGAAGGGGGGGAGCGCGACGGTCGCCTCGATCTCGATGTCGCCGATCCCGGAAATCGACTACGGCAGATACCTCTACGGAGAGCGTGTGCTCCGGAGCGTCACCGCGAGCACACGACGCGACGCCGCCGAACTCCTCGCCTTGGCGGAAGAGATCCCGATCCGCACCGAAGTGGAAGTCTTCCCCCTCGAAGAGGCGAACGAGGGGTTGATCCGTCTTCGCGAAAGCACGATCCGCTGAGCGGGGGTGCTCCGCGTGACGGACGAGTGAGCGAAACGTATCGGTGAAACGCCGCCGCGCCGGCGCCGCATCTTCTTGCCTGGTCCGCGGGAAGCGTCTAATCTGTAGCGTGAACGGGCCGCCGCCGGAGCGGCCGTGCGTGTACCGGTCTGTTCGTATCGTGCCCGCGGCGCGAGGAGGGTTTCGGATGAAAAAGAGCGCGGAAGCGGGGCGCGCGGGACCCTCGGTCCGCTCCGATTGCCGCGTGCGGTTCGCTTCCCGTGCCTCCGGCGGGATCGACATCGCTCTCGAAAGCCGGGTGGCGTCGATGTACGGCGCTTCGATCCGGGAGGAGGCCGCTCGGGTGCTCGCCATGCTCGGCGTCACCCACGGCTCGCTTGAAATCGACGATTCGGGGGCGGTCCCCTTCGTCCTCGCCGCGCGGATCGAAGCGGCGGTGCGTCGGGCGCTGCCCGGTTGCACGAAGCGGGCGCTCCCCGAGCCGATCGATGTCGTCCGGGCGAAGACGAGGCGCCGCAGGCTCCGCCGCTCGCGCCTCTACCTGCCGGGAAACGAGCCGAAGTTCTTCCTCAACGCCGGTCTTCACGGGCCCGACGGGATCATTCTCGATCTCGAGGATTCCGTGGCGGCCGATGAAAAGGATGCGGCGCGCATCGTCGTGCGAAACGCCCTCCGTCAGGTCGATTTCCACGGCGCCGAACGGATGGTTCGAATCAACCCGCTTCCCATGGGGTTGGACGATCTCGACGAGGTGATCCCTCACGGCGTCGACGTGGTGCTCATCCCGAAGTGCGAGTCGGCCGTGTCGGTGCGCGACGTCGACGAGCGGATCACCTCCCTTCTCGCCGGCATGGAGGGCGACGGGATCGCTACGTATCTCATGCCGATCGTCGAGAGCGCCCTCGGCGTCGAGAAGGCGTACGATATCGCCTCGGCGTCGAAGCGCGTGGCGGCGCTCACCATCGGGCTCGAGGATTACACCGCCGATCTCGGAGCGGCGCGCACGGCGGAGGGGAAGGAGAGCCTCTGGGCGCGCGGCGCCGTGGTGAATGCGGCGCGCGCCGCCGGTGTCGCACCGATCGACAGCGTCTTTTCCGACGTGGGCGACCTCGACCGCCTGCGCGCCGTCGCTCTCGAGTCGAAGAGTCTCGGGTTCGAGGGGATGGGGTGCATCCATCCCCGCCAGGTGCGTGTGGTGCATGAGGCGTTCGCGCCCACCACCGAGGAAGTGGAAAAGGCGAAACGGATCGTCGCCGCCTTCGAGGAGGCGAAGAAGCGTGGGAGCGGCGTGGTCAGCTTGGGAAGCAAGATGATCGACCCGCCGGTGGTGAAGCGGGCGCTCCGGATCGTGCGGATCGCCGAAGGGGAGAAGCGATGAGCGCCGGCGATCTCGTGAAGAACGCGGCGGACCGCGAAGTTCCCGTCACCGTGAACGGCCGTGAATCGGTTCCCTTCATGGGCGTGGGAAAGTTCCGTCCCGAAGGACGGAAGGCGGCTCCGCCGGTGGCGACATGCGCCGATTATCCTTCCGATGGAAACAAGCTGGTGGACGATCTCGAGACGGCGCTGAGAAAGTGCTCTCTTCGCGACGGGATGACGCTGTCCACGCATCACCACTTCCGCAACGGTGATCTCGTGGCGAACGCCCTCTTCGACGCGGCGGCGCGAATCGGCGTGAAAGATCTCGTCTGGTTTCCGAGCGCCTCCTTCCCGTGCCACGCCGAGCAGTTGAAGCATCTCGAAAGCGGCGTGATCCACCATATCGAGGGGAGCATGAACGGTCCCCTCGGCGATTATTGCACCCGGGGGAAGATGAAGGGCCTGGGCGTTCTCCGGAGCCACGGCGGCCGCTACCAGGCGGTGCAGGACGGCGAGGTGCATATCGACATCGCCGTCATCGCCGCACCCGCCGCCGATCCTTTCGGCAACGCGAACGGCGTGATGGGGGACAGCGCCTGCGGCCTCCTCGGCTTCGCCCTTGCCGACTCCCAGTACGCCGACCGCGTGATCGTAGTGACCGACAACGTCGTCCCCTTCCCGTGCGTGCCGTGGCAGATCCAGGGGAATCATATCGATTTTGTCGTTGAGATGGACCGCGTGGGGGATCCGGAAAAGATCGTCTCCGGTACCACGCGGGTCACGAAAAGCCCCGACAGGCTTCTCATCGCCGAGTATGTCGCCCGGTTCGTGCGGGACGCGGGGATCATGCGCGACGGCTTCTCTTTCCAGGCGGGAGCGGGAGGGACCGCCCTCGCCTTCGCGATCTACCTGAAGGAGATGATGAAGGACGCGGGGGTGCGCGCCCGTTTCATCCGCGGCGGGAGCACGAAGTACCTCGTGGAGATGCTCGAAGAGGGAATGACCGACTATATCCTCGATGGCCAGACGTTCGATCTCGAAGGGGTCCGCTCGATGCGCGAGAACCCGAACCACGTCGATACGAGCCCCTTCACGAGTTACAACTATCACGGGAAGGGGAATTTCGCCGGTATCGTCGACGCGGTTGTACTCGGTGCCACCGAGGTGGGCGTCGATTTCTCCGCCAACGTGGTGACCCACTCCGACGGGAAGCTCCTCCACGGCATCGGGGGCTGGCAGAATTGTCTCTTTTCGAAGTGCACGATCCTGGCGATCCCCTCATTCCGCGACAGGATTCCCGTTCTCGTCGACCGCGTCACGACTCTCGTCGGGCCGGGGGAGTTGATCGACGTGGTGATCACCGAGCGGGGGATCGCCGTTAATCCGCATCGTACCGACCTCCTCGACGCCCTGAAAGGTTCCGATCTCCCCGTCCGGCCGATCGGCGAAATCAAGGAAGAGGTGGAATCGATCTGCGGAGGAGCGCCCGCGCCTCCCGTGCTCGACGATGATGTTGTGGCGGTCATCAAGTGGGTCGACGGGACCGTTATCGATTCGGTGCGCCGGCTCGCGCCGGGATCGCCGTGACCCCCCTCCGGAAGGACGGCTGGTGAGAATCCTCTTTCTCCTCAATTCGTTCAACGTCGGCGGCTACGAGCAGTTGATGCTCGAAGTGTTCCGTCGTCTCGTTGATCGTGGGATGGACGTTTCCACCGTTTGTCTGAAGAAGGAAGGCCGCCTCGCGCCGGAACTGAGGAAGATCGGAATCGATGTGCGAAGCGGTTTCGTGCGCGGGAAGTTCGATCTCCTCGCACCGGCAAGAGTCGCTTCCGCCCTTCGCGGCGAACGATACGATCTCCTCTTTCTCGAAATGGGAAGAAACGCTCTGCTCGCCGGCGAGTATGTGCAGCGTTCGTTGCGCATTCCAAAGAGGATCAGTTCGATTCACGGAACGGGGGTTCGGGGGAAGGAGAGACTCTTCCGCCCAGGGCAGGTCCGATTGCTGAGGCGGCTCGATGGGATCATCACGTGCGCCGTCACGCAGCGGGAATACCTGATCAGCGACGAGGGTTTCCCGGCGGCGCTCCTCACGGCGATCGTCAACGGCGTCGATCATGATAAGTTCCGCCCCGTACCGCTTTCCGAGCTACCGCCGTGCGCCGATGGTCCCGTTCCGGGGGAGAGATCGATCGCCACCGTGGCGTCGCTCACGCCGGAGAAGGGCCATCTCCACTTCGTGGAATCGGCGGCGCTGGCCCTCCGGGAAATGGAAGAGGCGCGGTTCTACATTCTCGGCGACGGCCCGGAGCGCGCTTCGATCGAGAAGGCGATCGCGGCGAAGGGGCTCGAGTCGAAGATCCGTCTCATGGGAATCCGGCGGGATCTCCCCCATCTTCTGCCGCGCTTCACGGCGACGGCCCTCGCGTCGATTCCCTACAGAGAGACGCTTCCTATATCAACCATGGAAGGGATGGCGTGCGGAATCCCGGCGGTGAACACCGACGTGGGGAGCGTGCGCGATCTCGTCCTCGACGGAGAGTGCGGTTACGTCGTGCCCCCGGGCGATCCGCCGGCCATGGCGAAAGCGTTTCTCGAGATCCTCGGGGACGAAGCCAAAGCGACCGCCATGGGACGGGCGGCGAGGAAGAGGGTGGAGGAGAACTTCACCCTCGAGCGGGCGGTCCGGGAATATGAAGAGTATTTCCGGCGGATCGCAAATGTGCCGGCCGGCGTGTAGGCGGACGAATAGAGTATGTGCGGAATCACCGGAATCTATCACTTCGATCGCGATCGCGCCGTGGACCGGTCTCGGCTCGGCCGGATGACCGCGTCGATCGCCCACCGCGGCCCGGACGGCGAGGGATTTCACGTCGATCGGAACGTGGGGCTCGGACACCGCCGGCTCACCATCATCGACCTCGATACGGGCGACCAGCCGATGCACGATCGGTCGGGGCGGTCCACGATCATCTTCAACGGCGAGATCTACAACTACATCGAGCTGCGCGACGAGCTGAAGGCGCTCGGGCGGCGGTTCATCACCGGATCGGACACCGAGGTGGTGCTCCAGGCGTACGGCGAGTGGGGCGAGGCGTGCCAGGAGAAGCTGAACGGCATGTGGGCGTTCGCCCTCTGGGATTCCGCGAAGCGGGCGCTCTTCCTCTCGCGCGATCGGATCGGCGAAAAGCCCCTCTACTACGCCGTGCACGACGAGACATTCCTCTTCGGTTCCGAAATCAAGACGATCCTCGAGTATGGCCATCCGAGGGAAGCGAACACGTCTCTTCTCGAATTGTATCTCTTCTTCAGCTATATTCCCGCACCCCACACCTTCTTCAAGGGGATCCGCCAGCTTCGCGCCGGTCATAGTCTCACGGTGAGCGAAGAGGGGGTCCGGGAGAAGAAGTACTGGGATCTGCCGGAAACGGGCGACGACGCGATGTTCCGCGACCGCACCGCGGTGTACGGGAAGTTCGAGAGTCTCCTCACCGATTCGGTCCGGATCCGCATGAGGAGCGACGTGCCGTACGGCGCTTTCCTGAGCGGAGGGCTCGATTCGTCGTGCATCGTGGCGCTCATGTCACAGATCAGCGATCGTCCGGTGGAGACGTTCACCATCGGCTTCGACGAGAAGGCGTTCGACGAACGTCCCCTCGCGCGACTCGTGGCGGAGAAGTTCGACACGTCGCACCATGAAGAGCGGATCGCCCCGGAGGCGTTCGACGAGGCGCTCGATAAGGTCCACCATCACTACGACGATCTCTTCGGCGATTCGTCGGCGATCCCGACGGGGCATGTTTCGAAATACGCCCGCGAACAGGTGAAGATGGTGCTCACCGGTGACGGGGGGGACGAGGTTCTCTCCGGTTACACGATCTACCAGGGAGAGAAATTCGCCGGCCGGTACGGTGCCGCGCCGGCGCCGATTCGCACTTTTCTTCCCGCCGCGCTTGCCACCGTCGCCCGTTTCCTGAGCGGCGCGCCGCGTTACAGGCTGAACCGGGCGATCAACGTCTTCCGATCGTCGTCCCTCGATTTCGAGGAGAGACTGATCCACAAGGTCGCCTTCGCCGACCCGCCGCTGATCCGCTCCCTCCTGGAAAACGCCGAGGGTGACCGGATCGGCATACGGGAGTTCATCTCGGACGTGATGGGAAGGTGTCCTTACAAGGATCCCTTCTACCGCCTCATGTACTTTCATCTCAAGATCTCGCTCCCCGGCGACATGCTGACGAAGGTCGACCGCATGTCGATGGCCCACTCCCTCGAGGCGCGTGTTCCTTTCCTCGACCCGCGGCTGATCGAATTCATGACGCGCGTCCACAAGGATGTGAAGATGGAGCGCTTCGAAAGGAAGAGCGTCCTTCGCCGCACCGTCGGCCGCCGGCTTCCCGCACGGCTCCTCCGGGCGCGCAAGAAAGGCTTCGGCGTGCCCCTCAGGGAATGGTTCAAGGGGAAAGAGTTCGATGCGAAGCTGCGTACTCTCGCCGACACCGGGCTCGGACTGAACGAGCGCGCCCTTTCCGCCATCGTCGCCGACACGGTGAGCGGGAAGAAGGACTACGGCAACTTCATCTGGATGCTCTTCGTCGCCCGTCGATGGATGGCGCCGTGAAGCCACCGGCGAGCCGCGATGTAATCCGTGTTCTACACGTGACCGCCATGTATCCCACGGCGGCGCGCCCGTCGTTCGGTGCTTTCGTCAAGTCGCAGGTCGAATCGCTCCGGCGACTCGACGGCGTGGAGACCGATCTTCACGTCGTGCCGGGGGGGAACGGGCCGTTTCCCTACCTAAAGGGTGCGGGTGCGCTGCTGAGGAGGATCGGCGGCCGGTACGACATCATCCATGTTCACTACGGCACGCTCTCTTCATGGATCAAGATGATCTGCCGGGGAAAGACGCCGCTCGTCACCTCCTACTGTGGGAGCGATCTCCACGGGAACGCCCCCGGCGGCGGTTTCGCCTCGCTGAAAAACGGCGCCTTCCGCGCGTTGAACCGCCGTCTCGCTCGGTTCGACGCGCACTCGATTGTGAAATCGGAGGAACTCGCCCGGGAGATCCGCGGCATCTCCCCCGCGGTCAGCATCGTCCCCAACGGTGTCGATGTCGATCTCTTCCGTCCGTTCGACCGCCTCGAAAGCCGCCGCCGGCTCGGCTGGAGCGAAAGAGGCGCGGTGATCCTCTTTCCCGCGAACACGGCGGACAGGAACAAGAACTTTCCCCTCATCGAGCACGCGGTGGAGGCGGCGGGGAAGAAACGATGCCGGCTCGTCACATTCGAAGGGGCGACCATCGCGCACGACGATGTGCCGCTCTACCTGAACGCCGCCGACCTTGTGGCGATCACGTCGCGCCGGGAGGGTTCCCCCAACATCGTCAAGGAGGCGATGGCGTGCGGCTGCCGGATCTTCTCCACACCTTGCGGCGACGTCCGGTGGCTCCTCGACGGTGCCGCCGGATCGGCCATCGTGCCCGGCGATCAGGCGGCGTGGGACGGCGCGATCGCGCGTTTTCTCGACGAGTCGCCGCAAGAGGCGACCTCCACGAGCCGGCAGACGCTCCTTGCGAAGGGGCTCGACCTCGACACGGTGGCCCATCGGATCGTCGATCTCTATGGCGCCGTGCTCGCCTCGCGGCGGCCGTGAAAGCCGTGGCGACGCCGGAGGATACGACACGATGAATCGCAACGGGACGAAGGGGAGAGGTGGTCCGTTTCGCGCCCTGCTCCTCCTGCTCCCCTCGCTGGTGATCCTCGTAGCCCTCGAGGGAGTGCTCCACGTTACCGAGCGATGGTGGAACGAGACGACCGACATGGCACCGGCGTTCGTGCTGGAGCGGCAGGGGGGGCTCGAGGAGATCCAGCGGCGGATCACCGACGAGGCGGGAACCGGCGCGCGCGGCCTGCTCGCGTCGGAGAAGATGTACCGTCGCGATCGCGACCTCTTCTGGACGCTCAGGCCGAATCTCGATCTCGACGCCCGCAACTACCTCACGCCGAGCGAGTGGGGCGAACCGCCGGCGTTCACCATTCGCACGAACGATCTCGGCCTCAGAATGGAAGACGTTCCCCGGAAGAAAAACGGTGCGCGGATCATCTGCGTGGGAAACTCTTGCACCTTCGGATGGGGCGTGGACGGTACGGACGCCTGGCCTGCGCAGCTTGGTGAACTGATCCGCTCCAAGGCCGGTGCGGGGAACGTCGAGGTGTGGAATGCCGGTATCCCGGGGTTCACGTCATACCAGGGGAGGCGGTTCTTCGATGAACAGGTCGTTGCGTGGAAACCCGACGTGGCGATAATCTCTTTTGGATTCAATGATTCCCGCAAGGCCGCCCTCACCGATCATGAACTGAGACGACGGCTCGACTCGATCGCCGGCCGCCTCGGAGCATACGCGTCCCGTCTCCACGCCTACCGGTTCCTCGAAGGGTTTCTCCGGAAGAGGAAGCCGCCCGTCCAGGCGGAGAAGAACACCCCCCGTGTGACCGTGGCGGAATACGGCGCGAATCTCACCGGAATCGTTCGTACGGCGGGGAGAGAGGGGATCACTCCCGTGCTTCTCGCCCTCATCATGCCGGAACCGTATCACGACGAAATGAAACGAGTCGCCGCCTCCGAATCGGTGATTCTCATCGAGCCGATGCCCGCCGTGTTCGCCGCCGGCGAGGATCTCGCCGGCACGGTCGGCGACACGCGCCGGACGGTGTTCACCGATCCGATTCACATGAACCACACAGGGAACCGGATCGTGGCGATGTACGTGGGGCGGATCCTGCTCGAAAGGGGCCTTCTCCGCCGGGGGGGGCCCTGAGGGGCGACTTCTCTTCGGGCGATCATCCCGTGAAACGGGTCCTACGGGCGAATCGGATTGCGGGAATCGCCCTTCTCCGATACCCTTCTATCATGCTTGGAGCCTTATTACTCGCGGTTTTCTGCCTCCTGGCGGCGCTTTCCGGCTCCGCCGACGCCGGCGGGACGAATCCCGGCACCGCCCCCCTTTTCATCGCCGGCGCGGGAAACAAGTCGATCCATCTCTCGTGGGATCTCGACGGGATCAACCCGGCCGACCGGGAGGTGATCGTCATCTACCAGACAGGAGATCGGGGCGACTACCCCACCGATCCGGACGACGGCTATCCCGTGCTCAATGGGAACGGCGGCTATTTCCCCGCTTCGGTGACCGCGTACAACCACACCCGCCACACGTCGAACGGCGTGAACATCGCAAACGGACAGCGATTCTATTACGCGCTGTTCATCACCGACGGCGCGGGAGGGTGGAGCGCACGGCTGGTCACCCAGGCGAGGGCGGGCGATTCCGCGCCGCCCCCTCCGCTCACGGCATTCGAGGCGCGGGCGGGGGACCGGTGGAATCTCCTCCGGTGGACCGCTCCGGACGACGCCGACTATCACGCCGTTATGATCCGCTACCAGACTGGCTCATACCCTGTTTCCCCCGACTCGGGCACGCTCGTCGAAAACGGCGCGAACGGGATTTTCGTCGGCGAACCGGGCGTGGCGGACAGCTTCACCCATAAGAATCTGGTGAATGGGGAAAAATACTGGTACGCCGCGTTCGCGGTGGACTTTTCGAACAATATCGAAACGGGGGGTGCCCACGCGGCGGCACAACCGGTAGACGGCGGCGCTCCGGCGGAAGTGTCGGATTTCACCATCGAGGCGAGGGACGGGGAACTGGTGCTCCGCTGGACGAACCCTCCCGATCCCGACTTCTTCGGGACGCTGATCCGGTTCTCCGACGAGCGGATCGTCATCGGGCTCGGCGACGGCGAGCCGGTTCCCGGTGGGATGGGAGGGTTCTTCGAGGCGCAGCCCGCGTCGCCCGACTCGTTCGTCCATACAGGTCTCGTTCCGCGCAAGACGTACTATTACAGTGCCTTCACCGTCGATCAGATTCTGAACTATTCCGAAGGGGTCGGTTTCGCCGCCGTGCCCCTCGACAAGACGCCCCCCGATCTAACCGTCGGCGTGCTGCAGAACCCGTACCTCACGGCGCTGATCGACCTGGTGCTCGTCTCTTCCGAGCCGCTCGCCGGCGAGGCAATCGAGCTGCTCGTCGATTCCACGGCGGTGGCGATGACCTCCCTCGATGGAAGAGGTCTCGCGTGGAAGGGCGATTACCGGTTGACCGCCGCCGGAACGGTGGAGATTCGCGCGACAGGCGCCGACTCATCGGGGAACGTCTCCTCGACGGCGGCCGATTTCTCCGCGGCGGAAATCACGCCGGGCGGCGGCGGAAAGGTCGTCTCCCCCGGCGGACGACTGGCGCTTCGCATCCCGCGGGACGTCGTGGCGAAGAACGAATACGTGATCGTTCTTCCCGTCGAGGCGGGAGAAGACGTCACGACACGGCCCGGTCCGCCGGGGCGCGCGATGCCGCTGAAGCGTCTCGGGACTTCGCCTGCCGTTGCGTGGACCGTCTCTCCCGCCGGGCTTCTCGATGGAGCGGAAGGGGAACTTTCGATCTCGTACGAAGGCACGTCTCTCGCCTCCGAAGAGCCCGACCGGATCGTCATTGTCAGGCGTGGAAAAGACGTCCCGCTGGAGACGTATGTCGATGACGTCTCGCACACCGCTTCCGCCGCCGTCCGCGCCCTCGGCACGTTCGCTCTCGAGGCGCGCGGCCCCGGTTCCTCCTTCCCCGTTGAAAGGGCGTTCATCCGCCTTGTCGGAAACCGTCCGAATCCGTTCAACCCGATTACGCGTATCGAGTATTCACTATCCCGGGAATCCCGGGTCCGGCTCGACGTTTACGATGTGGAGGGGCGCTGGGTGGCGACACTCGTGGATGGCGTGGCCGGCGCCGGGACGTATCAGGCGACCTGGAGCGGCACGACGACCGGCGATCGGCCCGTGGCATCGGGAGTCTATTTCGCGCGCCTCGAGGCCGAGGGCCGGACGGCGGTCCGAAAAATGATTCTCATGAGATGAAGCGGTCCCGGGAAGGGGGCGAAGCTCTCCGCCTTTTTCGCCGTCCGGAGTGGTCGGCGGTTTCGTGGCGCGGGTCGTGAACTATCGGCGGGTCCGGCGGGACGCGGATAGGGAATCGCTCGATCCGGGGGTCACGGTGAACGTCGCAAGCTCTTCAAAATCGCTCACGACGGTTCTCCCCGAGAAGGCAAAGACGCCCCATCGATAGTACTCCTTCATCAAGGGCTCGGGGATCGACAGAGGAGAAAGGACGGTGTCCGCCGTATCCCAGGACCCGATCCACCCTTCTTGATTCGCGATTCCCACACTGTAGCGATCGGCACCGGGACAGGCGCTCCACACCAATCGTTCGGGAAGAGTGTCGAGTACGAGCCTGTCGGTCGGCTTGTGAGGAACGATCGCTCGGGTGATTTCCAGATCCTCCACCATTCCGGTACCGTCTTCTCGAATGCTGATCCACTCGGATGTATGAAGCAGGAGATAACCGTCGTCGGGGAAGTAGGCGGCATCGACTGAATAGACGCCATCCTGCAGACCGGTAAACTCGTACCGTCCTTCGGAATCGGTGAATGTGCTCGCGCCGAGAACGGGCACGGTCTCCTTGTCATCGGGCTCGATCTCACCGGGCGGTTCCATCAGGTTGAGCCCCACAATGATGCCGGAAACCGGCTCTCCTTCGAAGAGGATGCGCCCCTCGAGTCTCCCCCCTGCGGCGGCGCGGCTCAGCCCGACATTATACGTGGCCGTGCTTCCGGGAGGCTCGGGGAGAGGAATCGGCAGGCCCACGAAGGGAATGTATCCTTCCTTGCTGACTCCCACCGGGAAAATGCCGATACTGTTTCCGGTCTCATCGATCAACAGGTACGCGTGATCGATGGAGTAACGGCCGTCGGCCCCGGTAATCGCGTCGCCGGAGGGGATCACGCCGCCGAAGTACGGGTCCAGGTGAACACTCCCCATCGATACGAGGGCCTTGTCCACGCCGGCCCCGGTTTCGCTGTCGATCACCATCCCCTCCAGCCGATATCCGCCGTTGAGATCAAAGGTCGACTCGACCATCCGAACGTCATGTCGTGCGTTCGCACCCGATCGGATTTCGACCATTGGCTCCGTCTGATCGAAGAGCCAGTAATCCCCGGTGAAGGTGAACAGGTAGTAGCGTCCCGCCGGGACATCTTCCATGGCGTAGTACCCTGTGGAGTCGGTCCGGACGGGACCGGCGACCACGATGAATGAATCGCCGTCGAGCAGGGCGACAGGTATCGATACCGCGGCGGCGGAGTCCACCGTCGTGATCCAACCGTCCACCCCGTTTCCGGCGGGCGAGGGAGAGGGGGTGTCATCCGAGCAGGATGCAAGCGCCACCAGCAGGGAGAACAGGGGAAACACGGTCGTGCGGCGATCCATATCGGCCTCCGGCAGGAAGAGAACCCGATTCTACAGGCGAACGATCGCATCGGCAACCACGGACGGTCCCGAAGCAGGTGAAACCGCACTCACCAATCAGGTGGTTCGGGAGTCGCGGTCATCCCCTCAGCCGATCGCCTTCCTGTAGAACGCGACGATCCTCTCGAGGTGCTTTTCCGGCGCATACTCCGTCTCCATCAGTCGCCGCGCAGCGCGCCCCATCTCCATCGCTCGTTCCCGATGTTCCGCGAGGTCGCCGATCGCGCCGGCGAGCGCGGCGGCGTCGCCCGGCGGGACGAGGAGACCGGTCTCGCCGGGCCGGACCATCTCGGGAATGCCGCCGCGCGTCGATCCGATCACCGGCTTTCCCAGGGCGAACGCCTCGTAGATTACCACGGGTGAATTCTCGTCCCACTCCGACGGGATGAGCACGGCGCGGCAGCGCGCCATCCGCCGCCGCAGATCGTCGGGCGCAAGGAAACCGGTGAATGTGAGCGAACCGATGCCCCGTCTTTCGAGTTCCGCCTCGCTTCGCGCCCGTTCCGGCCCCTCGCCCGCGGCGACGATCGGGATGTCGGGACAAAGGGCGGCCGCCTCGAGGAGCGTGTCGAGTCCCTTTTCGTGGGAGAGCCGCCCGGCGAAGAGGAAGGAGCCGTCGTCCTCGGAGGAAGGGTCGTATTCCGACAGGTTGAGGGTGAGCGGGATATGATCGATCTTCTCGCCGTCCACGCCCCACCGTTCCATCGTCTCTTTGAGGAAGCGCGAGGGGGAATGGAAACGGCGGATCCCCTTCCGGTAGAGGCCGGCAGCCGAATAGAGCGCCGCTTCCGCCGCGGCCACGGCGCTCGCCGCGCGGCTGTCGAGGAGACAGCGGTAACGGACGGCGTTCCAGTAGCGGTAAGGACGGCACGCCTCGCACCGCTTCCCGTCACGGAAGATCCGGTACGACGGGCAGACGAGCTTGTAGTCGTGCAGGCTCTGCACCGCCGGCACGCCGGCATGGTCGAGCGCCGCCACCACCGAGCCGGAGAGCTGGTGGGCGATGTTGTGGAGATGGGCGATATCCGGCCTTTCGACCGCCGCCAGTTCGCTCACGCGGTCGTACGCTTCCTGGTTCCAGATCACCTTCGCCGCGCGGCGCACCTTTTCGATCCACGGCGTGTCCGCTCGGTAGTCGATGCCGGTTAGAAAGCGGTCCGCCCCGGCGACCGGCGCGTTGCGCCGATCGCGCATGGCGAGGGGAACCACCTCGTGCCCCGCTTCGGCGAGAAGACGGCTCACTTCGAAGAGATACCGTTCCGAGCCGCCCCGGCCGTAGTAGTATTTATTGATCTGGAGAACCCTCATGAATCGCCCGGCACATCCTTTCCGGCGAAGCCGGAACGATTGTGCCACAAACGGGAGGCGTCGGCGAGGGTTGTGAACTTTCACCTTCGTCCGATACAATAAACAGCCATGCGACTGTCGAACTTTCTCCAGAACGGTTTCGTCTGCCTCGATCTGCGGACGTGTATCGATCCTCCCGACGAAGAGGAATACGACAGGGAGCGGTACGTCCAAAAAGTGAAGGAGGCGGTGATCGGTGACGTCGTCGACCTGTTCGACGCCACCGGCCGCGTGGACAACCGGAACAAGCTCTTCCTCGACTTGTGGAACCGCGAAAAGAAGGCGTGCACCGCCGTGGGAAACGGTATCGCCATTCCCCATATCCGTTCAAAGAAGGTGAAGGACGTGATGATCGGTTTCGCCCGATCGCTGGAGGGAGTCGAATTCGACGCACCCGACGGCGAGCCGGTGCATTTCCTCATCGTCGTGGTGGGATCATCGTTCCAACCCGATCTTTACTTGAAAGTGTACCGGCAGGTGGCGGAGATGTTCCGCTTCGACGGTGTGAGAAACCTTCTCCACGAGACGTGGTCGGTATCGGACGTCTACCGCATGTTCGACGGCAATTACTGATCGACCCGCGCCGCGCTACTTCTTCTGCTCCCCCAGGTAGGCGAGCGCCCTTTCCTCATCGGCATTCATCAGGATATGAAGGTAGAGCCCGTGTGTCGACGCCGGGACGTGGATCACGTGGATCGTGTCGGAGAAACCGGCCGCGTCGGGGAGGAGCGCCGTGAGAATATTCGGCGCGCCGCGCAGAAACGCCTCGTTGAACTCGTTTTCCTTCTCGTCGGGGTAGAGGGGGAGATAGTAGATTCCCGCCTCGACGAGATCCTGGAAGAAGTGGGTGCCGAACGAAACCTCGGGCGTGTATCCTCCCTTGCTTCGTGCCATTTCGAGAAGCGCGAGGGTCCTGTGGATGTCGGCGTACTGCACCTTCACGCCGAGTTCGATGTTGTTCGAGCCCCACCGTCCCGGGCCGATCAGGATGAACCGCCTCGCCTCGAGCCGGTGATTGAGCCGGCCGACGATCTGCCCGACCGTCGCTTTCTCGTCGTACGTGGTGAGTCGATTGTAGTCGATCGGATCGATGTAGACGATATACTCCACATTCAACACGCTGCCCGACTGGACGTAGCGGTTCGCCGTGAAGATCTTCCGGTCCTCCGGGATGTCCGAGGGGATCTCCGCGACCGCCGACTCGGCGCGTTGCCCCTGCGGCCTGCACTGGAGGATGAACAGCTTCTCCCCGTCGAAGGCGAACTCGAGGTCCATCGGCCTGCCGTACGCCTGCTCGAGGGCGCCGAGGATTTCGCGCATGAGCGCCGGGAACGGCCCGTTCAGCAAACCGTCGAAGGTGACGGCCATCGAGTGGACCGGGGCGCTCACCCTCTTCGTCACGGGCGACTGCACCATGCCGTGATCGAGGATGGAAACCATTCGGTAAAGGTCGGGAAAGTTGGTGTCGGAAAGAAGTTCTGTGAGAGGGATCTTTTCGAAGCGGTTCCTTTTCAGATTCACCGCGTCGGCGAAACGCTGGGCGTATCGGAAGACCTCCTCGGCGCTCGACTCGGGGCGCAGATCGGGCATACCCAGAGGCACCATGCGCGGGTAGTCATCACCCACCCGGTCGACCGCCCTCGTGCCTAGGCCGAGCACGATTCGCACGAGGCCGTCTTCGCGCTTGATCCTCGGCGTCCAGCGCCACTCGTTTCGCGAGAACCCCACCCCCGCCCACGCGGGAAGATAGTAGTCGCCGTGGCGGAAGCCGACCACCTTCTGGATCATCACCGCCATCTGTTCGTCGTAATCGAGAAGATTTCGCTCATGCCTGTAGAGAATCGGGTCGGGGCCGAGGGTGGAGGCGTAGACCTCGGCGATGGCGCCGACGAGATTGTTGAGCCTCTCCTCGATCCTCCCCTGGTTCGCCACGTAGATCGACTGGTACTTTCCGGAGAACGCCGAGCCGAAGTTATCCTCCAGGAGGCTCGATGACCTCACGATGAGCGGGCACGTTCCCGCCTCGTCGAGGAGGGAACGCAGTTCTTTCATGATGTACGGCGAGAACTGCCCGTTCTTGAACACTTCGCGGATCAGGGGGTACGCCTTTCGGATTTCCGCCACCGGCTTGTACTTGATGTCGTAATAATCCATCAGGTCGTTCTGCTGAACGAAATCTTGGAAGAGATCGCTGCGGAGGTACCACGTCTCGGGCGTGGCGATTTCGAAGGCGGGATCGGTCTTCCTCTTCTTGAAATGTTCTTCGAGCACTTTCCGTGCGAGCACCATGCCCGCCGCCTTCCCGCCGATGCGGCCCATGCCGCCGCGCGGCCCGCGGGTGCGCCGCATGATGGGCGGAAAGTCGGTGATCCGGATGAAGTGTCGCGCCACTCCGATGTATTCGAGCTGATCGCTGATGAATTTCCGGATCAGCGCCACGCGGACGCTCATCCGATCCTCGTGGGTCGGCCCGCCCGTCTCCTGGGCGGGGAGAGAGCAGTAGTCCTCGACCTTCTGCTTCAGCAGCGCGAAGGAGACCCCCTGGAGATTGGCGATCTCCTCGAGCGACTGGGCGCGCTCCATCTTGCTCGCCGCGAGCACCACCGAGTCGATGTCGGCGGGCGTGAGGTGCCTGGCGGCGTACTTCTCCACGAGGCGATAGACGGCGTCTCTCTCGGTGCCGTCCCACCGCCGGCCGAGGCCCCGGTTCGGATCGGATTCTTCCGACACGCTGTCGCGCGCCTTCGCATAGATGTCGTCCATGGTGATCACGTCGCGGTTGTGCATGAGCACCAGGAGATTCCTATAGATCTTCCCCGCGATGGCGGCGTGTTCCTTGAGTTGTTTCCTGAGACGGCTCGCGGTTTCGTTGTCGGGCAAATGGAAACTCCGTTGGTCGGGGGAATCGGAACGGTGCCGCCTAGATCCAGCCGCGGAGCCGGCACGCTTCCGCGACGCGCTGAACGGCCACCATGTAGGCCGCCAGGCGTGGATGAACCTTTTCGATTTCGATCATTTCATGCACCGCCGCGAAGGCGCGTGTCATCGTCTCGTCCAGTTTCCGGTGAACTTCGTCCACCGGCCAGTAATGATTGTACGCGTTCTGGACCTGTTCGAAGTACGATACCGTCACGCCTCCCGCATTGGCGAGAAAATCGGGGATCACGAAAACACCCTTTTCGTGAAGAATCGTGTCCGCATCGGGCGTGGTCGGCCCGTTCGCGAGTTCGCAGACGATCTTCGCCTTCACGTTCGGCGCGTTCACCGCGGTGATGCTGTTCTCGAGGGCCGACGGGAAGAGGACGGTGCAGTCGAGTTCCAGCAGTTCTTCGTTGCTGATCGGTTTCGCCTCGGGGAAGCCGTCGAGCCGGCCGGTGAACAGCTTGTGGTCCACCAGTTTCTTCCTGTCGAAGCCCTCCGGGTTGTAGACTCCGCCGTGCGAGTCGGACGCGGCGACCACCTTGAGGCCGAGCACCTCCCCGGCGAGGAGGGCGGCGTACTGGCCCGCGTTGCCGAAACCCTGGATGGCGCACGTCCCCCCGGCGAGGTCAATGCCGAGCTTCGCGGCCGCTTCCCGGGCGACGAACATCCCGCCGCGGGCGGTGGCATCCACCCTCCCGTGAGACCCGCCGAGGGCGATCGGCTTGCCGGTGATCACGCCGGGCCGGCTCTCCTGTCGGATCGTTTCGTATTCGTCCATCATCCACGCCATCACCTGGGGCGACGTGTACACGTCGGGCGCCGGCACATCGGTGTGGGGGCCGATCATGCGTGCCGAGGCGCGGATGTACGCCCTGGCGAGCCGCTCCTGCTCGTTGCGCGATAGCTCCTTCGGATTGCACGTCACCCCTCCTTTCCCGCCGCCGAGGGGGATATCGACGACCGCCGTCTTCCACGTCATCCATGCCGCCAGGGCGCGCACCGTGTCGATCGTCTCGTCGGGATGCCAGCGCAGTCCCCCCTTCGTCGGTCCCCGACTTCCGTTGTATTGCACCCGGTAGCCGCGGAAGATCCGCGTCGTTCCGTCGTCCATGCGCACCGGCAAGGTGAACGTGTATTCGCGCATCGGCCAGCGGAGCAGCTCGCGCGTCCCTTCGTCGAGACCGAGTCTCTCCGCGGCCTCGTCAAGCTGGCGCTGGGCGATGGAGAAAGGGTTGTATTCGTCGGTATCCATTGCAGAGCCTCCGATCGGTGCGGGATTGACAGAAGAGCGAATCCGCCGGTGCGAACCTATTTTACCTGAGTTTCGCGGTTCCCCCGGAAAAGTCAAGCAACGGGGCGGAGCAAAATTATACCCCATGGAAGATAATTTCGACTATATTCCTGATTAACGACATGGGCAGAAGAGAATTCCAAGAAATGATCCGCCAGAAGAAGGTGTTCCGTTCCCTCGAGACGGAAGCGCTCGTGGCGCTGATCTTCACGGCCGAGAGGGTACGCGAGCTTTCCGACACTCTCTTGAGGAAGTACGCGCTGTCGGTGGAGCAGTACAACGTTCTTCGGATCCTCCGCGGCGCCGGCGGCGATGGGATGAGAACGTACGACGTGGTGGAGAGGATGATCCACCGGTCGCCGAACATCACGCGCCTGGCGGACAAGCTGGAGAAGAGAGGCCTCGTGTCGAGACGCCGTTCGAAGGAAGACGGGCGCGTGATCCTCCTTCGGATCGAGCCGTCGGGAGTGGAGCTTCTGGGAAAACTCGACCGACCGGTCGAAGAGATCGATCGGTCGCTCATGTCGGGTCTTGGTCGGGACGAGCTGGACGAACTGGTCGTGTTGCTCGAAAAACTATGCGGGCCGATCTTGGTCCGCCTTGCGGGTCGGGAAGAGACCGGCCGGAAAGAGAAGGAAGAATGCTGAAGAAAACGATCTGTCTCGCCATTGTTTTCGCGCTCTTCGCCGTGTCGCCGGCGGCACTCCGCGCAGACACGTGGAAGATCGATCCCGCACACTCGTCGATCGGTTTCACCATCTCCCACATGGGAATCTCCAAGGTGCGCGGAAGCTTCAAGAAGTTCGCCGGCAACATCGATTTCGACGGAACGAACGTGACGGGCGGCT
>JAJRWB010000035.1 GCA_024276995.1 Candidatus Eiseniibacteriota bacterium | reverse complement strand
GCGATGGTGCAGCGCTATGCCGGGCGGCTTTCGGGACCGCTTCTCGATCGCATCGATATCCAGATCGAGATGCCCCGTGTGCGCTACGAGGAACTGACCGGCCGGGAGGAGCAAGAGAGCTCCGCCGCCGTGAGACGCCGGATCGTCGCGGCGAGGAAGATCCAGCAGAGGCGACTTTCAAGGGCTTGCGGCGTATTCACGAATTCGAGGATGGGGGAGAAGGAGACGCGCGAGTTCTACCTCCTCGATTCGGAGGGAGAGTCTCTTCTCGCATCGGCCATGGAGAAACTCGCCCTATCGGCGCGCGGCTACACCCGGATCCTCCGACTGGCGCGGACGATCGCCGACCTCGAGGGGGCGGAAACGATCGGTCTCCCCAATGTCGCCGAGGCGATCCAGTACCGCTCCCTCGACCGGCCGAGGTGGCGGGGGGAGTGAGGGGGGGCACGGAGGTCAACGAAAGAGCTTCTTCGCGTCCCCCCAACTCGTGCTCTTCGCACCGGTCGGGCGTGCCTGGGCTGTATTCATCCGCCGCCCGGCAGACCGGCGAATCCGTATAGAGCATCGATCCCGCAAGCGGTCGTCGATTCTCGCGCCGAGGCCTTCGGCGTTTCCCATTGGATTCAACACCACGATCGGCAATAATCCCGCACAAGGATCGTTCCGTGCCATTCAAGCGATAAGGGCGAAGCCGGATCGTTGCCGGACCGTTCAATATGAGGGCGCCGCCTCGATGAGTGTGCAGATGAAGATCGTGATCCTTCTCTTCCTGATCGGCCTCGGTACGCGTTCCGTCGTCTTCGTAGGGCCGCACAGGGAGGGGGACGAGTGTATCTATATGGCTCTCGTCGATCAGCTCGATAGGGGAAACGGCTACACGCTCCAGGGAAGCCGGCTCCTGGAGAAGAGGGCGGTCGACCGGGCGGGCTACGACCGTCCCTACTTCTTCCATCCTCCCGGCGGCGTGGGCCTCTTCTGGCTTTCTTTCCGCCTTTTCGGTCGCACCGGGTTTCCCATGGTGCAGCTGGCCTGCTTCGCGCTCTTCTTTTGGAGCATGATCGGCCTGGCATTCGAACTGGGGCTGGGATCGTCAAGAGCCGGCCTGATCACGGCGGGAATCCTCTCCGCGTTCACTCCGATCATGGCGCATGTTTCGACGAGGTACTGGCTCGATGGACCGCAGCTGGCGTTCTGCGCGGCATCGGCGTTTCTTTTTCTCCACGCTTCGTCGCGGAACAGTCCGTGGCGCTCGTTCGCGGCCGGTCTCCTTCTCGGTTACGCCGCCCTGATCAAGATCACCGCCGTGCTGATCGTGCCGGGACTCGTGCTGCTCGCCTGGCCCCGCCTCCGCTCAAGGCGATGGAAGGCGCCGATTCGGTTGCTCCTTTCCTACTTCGCCGCGGCGCTGTTGATCCATTTGCCGTGGGAACTCTGGCTCTGGAGCCGGGTGGGCACTCCCTTTCCGGGGTGGGCGGGGAAGCCGTCGGCAGATCTCATCGCAACAAACCGTTATGTCCGCTATCTGACGGTCGTGCGATCGCCCTGGATCTATCTGACTCTCGTCCCGAGAATCGTTTGGACTCTCCTGCCCGGCGCGTTCCTCTATCTCTTCGCCCGGACCGACCGGGAAACGATGCGGCAGGGAATCGCGCTTCATATATGGATTCTCACGGTGCTTGTATTTCATATCGTGATGGGATTCACCGGCTACTCGAAAGTGGTGCGTTACGTCATCCTGATCACGCCGGCAACGATCCTCGTCTTCTCTCGGTTCTTTTCCTTGGTGGTCGGGCGGCTCGATCCGAGGCGACTCTTTTCCCCGGGAAAGGTATGGATCATCCTGCTGGCGGGCGCGGCCGGCGCGGCGCTCCTGCTGGAAATCGCCTCGGGCCTCCAGGTGACGATACACTATGATCGGAACCTGATCGTTCCCCTGATCGGAGGGATGTAAAATCGCTTGTCAGAGGAAACCCGCCCGGGAGCGCCGCGCATTCGACCGGCGCTATGGGCGAACCTATTTCACATAGCCGAGACTTTTCAGCCTCTCGATCTCTGCGGGCGACAGCTCCACCTCCGGGGCGGCGGCGCCTTTCGTGTCCATGAACGCCTCCAGCTCCTTCTGGAAATACTTCACCTTTTCGGGATGACCGGCGCCGATATCGTTTTTCTCCCGCGGATCGCGGGCGAGATCGAAGAGTCGTACCGTACCGGTGACAAGATCGACGTGGCACGTGAAACGGCGATCGCGCACCAGGCGGCGGCTGTCCCGCACGGCGTTGTTGTGATCGGCCTCGGCGAATAGGCGGCGCTCCTTTCGCCTTCCGTGGCCACGGCGCCGCCCGGCGTTCAGATCAATGCCGTCCGCATCGTTGTATGCGGGGAGTTCGAGATTCGAAAGAGCGGTGGGAACGATGTCGATAAGCGAGGCGGGTTCGCGGATGCGGGCTCCCCCCGCCGCCCCCGGGCCGCGAATGAGCAGGGGGACACGCGAAACCTCGCGATAGTGGGTCCTGCCGTGGAGAACGCCGCCATGTTCGAGGAATTCTTCGCCGTGATCGGAGGTGATCATCACGACGGTGTCGTCGAACCGCCCGGTTGCATCGATCTTTCGGAAGAGTCGCTTCATCATGTCGTCGATCTGGCGGATCTGCGCATCGTACAGGTCGACGAGATGCGTGGCATCGTCGTCGCCGAAGACGATCTCACCGTCGCGGAAGCGCTTAAACTGCGCGGTCGTTCCATCCGCCTCTCCGCTGTACGCCCGCACGAATTGCTTCTCGTAGGTTTCTTTCGAACGGTAGTCGCTGTGGACGTCATAGAAGTGAAGAAAAAGGAAGAATCGTCCGCCCCCCGCGCCATCGAGCCATCGAAGCGCGAGGTCGCCGATCCGCGAAGGATGGATCTCGCCGGCGCTCCTGAAGATGTACCGGAATTCATCGAATCCCCGGTGAAGACCGTGCTTCCGGTTCAAGTGGCTGCAATTGACGAAGGCGGCCGTCCGGAAACCGTGGTCCGCGAGGATCTCCGCCAGCGTCGGTACGGAGTCGTCCAGGCGCTGGGTGAGGGACTTCACGCCGTGTCGACTCGGGTAGAGTCCGGTGAGCATCGATGTGTGCGCCGGGAGCGTCCAGGGCGCGGGCGAAGTCACGTCCTCGAAAAGGACGCCCCCGGCGGCGAAGCGATCGATCGCCGGGGATACGGACCTGGGATAGCCGTAGCAGCCGAGATGATCGGCACGTAGCGTATCGATGGAAATGAGAATGAAATTCGTCGCCGTCCGGCGGCTGTCGAAAAGGCCGCATCCCGGAAAGGGGGCGAGTGTGGCCAATGCGACGGTTCCGCCGCCGTAGAGGCTTCGCTTCAAGAACTCCCTTCGGCTCACCGAGCCGGCCCGCTCCTCCCGGGCATTCATCGACAACTTCGTTCGTTCCCCTCTCTTTCGGCGGGTGCGCATGATCCCGGCCACGGTGGAACATTACCCGACCGGAACGACGACGGCAATCGCTTCCAGGCGGGTCGCTTCCCTCCGCAGCCGGGCCGGCACACAAATCGCTTGATCGACACGGGAACGGAAACAATAATAGTGCGATGTCTGGAACAACCCGGAAACGGCTTCTTTTCTTCTTCGTCGGCGTTCTCCTGTTCATGATCGCCGCCGGTCTTTCTCGTTTTCTTTTTCGTTCCGGCGGCGTGCCGAATGTTCTTCTCATCGTGGTGGATACTCTCCGCGCGGACCATCTTTCCTGTTACGGCTGGGGGGAACGGACGTCTCCGAATATCGACCGTATCGCGTCGGAGGGGGTTCTCGCGGAACGGATGATCTGCCAGGCGCCGCAGACGCTTCCATCGTTCTGCACGATCCTGACCGGCACGTATCCCCCCACCCACGGCGTCCGCGCCAACGGCCGCTTCGCCCTTTCTCCCGACGCGATCACCGCCGCGGAACTCTTCCGTGAACAGGGGTATCGAACCGGCGCGATTCTGGCCGGCTTTCCCCTCGATTCGAGATTCGGTCTCGATCAGGGCTTCGAAAGCTACGACGATGAAATGACCTCGCACCGCCCGATGGCGGGGATGAAGGAGTGGGACGACGGATCTTTTCTCTGGCTCGGAAACAGTGTCGAAAACTTCGAGAACACCGCCGATGTGGTGACCGGAAAGGCGGTCCGATGGCTCGGCGACGGCGACAACCGTCCTTTCTTCCTGATGGTGCACTATTTCGATCCTCACCACGACTACGCTCCTCCCGAACGATTCCGGGGAGAATTCGCCCATCTATACTCGGGAGAGGTGGCGTTCGTGGACGAGCAGATCGGCGTTCTCCTCGATGAAATCGAAAACGAGGGAATCCGAAGGAACACGCTGGTGGTGATCACGGCGGATCATGGAGAGTGTCTCGGCGAACTAGGGCGCTATCAGCACCAGGAATATCTCACGGAAGGGGCGCTCCATGTGCCGTTCATCGCCTCCTGGCCGGGTGTTCTAAGCGAGGGTCTCCGCCTGAAGGGTCTCTGCCGCTCGGTGGACATTCTCCCGACGCTCTGCGGGCTCACAGGTATCGAATCCCCGGAGCGGCTCGAAGGGGTCTCCCTTGCGGGCGCGCTCGAAAGGGGGCGCACCGGCGATCCTTCGTGCTACTCGGAAACGCTCTTCGGGTTGCTCGAGGGAAATACCGGCAGGGTGCGTCGCGGAATCACTTCGGGCCGATGGCGGTTCATCGCGAACGAAAGAAGAAGGCGCGGGAGGGAGCCGGAGAAGCTCGGCGACGAACTCTACGACCTGGAAACCGATCCGATCGAGGAGAACAACCTTATGTCGTCGAGCCCGGATGAGCGAGCCGAAATGAAAGCCCTTCTCGAGCGATTCTTGCGCGAACATCCGGAAAAGAAGGCCATCCCTCTTCGTCCCGATCGGGATGCGATGAAGAAACTGAAGGCACTGGGCTATTTCTAGCGGACGATCTTACCGCCGCTCTTCTTCCCGGCCTTCCTCGCCGCCCCGTCGCTTGTGACCCGCTTCGAGCATGGTACGCTTCGTCCGATCTGCGTGCGGATGCACCTCCACGGTTCGATGAGCGAAGGGCAAACGCCTATTCGAACATTTCCACGATTTCCATGTCCGAAAGGGGGGGATCAACGTTCCCTCGCATCGAATGGAAGTCTTTACGCAGTGATCTTCTCATCGGCTACGAGGCGCGTCGCGTATCCTGATTCTCCCGTCCGGCACTCTTCTGTCAAGGTTCGGTGAACGTCGGTTCCGCCGGCTCGGTGATTTCATAATCTCTCTCCCACCCTTCATGTTCGAGGGTGATCGACTCCACGGCGACCTGCGTGTCGTTGGCGTCCAGTTCGGAGAGAGCGACATATTTCGACGGCCAGCAACGATACACCTTTAACGCCATCACCAGCTGGCCCGCCTCATTGTACAGTTCGATCATGATATCCTTGCGGAAATCACCCAAGGAGCTTTCCGAGCCGGCGCCGGAACCGAAGTTCCACACTTTGTTCGCCCATTTTTCGAACGCCTCGTCGTGGGTCCGTCCCCTTTCGAGAACGATCGGATCATAGCCGGTCTCGCCGGGCGACTTTCTCACCAGGCTCACTTCGCTTCCCGATCGGTGGGAAACGACCTGTGTCGTCCTGCTCAGACCGCTCACGCGGAACACTCCGGAAACGTACTTGCCGTCCCATTTCACGCGGAACTTGCTTTGTTTATACGGATCGAACCGTGACGGGTTCACGGCGAAATCGGCCGCCTCCACCGTGGTGGCCGCGGCGATCAGGAGCGCCGCCGAAACGAATAGAATCGAAGCGAGTTTTTGAGACATTGCCATTCCTCCATGCCGAGTCGTGCCGGTCGACCGGTTCGGTGCCGGGAGATCGATCGGGCGCCGGCGGTTCACGGTGCGCCGGCGGAGTAATCCCGCTCCCACCCCTCGTATTGCAGAACGAGCGTTTCCATGCCCGATGCCGGATCGCCCGCGCCGTAATCGCCCATGGGCGCGTATTCAGAGGGCCAACACCGGAAAACGAGGAATCGGGACGTGAGATTGCCGTCCGAGTCGTAGAACTCGATGATCACGTCCTTCCGAAAATCTTTGAGCGAAGACTCGGTTCCGAGGCCGGCGCCGAAGTTCCACGTCTTGTTCGCCCACTCTTCGAAAGCGGTGTCCGTGGTTCGCTCCCTTTCGAGCACCAGCGGAGGATAATCGGACCGACCGGGAGATTTCCGCGACATCGACGGGTCGCCTCCGGAACGGTGGACGAGCACTTCCGTGGTCCGTCTCAGCGCGGATACGCGGGCGATTCCGGGGATCACCTTTCCATCCCATTTCACCACCACCTTCAATCCGTCCCCCGTGATCGCTCCGCCTCCGGCCGGGCACCGGCCGGAGGGAAACGTCCCGTTCAGGGCGATCAGGGCGACAACCGCCGCCGCGGTGGTGAACGGTTTCGGCCTTTTCATCATGAATACCTCCATTGGCGGTCCCGGCCGGGACGACGACGGTCGATCGCGCCTCCGGCGGGCGGCCTGACGGCTGCCCATTCAGATCAATCGTCACTCATTCGTTCGAACTTGAGGTGAATCGCCCGCAAACGCGCCGGTTTCCCTCTTTACAAAACAGCGCCCCTGAGGTACAATTCCCCTCGCCGGTTGGCTCCGTGGCTCATCGAACAGGCGGCGCACTTCCCCGCGTCCCGACTCCGGCAACCAGGCTTCCCCGCCACCGGTACGGCCCGCAATAAACGCCGTATACCTGAAGTGTTACATAGCGAATCTTCAACGGCATATCTTATGCAATCGCCGATGTGCGTTCTTCGCGATTCCGTTTCCAGGGTACCGATGGTGCACTGAGGAGGATGACGGTTTTGCGGGATCGATCGGCAATGATGGAAAAAGGAGGTCCCACGTGATGAAGGGAAGAGGGGAACACTCGAAGAAGGGGGGCGCGGGAGCCTGTTCGATTGGTGGTCTTACCCGCGTTGTTCTGTTCATTCTGTTGTCTACATATTCTGTCGCCCTATCGGATCGGCTCCCTGCCACGGGGGGGGGCGGACAGTCACCGGGAGGAGAGAGATGGGACGGGGGCATGTGCGACTACGTGACGCCCGTGAGCGATACCGTCATCGTTGTGGACGATCTCGCGCGTCTGCAGAGCGTCATCAACGACGCGACGATGAGCACTACCATTCTCGTTCGTTCCGGCTACTACGATCTTCGTCAGTCGCCCTATGCCGGCTCGGGGATCGGAATCCAGATCGGGAGAAGCGACATCACGATCCGCTCGGAGACGGGAAACAGGGATGATGTGATCTTCGATGCCGGTGGAATGGGAACGGGTGTGGGCAAGGCCTTCATGATTTCCGACTACACCACCCACCTCGATACGCTGTGGAATATCACCCTCGCGGACATCACGATCCAAAACGCATCGAATCATCTTCTTTCGGTGCAAGGGGAATTCCATCCGCGAAACGTGATGGTTCACAACGTTCATTTCGTCAATTCGGGGGAGCAGCTCATCAAGGTGAACCCGGAGTCGCTTTCGGACCCGAAACCCGTTTCGAGCGGCACGGTGGCATGCTCTCTCCTCGAGTACGAGACCCATCTCGACGAGGGGTGGTACACCCAGGGGATCGACATCCACGGCGGAGATCACTGGGTGGTGCGGTACAACACGATACGGAACATCCGGGCCCATCCGGAATCGGGGAGGATCAGCGGCTTCGCGGTACTCGTCTGGTCGAACTCCGTAGGCACTGTGGTGGAGCGGAACCGGATCATCGATTGCGACAGGGGGATCAGCTTCGGCGACTGGTCGCATCATGACGCGGCGTTTCTCGATCACACCGGCGGAGTGATCCGGAACAACATGATTCTCGGCTATTCCGACGCCAACCCGGAAGGATCGCTCGGCTCATATGAGGGGATCGCCCTGGCGAACACGGTGAACGCCGTGGTGGCGAACAACACGATCTGGTCGCCCGGCGATATCGACCGCGGCATCGACATTCTCGGGTCGAATACGAGATCGAACCGCGTGGTGAACAACATCATCAGCCGTTCGATTATCGTTCGCGGCGGCGCGAGCGGCGCGGCGAACCGGTTCGAAGCGAACATCGAACACGCGACCGCGGAACAGTTCGTCTCGGTGGCGAACGGGAATCTCCATCTCGCTCCGGGGAGTGTCGCCGTCGACGCGGGTGTGATGTATGACGAGATGTGCGCCGACATCGACGGAGAAGGCGTGATCGACGGGCACGCCGATATCGGCGCCGACGAACGCGCGGGGCGGCCGTTCTCCGGCGGACCGTGCGACGGCGGATACGACGGACCTCCGATCGATCCGGCCGGCCTGGGCGATCTCTTTCCGCCTCCCGAGGCGGCGCCGCCGTACGACCTGTGCGATTGCGATCCTCTTCCCGCCCCCGGGGCGGGGGCGATCCTCGATACGGTGGGATCGGCGTACGATCTTCAGGTTTTGCT
Organism: Candidatus Eiseniibacteriota bacterium; assembly: GCA_024276995.1. GTDB lineage: Bacteria > Orphanbacterota > Orphanbacteria > Orphanbacterales > Orphanbacteraceae > JAJRWB01. The sequence continues at coordinate 39,392 of JAJRWB010000035.1, read as the reverse complement.
CTACAATCTCCATACGAACAACGACAACCGGGAACGGACGATCTTCCTATTGGACGGCGAGTATTTCCTCGGCGACTCTCCCTTCGGCAACATCCATCTGTACACATCGAACGTGACAATCCGCTCTCTCGGCGGCGATCGTGACCGCGTCGTGTTCTACGGCAACCACGAGAGCGACTTCGGATTCGTGTTCGACAGCTTCGGTGCGCGAAACATCGAGAACGTGACACTCGCCGATTTGACGATCCGCGACGTGGCGGCGGATGCCATATCCCTGGTGGCGTATTACAGCACGATCGACGCTCTTCTCCTCCACAACATCCGCGTGGTGAACGCCGGGGACGATGCGATCGGCACGATCGCGTAGTCGGCGGGGGGGAGCAGCGGTATCATCGAGTGCTCGCTCGTGGAGCGCGACACGATCCCGCCGGCCGCCACCGGCGGCGGCGGCATCGATGTCCGCTTCGGAACCGGCTGGATCGTGCGGAACAGCGTCTTTCGCGACATCACGAGTCCGTCCGGGACGGCATCTCCCGCGACGGCGCTCTTTTTCCACGAAGGTTCGTCGGGAACGACGGCCGATCGGAATGTGTTCGTCCGTTGTGACAGGTCGGTGGCACTCGGCGACTTCGAGGCGGCCGACGGCCACGCGGGCGGTCTCCTCCGGGGGAACATCGTATCGGGCGGCGCCGCGGACGTTCCCGCCTTCGAACTCGCCTTTGCCGAAAGTGCGCTCGTTTTGAACAACACGATCTTCTTCGGGGCGACATCACCGGGGACGTCGATCGAGATCTCCGGCAGCTCGGGCGGCGGGAACACGGTGGAAAACAACCTTCTCGGCGGCGTCATCGTCTTCGATCGGGGCGCCGACGGCGCCGCCAATTCGACGGTGACTAACATGGAAAACGTTTCGGCAGGGGCTTTTCTCGACCCCGCCGTGGACGATCTTCATCTGGCGGCCGGATCGGCCGCCATCGATGCGGGCACGCCCCATCCGGACAGGCTCCGCGACATCGACTGCGACGCGATTTCTCCGGGTGCTCCCGACATCGGAGCGGACGAGTACCGTCTCCCCACCGCCGTGGCCACCGCGTCACCGGAGGGTGGAGTTCCCGGAGCGCTTCATATCGAAGGGAACAAGCCGAACCCGTTCAACCCGGAAACGGTGATCGCATTCGATCTCGGCGTCGCCTCGTCCGTGACGCTGAACGTGTATGACGCCGGGGGACGGCTCGTACGCGTTTTGATCGACCGACGACCGCTCGCCGAAGGGCGTCACACGGTGACGTGGAACGGACGGAGCGAAGAGGGGAAGTCGGCGGCGAGCGGCGTCTACTTCTACACCATCGATGCCGGCGGTGAACGGAAGGGCGGCCGTATGGTGATGATCCGGTAACTTTTTCCGGCCACGACCCGGCCGGTTTCGACTCGGAAGGATGAATGGACAATACACCGGAACGTCCGGCTCGGACGGACCGGTCAAACGGGAGGAATCGAAATGGAACGGAAAGGATCGTCGAAAAGAGAAGGAAGGAAACGGAGGGTGCTGCGGATCGCGCCGGCGGTGATCGCCTGTCTGGTCCTCGTGGCGTCACAGACCGGTGCGGCCGCGGCCGTCGCGACCGTCGCGGCGACGCACAGTTTCACGAATCACGGGGGAGGAACCCATCCGGGCGCGCTCCAGAGATCGGGGGAGACGATCACCGTCGATCTGTCGGCCATCGCCGGGGCTTCGGTGGCGAGGGCGACCTTCGATCCGGGAGTTTCCTTCGATTACGTCGATGTGAGCATGAACAATCTCGCCGCCACGACGATGGAGATACGCACGGGCGGCTCCGCTCTTTCGCTCGTGGCGCCCCGCTACCGCACATTCGATGCGACGGCAGCGGTTCGCGCTCTTCTGGAGGGAGGAGGCACGACGCTTTATCTCTCCATCGCCGACCCGGGCGCCGGCATGGGGGAGCGCCTCTCTCTCGATGTGCTCTGCGACGTTCCCCTTCCCGGATCGATCGCGCAGGTGACCGGTGCGGCGGTGCGTTTCGACAGGGGAGACGCGATGATCACCTTCGAAGAAGTCGATCCGCCGCTGACCGGCGATTCGGCGCCGTGCGATCTCTTCTACCAGACGAGCGGGGCCCTCGACGACGCGCAGAAAACGAGGTACCGGATCTACCGCTCGGACGAGCCGATCGTCACCGCCGACGCGATTCTCCGTTCCCGGCTGGTCGACGAGATCAAGCCGCTCAGCGGATGGAATCCCAAGCTCCCCGGGCCGGGAGGGAACTGCTATCCCACGTACGGCGCCGGTACGGTCTACCGCCTGCCGATCGGCGACGGCGTCGCCGCTTCCGGCGGAACGGGGATCTATGTCGATCACTACGAGGGCGCCGGCACCGACACCGCCTGGTATTTCGTAAGCCACACGGTGGACGGCGCCGAGGACTTCTCCTCTCTCGCCGAGGGAGAGAACGCCACGGCGGCGGTGGTGGAAACGCCCGGGTCGGGCATGGTGCTTCTCTTGAAGGAGGAGCATGCAACGGAATTCATGTACGGCGCCTCGTCGGGGCAATATTTCTATGTGAAGTGGGAGGCACCTCCCCGGGCGAACTTCCCGAGCAGCCCGTTCAACTATCTGGTGGTCACGCCCTCGTCCGACTACGCGGTAAGCGAGCCGGGCGTCGATCTTGCACTCCACAACTGGGGGGGGAGCCTCACCGGCGGTTACGGCTGGTGGTACTCCTTCGAGCAGGGGCACATCCTCGTGGCGGGCAACCAGTTCCCCTTCCAGGATTGGTGGACCGGCTACCATGAGAATCTCGGCACGCTGAAATCGTATGCCGCCGGATCGGTGAAACCGTTCACCATGCACAGGCTGATGGCGTTCGTTTACGATTTCGTCGCTCCTCTATACAATGTGGATCTCAATAGGATCACCCTTTCCGGCTCTTCCATGGGAGGGGCGGGAACCTCCCTCGTCGGCCTGAGGAATGGTCAACTCTTCAGCAATCTCATCTCCTGGGTCGGCATCCATATCCCCTCGGAATCGCCGACTTTCGCCTCGTCGTTCCCCGCCGCCTGGGGAGAGCAGGAATGGGCGGTCCCCTTCTCGAACGAGGAGTTCGCCGCGCGTTTCGGCGGGGAGACGATCACGGCGAACGACCGGTATTCGGTATGGGACTACTACGACAATGACAAGTGGCTTCGCTCGCACCGCTCGACGGCGACTCCGTGGATCACCTTCTCCAACGGGACGAACGATGATGGCATCGGCTGGGATCAGGTGAAGCGCTTCACCCGCGCCCTGGTCGACACGAAACGTCCCTTCAACTTCCAATGGGGGATGTATGGCCACTCCCAGCGCGTGGCGCTTCTCGACCCGTACGGTTACGACAAGTCGCAGAAAAGCCACCTCCTCTTCACCCGGGGCGTCACGGTTCCCTTCTTTCTTAACGCGTCGACGGACGATGATTTCGATGTTGCCGTGGAAGGGAAGATGAACGCCTTCCTATCATGGGGGAGCGAAACGATCACCGACACCGGGCGGAAGTGGGGGATCACGCTCTTCATTCCCGATGCGCCTCCGGAGGGATCGTACGGCGCGGTGTTTCCGGAAAGCCTCACCGTCGATGTCGGACCTGCGCCCGGTGGGAAATTCGGCATCCCGCCGAGGGGGAACTTCCGCTGGACCCTCACCGACGAAGCGACGGGTGTCCTCTTGGCGAGCGGAAACGGCCGGGCGGATGCGTACGGACGCGCCATCGCGCGCGGCCTGATCTTCCGGAAAGGGATGGGGGAAAGGCTTACTTTCTTCAAGGGTCCCATCGTCGATGCGATCCCGTACGAACGGGCGGAAGAGCTGTTCGCCGCCGGCGGAGCGGTCATCGCCGCCGGGAACTCGCCGAATCCATTCAACCCCTCCACCGACATCGAGTACACCCTCGCGTCGCCCGGGTTCGTGGAAATCGCGATCTACGACGTCGCGGGCCGTCGCGTGCGCGCTTTCCCGGGGGAAAACCGGGAAGCGGGCGGCCATACCCTCCACTGGGACGGAAAGGACGACAACGGCTCGACCCTTTCAGGGGGAGTTTACTTCCTGCGGTTGAGGGCGGACGGCGAATCGGTGACGCGGAAGATGGTTCTCGTGAAGTAACGTTTTCGAGTATGCGGTCTTTGTTTCGCAGACCGATTCACGATCGCGAAGGCGCCGGGGACGGGGCGGTTCGAGCCGGCCCCTATCCTCCGGCGCGCGCGGGAGGGCGTTCATACCCGGGAATGATTTTTTTCGCTCCCTCGAGGTAGAGGTACGGCTTCCTGCCCGGGAAGTAGCGGTCGTGGAACGCGCGGTTTCTCCCGCCGCCGAAATCATGCACGAAAACGCGGTCCGCCGCGGCGAGATCAGGCTCGTTGTTGATCAGGTCGAGTTCCGAATTATGAGACTTGAAGTAATGAACGAAGACGAGGGCGTTTTTCGGGACGTTCTCTTCCACGAGACGGTCGAATCTCAGGTGGTAGAGCGGTTTCGTCCTGAGAAAATCGATCTGCCGGGGGATCTGCCGCGCGTTACCCGCCAAGGCGAGGAGAATCAGCGCCGCGACGGCGAGAACCACTCCTTCCCGGCCCGCGCGGGCGGCGGCTCTCACCAGGGCGGCGGCGCCGAGAAGGGGAAGGAAGAGGAGGAGGGGGGAGATCTCGTGGTAGTAATTCGCCCAGGGAAACCAGTAGAAAAGGTATGCCCCGTGCAAGAGGAGGGCATAGAAAACGGTCCAAAGGGCGGCGCGGCGGTGGCGGCCCGGGAGGAACAACGGTGCCAGTAGGATGAAGAACGCGTACGGCGCCGTCTCTTTCGTGGTGTAGGGGATCCGGAATCGAAAGAGCGTGGCCGCCGCGAAGGAGGGGGTGTAGAGCCTGCGGTTCGGATAGAGTACCTGCTCGAGCCACATTCGTTTACCCGGCCCGATTTCCCTCTCTTGCGGCGGCTCGCCGTGATCGAAACCGAGCCGGTCTTCCGGCGTGTAGCGTGCGGCGTATTCCTGCCACGGCATCCGCGTGAACGATCCGGTGATGGCGCGGTTGTACATCGTGCCGGCGGCGCACGCGGCGGCCAGAGCGGCGAAAAAGAGAATCGATCGCCTCGGTGCGGACATGCCGCGCGCGGTGCCGAGGAAGGAGGGAAGAAGCGGTATCGATGCGCCGGCGAGTACGAGGGCGTTGAGCGGGCGGGTGAAGAAGAGAAAACCGAGCAGCGCGCCCGCCGTCCCGGCGGCGGCCGTTTTCCCGCGTCCGCCGGTGCGCTGAAGGAGATAGAGATAAGCCGCCGCGCCGGCGAGGAGGGTTATCTGGGAAAGGTAGGTGGGCGCGACTTTCATCTCCATCGGGGAGATGCCGAAGAGGACGACGAGAAGAAGAGCCCCCCATGAGCCGACATACCGCCGTGCGAGGGCGCCCATGAGAAGAAGCGAGACGAATGTGAGAAGGAGCGATCCGGCCCATGGTGCCCCCACCGCCGTCCAAGGAGCAAGATAGAGCGCATGTCCCGGGGGATATTTGGAGGCGTACACCGGCTCGGTGAGGATGTGCATGGCGTCGAAGAAGAGAGGTTCGGGTGGGGAAGGGTAGAAGAGCCGTCCCGCGGCGAATGTTTTCGCCTGGAAGAGATAGGCGAACTCGTCGTGCACTACCGGGTGGAACCTCCCGCCCGGTCCGTACCAGTTGAAACCGTGGAAAAGGGCGATCGCCAGCGCGAACCCGCAGAGCAGTTGCGGGAAAAAACGGTTGCCCCATGGGAGAATCGATTCGCGTGCCCGCGTCGGTGCGAAAGGAGCCGGAAGAAAAGAGAGGCACGAGAGAAGGAAGGGGACATACGTTCCGGGCGAAGCGGGAGAGGCGCCGGAGAGAAGAGCGGCAAGGATGTAGACGAGCGATCCCGCCGGCAGGATCAGCCGAAGCTTCATGCCGGACGATCGCACAGTTCGATCAGGATTCCGCCGGCGCTTTTCGGGTGAATGAAGGCGATCCGTTTTCCCCCCGCCCCGGCGCGCGGCTTCTCGTCGATGAGGACGACCCCTTCACGCTTCAGGTCGGCGAGGGTCGTCTCCAGGTCGTCCACTTCGAGAGCGATATGATGAATCCCGCTCCCCCGCTGTGCGAGGTAACGCCCTACCGGACTCGATTCGTCGAGGCTTTCGAGGAATTCGATCGAACCTTCACCCGCCCGGTACGAGACGGCGCGCACTCCCTGGTCCTCCACCTCTTCCACCTCCGCCGGCGGAGGAGTGAAAAGATTCCGGATCGCCGGCGAGACGCTCTCGACGCTCTTCACGGCGATGCCCACGTGATCGATTCTCACGACACCCATGATCCCTCCCCTGTCCGCACCGGTTTCCCCGTAGCTGCACCGCGGGCGGTCACAGCGTCACGATCTCCTTGTGCTCACCGAACACGCCGCGGAGGGTATCGCAGATCTCCCCCACCGTGGCGTCCGTTCTTACCGCTTCCATTATATAGGGGAGTAGATTCTCCCTTCCCCCGGCCGCTTCCGAGAGGGCGCGGATCGCGCGGCCGTGCCGCCCGTCGTCCCGGCGGGTGCGGATCGTCTTGAGCGCCTCTTTCTGCGCATCCTCCGCCACACCTCCCACCTCGAGCAGGTCGGGAGCCGCGCTTTCCCCGCTCCGATAGCAGTTCACGCCCACCACCTCCACGTCGCCCGACTCGACCCCCTTCTGGTATTCGTACGCGCTCTTCTGGATTGCCCGCTGCACGAAACCCGACTCTACCGCGGCGAGCATCCCGCCTTCTTCGTCGATCGTATCGATAAGGCGCCATGTTTCGCGCTCCATCCGTTCGGTAAGATCCTCCACGTACCATGAACCGCCGAGAGGATCGACCACGGAGGCGACGCCGCTCTCGCACGCCAGGATCTGCTGGGTGCGCAGCGCGATGCGCGCCGAGCGCTCCGTCGGCAGGGAGAGCGCCTCGTCGTACGAATTCGTGTGAAGCGACTGCGTCCCGCCGAGCACGGCGGCGAGAGCCTGCACGGTGACGCGGGAGACGTTGGTAAGGGGCTGCTGCGCGGTGAGCGTCGAGCCGCCCGTTTGGGTGTGAAACTTCAGCCTACCGAGAGAGGAAGGGATGCCGAAGCGTTTCGTCACGATATTCGCCCAGATCCGCCTCGCGGCGCGGAACTTCGCCACCTCCTCGAAGAGATCGTTCATGACCGCGAAGAAGAACGAGATCCGCCGGACGATCGTATCGAGGTCGAGCCTCGCTTCGCGCGCCGCTTCCATATAGGCGATGGCGTCGCCGAAGGTGAAGGCGAGTTCCTGCACCGCGGTGGCGCCCGCCTCGCGGATGTGATAGCCGCTGATCGAGATCGTGTTCCATCGGGGCACGTTATCGGAGCAGTAGCGGAACGTGTCGGTGATCAGCCTGAGCGACGGGGTGGGAGGGAAGATGTAGGTCCCTCTCGCGATGTACTCTTTCAGGATGTCGTTCTGGATCGTACCCGAGAGCGAGTCCGCGGGGATGCCTCTCTCCTCGGCGACGACGAGGTACATGGCGAGCAGCACGGCGGCGGTGGCGTTGATCGTCATCGATACGCTCACCTTCTCCAGCGGGATGCCGTCGAAGAGGAGTCTCATGTCGTCGATCGTGTCGATCGCCACGCCGACCTTTCCCACTTCCCCGGCGGCGAGGGGCGCGTCGGAATCGTATCCCATCTGCGTGGGAAGGTCGAAGGCGACCGACAGCCCGGTCTGTCCTTGCTCGAGTAGATAGCGGAAACGGTGGTTCGTCTCTCGCGCCGACGAGTAGCCGGAATACTGGCGCATCGTCCAGAGTCGGGCGCGGTAGAGTGTCGGGAGGATACCTCGGGTGTAAGGAAACTCTCCCGGAAACTCCGGCCCCGGTCCGTACGTCGGCTCCACCTCGAATCCGGAAGCGGTGCGGAATGTTTCCTTTCTCTCGGGGAAACGATCACGCGCCGGGACGTATGTCTCCTCCAGCCACCGTCGCCGCGCGTCGCCTTTCTCTTTTCGCGCCATCGGAAACCCCCCGTCCCGGAGAGTATCCGAGCGATGGGGCGCGGTCAATCGGCGCGCCGGGTCCCATGCGGAAAAAACAGGTCGCTCCCCGCGGTGTTTCCGGCGGGGTGTGGGGTGGTGTCTTGATCCGACTCGACCTAGAATCAACATGAAAAGATGGCTGTAATCAAATGGGCTCGTGTATGATAAGGCCTTGTGATCTGTCCAGATCTTTCGGGTCGATTTCTCCACCTGGGCGGAGCGGTTGACCTTGTGAATCACTCCCGTTATCGTGGTCGGACAGGAGTTTTCGTCATCCCCGCTCACCCTCTCCGGCACAGAGGAAGGACCTGAATCATGGCGTCTGAGACTGTCACCCTCGAGCGGAGGGAACAAACCGCTCTCATTACCATCAACCGTCCGAAGGCGCTCAACGCACTGAACCGGGAGGCCATGGACGGCCTGAGGGACGCTCTTCTCGAGATTCGTTCGGACCGCTCCGTTCGCGGGGCGATCATCACGGGCGCGGGAAGAGCGTTCGTCGCCGGCGCGGACGTGAAGGAGATCGCCGCATTCACCGCGGCCCAGGCGAAAGATTTCGCCCTCCGGGGTCAGCATGTGTTCGATCTCGTCGGATGTCTCGGGAAGCCGGTGATCGCCGCGGTGAACGGCTTCGCCCTCGGCGGCGGCTGCGAACTCGCCCTCGCCTGTTCCCTGCGCATCGCCTCGGAGGAGGCGGTGTTCGGTCTTCCCGAAGTGACGCTCGGACTGATCCCGGGCTATGGCGGCACGCAGCGTCTTCCGCGCATCGTGGGAAGGGGGATCGCCACGGAGATCGCCGTCACCGGGCGGAAAGTCGACGCGGCGGAAGCGCAGCGTATCGGCCTCGTGAACCGTGTCGTTCCCGCGGCGGACCTGATCGGCGAGTGCGAAAAGATCCTCGCGAAAGTGGAAAAGGCGGCGCCCTTGTCGGTGCGCTACGTGCTGGATGCGATTCACGACGGTCTGGAAATGACCCTCGCCGAAGGGTGCGCCCACGAGGCGGCTCTTTTCGGCCTGGTGTGCGGCACGGCGGACAGCGCCGAGGGGATGGCGGCGTTTCTGGAGAAACGGAAGGCGAACTTCGAGGGCAAGTAATTTCGCAGATGAAATAGATTGCGATTAAGGAAAGGGAGAACCATGGAGGAGATCTGGATTCTCGACGGAGCGAGAACACCGATGACGGAGTGGGTCGGAGGCAAGACGGGTGACGGAAGACCGGGCGGTGCCCTGCGGAATGTTTCGGCCATCGATCTAGGGGCGCATGCCGCGAAGGCGGCGCTTACCCGATCGGGGGTCGCCCCGGCCGACGTGGAGCACGTGATCATGGGAAACGCCATGCAGACATCGTCCGACGCGATCTACGGTGCCAGGCACGTGGCGCTCAAGGCGGGTGTTCCGGTGGAAACGCCGGCGCTCACCGTGAACCGGATCTGCGGTTCGGGCCTCCAGTCGGTGGTGACCGGTTCGCAGATGATGCTCCTCGGCGAGGCGTCGGTCGTGATCGCCGGGGGGATGGAAAACATGAGCCAGTGTCCCCACGTGATCCGGGGCGCCCGGAGCGGTCTCAAGTTCGGAAAGGCCCAGCTCGAGGATTCGCTGATGAGTTCCCTTCTCGATCCTTATTGCGGCACCTACATGGCGGGCACGGCGGAAAACCTCGCGCGCCGCATGGAGATCTCGAGGGAAGATCAGGACCGGTTCGCCTTCGAGAGCATGACCCGGTCGAATGAGGCGAAGAAGACCGGCCGCCTCGCCGAGGAGATCGAGCCGGTGGAAACGCCCGGCCCGAGGCGGACGACGATGACCGTTGCCGAAGACGACCATATGAAACCGGGGGCGACACTCGAAGCGCTCGCCAAGCTCCCGCCGGCCTTCGCGAAGGATGGCTTCGTCACGGCGGGCAACGCGAGCGGAATCGTCGACGGCGCCGCCGCCCTCGTGCTCGCGACCGCTTCACGGGCGAAGGAGATGGGGAAAGAGCCGCTGGCGAAGGTGGCCGGCTGGTCGGTGGTGGGCGTCGAACCGGAGATCATGGGGATCGGCCCCGCGCCGGCGATCCGGTCGCTCCTCGAGAAGAAGAGTCTCTCCCTCGAAGATATCGACCTATTCGAAGTCAACGAGGCTTTCGCGGCGCAGTATCTCGCCGTCGAGCGGGATCTCGGCCTTTCGAGGGAGAAGGTGAACGTCAATGGGGGCGCCATCGGTCTCGGGCATCCGCTCGCGGCGACCGGCTCACGGTTGATCTACACGCTTGCCGTCGAAATGAAGAAGAGAAGCGTACGGTACGGCATCGCGTCCGCCTGCATCGGCGGTGGACAGGGAATCGCCGTCCTGCTTGAACGGAACTGACGGAACGACCGGCCGGGGAAGGAGCCTCCGCGCCCGCTCCGGCGGTGAAGGATCAAAGAATGGGCAAGGATTATTCTATCGCCGTGCTGCCGGGAGACGGCATCGGAGATGAAATCGTTCGCGAAGGCCTTCGGGTGCTTCAAGCCGCCGCCGAGATTCACGGCTTTCGCGTAAGAACGACGCATTTCCCGCACGGCGCCGATCACTATCTGGAAACGGGAGAACTCTTCCCCGACTCGGCGCTTGCCGAGTGCCGCGACCATGATGCGATCCTCGTGGGCGCCATCGGCGACCCGCGCATCGAGGTCGGCCTCCTGGAGAGGGCGATCATCGGGGGGATCCGGTTCAAGCTCGACCTATACATCAACTTGAGGCCGATCCGCCTCTACGCCGAGCACCTCTGCCCCCTCAAGGGGAAGAAGCCGGAAGATATCGACATGCTCGTGGTGCGGGAGAACACCGAGAGTCTTTATGTGGGGATCGGCGGCCAGTTCAAGCGGGGGACGCCCGACGAGGTCGCCCTCGCCGAGATGGTGATGACCCGCAAGGGGGTGGAACGCGCCGTTCGTTACGCCTTCGAGACCGCGCGCGCCGCGGGACGGAAGAAGATCACCCTCGTCGATAAGGCGAACGCCATACGGCCGCAGGACCTGTGGACCCGCGTCTTCGAGGAGGTGGGGGGCGAGTACCCGCAGCTGGAACGGGATCACATGTACATCGACGCCGCCACCATGTGGATGGTGAAGAACCCCGAGGATTTCGACGTGGTCGTGGTGGACAACATCTTCGGCGATATTCTCACCGATCTCGGCGCCATGATCCAAGGCGGGCTCGGCATCGCCGCATCGGGCAACATCCATCCCGGACGGGTGTCGATGTTCGAGCCGATCCACGGGAGTGCCCCGAAGTACAGGGGGAAGAACGTGGCGAACCCGCTCGCCACGATCGCCGCGGTCCAGATGATGCTCGATTTTCTCGGCGAAACGGAGGCGGCGCAGGGGATCGAACGGACGATCGAGCATCTCCTCCGCTCGAAGAGGATTCCCGGACTGTCCGCGTCGAGCGGACTTATGACCGACGAGATCGGCGATCTGGTTCTAGGCGCGCTCGGGGAGCAGGCCGACTAGAGTTTCGAGCGGGTGGGGTCGTGATGTTCGCCGCGATGTCTGTGGAGAGAACGGCGGGCCGGCCGGTCGCCGCCCCGCCGATCAGTTGTCGCTCGCTGCCCTCAGCTTGTCCCGGATGTCGGTGAGCGCAGCCTGGGCCATCTGTCCCAGGCTGCTTTTCGAATCGATCTGAAGAGCCTTCTCGAACTCGTTGATCGATTCGCGGAGAGAACCGTTTCTCGCGAGAACGACGGCGTAGTTGTAGCGCGCCACCTGCAGGTTCGGTTCGATGGCGATCGCCTTGCGGAACCACTCGATCGCCTCGTCGTCCCGTTTCAGGCGCATGAGCGCCATCCCCTCCCAGAACATCCCCTTGGCGTAGCGGGGATTCTGGGCGAGGATCTTCCTGAAGTCCTTCACCGCATCCTCGTAGAGCCCCATGCGGATCTGCAGGTTCCCGATGTTGTAGTAGATTCTCGACTGGCCGGGGAAGATCTCCATCAACCGGAGCGAAACGGCGAGGGAGGAGTCGAACCGGCCGAAGTTGAAATACTCCATCGACATGTGGAGACCCTCGATGCACGCCGCCATGTCCTTCGGATCGGCGCGGTTCTCCCGGGCCATCGAAACGCGCCGGGCCGTCTGTTGCACGTAGCCGATCGCCTCCAGTTTCCGTCTCGTCTCGAAATCGACTTCCGCGGGGAGCACGTCATCTTCCACCATGTATCCTTTCAGGACCTCCCGCAGCTCCTCCGCCTTCGCCGTGTTCCGGTCGGCGAGGTTGACCGTTTCTCCCGGATCGGTATCGGTGTGGTACAGCTCCGGCGTGGGCGCCTCGATATACTTCCAGCCCCCCTTCTTGACGCCGAATAGCTTGACGCACAAATTATGTGTGGGCGAGTACGATTCGATGTAGTGCGCCACGTCCCGGCCGCCTCCCTCGAGCAGGGGAAGAAGCGACTCCCCTTCCACGTCATCCCTCGGCCGGATGCCGACCAGGTCGAGGAGGGTGGGGAGGACGTCGATGCTCCGGACCATGTCGTCCACCAGGGGAGGCCAGTCGCCGGGAACGGCGCCGCCGCCGAAGATGTACGGGACATGAAGTGTCGAATCGTAGATGAACTGGTCGTGGAAGAGTTCCCTGTGCTGGCCGAGCCCCTCGCCGTGATCGGCCACGAAGACGATCAGTGTATTATCGTAGAGTCCCTTGTCACGGAGAAACCGGACGAGTTCCCCGATGTTGTGATCGAGATACGCGATTTCGCCGTCGTAGAGACTGTCGGGATAGGCGCGGTCCTGGAAGAGATCGTTGTAGGGAGGGGGGGGATCGTAGACGCTGTGCGGATCGAAGAAGTGGAGCCACAGGAAGAACGGTCTCGTTTCGTCCCGACCGCCGAACCACTTCTTCGCCTTCGCCACGGCGGCTTCGGCGCGTTGCTGGTCGGTGTGATATTTCAGCTCCTGACTTTTCGGGCCCGATAGGAGCCTCGGATCGTACAGCTGGAATTCCTTCGCCATCTCGTCGTCGTAGAAGTCGAACCCCTGGCTCAGGCCGTACTTCCGGTCGAGTTGGAACGACGAGACGATCGCCGCGGTTTCGTAGCCGGCGTCGCTCAAGTATTCGGCGATGGTGCTCTTCTCCTCGCCGAGGGTGTAGGCGCCGTTGTCGTGCACGCCGTGGCACGTCGGGTTCGTTCCGGTAAGGTAGCTGGTGTGGCTCGGCAGGGTGAGGGGCACCGACGCGTAGGCATCGAGGAAGAGTGTCCCGTCCCGGGCGAGCCGATCGATATTCGGCGTCTTTCCCCCCTGATAACCGTACGTGACGAGATGGTCCGCCCGGAGCGTATCGATGGTGATCAGGATCATGTTGACGCCGGGCAGGATCGCCTTCGGCGCGCAGCCGCCGAGGAGGAGAAGCGCCGCCAAGAAGGGAATGATCCGTCCCCGCCGCCCGATTCGGTCGATCCGTTCTCCCATCGAAGTCTTCATCTCTCCCCGATTCCCTCTCCTTCGACAGATCGGAACCCACCGGAAATCTTTTTCGGGGTTTTTACGGTGAGATCCCTCTAATCTGTTGAAATAAAAGCCATAACAAAGTTTAAAAAACTCTTGCACGACCCGATCTGTTCTTATAGTATAGCACCGGTGGGTTGAAGTGGGTTGCTTTGGGTTAAGTCGGCAACCGGTTCTCTCGGGTCCTGCCCCTTCTCCGTGGGAGGGGATCGTCCACTTCGCCGAACACCGTCGGATACACATCTCAGACGCGAGTATACGGGCCCGTACCGGACATGACAACCGGCCTCTTCACGAGGGGAAACGATCCCCGGGGAGAAACCGTGGCCCGATTCGTAGGCGAGTACAGATTCGCGGTCGACCCGAAGGGGCGGATCAACATTCCCGCCCGCTTCCGGAAGCTCCTCGCACCGGGAGGCTCCCGGAGCGAGGGGGGGAACGATTCGAAGTCGTTCATCATCAGCCGCGGCTTCGAGCTGTGCCTCATGGCCTACCCGATGGAGATCTGGGAAGCCCTCGAAACGGAGAACGCCTCTCTCGACTGGACGAACGACGACGTCCGTTTCTATCTCCGCTTTCTCAACTCGAATGCGAGCGAACACTCGTTCGACAAACAGGGCCGGATCGTGCTCACCCAGGAAGTGCGCAACTGGGCGAGGATCGACCGGGACGTGGTGATCGTCGGCGGGGGGAGGACCCACTTCGAGATCTTCAGCCCCGTGGTGTACGACGAATACCTGAAAGGGACGTTCCGCTACGAGAACGCCGTCGACGCGAAGTACATCGAGGCGGCACGCAAGGCGCACATGACGATCCGGAAGCTGAGCGCGGACTGACCGGGAGATGAGATGGATGAACCGGCCGATCTTCACGTTCCCGTTCTTCTCGAAGAAGCGGTCCGCCTGTTCGAATCGTTTCCGGGGGGATTCCTCGTGGACGGCACCGTCGGAATGGGAGGGCACGCGGAGGCTCTTCTCGCAGCCCTCGCCGGGAGGGTGCGCGGTTTCGTCGGCGTCGATCGGGACGAAGCGGCGCTCGCCGTCGCATCGAAGCGGCTCGGATGTTTCGAGACACCCCTTCGTTTCGTCCACGGGAACTTCCGCGAACTCCCCCGCCTCCTCGCCGTCGAAGGGATCGAGGGGGTGGGAGGGATTCTTCTTGATCTGGGCGTGTCGTCCCTTCAGATCGACCGCGCCGACCGCGGGTTTTCGTACAGGCGGAAAGGTCCCCTCGACATGCGGATGAACCGGAGTGAAACGAAGAGCGCCCTGGACGTGGTGAATCACTACTCGGAAAAGGAATTGGCCGACATTCTGCGCGACTTCGGGGAAGTGCGCAACGCGAGGGCGATCGCCGGAGAGATCGTTCGGGAGCGGAGTGCGGAACCGATCCTCCACACGGATCGACTCGCCCGGACGGTTTCCCGGCGGATCCCAGCCAGGAGGAGGAACGCCGAACTCTCCCGCGTATTCCAGGCGATCCGGATCGAGGTGAACGACGAACTCTCGTCGCTCGGCGAGGCGCTCGAAGGGTGCGTCGAGATCCTCGACGACGGGGGCGTACTCGCGGTGATCGCCTATCACTCCCTCGAGGATCGCATGGTGAAAAGGGCGATGGCCCGCTTCGTGAAGGGGTGCGAATGCCCCCCCGGTTTCCCGGTCTGCCGGTGCGGAAAGAAGCCGCTCGTCGAGCGTCTCACCCGCCGTGCCATCCAACCGGGAGAAAAGGAGATCGAAAGAAATGGTCGCGCCCGGAGCGCCAGGCTTCGGGCCGTAAGGAGACTCGATCGCGAGGAGAACGGATCATGACACGGGCGAGAAGGCCGAAGAGGCGTTCGAACGCGAAGCACCCCGGCACGGTGCTCGTCATCGCCCCGCTCCTGGCGGGGACGCTTTTCGTGATGATCTGCTGCGTGACGCAGCGGTTCTGCGTGGAGCAGCTCACCGTGGAAAACCGGCGGCTGTCGAACCGTCTGAGGGAGTTGAACGGGCAGATTGACAGGACCGAAAGGACGGTGGCGCTCCTCGCGGGCCGCGATCGGATCGAGAAGGAGGCGGGCGAAGAGATCGGCCTCCGGTTCGCATGCGTGGAGGATCGGGTGCTCCTCCCGCAGTGGCGGAGCGCCGAGCCGCGCGGTGGGACGGGACCCTCCCTCGCGGCGAGTCTCTTTCTTTCCGCGGGCAGGGGAATCGGACGGGCGGTATTCGGCCGGGAAGGAGAGCGCGGGGAGTGAACCGGAGCGTCCGCATGTTCGTGGTGGTAACGTGCGGCGTCCTCGTGTGGTTCCTCCTCGTCTCCGGTCTCGCCCGAATCCAGATCGCCGAACACGATCGTTTCAATACGCTCGCCGAGAAGCAGCACAATCTTCGTGTCGTGATTCCGTTCATGAGAGGCCGAATCCTCGATCGGCGCGGCACTCTTCTCGCGGGATCGATATCCTCGCCGTCGGTGATCGCCAATCCGGCGCAGATCGCCGACGCCGCGGCGGTTAGCCGGGTTCTCGGCCCGCTCGTCGGTTCGTACGGAGACGTTCTTTTCGAGCGTCTCTCCGACAGGCGGAAGAAATTCGTCTGGATCCGGAGGAAGGTCGATCCCGCGCTCTGGGAGAGCATCGAGGCGAAGAATCTCCCCGGGGTCTACCGCATACCGGAGATCGACCGGGTGAACCCTTCCGGTCCCCTCGCCCGCCAGGTGGTGGGATCGACCGATGTGGACGGCGTCGGCCTGGGCGGGATCGAGAAGCAGTTCGACCGTTTGCTGAGGGGCACTCCCGGGTGGCAGGTGCTCCAGAGAGTGCCCTCGAGCGAGAGCCGTCCCGTGTGCACCTACCCCTGTCGTCCTCCGGTGAACGGCTGCGACATCGTGCTCACCCTCGACTCGGACATGCAAAGCGCCACCGAATCGGAGTTGCGCAAGGCGATCGAACGATGCGGCGCCCGGTGGGGCATGGCGCTCGTCATGGATCCTTCCACCGGGGAGATTCTCGCCATGGCTTCCGAGGATGGGACGAAAGGCGGGATGGAGGTGCCGAGGGGAAACCGATGTGTGGTGTCGCAGTTCGAACCGGGCTCGACGTTCAAGCTGATCACCTATTCCGCGGCGCTCGAGGAGAAGGTCGTGTCACCGGACGATCGTTTCTACGGTTGGCACGGAAAGAAGGATTTCGGCACGTACACGATCCGGGATGCGAAGGAGTACGACACGCTCACCGTGCAACGGGCTTTCGAACTCTCATCGAACATCGTGACCGCCCAGGTCGCCGAAGCGCTCGGGAGAGAGAAACTTTATGCCTATGCGAGGGACTTCGGATTCGGAACACTCACCGGGATCGCTCTTCCCGGGGAGGTGCCCGGCATGCTTCACAAGCCCTCCGACTGGAGCGGCCGATCTCTGGAGACGATTTCGATCGGCCACGAGGTGGCGGTCAACCTGGTGCAGCTTTGTTCGGCGTTCTCGGCGATCGCGAACGACGGCGTGTTGATGGAACCGAGGATTGTGCGAGAGATCCGCGGATCGGACGGCGAACCGCGAGAGACATTTCCCCCCATGCCGGTGCGGCGCGTCGTCTCGGTGGAGACGGCGAGAACGATGCGCCGGTTCCTCGAGGGTGTGGTGCGCCGGGGGACCGGCAAGGCGGCGGCGGTGGGGAACTGGCCGACCGGGGGAAAGAGCGGAACCGCGCAGATGCTTCGCGCCGACGGCCGCTTCTCGAACACCGATTTCATCTCATCGTTCATCGGTTTCGTGCCTGTCGGGAACCCGAAGGTGGTGGCGGCGGTGATACTGGTAGACCCTTCCGGAATCTCCGCGGGCGGCCTCGTGGCCGGTCCCGCCTTCCGAAACATTCTCACCAGGGCGATGTGTACCGATCTGTCCGACAGCTTCCTGCCGGAGCTGCAGCGCGAGGCGGTTCGCGGGTGGCTTCGCGCGAAAACGGCGGAAGGGGCGGCGGCGGCGGACGCCGGTAGCCACGGCGAACATTTCGCGCAGGCGGCGGCGCCCGCGGCGCGTCCGGGACGGGCGAAGATGCCCGATCTGAGGGGACTTCCGATGCGTGTGGCGAAACGGCTTCTTCTCGAGGCCGGGGCGGCCGTCTGCTGCCGGGGGGGCGGCACGGTGGCGAGCCAATCGCCACCGGCGGGATCCGATCTCGGCAGGGCGTCCGCGCCGGTTCTGACGGGGACGATGCGATGATGGTGGACGAGATGAAAGGAATCGACGCCGAACGTCTCCGCCGGGTCGTGGGCGCCCTCGAGGTGCGCGGCGACCTTCGGGGCGAAGTGGTGGATGTGACGTGCGATTCGCGCGCCGTGAAACCGGGATTCCTCTTCGTGGCGGTGAGAGGCGCCTCGTTCGACGGCCACGCCTTCGTGCGGGACGCCGCCGGCGCGGGCGCCGCGTGCGCCGTGGTGGAAGAGGGACGTGATCTTGCGGCCGACCTTCCCCTTATCGTCGTGCGTGACAGCCGGGTCGCTCTCGGGTTGGCGGCGGCGGAGGTTCACGATCATCCATCCCGGAAGCTCTCCCTTTTCGGCGTCACCGGGACGAACGGGAAGACCACCGTGGCGTTCCTCTTCTCCTCGGTGCTCGAGTTTTCCGCTGTTCACTGCGGGGTGATCGGCACGGTGGAATACCGGTGGAAGAATCGGAGGGTCCCGGCGGTGAACACCACGCCGTCGTCGGACGCGATTCACCGATATCTCGCTCTCATGGCGGAAGACGGCGTAGCAGCGGCGGCGCTCGAGGTGTCGTCCCACGGCGTGGCGCAAAGGAGGCTCGCCGGACTTCGCTTCCGTGCGTTGGCGCTGACCAATGTCACGAGGGATCATCTAGACTACCACGGTTCATTTACAGAATATATTGGAATCAAGGAACGACTCTTTCGCGCGGAAGGCCGGTTTGACGACGGCGTGGAGGTCGGTGCCGCGGTGCTCAACATCGATGATCTCGTCGGCCGCCGCCTGGCGAAAGAGATCGGCGGGCGGACCATCACGTTCGGTCTGAGCGGCGGCGCGGACGTGCGCGGCGAGCTGCTCGGAGAAGAACCCGCCGGCACGCGCCTTTCGATGACGTATCGGGAGGAGACGGTGGAGTTTCTTCTGCCCCTGCCGGGCGTCTTCAACGCGTCGAACGCCCTCGCCGCCGCCGCACTCGCGATCCATCACGGTTTCGATCTTGCCCGGATCGCCGCCGGACTCGCCGCGACGCCTCCCGTTCCCGGCCGGCTGGAGCGGATCGACCGGGGGCAGCCGTTCGACGTGTACATCGATTTCGCCCACACGCCGGACGGTCTTCTCAACGTGCTGCGCGCCGTGCGACCGTCGACCCGCGGGCGCGTGATTTGCCTTTTCGGATGCGGCGGCGACCGGGACACGGGGAAGCGCCCTTCCATGGGGAGGATCGCCGGTGAATTCGCCGACCATTGCATCCTCACCGACGACAACCCGAGGAACGAGGATCCCGCCGAGATTCGCCGGCAGGTCGAGGAGGGACTCGCCTCCACCGGGACGGCGTACGAGGTGATCGGTGATCGCCGCGACGCCATCGCGCGGGCGATCGAGATCGCACGGCCGGGGGACACGGTGCTCATCGCCGGCAAGGGCCACGAGAACGCGCAGATCGTGGGAAATGAGAAGATACCCTTCCTCGATGCCGTGGTGGCGACCGAGGCGCTCGATCGAATGGGGGAGGGGAGATGAGGGGATACACGAGAACGGAAATCGCCCGCATCGTCTCGGGGGAAACGGCCGCGGAGAGCCGAGGCGGCGACCGGTGCGGTCCGCGCGCCTCGATCGACAGCCGCACCGCGAGGAAGAGAGATATCTTTTTCGCCCTCTCGGGCGAAAGAACCGACGGACACCGCTTCGTCGGCGACGCGCTGAACAGGGGGGCGTCGGCGGCGGTTGTCGAGAGGGGCCGTCTCGATCCGGATGCGCGCCGGTCGATTTCGCCGGAAAAACTGATCTTCGTAGATCATGCGGCCGAAGCGCTCGTCGCTCTCGCCGCCCACCATAGGAACCGTTTCTCTCCATTCGTCGTCGCCGTGACCGGCTCGAACGGCAAGACCACCACGAAGGATCTGATCGCTTCGGTCTTCGCCGCCGCCGGGGCGTCGCTCGCGTCACCGGGAAACTACAACAATCTCCTCGGCGTTCCCCTCACCCTCCTCGGCCTCGACGAGACCCACCGCTACGTGGCGGTGGAACTGGGCATCAGCGCTCCCGGGGAGATGGCGCGCCTCGGGAGGCTTGTGCGGCCCGACGCGGCGCTGATCACCAACGTGAACGCGGCCCACGTGGAAGGACTCGGAGACCTTCGCGCCATCGCCGGAGAGAAACTCGAGATCGCTTCGCACATTCGGAGCGGAGGCGCGCTCTACCTGGGCGGCGATGACGACCTTCTCCCGCGCGAAGCGCGCGACAGAGGGCTTTCGTTCCGCACCTTCGGCGTTTCGGACCGGTGCGACATCCACCCTGTGCGCGTCGAACCATGGCGCCGCGAAGGTATCCGCCTCAAGCTCGAAGGGGGATACCGCCTCGATGTTTCGCTCCACGGGATGCACCAGGCGGCGAACATAGTCGGCGCCGTGGCGGCCTGTATCGGCGCGGGCATTCCGATGGAAACGGTGGTGAAGGGCGTGGGGGATATCCGCCCCGCACCGGGCCGTTTCGTTCCCGAGGAGGCGGGAGGAATTCTTCTCGTGGATGACACGTACAACGCGAACGCCGCGTCGACGATCGCGGCGGTGGAGTTCCTCTCGAAAGTGGAATGCTCCGGCAGGCGGGTTCTCGTCCTGGGCGACATGCTCGAACTCGGCGATGCGGAGGAGGAGGCCCACGAGGAGGTCGGCGGCGCCGCGGCCCGGGCGGGGCTCGACGCGCTCTTCCTTTGGGGAGAGCGCACCGCGTCGGTGGAACGCGCCGCCCTTCGCGATGATTTTCCTCCCGGCGCCGTTGTTCGCGCCGTGTCCCACAAGGAGCGGTTCATCTCGGAGATCATCGCTTTTCTCGAACCGGGCGATGTGGTGGCGGTCAAGGGGTCTCGGGGGATGAAAATGGAAGAAGTGGTCCGGGCGATCCGGGAGGCGGCGGTCCACAAGGCCGCGCCGGGAGGGGTGTGACGTGCTCTATCATCTCCTTTATCCATTAAGCGACACTTACTCCGTTCTCAATGTGTTCAAATACATCACCTTCCGCACCGCCTACGCCGCCGTGACGGCGCTGATCATCAGCTTCGTCTTCGGGCCGGTGATGATCCGTTGGCTCAGGGGAATCCAGTTCGTCGAGGCGGGAAGCGAGTTGACGCCCGAGACGCACCGCGCCAAGCGGGGAACCCCCACCATGGGAGGCCTTCTCATACTCCTCTCCATCGTGTTGCCCACCCTTCTGTGGGCGGACCTGACGAACCGCTACGTGCAACTCATCCTGCTGACCACCGTGTGGATGGGAGGGATCGGCCTCCTCGACGATTATCTCAAGGTGGTCCGCCGCTACCCGAAGGGTTTGATCGGGCGCTACAAGCTCGTCGGTCAGGTGGCCCTCGGAATCGTTCTCGGTCTGGCGCTCACCGTTCACCCGATCGAACCGGAATGGTCGACGAAGACGACGGTCCCGTTCTTCAAGGAGCACTTCATCGATTTCCGCTACCTCTACATACCGTTCATCGTCTTCGTGCTCACCGGTTCATCGAACGCCGTGAATCTCACCGACGGCCTCGACGGCCTCGCCATCGGCCTCGTGGCGCTCTGCGCGCTGGCCCTCGCTGCGGTGGCGTACCTCACCGGTCATGCCACATTCAGTTCGTATCTGAATATCCCGTTCCTTGCAGGCGCCGGAGAGCTGACCGTCTTTTGCGGCGCCCTTGTGGGCGCGGCGCTCGGCTTCCTTTGGTTCAACGGCCACCCGGCGGAGATCTTCATGGGCGACACCGGTTCGCTCGCCCTCGGCGGAGTGCTCGGCGCGGTGGCGATTTTCATCAAGATGGAATTTCTCCTCGCCCTCCTGGGCGGGGTGTTCGTCATGGAAGTCCTTTCGGTGGTGATCCAGGTCGGATCGTTCCGGTTGCGCGGGAAGCGCGTATTCCGTATGGCGCCGATCCATCATCACTTCGAACTGAAAGGATGGCCGGAAGAAAAAGTGGTGGTCCGTTTCTGGATCATCGGAATCCTGCTGGCGCTACTGTCGCTCAGCACGCTGAAGCTGCGATGATCGACTGGAAGAAAACGAGATTCGTCGTGCTCGGACTCGGCCGGAGCGGCCGGGGCGCGATCGACTTGATCCTCCGTTTCGGCGGCGAACCGACGGCGTATGACCTGGTCCGGCCCGAAGGGGAGAGCGCCGCCGACATCGAGCGGTGGGAGGAGGAGGGCGGTCGTTTCCGTTTCGGGCCGCCCGACGTCTCCATTCTCGACGGCGCCGACATCCTCGTGGTGAGCCCCGGTTTCCGCCCCGATCAGTCGATCGTCGTGGAGGCGGAAAAGCGGGGGATCGAGGTGATCGCCGAGATCGAACTCGCTTTTCGCGCCGCCGACTGCCCTATTGTCGCCGTGTCGGGGACGAACGGAAAATCGACCACCACCGAACTGATCGGGGAGGTCTTCCGTCACGAGGGACGGCGCGTCGCCGTGGCGGGCAACATCGGTCGTCCCCTTTCGGATGCGGTGGGTCCTTACAGGGACTACGACCTCATCGTGGCGGAGATCTCGAGCTTCCAGCTCGAAAGAGTTCGTGACTTCCGTCCCCGTGTGGCGGTGCTCCTCAATGTCACCGAGGACCACCTCGACCGCCACGGCACCTTCGAGGAGTACGTCCGCCTCAAGGCGCGGCTCTTCGCGAACCAGGACGAGAGCGATTATGCCGTGCTCAACTACGACGATCCGGTCTGCCGGCGTCTCGGCGGGGAGATCGCCTCGCACGTCGTATGGATCAGCAGGGAGTATGCGGGAAAGCTCCCCGGCGTCTTTCTCCAGTTCGGCGAAATTTCCTCCACGTTGTCGGGAGAGGAACTGGTGGGGCTCGAAAGGGACATCACCATTCCGGGACCGCACAACCGGACGAACGCACTCGCTTCGGTGGCGGCGGCGAAGATCCTCGGCGTGCCCTCCCCGGTGATCCGCCGTACGCTGCGCGACTTTCCCGGCCTCGAGCACCGGCTCGAACGGGTCGCCATGCTGAACGGCATTACATTCATAAACGATTCGAAGGCGACGAACGTCGATTCGGTGCACTACGCGCTGCAGAGTTTCGACGCCCCCATCGTCTGGATCGCCGGCGGGAGGCCGAAGAAGCCGA
This sequence comes from Candidatus Eiseniibacteriota bacterium, assembly GCA_024276995.1. Classification (GTDB taxonomy): domain Bacteria; phylum Orphanbacterota; class Orphanbacteria; order Orphanbacterales; family Orphanbacteraceae; genus JAJRWB01. The sequence goes on along the minus strand of JAJRWB010000035.1, from coordinate 16,574 downwards.
ATTTCGAGCGCCTCATCGATCTCGTGGCGATCCACGTGCGGGCGATCGTGCTCATCGGCGAGGCGAAGCGCCTCCTCGAGGATGTGTTCACCGACTTCGCCGGCCGGTACTACGCCAATACGATGGAGCAGGCGGTACTCCTCGCCTACCGTCTCGCCCGAAAGGGGGACGTGGTCCTCCTCTCTCCGGGGTGCACCAGCTTCGACATGTTTTCCGATTTCGAAGAGCGGGGAAGGATGTTCAAGGAGATCGTCGGCCGCCTCGAACGGAGGGATACCCATGAAGACTAGAAGCGGCGCGACATTCAGCGGCGAAAAGGGAGGCCCCGATACACTTCTTTGGCTATCCGTCTCCCTTCTCGTCATGGTGGGCGTGGTGATGGTCTACAGCGCCAGCTCGTTCCGCGCCTCCGAGCGCGCCGGGAGCCTGACATTCATCTTGCAGCGCCACATGGTCCGCGTGGCGATCGCCTTCGGCGCGTTTTGCATCGGCTATCTATTCGACTACCACTATCTCACGCGCCTCGCCCGCGCCCTCGTGATGGTCAGCATCCTTTGTCTCGTGGGAGTGCTCCTCCTGTCGTGGAACGATCCGGTGCGCGGCTCGATGCGCTGGATCCGTCTCGGCCCCCTCTCGTTCCAGCCGAGCGAGATCGCAAAGATGACCCTCGTGATCTACCTCGCCGATTTCCTCTCCCGGAAGAGCCGCGTGCTCGATGATTTCAAAAAGGGTCTTCTTCCGTGCCTCCTGGTGCTCGCCGTCGTGGTCGGTCTGGTGGCGATGGAGCGAAATCTTTCATGTGTCATTCATATCGCCATTCTCTCGTCGCTCCTCCTGTTCGCCGGCGGAAGCCGGATCCGTCATCTCGTCGTGCTCGGCGCGATCTTTCTCGCCGTTGCGGGCGTCTCGCTCGCTTCGAGTTCCTACCAGCGCGACAGGATACGCGCGTGGGCGGCGGATGATTTCGATCCGAGGGGGAAGGATTACCAGGTGTACCAGTCGATGATCGCCCTCGGCTCGGGAGGGGCCACCGGCGTCGGCCTCGGCCAGTCGAGACAGAAGTATTATTTCCTCCCCGACTCGCACACCGATTTCGTTCTAAGCATCGTCGGCGAGGAGTGGGGATTCGCCGGCACTTCCGCCGTGATGATCCTCTTCCTCGTCTTCGCCTGGCGGGGAATCCGGATCGCCCTAAGGGCGCCCGATCCGCAGGGAAGGCTTCTCGCCACCGGGATCACCCTCCTCGTGTTTCTCTACGCCATGTTGAACGTGGCGGTGGTGATCCACGCGATACCGACCACCGGCGTGCCGCTCCCCTTCGTCAGTTACGGCGGCTCGTCGCTTCTCGTCGGGCTTTTCGGTACGGGCGTGTTGCTGAACATATCGAGAATGTCGATCGGAAGGCCGTTCGCCAGCGCCGATGTGGCACGCCGCCGGCTCGGGAAAGGAAAGCCATGAAGCGCGGAAAAGTGAGGTCATGAAGGTGATTTTCGCCTGTGGAGGAACGGGGGGGCACATCTTCCCCGCAGTGGCGGTGATCGAGGCGCTTCGCCGGCGTGCGGCGGGAGTGGATCCTCTCTTCGTACTCGGAAAGGGAGGAAGGGGAAGCGCCCATCTCGATCGGTCGGCCGTTCGATGGGAGACGATTCCCGTCGGCGGGATGCCGCGGAGGAACCCTCTCGCCCTGATCGGGTTTCTCGCCGGCGTCGCGGCGGGGGTGCTCGGCGCGTTGAGACTGATCCGCCGGCTGAAACCTGCGGTGGTCGTCGCCATGGGCGGATACACGAGCACCCCGGTGGCGTTCGCCGGATTCCTCGCGCGGGTGCCGGTGTTCGCCGCGGAGCAGAACATGGAGCCCGGCGTGGCGACGAAGTGGAACGCCCGTTTCGCGCGGAGGATCTTTCTCGCCTACGACGACGCCCGGCGCGCTCTTCCCCCCGGACGGTCGTACACCGTCACCGGCAACCCGGTGCGCACCGCCATCCTCGAGGGGAACCGCGCGCGGGGAATGAAAAGATGGGACCTGAAGGACGGCACGCCGACCGTGCTCATCACGGGAGGAAGCCAGGGGGCCCGGACGATGAACCGCATCGTCCGGGAGATGCTGGAGCGCTGGGAGCGGCCTGGGGAGGTTCAGTTCCTCTTCCAGACGGGCGACGCGGACTATGAACCGATCCGGGAATCCTGCAGCCGGATCGATCGAACCGTCCGTGTGGCGCCGTTCCTCGCGGACATGGGGGATGCGTACGGCGTGGCCGACCTCGTCGTCTGCCGCGCCGGCGCGTCCACCCTCTCCGAAATCACCGCCCTCGGGTTGCCGGCGGTGCTGATTCCCCTTCCCTGGGCGGCGGCGAATCACCAGGAGAAGAACGCGCGGCGCATGGCGGCCCACGGCGCGGCGGTCACCCTCGACCAGGAGACCCTCCGGCCGGAGACACTTGCCGAAGTGATTACGTCGCTCCTCGCCGACGGGAAACGACGCTCGGAAATGGCGGAGCGAAGCCGCCGGCTCGGAAGGCCGGAGGCGGCCGAGAAAATCGCGGATTCGATTCTCGCCCTGTGCGGCGGGGATCGTGAAGGAGAGGGAAGAGATGGCATTGCAACCGGTGGCGCCGGAAGAGCCGGGGGTTGAGAAAGAGATGTTCGGACGGGTACGCAGAATCCACCTCATCGGTATCGGCGGAACCGGTATGAGCGGTATCGCAGAGATCCTGCTCAATCTCGATTTCACCGTGACCGGATCGGATGCCCGGCGGAGCGAGGTGACACGCCGGCTCGAGGAGAAAGGCGCCATCGTGGTGGAGGGACATCGATCCGATCTCGCCGCCGAGGCGGACGTGGTGGTCGTGTCGTCGGCGATCGATGCCGGCAACCCGGAGCTTCTCCTCGCAAGATCGAGCGCCGTTCCCGTGATCCCGAGGGCGGAGATGCTCGCCGAGTTGATGCGCGTGAAAAGGGGGATCGCCATCGGCGGCGCCCACGGGAAGACCACCACGACGTGGCTCACTTCCCTCGTTCTCGCCGAGGGCGGGCTCGATCCGACGGTGGTGGTGGGAGGGCGGCTGAAACAGCTCGGCACGAACGCGAAGCTCGGCGCCGGCGATCTTCTCGTGGCGGAGGCGGACGAGAGCGACGGCACGTTTCTCATGCTTACGCCCGCCATCTCGGTGGTGACGAATATCGATAGGGAACATCTCGATTTCTACGACGGTCTCGAATCGATCGAGGAGGCGTTTCTCCGTTTCATGAACCGCGTCCCCTTCTTCGGTGTCACCGTGGCGAACCTCGACGACCGGTCGGTGCGGAACATCCTGCCCCGCGTGACGCGCCGGACGATCACCTTCGGGATCGAATCGACGGCGGACATCCGCGCCCGGTCGATCGAACATACGGGTCGGGCCGCCTCGTTCACGGTGAGCGCCTTCGGCCGGGAGGAGGGAAGGATCCGGTTGCGCGTGCCGGGCAGGCACAACGTGCTGAACTCCCTCGCCGCCGTGGCGGTGGGAATCGAACTCGAGATTCCCTTCTCCCGGATCGCGGCGGGACTCGAATCGTTCCGCGGAATCCAGCGCCGCTTGGAGATCAAGGGGGAATTCAGAGGCCGGATCTTCATCGACGATTACGGCCACCATCCGACGGAAGTGAAGGCGACCCTCGCTTCCCTGCGGGAAGCGTACCCGAATCGGAGGCTCGTCGTTCTCTTCCAGCCGCACAGGTACTCGAGGACGAAATTCCTGCTCGACGAATTCGGCGACGCCTTCGCGGACGCCCACCGCCTCTTCCTTCTCGACATCTACCCGGCGGGCGAAGAGCCGATCCCGGGGATCGACAGCGGTCTCGTACAGCGAAAGATTCTCGACGCCGGCGGTCCCGAAGCACGCTGGTTCACCAGCCGTGACGAGGCGGCCGGCGAGATCGCCGCCGAGCTGCTCCCGGGGGATCTATTCCTCACTCTCGGCGCCGGCGACGTGTGGCGCCTCGGTGAGGAGATCCTCGTGAACATGACCGGCCGGCGGGGCGGAGCGGGCGGATAAACGGAGTGATGCCGATGACATTGAAACGTAAAGATGTGGAGCGTCGGATCGGCGAAATCGTTCACGGGCGGATCGCCCTGAACGAGCCGGTGTCCGCCCACACCACGCTGCGCGTCGGCGGGCCGGCCGATATGATGGTGTTTCCCGAAACGGTGGAGGAACTGTGCGGGGTTCTCCGCTTCGCGCGAAGCGCGGACCTCCCCCTTTTCGTGCTCGGCCGCGGCTCCGACCTGATCGTCCGCGACGGCGGCTTCCGCGGCGTGTGCATCCGCCTGGGGAAGGGGTTCCGAGGTTCCCGCGTGGTGGGCGAGTGCGGAATCGACGCCCTCGCCGGCGAGCCGTACCCGTCGCTCCTCAGAACCGCGCGCCACGCTTCGCTCACCGGCTTCGAGTACCTCGCCACCGTCCCGGGAACCGTGGGCGGGGGTGTGGCGACGAATGTGGGGGCGTACAACCGGTCTTTCGCCGATTTCATCGAGGAGATTCATCTTCTCGATGCCTCCGGCACGGAACGCGTGATCCCGGTGGAGGAGATGGCGGCCCACTACCGCCTGATCGAGCTTCCCGCCGGCTCGGTGGTCACGAGGGTCCTATTCCGGCTCGCTCCCGGAAGGCGTGACGCCATCGAGGAAGCCGTCCGGCGCTACGCGAGTTACCGGCGGAAGACACAGCCCCTCCGTGCGGCGAGCGCCGGCTGCATCTTCAAGAATCCCGACACCGGCCCCCAGGCGGGGCTCCTCATCGACCGCGCCGGTCTGAAAGGACTCGCCGTCGGCGGGGCGGAGATTTCGGATATCCACGGGAACTTTCTGGTCAACCGGGGCGGCGCCACGGCGGAGGAGGTTCTCGAGCTGATACAGATCGTCCGGCACAGGGTGTTCGAAAAGTACGGCATTCACCTCGACATGGAGGTGAGAGTGGTGGGAGAGGAACAGTTGATATGAAAAGGGGAAGGAAGAGAAGAGCGACGAATTCCGGGATGCGGCGCGGCCTTTCCGGTCTTCTCCTGCTCGGCGCCGTGACGGTCGCGGTGTACGGCGGTGAGCGGGCGAGGACGTGGGTAACGGCGGACGGCCGGTTCCCCGTGGAGGAGATCCGCGTGCACGGAAACCGGCTCCTCCTCGAAGGAGAAGTGCTCGCCCTCGCCTTCGTCGACCGGGGGGAGAATCTCTTCGCCCTCTCCCCGGAGGCGGTGGAGAAGAGGCTCGAGGAGTCGGATTGGATCGTCGGCGCGTCGGTGAGCCGGCGCCCTCCGGGCACTGTGATCATTCGGATCGAAGAACGCCGGCCGTGGCTTCTCGAACCGCGCGAGGAGAGCGTTCTCGTCGACCGGAACGGCTTTTGCTTCGCCGCCATGGGAAAGGCCGACCGCCTTGACCTGCCGTTGCTGGTCGACTTCTCGGAAGACGCCGGGGCTGTGATCCGGGCACTCGCGGAGGTATCGCCTCCGGAGAACGATTGGATTTCGAAGTGGTGCGCCGAGATCAGCGTGGCGCCCGACGGAGGGGTGACGCTGTCCGACATGCATAGGGGCACCAGGATCGAACTGGGAACGATGCCGTTCGCCGGAAAAGTGGAGCGGCTTCTTGCGGTATATCAGCAGTGGGACGCAACCGGGCAACGGTACGCCGAACTCGACCTGCGCTACGAGGGACAGGCGATCGCGCGCAATCCGATGGCTGTAAGCAGGAGATAGGCAAATGGCTGGCAAAAAGATGGTAACCGGGATCGATATCGGCACCACGAAGGTGTGCACGGTGATCGCCGAGGTGAGAGAGGGGACGCCGCCGGAGATCGTCGGCGTCGGCCTGAGCCGATCGGTGGGCGTGAAGCGCGGAGCGGTGGTGAACGTCGAGAAGACGGTCGACGCCATCGGTCGCTCCGTGGAGGAAGCGGAGAAGATGGCGGGCGTCAAGGTACAGGACGCCTATGTCGGCATCGCGGGAAGCCACATTCAAGGGGTGAACAGCCGCGCCGTGATCGCCGTTTCCCGCTCGAGCGACGAGATCACCACCGGCGATCTCGACAGGGTGCTCGAGCAGGCGAAGGCGATCTCGATTCCCTCGGACAGGCGGGTGATCCACGTGCTCCCCCTCGAGTTCGCCGTGGACGACCAGGAGGGGGTGTGCGATCCCGTCGGCATGTCGGGCACGCGGCTCGAGGCGGAGGTTCACATCGTCACCGCCGCCGAAACGTCGGCGCGGAACGTCGAAAAATGCGTGAAGAAGGCGGGCATCGACGTGAACGAACTCGTCCTCGAATCGTACGCTTCTTCGTACGCCGTGCTCGAACAGGATGAACGGGATCTGGGTGTGATTCTGCTCGACATCGGGGGCGGGACGACGGACATCACGATCTTCGGCGGCGGGAGCATCCGTCACACGTCGTCGGTCGGACTGGGCGGGGAGAATATCACGAGCGACATCGCCATCGGACTTCGCACGCCCCTGGCGGATGCGGAAATGCTGAAAACGGGACACGGCTTCGCCATCGCCTCGATGGCGCCGCCCGACACGGGAATCGACGTCCCCGGCATCGGGGGGAGGGCGGACCGCGAAATCTCCCAGCAGGTTCTCTGCTCGATCATCGAATCGCGCATCGCGGAGATCTTGGAGATGGCCTACAACGAGGCGCGCCGGAGCGGCATGCTCGACATGCTCGGCGGCGGCGTCGTCGTCACCGGCGGAACGTCCGACCTGAGGGGGGCGGCACAGATGACCGAGGCGATTTTCGAGATGCCCGTCAAGGTCGGTCTTCCCCGCGGTATCGGAGGCCTGACCGACGAAGTGAAGACCGCGCGCAGCTCGACCGCCGTGGGACTCGCCCTCTACGGCTGGGAAAGAGAAGGGAGCAGCGTCCTCCGCTTCCACGCGGCGTCGCGCGGCGGCGGTTTCCAGAAGATCGGGAGCTGGTTGAAAAATGTTGTCGATTCGTTTTAGGGATAAACCTGAACAGCGGGAGGTGGACCGTGTTTGAGTTCGTGAGTGAGCAGGTCGATGCGGCGAGGATCAAAGTAGTCGGCGTGGGCGGCGCCGGCGGCAACGCCGTGAACCGGATGATCGCCGGTGGACTGGCGGGGGTGGAGTTCATCGCCGTCAATACGGACAGCCAGGCGTTGCAGCTTTCCCAGGCGGGGAACAGGCTGCAGATCGGCGAGAAGGCGACGAGGGGACTCGGTTCGGGCGGGATCCCGGCGATCGGTAGGGAGGCGGTGGAGGAGAGTCGCGACATCGTCCTTGAGGCGCTCGACGGTGCCAACATGGTATTCGTCACGGCCGGCATGGGAGGGGGAACGGGCACCGGCGCGGCGCCCGTGGTGGCCGAGGCGGCCCGCTCGATCGGCGCCCTTACCGTGGCGATCGTGACGAAGCCGTTCGACTTCGAGGGAAGACAGCGCCTCCGCCACGCGGAGGAGGGACTCGATGAACTGCGGGAGTGCGTCGACACGCTCATCGTCATCCCGAACGAGCGGCTCCTCTCGGTGGTGGGCGACGACGTGACGCTGATCGAGGCGTTCACCATGGCGGACGAAGTGCTTCTTCGCGCGACCCGGGGGATCTCGGAGCTGATCACCATTCCGGCGCTGATCAACCTCGACTTCGCCGATGTGCGTACCGTGATGGCGGGCATGGGCGACGCGATCATGGGCACTGGCGAGGCGACCGGCGACGGGCGCGCCCTCGAGGCGACGAACCAGGCGATTTCGAGCCCCCTCCTCGAAGACGTGACTCTCGCGGGCGCCCGCGGCGTCATGATCAGTTTCAGCGGCGGCAAGGATCTCTCGCTGCGCGAGGTGAGCGATGCGGCGAGTCTGGTGTGCGACACGGCCGGGCAGGACGCCCACATCATCTTCGGCGCCACGGTGAGCGACGAACTGGAAGGGACCGTCCGGGTGACCGTCGTCGCTACCGGGGTGGGGTCGCGCACGCCCGAGAGGCGGCGGGTGATCCCGTGCGAAAAGAGGGTGAACCGTACGGAAGAGACGATCGAAAACCGCGAACTCGAGAGGCCCGCCTTCAAGCGGCGTGAAGGGTTCTTCCCCCGCTGGAAGTCGAGTCCGAGCGTGAACCAGGCCGGCGCGAAAGGGGGAGAAGATCTCGACCGGCCCACTTTCCTCCGTGCACAGGCCGACTGAGCGGCACGGATAATCCAGGGTGGAAGGAGAGGCCCGGCGGATTCGTCCGCGGGGCCTCTCTCCCTAAGGAGGAGATCCACCGGTCGGACGCGAGAACCGGGAGGGAGGTCTGGGAGGCGATCAGGCCTTCCGGACCTTGCCGGTGCGGATGCAGCGGGTGCAGACCGTGCGGCGCCGAACCACACCATTCTCCACCACACGGATCCGCTGCAGGTTGGGAAGCCAGCGGCGGTTCGTGGTGTTGTGGGCGTGGCTCACGTTGTGGCCGAACATGACGCCCTTGTTGCACACTTCACAGCGACGAGCCATGATCATTCTCCTCAGAAGGCCCCCGGGGGGCCGGAAACCGGAAAAAACCACTCGGAATTCGCCACGATAGCAGAAACTCCCATGGGACGCAACCGATTTCATCGTGAAATCGACCCGGTCGGCCCGGGCGTTCCGCCGCCGAATTCGAGATCGTGGAGTTTTCTGTAAAGACCGTTCCGGCGGAGAAGCTCCGCGTGGCTCCCCATCTCCCGGATTTCGCCGTGATGGAGCACGGCGATCCGGTCGACCTTCCGGATCGTCGAGAGGCGGTGGGCGATGACGATCGACGTGCGGCGGCTCATGATCTTCTCGAGCGCTTCCTGGATGAGTGCTTCCGTCTCGCTGTCGATATTCGATGTCGCCTCGTCGAGGACGAAGATCTCCGGGTCGAAGGCGATCGCCCGGGAGAAGGCGAGGAGTTGCCGCTCGCCCGTGGAGAGTCCAACCCCGCGCTCCTGCAGCACGTGGTCGTACTTCCCCTCGAGACGGCTCACGAAGGAGTGGGCGTTGGCGATCCGCGAGGCGGCGATCATCTCCTCCCTCGAGATCGTCTCGTCGCCGAGGCGGATATTCCTGTCGATGGTACCGCTGAAGAGGAACACGTCCTGGAGCACCGTGCCGATCCGGCGCCGAAGTTCCGCCGGATCGAGTTCTCTCACGTCGACGCCGCCGACGCGGATCGCCCCGCGCCGCACGTCGTAAAACCTCCCCAGGAGGGTGACGAGCGTCGATTTCCCCGACCCGGTGGCGCCGACCAGGGCGAGCCGCTCCCCTTCCTCCACGGTGAGCGTGATGTCACGGAGCACCCAGTCGTCGTCGTTGTATGCGAACCAGACGTGGTCGAACTCTATCGTTCCCTTCCGGGGAAGGGACGTCGCCTGTGAAGCCGTGCGTTTCTTCCCGCCTGGGGCGCCGATAGCCGGCGCCGTGATCGCCGGCTTCGTGTCGAGGAGGAGGAAGATCCGTTCCGACGACGCCATGGCGGACTGGAGGACGTTGTATTTCTCCGACAGGTCGCGAATCGGCTGGAAAAAATGGGACGTGTACTGGAGAAAGGCGGTGAGGGCGCCGAAGGTGAGCGCCCCTTCGAGCAGCGACCGGCCGCCGAACCATATGATCAGCGCCGCGGAGAGGGCGCCGATCACCTGGATCACCGGGAAGAAGACGGCGTAGTAGAAAATGGAGCGCAGATGGGCTTCCCTGTGGTCGGCGTTCAGCGCGCGAAAACGCTCGAAACTCCTCTTCTCCGCCGTGAACAGCTGGATCACCTTCATGCCGGTGAGGCTCTCCTGGAGGGCGGAGTTCATTCTCGCGAGCCGGGTCCTGACGTCGCGGTACGAATCGCGGACTCTCCGCCGGAAGACGTACGACGTGAAGAAGATCATCGGGAGGACGGAAAAGGTGATAAGCGCGAGCTTCGCGTTGATGAGCACCATCGCCGCGATGATCCCCGCGAGGAGAAAAATGTCGCCGAAGATCTGCACCACCCCCGACGTGAACATTTCGTTGAGCACCTCCACGTCGGAGGTGACGCGCGTCATCAGCCGGCCGACCGGGTTGCGGTTGAAGTAGGTGAGCGACAGTTTCTGGAGATGGGTGAAGATCTCGAGCCTGAGGTCGTACATCACCCGCTGGCCTACGTACTGGGTGATCAGCATTTGAACGTAGCGGACGGAGAATTCGAGGGCGAGCGCCGCGAGAAAGAGGGCACTCAGCGTCGTGAGCGTGTTCAGCCTCTCGTCGAGGGGAAGATCGTCCGCGGCGATGGCGCCGTCGATGGCGGTCTTGATGATGTACGGACCGACGAGAGACAGACCGGAGAGGATGAGGAGCAGCCCCACCGAAAGGAGCACGCGATAGCGGTACGGCCTCAGGTACCGGAGAAGCCTTCTCATCAGCGTCGCGTCGAAGGAGCGGCTGATCACTTCCTCGTCGGGGATCACAGGATCGCCGAGGCTCATGCGAGTCCCTCCAGTTCACGCTTCAGTTTCTGACGCTCGTACAGGCGCAGGTAGAAGCCGTGCCCGCCGATCAGTTCCCCGTGGCTTCCCGATTCGGCCACCGCGCCCTTTTCGAGCACTACGATGCGGTCGGCATCGCGCACGGCGCTCAACCTGTGGGAGACGATCAGCGTCGTCCTGCCGCGGCGGAAACGGCGGAGCCCGGCGAGGATCTCCTCCTCGGTGCGCACATCGACGCTCGAGAGAGAATCATCGAGCACTAGGATCCTCGGGTCGCGGGCGATCGCCCTCGCCAGGGCGATCCGCTGCTTCTGTCCCCCCGACAGGAGAACGCCCCGTTCCCCGACCATCGTGTCGAGTCCCTTCGGGAACTTCGCCAGATCCTCCTCGATCCGGACGATGGCGCAGATCTCGCGGAGACGGTCGTCTCCGACGGTGGGGGCGCCGAAGAGGATATTCTCGCCGACGGTCATCGAAAAGAGGAATGTCTCTTGGGGTACGAACCCGACGGCGGCGCGGAGCTGGGGGAGTGGAATCGTGCGAAGGGGAACGCCGTCGAGCCGGATTTCCCCCTCGGTCGGATCGAAGAGCCGCGGCACGAGACTCAGCAGCGTGCTTTTCCCGCTCCCGATGCCGCCCACCACGGCGACCGTCTCGCCGGCGTGTACCGCGACATCGACCCCCCGGAGGATCGGCTCGTCGTCGTAGGCGAAGGAAACGCCGTCGAATTCGAGTTCCCCCCGGATCTCTACGGCCCGTGCGGTCGGGGGGGAGGCGATTTGTGCCGTTTCATCGAGCAGTTCGCCGATTCTTCCCATCGACGCGGCGCCCCGCTGGATCATATTGAGCACCCACCCGATGGCGATGGCGGGCCACGTGAGCATGCCGAGGTACGTGGTGAACGCCACGAAACCGCCGAGGGTGAGCTTTCCCGCGATGACACGCATACCGCCGTACCACAGGACGATGAGAAGGGCGATTCCGGTGAGCAGACCCATGAAGGGGAAGAAGAGGCCCCAAAGTTTGACCATAGACATATTTCGTCTTATGAATTCGTTGTTCAACAGACGAAACCGTCCGACCTGTTCCTCCTCACGAACGAACGCCTTCACCACCCGGATTCCGGAAATATTCTCCTGCACGTGCGTGCTGATCGCGGAGTACTGTTCCTGGATCCGGGCAAAGAGGGTATGAAGCCGCTTCCCGAGCCGGTTGACCACCACCGAAAGGACGGGGAAGGGGATGAGCGCCACCACCGTGAGCCGCCAGTCGATGTAGACCATCATGGTGAGCCCGATGGTGACGGTGAAAACGGTGTTCGCCACGTACATGATCGCCGGGCCGAGGAACATACGCACCGCGTTCAAATCGTTCGTCGCCCTCGCCACGATATCGCCGGTGCGCATCTTGTCGTAGAACGGAACGGATAGCGACTCGAGGTGTTCGAACAGGTCGTTTCGCAGGTCGTACTCGATCCTGCGGGACGCGCCGATCATCACGCGGCGCATCCAGAAGCGGAAGATTCCCTGGGCGCACGAGAGGCCGACGAGGATCGCCGCGTACCCGGCGAGGGGCATCGTGAGGACGCCCGCCCGGAGTTCGTCCACCGCACGTTTGAGCACGAGCGGGCCGAGGAGGGTGATCGCGTTGGTGATCAGCACATGAAGCGTGCCGACGGCATAGCTGCGCCGGTAGCGGGCGAGATACGGTCTCAGGCGGAGGAGTTCTCTCACGGGGTGAGGGCGATTTTGAGCGCTTCGCGGCGCTCCATCTTCTCGAAGGCGTCGGCGAGCCTCTCAAGCGGGAGGTGGTCGCTGATCAGAACCGATTCGTCCACTTCCCCTCGCAGGAGAATGTCGAACGCCATGGCGACATACCGTGGCGGGTGGTGGAACACCGACATGATCCGCTTCTCCTCGTAGTGGAGCTTATGGGTGTCGATCCGCACTTCCGATCCCTTGCGGCACCCGCCGAAGAGATTGACCGTCCCGCCGCGGCGGGTGATATTGATCGCCCTCTCCCAGATTTCGGGAAGGCCGACCGCCTCGATCACCACGTCGACGCCGCGCCCGTCGGTCAGCTCGCGCACATGCTTCTCCGGATCGCCGGCGGTGACGTCGATCACATGGTCGGCTCCATACCGGCGTGCCGCGTCGAGCTTCCACGGGGAGCGGCCGAGCACGATCACGTCGGCGCCGGTCATCTTGATCAACCGGACGAACATCAACCCGATCGGCCCGGCACCGATCACCGCTACGCGGTCGTCCATGGCGATCCCCGTCCTCTCCACACCGTGGACCACGCAGGCGAGCGGTTCGAGGAGGGCGATTCTTTCGAAGGGGACGCCGGGCGGAACGCGGTAGAGATTCTGCCGAACGATCCTCTTCGGCACACGGACGTACTCCGCGTACGCCCCGTTGAGGAACCGGAGGTTTTCGCACAGGTTGTGCCGCTCGAGACGGCAGAAGTAGCACTGGTTGCACGGTGCGGAATTCGCCGTCACCACCGGCATGCCCGGCTCGAGTTCCGTCACGCCGCGCCCCACCTCCGCGATGACGCCGGCGTACTCGTGACCGAAGGGGGATGGGAGGGTGGGAATCATCTTGTGCGTCCCCCGGACGTATGTCTTCAAATCGGTGCCGCACGTGAGCGCCGTTTCGACGCGAATCACCACTTCGCCCGGCTTGGGATGGGGAATCGGGGTCTCTTCCATGCGCAGATCCCTGGCGCCGTAGAAGAGGGCGGTTTTCATGGTGGCCAACGTCATCGTCCTTTCCATCCGATTCCGGCCGGTCAGCGCGACGGATCGAGAATGACTTTCAGTGCTTCGCCGCGGCGGATCAGATCGATGCCCGTCCCGATCCGTGAGAGGGGGAGCGTGTGGCTGATCAGACCGGCCGCGGGCACCTCCCGGCGGCGGATCAGCCGGAACGCGGCAGCCAGGTCCGCCGGCGTGGAAGAGTAGGTGGAGAAAAGCTCCACCTCCCTCTTATATATCGAATTGACATCCACTTCCACCCCTGTTCCTCCCGGCACGCCCGAGAAGAGGTGTACCTTTCCCCCACGGCGGACGAGACGGAGGGCGAGCGCGAGGGTGGAGGGCGCCCCGGCGCAGAGAATCACCTGGTCGGCGCCCCTCCCGCCGGTCGCTCGGAGCGTTCGGTGCAGCGCCCCGCCGGGAGAGGGGCGGAGCGCGACGGCACCGGAAAGACCGGCGGCGATCCTCGTCCTTTTCGCCGATCGATCGAGGAGGAAGACGGAGACCCCCTTTCTTACGAAAAGCGCCGCGATCAGGATTCCCACGGGGCCGAGCCCGATCACGACGAACGTATCGCCCCGGCGCGCTCCGGCGCGGCGCACGGCGCGCACCGCGCATCCGAGCGGTTCGGTGAGACTCGCCACCCCGTCGGAAAGGTTGCGGGGAATGCGGAACGTCACCTTTTCGAGGTGCCGTGCCGACAGGGCGATAAACTCGGTCCAACCGCCCGGCCGGATATTCGTTGACCGGAAAAAGGCGCACTGCGACTCGTTCCCGCCCCGGCAGTAGACGCAACGGCCGCACGGCACGTGATGGGCCGAGGTGATCCTGTCGCCCGGATGGAAACGGCTCACCCCGGCACCGACGCGCTCCACCACGCCGGCCACCTCGTGACCGAGAATCGTTCCGGCCGGTGCGCCGCCGAACTTGACGAGGTCGGAGCCGCAGATGCCCACCGCCGTTACCCGCAGAATCGCCCCGCCCCGCCCGAGCCGAGGCATCGGCGCCTCGCCGATACGTATATTTCCCTTTCCATCCAGAATCGCCGCGCGCATCGGACCTCCGCCGGTTTCGCTGTACTTAGGAAGAGAAGACTATATCATTCTTCCCCGGATAGAAGAACCGGTTCACCGGGGAGGAATGATGAGATATTCGGTTCTGCCCGTCGCGATGCTCCTCGTGTGCGGCGCCTTTTCCGGGGCCGCCGCCATCGGGCCGGAGCGTCTCATCGGCCCGGCGGAGCGCTTCGATCCGGGCGGTGCCGCGGGGGACCGGACCGCTCTCGCCGTGATCCGTGCGCCTGCGTTCCTCGCGCTGGAGGAGCGTCCCGAGGTGATGTTCGGCCGTTTGCAGACGGACGGTTCCTTCGACGGCGACGGGACGCTCTACATCCGCTCGAGACGATTCGGTTTCGGCACGGAATCGATTCACTTCGAAGGGGAAGAGAGCGCGCGGCGCTACACCGTGTCGCTGGCGAGCCGGTACGATCCGCGCACCGCCATCGGGGTGACGTATACGTTTTACACCTCCGATGACGCCGACATGGGCGACCTTTCCAGTATCGATCTCTCCTACGGTGTTCGCACTTCCGGAAGGATGGCGTTTCTCTTCGCCGCGAGGAACCTCGGGAGGGCCGCCTTCCGGGACGAGCGGATCGACCGCTTTTACGAGACGGAAGTTTCCATCCTCGTGGCCGGTGGGAGAGGTGGGCTCTACATTCGCGGCCGGATGTCCGAGAACACTTCTCCCCGTGACGCGGCGTTTTTCGCCGGGGCGAGTTTCGCCGCCGGCCGGACCCTCCTTTTCCGGGCGAGGGTGGATGACGAGGGAGATGTCGCCGCGGGGGTCGAACTGCTCCTGCGTCGATTCGCCCTCGGCTTCAGCTGGCTCTCCGGTGGTGAAGGAGGGCCGGGGGGACTCTCCTACTTCCGCATGTTCGCTTTCCGCTGATTCCCTTCCCTATTCGCCCGTCCACTCGCCACGGCGATACCATGTGCCGCACACGGCGTGGCCGGCCGAGGTCCCTTCCGATCGATGGCGAACTCCGGCGACAGGCGCCGGACGGCCGCTCCGTCCGCTCGCACCGGGATCCCGACATGGAACGGTTCCTGCTCCGTGCTCCTCCGTCCGTCGCGGGAAAGGGGGACGGAAGGGGAATCGCGGCCCCGTAGGGAAAGGACGTTCACCGAGACATCTTTACAATGGAAGGGAGGAAGAGGAGATGGGTATGGGAAGAAGACTTCGTTTCGCGTGGGCGGGAGTGTTTCTCGCCGCTTTCGTTCCGGCGGCGAACGCCGCCTCGCCCGGGGACGTGGTGATCACCGAGATCATGCAGAATCCGGCCGCCGTCGGCGACAGCCAGGGGGAGTGGTTCGAACTGTACAACCGGACGGACTCGCCGGTGAACCTCGACGGATGGACGGTCGGCGATGGGGAAGGGGAGAGCCATACGATCGATGCGGGGGGGACGCTCATCGTGGCGGCCGGTGGATTCGTCGTTCTGGGACGCAGCTCCGACACGGCGGTGAACGGCGGATGCCCGGTCGATTACGCCTACGGTGGTGGTGTGGTGCTCGGGAACGGCGCCGACCGGGTGGTGCTCCGCGATGGATCGGCGACGATCGATTCGGTGGCGTACGACGGAGGAACGTTCTTTCCCGATCCGTCGGGAGCGTCGATGGAGCTTTCCGATCCAGACGCGGAGAACAATGCGGGGGCGAACTGGGAGGAAAACGTGACCGACCTGTTCGGCGATGGCGACTACGGAACACCCGGGGCGGCGAACGCGTCGTGGGGCGCCTCATCGGGACCGCCGGTGATCACCGGGACCGCGCATTTCCCATCGTACCCGGGATCGGCCGATTCGGTGCTCGTGAGCGCACGGGTCATCGACGATCAGTTCGTGGCCGGTGTCTCGCTCTACTACCGCGGAGGAGGGGGGGCGTTCTCTCTCGTTCCGATGACCGACACGGGCGAGTCCTGGTACGAAGGATGGATCCCCCCTCTTCCGGACGGCACGGCGGTGGAATACTACATCTGCGCCACCGACAACGGTGGCGATGCGTCGTACGATCCGCCGGGGGCGCCCGGTGTGCTCCGCGATTACCGCGTGGAGGATACGCTCCCTCCCGTGGCGATCAACGAGGTGCTCGCCGACCCGCCGGGCGATGTCAACGGCGACGGGACGGTCGACTCGTACGAGGATGAATTCGTGGAGCTGTACAACGCCGGCCGGGAGGATGTCGATCTTTCGGGATGGGTTCTTTCCGACGACGACGCTCCCGGGTCGGAATTCGTCTTCCCCGAGGGAACGACGATCGCTCCCGGTGGATTCATCACCCTCTTCGGCGGCGGTTCTCCCGCCGGCTTCGAAGGAT
>JAJRWB010000034.1 GCA_024276995.1 Candidatus Eiseniibacteriota bacterium | reverse complement strand
CCGCGCCCACTTCGAAGCGAAGACAGGACGAGGGGTCTGACCGAATACCATGATCGCCTCTCTTTACGAGCGGTGATTGCAGGAGGACTTTTGATTGCAGGAGGACTTTTTATCTTGACCGCCGGGGGCCTTATAAGTGTTTACCAGGAGGTAGTCCAGCTTCTTTGAAAATCCGCCCACGCCGTCCATCCCCGTGGTCACCTGAAATGTCTCGAGATAGATTCGCCCCTCGCCCCGGCCGGTGGCGTCACAGTCGATATTGTCGAACAGATCGATGTCGAACGTCGCGCCTGGCGTGCTATTCAGATAGCCGATCAAGGTCGTCGTCAGGGAGAATGTATCCTCGAAGGCGATTCTCAAAACAGGATAGTTCTGCAGATCGTTCGGCCCGGTGTCCCCATCGGTTTCGTCATTGGTGGTGACCCCCACCGGCTCGAGATCGATCCCGAGCAGACCGTTCTGATAGATGCTGTTCTTGCGGATCACGTTTCGCGTGCCCCCCGTGACCAGCACCCCGTTCTGCCCGTTGCTGAAGATCGTGTTCAGCCACACCGTATCGTTCGTAACAGTGCCGTGATTCGAGATACAGATCCCGTTGAAGCCGTTTGCCGCGATGACGTTCTGCTGGATCACCGTCTTCTCGTTGAGCTGAGAACGGATGCCGTCCGCCGAGTTTCCGATTCGCTTCGACTGGTCGGAATTCATGCCGATTATATTCTTGAAGAGAACCGAACTTGTCGCGCCGCCGAGAACGAAGACGCCGTATCGTCCGTTGGCTCCAATGACATTCTCCTCGATCCTGTTCTCCGGCGAGTTGTTCAGGTAGACACCATCCTCGCCGTTGCCGAGCGAGTCGAGGCCGTCCGACGAAAGACCGATCTGGTTGTTGTAGAGAACGTTCGACCGCGCCTTGCCACCTTGGATGTGTACACCGGCAACGCCGTTTCCCGACACGGCGTTGTTTTCCATCAGGTTCGAAGGCGAATCGAGAATGTGGACGCCGTCGGCTCTGTTCGGCAACGCTTCGTCGCCGCGCCGGTCGATGCCGATGAGATTGTCCACGATCGTGTTGCCCCAGGCGCTGTCGGTCAGGGCGACACCGCTTCCCAGGTTGCCCGAGACGAGGCCGCCTTCAACCCGGTTTTCGTGTGCCCCCTGGATTGCGATACCGGGCCCGTCGTTTCCGAAGGCGGTTGCCTGGTTGGCGTCCGTTCCGATCACGTTTTCCACAATATCGTTTTCTCCCGCCTCTTCGCCTTCGATCAGGATGCCGCCCTCGTCATTGCCGCTCACCAGATTGTTGCGGATCATATTGTTCGATTTGTGGTGGACACGGATTCCCCAATGCTTGTTGCCGAGGGGAGCATTGCCGTCGATGTCGGTGCCGATGAAGTTACCGACCACGCTGTTGCCGTTCGACTTGAGGACGACGCCGCCCGAGTCATTATCGGCGATCACGTTCGCGTCCTGCGGGTCGGGCCCGCCCACGTCGTTGCTGTCGGCGAGTTCGATATGGACGCCCGCGCCACCGTTTCCTCTCGGCAGGCTACCGGTTCGGTCCGTTCCGATCAGGTTGCCGAGAATGGAGTTGTGGCCGAACCCCGCGGTGACAATGCTGATGCCGTGGGCGGTTCGTCCATCCGAGCGGTTGCCCGAGATCACGTTGCCCGGCGCGGTTCCCGGTGTCGCCGTCGGTCCGCCGATCGTGTTGAACGAAGCGCCATTGATGAGAATCCCCCCGAACGTATTGGGCACGGCGAGCGATCCGTCGGCTCCAATGCCGATCAGGTTCCCTTCGACCTGATTATCGTGTGATTCCTCACCCTCGATATCAATGCCCCACATGTTGCCTGAGATCACGTTGCTCACCACCGCGTTCTCCGGCGCCTTGTCGATCAGCACCCCCATTACGTTGGCCAATCCGACCCGTCCCTTGTCACCCGTGCCGATGTAGTTGCCGATGATGGTGTTGTTTCTTGCCGCGGCGTTCACGATAAGAACGTTGCTCCCCCCGGTTCCGCTCAGTCCGTTGTTCGAAATCACATTGCAATCGCTTTCGGGCAACCCGCCGATGAGATTGTCGGCGATCCCCTCGATGCGGATGCCATCGTGTCGGTTTCCGCCTTCCACAAAGCTTGTCGCCCCCGGTGCGATGCCGATGAAACTGCCCTGGATCTTGTTGTTCCCCTTCTCATGTAAATAGATGCCATGTCCGAAGAACTGGATGATCGAAAGGCCGCGAACCTCGCTCCCGCCGGCGCTGATGTTCAAGCCATGGAATTCGTTGCTCGTATTTCCGAGATCGATCCCGTCGAGGATGATCGTGGGGCGCGGGCCGGTGGGCGCGGACGAGGCGGAACGGGTCCTTTCGGTCGCCGTCGGGGCGAAGCCCGCCTGCGTCGTGCCGTCGATGATGACGGGCTGCGTGATTTCGGGGAGCGCCTTCGGCGGTTTCGGCTTGATCCGGAACGCCTTCACGGAAGAGTTGTACCCGGGATCGGACGCGGGGATCTCGAAGATGATCCTGGCGATACCCTCGGTCGCGTTCGTTTCCATGATGGCGGCGCGGAGGGTACACTCGGGCTGTCCGTTCACGGGCGGGCCGCCCGTATCGCACAGACCGTCTCCCGGATTCTCGTCGCCGGCGTCGCCGGTCGAGTTGACGATGGTGGGATCGGGATCCTGGGAGAATGTGAACGAGAAGCCGCCGGAGGCGCTTGCGGTGTGCGGGATGTTCGCGCTGGCACGGTCGGGGACTCCCGTTGCCCTTACGCTAGTGGAGATCGCGTAGTACCCCGGCGGGAGTTCGCCCTCTTCGTGCCACACGACCGGCCCGGCCGCGGAATCGGCGGGAACGAAGATACGCCACAGGTAGTCTTCGATGTCCGGCGAATGGAGCTGAACCGAAACCTCCGCCACCGTTTCCGGGCCGGTGGTGGCGCCCGTCGCATTGCCGTCGAATACGAACCGGGCCGGCTTGCCGACAACCTGAAAGTAAAGCTCCGTGAGGCCCTGGCCGGATCCGGTGGTAATCTTCCATCGGTCCAGAGTGTCGAGGTGAGTGGCCGATGCGGCTGCGCTGCCGCCCCCGGAAAAGCCTGTGAGCGACCCGGCGATCGTCTGAAATGAATCCGCGTACTGGATGCTCCCGTCGGCTATGCCGTCCTCACAATCCACCGAATTGGCGAGGTTGACCGAGAAGGGGAGCGAGTCGGTCCTGCCATCAAAGACGGAAGGATGGTCGCAAGCGCGCGCGGTCGCGTCCGCCCGTGAATCGCGGTTGCTCACGAATATCCCGCTGGGCGAGTCGATCGGCGTCGCCCCGAGAGAGGCAAGGATCGCAAGGGGATGCAGAAAGGATCCCTTGTGCGGAAGACGCATGAGAAACACCCGGGGGGCCGTTTGGAGCGGGTGAATGGTTTCGAACGAGATCGCACGGAATGCGGAATCGTCCCTGGATGATGAAGAGTATCAACTATACTATAGGAGGTAAACGGGGATCGGGTGGGAACCTATTGTGCCCCCCGGCGTTTCCACAGATTTCCTTGCATAATCATAAAACATTTTGTATGATTTCCCCGCAATGACACGAATTCTTCTGTCGTGGGTGGGGCGCGCCGACTTCGAGGGGATGAAGTCGGACGGGGGGGAGCGCATGCCCGGGCCGGTGGCGCGCGCCCTCGACGACCTCCCTTTCGACGCCGTCTCGCTCCTGTCGAACTATCCCGCCGCGCAGTCGGACCGCTACCTCCGCTGGATCAGGAAACGAACCGGCCTCGACGTGCGGCTCCAGAAGGTGAAGCTCTCGTCGCCCACGGAGCATGGCGAAATCTACCCCGTGGCGATCGCCGAGATCGAGCGGCTGCAGGAGGAGCACGGGCACGCGCTCGACCTGACGTTTCATCTCTCCCCCGGCACACCGGCGATGGCCGCCATCTGGGTCCTCCTCGCCAAGGCGCGGATCGGCGCGCGGCTGATCCAGTCGTCCGCCGAGGAGGGGGTGGTGGAGGCGCGGATCCCTTTCGAGATCTCGATGGAGTACATCCCGGACGTTTACATGCAGGCGGACGTGGCCGCGTCGCGGATGAGCCTCGCCGCGCCGCCCGCCGCAGCGGAGTTCGACGACATCCTCCACCAGAGCGACGTGATGAAGCGGCTTCTCGGGCGGGCGAAGCGGGTCGCCATCCGATCGGTGCCGGTGCTGATCGAGGGGCCGTCGGGGACGGGGAAAGATCTCCTCGCCCGGGCGATCCACCGCGCCGGGCCGCGCGCCGACGAGCCGTTTGTGGCGGTGAACTGCGGCGCCATCCCCGAGAACCTGATCGAGTCGGAGCTGTTCGGCCACGTGAAAGGCGCCTTCACCGGCGCGGGCCGCGATCGGCGCGGCCACTTCGAGGAGGCGGGCGAAGGGACGATCTTTCTCGACGAGGTGGGCGAGCTTTCGGCGCCGGCGCAGGTGAAACTGCTCCGGGCGCTCGAAGAGAAACGGATCGTGCGTGTCGGGACGAGCGAGGAGATCCCGGTCGACGCGCGGGTGATCGCCGCGACCAACAGGAACCTCCAGCAGGACGTGGCGGACGAGCGGTTCCGCGCGGATCTGTATTACCGGCTCGCCGTGGCGGTCCTCCGGTTGCCGCCGATCGTCGAGCGCCACGGCGACCTCGGGCTTCTCATCGACTACTTCCTCGACGAGATCAACGGCGAGAGCGCCGCAGAGCCGGGGCACGTGGAGAAGAATCTGACCGTGGGGGCGAAGCGGGTGCTGCTCAATCACTCGTGGCCGGGGAATGTGCGGGAACTGAGAAATACGCTGACCCGGGCGGTCCTCTGGTCGAACGGGGCGGAGATCGGGGAGGACGATGTGCGGGAGGCGGTGCAACCGGTGGTGGTGGGGGGCGCGGGCAGGCGTGACGCGGGTGCGACGGGCGCGGACCGGGCGGCAGGCCACGCGGGCGTGGACCTGCTCGACAGGCCGCTCGGCAACGGCTTCAACCTGGAGGATCTGCTCGACGACATCGCGCGGCGTTACCTCGTGCGCGGCATGCGCGAGGCGGGCGGAAAGAAGACAGGCGCCGCGGAACTTCTCGGGTTCGAGCACTATCAGACGCTGACGAACTGGTTGAAGAGGTTGGGGGTGGAGGGGTAGGGTTTTCACTCCGCCCGCCGTCCTGATCAGCGCGATTCTAAAACCGGCACGGCATTTGCTTTAGCCCAGATCCACGGATAAGAGCCAAAATCGATCATAACACATGCAGCAATACCTCAGCGACCTTGCGAAGAGGCAGAATTCGTTCTTATCTGAAGGATTCTTCCGCGGCGGGTCGGCCCAAGCCGGACGATCGTGCCCT
>JAJRWB010000033.1 GCA_024276995.1 Candidatus Eiseniibacteriota bacterium | reverse complement strand
ATTTCAGAGGGAATTCCTTCCTCCCTACGCACCGGAACTGAATCCGGTGGAAGGTCTATGGTCCTGGTTGAAAGGAGTCCTGCTGGCCAACGTGTGCGAGGATACCCTTGAGCCTATCCTGTATCGTGTGCGAAACGGAGTGCGGCGGGCACGCAGAAGGAAGGACCTTCTCCTGGGCTTTCTCGAAAAAACGGATCTCTTTTTTTTGATCCACGGTCACTTATTAATGCGAGACTCTCCAATATGAATGAGTATTATCCTTCTGCCTTGTTCCTCCTCCTCGCCTCCTCCCCGCTCCGCCCGGCAGCATCGGACCCGGATGCGGCGCGACGGCTCGACTCCCTTTTCGAGACTCTTCCGTACGCTACCTTCGAGTGGGCGAAAGCGAAAGGAGTGTCGGAGCGCGCCGCCATTCGTCTCCCGGTCACCCTCGACGGCACGGAAGGGTACTTTCAGCTCGACACCGGCCTCGACGTGACGCTCCTTGACGGCGACGTTCCCGACGGGCGCGCCTGGGAGACGCACGACGGCATGTATCACGTCCCGAGCTTCGCCATCGGCGACATCGACGTCGGCCCGGTTTGGGTTCGCGCCCGTGAAGAGGGGGACGGCGGGAAGCAACTCGGATCGCTCGGGCTCGATCTGCTCGTCGGGCACCTGGTGGTGATCGACTACCCCGGCCGGCGCTTCGCGCTCTTCAAGCCGGGAGAGGCGCCGGCATGGCTCTGGCGGCGCACCACCTGGACGCCTGCCGTCCTCCGCGACGCGAAACTCTTCCTTTACGTGATCCTCGGCGGCAAGGGGGTGAACGACCTCATCTTCGACACCGGCTCGAGCGCCTTCGATATCGTCGTCGATTTCGACGAATGGAAAGAGCTTACCTGGCTTGACGGACCGGATGCGACCACCACGAAGAAAAGAGTGAACTCATGGGGAAAGAAGATCACCGCCATCGGCGCCGTCGCCCCCGAGCCGCTCATCATCGGCTCGGCCCGCATCGCCGATCCAAAAGTGTACTACCTCGAGGAGCAGCCCCGCCTCTTCGCGAACTGGCCCTTCCCGGCGAAGGGTCTCGTGGGAAACGCCCCATTCCTGGATCGCGTCGTGATCCTTGATCTGGGCATCCGGCCGCGGTTCGGCCTGCTCGAGTGAAGATGCGGAACGGGCCGGTATCCCCCATCATCGAAGGAGGATGATTCGGCGGCGGCCGATCGAATGGCCTTCCCGGTCGAATCGGGCGAGGTAGAGTCCCGATGCCGCCGGTCTCCCCGACTCGTCCCTCCCGTCCCAGGTGATGCGGAACGAACCGGCGCCGCTTCGGCGGGTCACGACTTCGCGAACGAGACGCCCCGCCACGTCGTGGATCCGCATCGTCACCTTCCCGCCCTGCGCGACAGTGCCCTGGAAGAAGAGCGATCCGCGCGCCGGGTTGGGACTCCCTTCGGAGACCGCATCGGTCCAGCGGGGAGCGGCGGCAGCAGGCGCGGCGACCACGCCGGTCGGCCCGAGGGGGAGTTCATCGGAATAGACTACGTCCCCCGTCGTCTTCTCGATCGCCGCCGCGCGCGCGGTGCACGAACCGCCTGGGGGAACGGGGAAGGAGCCGGTGTAGGCGCTATCGGGGTGCGCCCACGGCTCGAATCGTTCGGCCGTCGTCCACGACGTGTCGGCGACGGCGCGATACTCGAGGCGGAGCGAGTCGAGATCTCCCGCGTTCAAGGATGAGAATCGGACGATGTACGTTCCCTTCTCCGTTCGCGAGGAGATCCAAACAGGCGGCGACGGATCGCGATGATCGACCGCTTCGGTCAGCGCAACCGCGCCGATCGACCCGTCGACGCGGATGTACGTGGGCGATGCACCGAGGGTCCACGTGAACGATCCGGATCCTCCCACCGGAAGCGTGTTCCCCTGGACGTCCCGGGCCGAGACATTGTACGCCCCCGGATCGATGTCCAGCTCGATCTGTGACGTGCCGTAACCGGCGGTCCACGCCGCGATCACGTATTCGTCCGGATCCGGGTCGTGGAAGAGAAGGAGTCGCGCGTCGGGATCCGTGTTCGGCCCGCCCCCCGGGGCGTTCAGGTCGGAAGATGGAACGTGCCGCACGAACAGCGCCGCACCGAGTTCCCGGTTCAGTTCGACCTGCGCCGCGAGAGGGGCGGCGGGGGTATCGTCTATCTGGAAGATCCCGTAGCGACCGCTCGACCAGCTTTCCGGATGGGGGAGAAAACCGAAGAGATGGATCGCCCCTCCTCCTTCGGCGAGCGCGAGAAGCTCATGACGGATCAGCCGTTCCGCTCCCTTTTCTCCCTTGGTGAGCGATCCGCTCATCGAGTTCGCGAAGCTCTCGCGCCCGGTCTGGTCCCAGTAGCGGACCCGAGAGCGCCGGTCGGCAAGGAGGCTGCCGACGGTCGCCCCCGTTTCGGTCAGCGGAAAGCGGTTCGCGCCGCCCGTTCCGGCGGTGTCGGCGAGTTGGACCGCGAGACGCGCCGCGCGCTGGATCCAGACGGCGTCCGCCACGCCGGCATGCCAGGAGGAAGGCTCCTCGGGAGGATCGACCTCCTCGGAAACGGGATCGAACGACGCGTACCGGTTCACCCCCACACCGTCCAGGATGTCCAACACGCGCCTGCTTCCGTCACCGACGTTCAGAAGGGCGACGAGGGAATCGGGCATCGACCACCCGTTCAAAGAGACATAGGTTTCACCGGCGGGTGTCGTCCCATGGATGGCGTCCGCGGCTTCAAGCAGGAAAGGCGCATACTCGCCCGGCGTGAAACGACCGGGGGCGAACATCTCATTGAAGAGATTCCACTCGGTCATCCCCGCACCGTAGAGGCCGCCGGGGCCGTAACGAAAAACCTCCTCGTCGATGAAATCGCGCCACGCCTGCCAGTCCGATCCGTTCCACCAGCTCGGAACGGACGAGATTACGGGGAAAATGCGGACGCTGTACGACGCGGCGAGGTCGGGGTAGAAATCGTACCGCTCCGGAGTGGAGGGATCTTCCATCGTCGTCCCCCAGTCGAAGGCGGCGAAAACGCGATCCTGCGTGAAACCGAGTCGCGACGTGAGATCGAGCATTCTGCGGAGCGAGAAAGGACCGCTCACGCTCGGCGAGTAGGAGTCGTTCGCGTTCTTGCCCGCCGGCCCGAGCGCATTGAGGTTCACACCGAAATTATCTCCCGACGCGCCGTCGCCCCGCACGAGAGCGAAGGTGATCTCCTGCCTGTCCGACGTGAGACCGAGGCCGTCTTCGAACTCGGCGATCCATTTGTACACGCCGAGCCTTCCACCCACGGCAGAGGCCAGGTCGACAGTGACTTCCTGCCTTGGCGAGGGAAAAGTGATTGCCGCGTCGCCCGATCCGACCGGAATCGAAGGGTCCCCTCCTTGCGGAAAGAGGGCATAGAGCTTCCAGTGAAGCGTTCCGCCTCCACGCGCCGCGTAGGCCGCGTCCTGATAGATCTGTGCACGCCCGCGTATCGATCCTCCCTCGCCCGGAGCGTAAAAGACATTGTCCCATCTCGGAAGGAGATCCAACGCGCCTTTCACCGACAAAAAGAGTTCCTCCGCTTCCGTGTGATACTCGTAGGGCACAAGGGCGCCCCCTCCATCGGGCGCCCGGGCGACCTGTATCGCATCGAGCCGGAGAACGGTTCCCTCCGTCACGCACCACGATGGCTCCGAGGCGCCGTTCGTCCAGAGTCGGATCACATACGAGCGTGTCGTCGAGAGAGGCGTCGGGGTCCGGACCGAAAGCCTTCGCCATCCGCCGGGCGATACGGGAAGAGTCTTGTGTACCACCGAACTCGCCGTGTCGAGATCGATCCAGACGACTTCAGAAGTCACGGTGTCGAGGGCGATCAGGTTCACGAGGACGTTCATCTGCCGATTCGTCTTGGCATAGAACGAGATGTCGTAGTACGCCTCCTCGGGAACGCCGAACCACTCCCAGCTCAGCTCGAACCAGCCGCTCGGCCCTCCCGTTGGATAGGGACCGTCGAAGTCGATGCGAAGCGAACGGTTTCCGTGGACCGCGTCGGTGTCGTCGGCGCTGAGGTCGAGGTACGCATCCGCCGCGTCCCCTTCACCCGTCAGGTTCTCCACGAACTGGCGCTGATTGTAGAGCGCTCCGTCGAGAAGGCTTACGTCAGGCTCACCGGTTTCGAAACTCGTCCCTTCCTGCAGAAGATTAACGGTACTCGCGTAGGCACCCGAGCCGCGCCACGTGCGGTGCGATCTGTAGCCATCCTCATTCTCGCACGGCACCTGGCCCGGGGCGGATCCCGGTGAGACGAATAGAACGGCGAAGGCGAAGGCGAAGGCGAAAAGAAAGGCATAACGGGATCGATCAGGTCTATCCTCATCCATGATGCACCTCGGCGTCGGGGGGAAGCGCGTTCGGAAGAGAATTCGAGCAATTGCCACTTTAACATCTAACAGCATTAAAGGCAAGAGAAATGCCGATGGCGGACCGCCGTCCCATCACCGGATGCGAAGTATCTTTCTCGTTTCGGACTCCCCTCCCACCACCAGGCGTAAAAGGTAGATTCCGTCCGGGGCGCTGCGACCGGCCGCGTCGAGCCCATCCCACCGGAGCGAATGACTTCCAGGGCTTCCGCCGGGAGCGAGGATCGTCCGAACCAGGCGACCGGCGGTGTTGTAGATCGAAATCTCGAGCGGCGAGTCGACGGGCGAGAAGAGCTCGTAGGGCAGCAGGGCGGTCGACTTCATCGGGTTCGGATACGCCTGCCCGAGAGCGAAGCGCTTCGTGGTCGCCCGCCGGACCGGCGCCGTGTCGATGCCGGTCGCCAGGTTCCGGCCGTAATCGTAGAGCAGGTCCGCGACGGCACCGGTCATGTTATCGTCCTCGCCGTTGCTCAGAACGATGACGCCCACTTTCTCGATCCGATTGAAGTACATCACCGAACTCACTCCCCGATCCCCCCCTTCGTGGATCCAGACGGTCGTCCCCGATCGAGTGCCGCTGTACCAGGTCAGGCCCTGGAGAGAGTCGATCGACGGGTAGTGATGGGTGAGCATCGTATCGATCGTTTCGGCCTGAAGCAGCCGCGTCCCGTCGTATTCGCCGTTGCGGATGTACATTTGAAGGAAGTGTGAAAGCTCGGCGACACTCGTGCGAAGCGAACCGGACGGGAAATCGGAGAATCCATAGTGGCCGTAGGCGACAAAAGCGGATCCGTTCCACCGGTACGGCATGGCGATCCGGCTCGTATCCATCCCGGCCAGGTGCCACGACGACTCCGTCATTCCAAGGGAAGCGAAAACATTCTGGTTGAAGAAAGTATCGAAATCGACTCCGCTGATCGATTCCACAAGGTATCCCGCGAGCGCGATTCCGTTGTTCGAGTATTGCCAGGCGGTCCCCGGCGTCCAGGAGTAGTAGTTCCTGTTCGGGTAGTAGATCGCCCCGCCGGGGGAGAGATAATCCCGCAAGTAGTCGCCGAGTGGATAGGGGGAGTCCCCTCCGTAGTAGGGCATGACATCCCAGTTATCACGGATCCCCGATACATGAGACATGATCATTCGAATCGTCAGCTGTGTTCCCGGATGGGACGGACTGTTCACCGGGAACGACAGGTAATCGTTGACATCATCATCGAGGTCGAATGATCCCTGTTCCAGAAGAAGCATAAGCCCTGTCGCCGTCACGACCTTGGATGTGGAGGCGATCAGGAACGTCGTGTTCACGCTGACGGGCGTGCCTGTGGAAAAATCCGCGCTCCCATAGGCACCGCTCCAGATAAGGCCGTTCTCATGAACGATCCCCGCGGCGAGTCCGGCCGTATGGCTCGCGGCGAAAAGCGCCTGAACCTGGGAGTCGATACCCGCGGTCGCCAAGTTCGAGGATCGACCGGCCGGCTTCAGCGCCCTCGGAGAATCGGCGCGGCGGGCGATGGTGTATTCGCCGGCCACGGTCCCCGCCGACAGGATGAGCACGAGCATGACCCGGACGAGCACTCGACGCACCTTGTTTCCGCCTTTCCGGAAGCCGGGGAGACTCGGGAATCACACGGCTTCGAAACGGGGAACGTCTTTGGGGAAAGTCCTTCGGGAGAGAGATCTCACGGATCTTCGATTTATTATAGCATAGAATGAATCTCCGGTTCAAGAATCGAAGGGGGCGTCGCCCGTCACTCCACCTTCGTCCCCGGATGGAACGCAAACCGGGCGAACCAGAACGAATAGACCGAAGGCAGAGGAAGACGCGTTTCCGTCGAGAATGCCGCGGCCCAGGGGGGACTGCCGCCTGCAACGAACGTCACGCCATCGCCGTCGTTCGGATCGAAGTCCCACGTGCCGTCGCCGCCGGCGCGCTTTGCGATCGACTCGACGGTGAATACTCTCTCCCCGTCCGCCGTCCTCACCGACAGGAGCGGCGTCTTATACGGCATCGTATCTTCAGGCGGGAGCGGCGAGGCGGGAAAGCGCAACCGCTTCGAGTCGAAGTACGTCGTGTACGGCATATTCGTGTAAAGCTTCTTCATCTTCTCCGGCCCGTCGATCACGGTGCTCTCCGGAAAGAGGGCATGCCACGCTTCCCACGTACAGAGCGCCGCGCCGAGCACGACGAGAGTGTCCCCCTCGCGTGCGGCGGGTCCGGTGACCGCGCGCGCGGCGAGCTGGCTCCAGAGACTCTCCGATCTCCCACCCTCCTTTCTTCTGTCGAACATCAGAAGATTTGAATTGTAAAGGAGACCGCTCACGCCGAAGAGGAGCGTCTCTTCGCCCACGCGCCTGTCGAAGACTACCACCCCTCCCGACAGCGGATTGTACGTCACGGCGATCGGCACGCCGGCGAGGGTGTCGTTCACGATTTCATGCCAGTTGAGCAGTCTCGCCGGATACGCGCGGGCCGCACCGGGCAAGGCGACACCGATCACACGGTCGGCGGGGAGAACGTACTTGCGTCGCGGCAGGCGATTGATCGAATCGAGTTCGGCGGCGGTGAGGAGGGGCGGCATGACGAGTGCCTTCAACGCATCCTTCGGCATCCCGGCATGAACGATTTCATCGACCGGCACGGCGGCGAAGGTCATGTCGAAACGCGACGGTGGGGGCGGTCCCTTCCGGAGGATCGGCGCGATTCGAAACACCACGCCCGCCACGATGAGAAGGAATGCGCCGCCGAGAAGCGCTGCGAGCCTTTTTCCCGCGCCGACCGCGGGCGTACTCCGGCCGCCGTGCGCTTCGGTCGAAGGGGGGCGGTTCACCGACCGGGTCCGAGTGCCTCCGCCCACGGCGAGGGCGACACGACGCGCCGTTCGGCGCGTTCGATCTTCGCGGCGGCCACCGCGATCGGCGTGCGCCGCGCCACCGGCCCCTTGTCGATCACCATCAGCGTGAGGAGCACAGGGAGGTAGACGAGGGAGGCGAAGAAAAGGCGCCTCGCGGAGCGATCGCACCGGAGATGGTGAAAGCGAACGCCGAGGAGAACCATCGCCGCTCCGAGCAGGAAGGAGCCCGCGCCGTAGATCCAGCCTGCGAGACCGCCCGCCGTCGCCGCCAGGGCGACGGGGAGAAGGGCGAGGGAGTAGAGGATGATCATTCGAAAGGTGCTCTTCCCGCTCGGTTCGGCCACGGTGAGCATCCGGAAGCCGCCGCGCGCGTAGTCGTCGCGAAAGAGCCATGCGAGGGAGAGGAAATGGGGGATCTGCCAGACGAAAAGGAGACTCGCAAGGAGTAGAGCGCCGAATCCGATCGTTCCGGTGGCCGCCGCCCAGCCGATCATCGGCGGGAGGGCGCCCACCACCGCTCCCGCGAGGGTGCAAAGTGAGTTGCGCGTCTTGAGCGGCGTGTAAACGGCGAGATAGAGAACACCGGTGAGGAGTGCGAGAAGGGCGGCTGTCGGGTTCGTCCGCCACGCGAGGAGGAGCGGTCCCGCGACGGAAGCGATCGCGCCGGCGATGAGGGCGTGGCGCGGCGTGATTTCACCCGCCGGAAGGGGGCGGTTGCGGGTGCGCACCATCCACCGGTCGCGCCTGCGCTCCATCCACTGGTTGAGCATGTTGACGCCGCACGCCGAAAGGGTGGTGCCCGCGAGGGTCCACGTGAGGAGCGCGAAAGGGATCGTGCCGCGCAGGGGCATCACAAAGCCGACGAGCGCGGTAAGCACCACGAGCGCAGAGAGACGTATCTTCCCCAGTTCCAAGTAGATCGAAAGGAGGTTCCTCCTCCTCTCCATACCGCCGGGATCTCGCTTCATGCCGCTCCATCGTCCGAATCGGGGAATCGTTGCTCAATAGTCCATGGTAAACTACCTTCCTCATGACGGCAATTCTAAAGGGGGGAGATCGAATATGAGCGCTGAACGCGGCGCCGACGGCAACCCGGGCGCTTTCGCGGCGCTCGGCTTCGGCACGACGGTGGCGATGTGGGCCGCCGGCTACTTCTTCCGCCTTCCCGCGGTTCACGCTCCGGGATGGCTCATGATCATGATCATGGCAGCGTGCATCTTCGGCGGCGGCGCGTTGACGGGGCGCTTCCTCGCCGGAGGTCCGCCGGCGGGGGCGCGCACCGGGCTGATCGCTTCGCTCCTCAACCTCCTCATCCTCGGAAGCGTGTTCGGCGCGGATGAGGGGAGCGGCATTCGTTCGGCGGCGGCGATCTGGATCCCCTGCTCCCTTCTTTTCGGGATGATTCTCGGCGCCGCAGGGGCGATGATGACAAGCCGTGGGCCGTGCCGCGCGGAACCGCGGTGGACACCGCTCCTCGCCTTCGTCGCCGCGGCCGCCACCTTTCTATTGATCATCGCCGGCGGCGTGGTGACGAGCAGCGAGTCGGGACTCGCGGTGGTCGACTGGCCGAATTCGTTCGGCCATAACATGTTCCTCTTCCCCCTCGCGCAGATGAGCGGTGGGATCTATTACGAACACGCCCACCGCCTCCTCGGCTCCCTCGTCGGGTTGACGACACTCACGCTGTGCATTCACCTTTGGCGCACCGACCGCCGGAAGGGGATGAAACTCTACGCCCTCGCGGCACTTCTTTTCGTCGCCGCCCAGGGGATTCTCGGCGGGATGCGCGTTACCGGCCAGCCGACGCTCAGCACGTCGCCGGCGTACATGTCGCCGAGCACGACTCTCGCCATGCTCCACGGCGTCATGGGCCAGCTCTTTCTCGGTCTCCTCGTTTCCATCGGGATCATGACATCGGCAAAGTGGATCGGCCGCGCCACGCCAGCCACGTTCGCCACGCTGCGAACCGACAGGCGACTCACCGTCGCGCTCTTCATCGTGCTCATCGCTCAGATCGCCTTCGGTGCGGTGGTGCGCCACTTCGCGTGGCTCCTCATCGCCCACGTGAGCACCGCCATGGTGGTGCTCACGTGGGCGACACTCACCGGCATGCGCACCTCGCGCAACTACGCCGGCGTACCGGAGGTGCGTAAGATGGGAAGCGCCGTCGTCGGGATCACCGCCGTCCAGGTGCTCCTCGGCTTCATCGCTCTCGCCGCCACGGGGGTCTACCCCCCACCCGGCCCTCCTTCCACGGCGAACGTGGTGCTCACCACGGCGCACCAAGCGTTCGGCGCCTTCCTCCTCGCCCACGTGGTGATGCTCCTTTGCTGGCTTTACCGTCTTGTCGAACCGGAACGCGCCGGATTCACGACAATCGTTCCTAAGGGAAGAAAGGAAGCGCATGATTCCCTTCATCAGGAATAAACCGGTCGTCACCGCCACAGTTGCCGCGACGGCATTCACCCTCGCGGCGCTCGCCGGTTGTGCCGGCGGCGGGGGCTTTTCGGTGGGCGATCTTCTCGGCGGCGCGAGTGGAGTGCTCGACGAGGAGACCGTCGCGGCGGGCCTCAAGGAGGCGCTTCGTGTCGGCACCGACAGAACGGTCGAATCGACGGGGCGCCCGGAGGGCTTCTCCGGCAATCCGCTCATCCGCATCGCCCTTCCCGATGAACTCGAGAGCGCCGCCGGTGCGCTCCGAACGATCGGGCTCGGCGGCCAGGTCGACCGGTTCGAACTCGCCATGAACCGCTCGGCGGAAAAAGCCGCCGGCGAGGCGGCGGACGTGTTCGTCGGCGCCATTACGAAGATGACCCTGAGCGATGCCATGGGCATCCTGAACGGTGACGACACGGCGGCCACCGACTATTTCAAGACCGCCACGTCCGACGAGCTGAGAAGCCGCTTCCGTCCGATCGTCGAAGAGAAGATGACCGAAGTCGGCCTTTACAACGACTACAACGTGCTGATGGACAAGTACACCTCCCTCCCGTTCTTCACGAAGCCGGTGATCGACCTCGACGGCTACATCACCGAAAAATCGCTCGCCGGTCTCTTCACCGTGCTTGCCGGCGAGGAGAAGAAGATACGCGATGAACCCGCCGCTCGGACGACGACACTGTTGAAGAAGGTGTTCGCGAAGCAGTGAAGGGCGCGCCGCGTCGCGGCCGGCACACATCCCATCCGAGAGCGGTTGGCGTCGGCGTCGATCCGTCACTAGATTCATGAGATATGCTGTCACGCGGGTGAAACGCGCTTCCGCCAGGGGACTTTCCAGATGCCGCCGGCTCAACCGGAACAATCGGTTACCATGCTTCTCCGCGCCTGGCGCGGAGGAGACGCGAAGGCCCTCGACGGCCTGCTCCCCCTCGTTTACCAAGAGCTGAGGGCGCTCGCGGTCCGCTATTTCCGCGGGGAGCGCCCAGGACACACCCTCCAGCCCACGGCGCTCATCCACGAAGCATTTCTCCGGCTCGTCGGATCGGATGTCGCTTGGAACGACCGCGCCCACTTCTTCGCCATCGCCGCACGCACCATGCGCCGGGTCCTCGTCGACCATGCGCGCGAGCACGGCGCGGCGAAGAGGGGGGGCGGATGGGCGCGGACCACGCTGGACGACGGCCTCGCCTTCGACGGCGCGCCGCCGATCGAGTTCCTCGACCTCGATCGCGCGTTCGGCCGCCTCGCCGCCCAGGACCCGCGCGCCGCCCGCGCCGCCGAGCTTCACTACTTCGGCGGTCTGAGCCACGAGGATGCCGCCGGCGTGCTCGACGTGTCGGCGGCCACCGTCGATCGTGATCTCCGGTTCGCCCGCGCATGGCTAAGACGGGAACTGACGCCGGACAACGGCGACGGGGAAGAAAACTGAAACACATTCAGCCGGATACGATACACGGACGAGGAGCGAATCCTTGACACGGTTTTCTCCTGAACGATGGAAACGGATTCGCGAAATCTTCGACGCCGCGCTCGAGTTTCCCGAGACGGAGCGGGAGGCGTTTCTCTCCCGTATGTGCAAAGTAGATGAAGTGTTGAGAGACGAAGTTCTGTCCCTTCTCGCGTCTCACCGGGACGACGATTCCCTCGTCGGAAGCGCGGTGCGCGAAGCGGCGACACGAGCGCTCTTGCCGCTTCGCGTCGGAACCGCTCTTGGACCGTACCGCCTGCTCGAGCTGATCGGCGAGGGAGGGATGGGATCGGTCTATCTCGCCGAACGCTCGGACGAGGCGTTTCATATGCGTGTGGCCATCAAGGTGGTGCGCGGCGGGCTCGACAGCGCCCGCGCACTCGAACGCTTTCAAGAGGAGCGACGGATCCTCGCGGCGCTCGAGCACCCGAACATCGCACGGGTGCTCGACGGCGGATCGACGACCGACGGTCTCCCCTATCTCGTCATGGAACACGTGGCCGGCACGGCCATCGGCGGCTACTGCGAAAGGCGGCGCGCCGGGATTCGAGAGAGGATCGGCCTGTTCCGGAAGATCTGCGACGCCGTCGACCACGCCCACCGCCGGCTCGTGGTACACCGGGACATCAAGCCGGCCAACGTGCTCGTCCCCGAGGACGGCGAGCCGAAGCTTCTCGATTTCGGTATCGCGAAGCTGCTCGATGATCTGCCGGAACGCTCTCGCCTCACCCTCACCGATACGCGGCCGATGACCCTCGATTACGCGAGCCCCGAACAGATCCGCGGTGAGCCTATCACCACCGCCACAGACGTGCATGCCCTCGGCATTCTCCTTTACGAGTTGCTCACCGGACGCCATCCTTTCTCGAAGCGAACCCTCACACCGAAGGAACTGGAGGAAGCGCTGCTCGAACGGGATCCGGAATCTCCGAGCACGGCGATCACGCGTACGGACGACGGCTTCGATCCGCGCGCGGCGAGCAGGACGCGGGCCACGTCGCCGGGCGCGCTCCGGCGGGAACTCGCCGGCGATCTCGACAACATCATACTGAAGGCGCTCGCCAAGGAACCGGAACGACGCTACCCCTCGGCCGCCGAACTGGCGGCCGATCTCGGCCGGTATCTCGACGGCCATCCCGTGCTGGCACGGCGGGCCACATTCTCCTATCGCGCGGGCAAGTTTCTTCGAAGGAACGCGATCGGAGTTTCGATCGCCGGTGCATTTCTCGCCACCATCGGGGCGGCGGGCACGATGAGCACACGGGCCTACCTCAGGGCCGACCGGATGCGTATCGAAGCGGAAACCCAACGGGATCGGCTCGAAGAGGTCAACGCGTTTCTCGCGGCCACCTTCCAGGCCGCCAGCCCCGAACAGCGGCAGTCGAAGGAGGAGATCACCGCCCGGGAGATTCTCGACGCGGGCGCCGCCCGGGTCGCCGAAGATCTGAAGGACAGCCCTGAAATCGCAGCGTCGCTTCAGGCGGAAATCGGGAAGCGCTACTTCGATCTCGGCCTTCTCGACCGCGCCGAAGAACTGGAACGAAGCGCCGTCGCCGGTTTTCGCTCCACCGGAGGCCTGAATTCGCCCGAGGGCGCCACGGCTTTGACCTATCTCGGGCAGACGCTTTCCGCCCGGGATAACCACGAAGAGGCGATCGTTGTGCTGCGGGAAGTGATTGATGTTTCGAGCCATTTCAAGGAAAGGCATGCGGATATCGCCATGGAAGCACGCCAGTCCCTCGCGAACGCCTACATGCAGCTGGGCGAGTTCGAGGAAGCCGCCGGCCTCTTCGAATATCTCCTCGCCCTGCTCGTGGGCGAAACTTATCGAACGGATCCCGATTTCGCCATGCGCCGGTCGGGTGCCGCCAACGATCTCGGTCTGTTGAGGGAGCGTACCGGAAACTACGAGGATGCGGAACGACTCTTGCGAATGTCCCTGGAAATCGCGATCTCCGCGAAAGGGGAAGAGCACAGCGAGGTCGGCGAACGCTGGGCGAATCTCGCGTTCATTCTGAACCGCGCGGGAAAGATGGAAGAGGGCGTCGAGGCCGCCCGCCGGGCGCTCGCCATCCACGAATCGATCCTCGGCGATGATCATCTCCAGACCGCGAACAGCCGGCTCAACCTGGCGGACGCCCTCGCGGGAATCGGACGTTTCGACGAGGCCGAGACCTACTATCCCAGGGTGCTTGACGTGTACCGGAAGGTTTTCGGCGAACGGCATCCGAGAATCGGAACTGTGCAGAACAACATCGCCAACGCCCTGTTGAACCGGGGCGAGCCGGCGCGGGCGATCGTCCGGTTCGAGGAGGCGCGCGACATCTACGCCGAAGCTTTCGGTGCGAACCATCCGTACACGGCGATCGCGCAGCATAATCTCGCCCGCGCCCTCTACGGGGCGGGCCGGTTCGACGACGCGGAGCGCGTCTGCCGCGAGACCCTCGCCCTCCGGCACGGCATCTTCGAGGAAGACCATCCAGACGTGGCCCGATCCGAATCGCTCCTCGCAATGATCCTGCGCGAGAAGGGCGCACCCGCCGAGGCGAAACCCCATCTACTGGAGGCGGTGCGCATCAGCCGAAACGTGCTGTCCGCGGGCCACCCGGTCCGGCTTGGAGCCGAACGCGGCCTCGCCCGCTGCCTTTTCGATCTGGGACGGTACGATGACGCGGAAAGGCTCTTCCTCGCCGTGCGAAACGTGACCGACTCCCTTCGCGGACCTGATTCAGAAGAGTCGCTCGCCATCGCCATCGAGCTCGATTCCCTCCGTGCCGCGCGCTCCTTCGCAGAATAGATCCCTTCCATGAGGGTCGATCCCCCTTTTTTCCGCTTTTCCGGGTAGAGGCCGGAATCGAAACAAAGGGGCGCGCCGCCCCGACCACTCGAAAGGATGGGACAATGACACGTATCGCGAAAGGAATCCTGTTGTTCGCTCTTCTGATCGCT
Organism: Candidatus Eiseniibacteriota bacterium; assembly: GCA_024276995.1. Taxonomy (GTDB): domain Bacteria; phylum Orphanbacterota; class Orphanbacteria; order Orphanbacterales; family Orphanbacteraceae; genus JAJRWB01. Next base: position 2,041 of record JAJRWB010000033.1, on the reverse strand, counting down.
CTGCCCGCATCGGCGGGACTGATCGCAGACTGGGGGGAACGCTACGGCGACGAGGGAACCGGCGCCTACAATTTTCAGCGGATATCCGCCGTCGATTTCGACGGGGCCGGCAACATCTATGTCGCCGGAGAGTTCCGGGGACAGATCAACCTGGGCGGTTCGACTTTCTTCTCGAACACGGTGAACAAGTACGACATCTTTCTCGCCAAGTATTCACCCGCCGGGGTGCACATCTGGTCGGTGGCGGGCGGAGGCAGCGACAACGACCGCGTCCACGATATCGACGTCGCTTCCACCGGGGGCGTGGCCGTCGCCGGAGAGACGTCGAGTCCGATCTTCACCATGGGCGGCGCCTCCGACACGACGAACGGACAGAGCGACGCCTTCGCCGTGCAGTACAGTTCGGGCGGCGTCTTCGGCTGGAGCCGGGTCTGGGGCGGAACCTCGATGGACGTCGCGCATTCGATCGCCTGGAGAACCGGCACGAACAGCATCGTCGTCTCGGGAACGTATCGGGCCACCGTCGACTTCGGAGTCGGCCCCGCACACACGGCGGCCGGTTTCGCGGACTTCTTCCTTGCCGAAGTGAAGGTCTGGGGCGTGATGAGTGCCGCGGACGTGTTCGGAGGCACGGGAGATGAAAAGTGGACTTCCGTCTGCATCGATCAGAACAACGACGTCATCTTCGCGGGAACGTTCGAGAACAAGATCGACTTCGGAAACGGGGCACTGACCGCTCTCGGCGACCAGGATGCGTGCCTGGTCAAGATCCCGTCGATCGGCGGGGCGGCCACGTGGTCGCAGAATTTCGGCGGTACTGCCGCGGGCGACGCGTGCTGGAGCACATCGGTCGCCACCGACGGGTCGAATCTCTATCTGACCGGATTCCTATTAGGGTCGGCCGACCTCGGCTCCGGCACAATGACGAGCGCCGGGGGCTCTGATGTCTGGGTCGCCGCCTACAAGTCGGGGGGCATCCCGACCTGGTCCGTCCTGGGCGGTTCGATACAAAGCGATTTCGGCAATCAGATCGACTACTACAACGGGAGACTTTCCGTGGCCGGCTTGGTGCAGGGCAATGCGAACTTCGGCCCGCTCCAAGTCACTTCGGCGGGTGACTACGATGCGCTTCTTCTCGTGTACGATGTTTCAGGCAACATCGAATACGCGAAGAGCGGCGGCGGCTCCTCGTACGACGAGGCGACACAGGCGGCATTCGACTCGAACGGGATCTGCATGGTCGGCACCTTCAGGGGAACGGCGGACTTCGGCGGCATTCAGCTCATCAATCCGGTTAATACGGTGGGCGACGGCTTCATGGTCCGGTACGTGGAGAACAGCTCGGTCGGTGTGACGGGCGCGATCGTTCCTGTGCTGCACGGACTGACTCTCGGCGCGGCACAGCCGAATCCGTTCCGCGATATCACCGTTCTCGAGTACGCCTCCGAGGGCGACGGCGGAATCCGGTCGGCCGATGTGTTCGATGTGGCGGGAAGGCTTGTCCGCACGCTGAATCGCGACGGCGTCGCGCAGGTGGGAAGAATCCGGTGGGACGGGCGGAATGACCGGGGCGTCTCCGTGTCGGCGGGTGTTTACTTCATCCGCGTGAGCGATGGGCTGTCGGCGACCGGGCGGCGGGTCACCGTGGTTCGATAAGGCACCGGACAACGCGATGAACGACGGCGCCCGGATACCCCGTTTCACGAATCAAGGGGATCCGGGCGCTTCCTGCGGCCGTGGCGAAGCTCCGGCCGTCCCGCAGCGGGCACGGCTGTGATTCGTGAGGATCCATATCGATCGCCGCCTGTCGTCATCGGCGAGCTTGAATCCTCCCTTCCCGGGAGATAATCTGAACATGCCCCGCCGCGTACCGCCGGCGCCTAAAGGAGAGAATGTTTCATGGGCGGTGAACGGATTCTCGTTCTCGACGATGAACCGGATATTCTCGACCTGATCGAGTACAACCTTCTGCGCGAGGGATTCGAAGTCACCCTGGCGAAGGACGGCCTGGAGGGATTCCGTGAAGCGCGGGAGAACCGGT
>JAJRWB010000032.1 GCA_024276995.1 Candidatus Eiseniibacteriota bacterium | reverse complement strand
TCGAGATCCGCCACTCTTCCGGCCCGGTGCTCGACCGACCCGCCGAACTCGCCGGTCTCGTAACAAGCCTCCCGGCGAGGGCGATCTTCTTCGTCGACGAGATCCACAGGCTCAGTCGCGTGGTGGAGGAGTACCTCTATCAGGCGATGGAGGATTTCGAACTCGACATCATGATCGACAAGGGACCGAATGCGCGGTCGGTGAAGCTCACGCTGCCCCCCTTCACCCTCGTGGGCGCCACCACCCGGTCGGGCCTCCTCACGCGGCCGCTGCGAAGCCGCTTCGGCGTGGAGTGCCACATCGATCACTATCCCACGTCGGAACTTCACGCCATTGTTCTCCGTTCGGGGCGAATCCTCGGCGTCGACATCGACGAGGAGGGCGCCCGGGAGATCGCCCGCCGTTCCCGGGGCACCCCCCGGGTGGCGAACCGCTTGCTCCGGAGGATCCGCGACTTCGCGGAAGTGGAGGGAAATGGACGGATCGACGGCGCCATGGCGAAGCACGCCCTCGAGAGGCTCGGCGTCGATGAACTGGGGCTCGATGGGATGGACCTGCGTATTCTCGAGGCGGTGGTGCGGCGCTTCGACGGAGGGCCCGTCGGTCTCGGCACGCTCGCCGTGTCGGTGGGCGAAGAGCGGGACACTATCGAGGAGGTGCACGAGCCGTTCCTCCTTCGCGAGGGGCTGTTGAAGCGGACGCCGAGGGGACGTGTCGCCACGGCGAGCGCCTACCGTCATCTCGGTATCACCCCTCCCGGCGGGGAGTGCGGCGAGACCGACCGCCTCCTGTGACCGTCATGCTTCTCTCCGACTTTCATTTCGAGCTGCCTCCCGACCGTATCGCCCAGCGTCCCGCTCCCGTCCGCGACGGGGCGAAGATGATGGTGCTCTCTCCCGGGTCCGAAGCGCCGGTCGATTCCACCGCGGGCCGTCTCGCCGATCACCTTCGCGCCGGCGACCTCCTCGTGGTGAACGACTCGAAAGTCTTCCCCGCCAGGGTGGAGGGCCGCCTCGAAACAGGCGGTGCCGTGGAGGCGCTTTTCCTGCACCCGGTGGGGGAGGGGCGCCGTTGGCTCCTCCTGGTGCGTCCATCGAAGAAGATCGCTCCCGGAGTGCGCCTCCTCTTTCCCGCCATCGATATGGAATGTGTGGCGCTCTCGCCCGGAGGCGAGGGGAAATGGATCGTCCGTCTCGGTGGGGACGCCGACCCGTTCGAGGCGCTCGAGAGGTTCGGCGCCGTTCCCCTGCCTCCCTATATCCGCCGGGAACCGGACGAAGCGGATCGCGAGCGATACCAGACGGTGTACGCCCGCGAAAAAGGTTCGGTGGCGGCGCCGACGGCGGGGCTTCACTTCACACGAGAATTGATCGATCGCCTGGAACATGCGGGCATCGGCTTCGCCGCCGTGACGCTCCACGTCGGTCCCGGCACGTTCCGGCCGATCCGGACCGAGCGGATCGAGGATCACACCATCGAGCCGGAACGATACGCAATTCCCGAAGAGACCGCCCGCCGGGTGGAGGAGACGAAGAAGCGCGGCGGCAGGGTGATCGCCGTGGGAACGACGGCGGTGCGGACCCTCGAGGGTGCGTCCGAGAACGGGCGCGTCCGTGCCGGGTCGGGTAGAACCGGCCTTTACATCCATCCGCCGTACACGCCGTCGGTGGTGGACGGGCTACTCACCAATTTCCACCTTCCGGGTTCCTCCCTCTTCCTTCTCGTATGCGCCCTCGGCGGCACGGAGCGGATGAAAAGCGCCTACCGCCTCGCCGTGAAGCGGGGCTATCGCTTCTATTCGTATGGGGATTGTTGTCTTCTCCTCCAAGATTCGAACGATTCAGGAGGTTCGCCCTCGTTCTCCGGTTGACAGCACGCCTCTAGCCGTAGTATGATCAAGATTGCACTCCCGAGATATCCCGACTGGATCTCCCTCCTTCGCCATTCGGTCCGTACAGTTGTTTGCCAATACTCCGGAGGATCGGTATGAAGTCGCGTTACCCGGCCGTCGCTCTCATCCTTGCATTCATCATCTTTCCCATCGCCGCGCGGGCGGGTTTTTCTTCCCGTGTCGCCGCCGCGGTGGACGACGGAACGATCAGCCGCGAGGAGGCGCTCGTTCAGCTCTTCTCGTACGCCTTCGATCCGACTGCCGTTCGGCCGAACCTTGCAGACGAGAACGATCTGCCGCTCAAGTGTTTTACCGGAATTCTCGAGGAGTACCGTTCGCTTCGCGGTTCTCTCGCCCCGGCGACGGCGACCGCCCTCGATGCCATGCTCGCTTCGCCCGGCGCCGCAGGGAAGGTCGCGGCGACGTACACGAGTCCGGCCGGGTATTTCACGCTTACCTACTCGACGTCCGGTGGAAACGCCGTGCCGTCGGCGGATGTGAATCCGGCGAACGGTGTTCCCGACTACGTCGAGCGCGTGGCGGAATACGCCGACTCTTCGTGGAACGCGGAAATCGTCCATATGGGATTCGAAGCGCCCGTCGTGGGCGGAGGGACGTATGCGATTTCCTTCCAGAATATGGGCGCCTACGGTTACACGGTGAGCACCGGAGGCGGATCGAGTTACATCGTGGTGGAGAACGATTTCGCCGGGTTCCCGTCGAACAGCGATCCCGACGGAAACCAGCTCGGCGCGGCGAAGGCGACGGTGGCGCATGAATTCAAGCATGCGTCGCAGATGAACACCGGGTCGTGGGGTGGTTGGGAGGAGATGGACGCCACGTGGATGGAAGACATGGTGTTCGACGACACGAACGACTACTACAACTATCTCTCCTCGGGCAACAACATCGTCGCGCCGGGAACGCCCCTCGACAGCGGCGGCGGGGCGAGCTACGAGGATTGCATCTGGCAGCATTACATCGAGGAGGACTTCGGACCGGGCACGGTGCTCGAGCACGCCATAAGGAGAAGGGACTTTCCTCTCGAATCGGTGACCACGAGCTACAACGAAGTGTTTCTCAACCACGGATCGAGTTTCCGCGACGGTTTTACCAACTTCGCCGTGTGGAACTACCTCGTCGGCACGTTCGCTACGACGTCTCTTCCCGGGTACGGCGAGGCGGCGGCGTTCCCCGTGACCATCCCGGGGACCACCGCGAACCTGACCGCCTCGAGCTATCCATACACCACGTCGGGAACGATTCCGAACATGGCGTCCCATGTGTTCAAATGTAAAGGAATGACGAGCCTTACCGGAACGATCCGTGTCCAGTTCGCCGGGCTCAACGCGAACCGTGCGCCGGCGGTGGTTGCTCTTCTCAAGGTGAAGAGCGCCTATGGCGGTGGTTGGGAAAGGGAGGACATTCCTCTCGACGCGAGTCTCACGGCGGACTACACGGTCTCGCGGCCCGCGTCGGAACTGAGCCAGGTGGCGGTACTCGTGGTGTATCCGAAGAAATCGGGGGGCGACACATCGTACGATCTCACGATCTCGGACGGTGTGGTCACCACCGGCGTGGCGGACGCCATCCCGGGACGGAAAGCGTTCGGCCTCGAGCCGAACCGGCCGAATCCGTTCAACCCGACGACGTCGATCTCCTTCGTCCTTCCCGGGCCGGCGGACGCGTCTCTCGTGATCTACAACACCGCCGGCCGCCTGGTGCGCAGTCTCGTCTCGGGGGAGCAACTCACCGGCGGAACCCATACGTACGGCTGGGATGGTCTCGATGACGCCGGCCTCGAGGCGCCGTCGGGGGTGTATTTCTACCGCCTCGACGCGGGGAGACTCTCCGATTCGAAGCGGATGCTCCTGATCCGTTAGCGTTGCACAAGAGGAAGAGCCGGAACAGGCGAGTGAGAGCGATGTCGCTCTCCTCGTCTGTTCGCTTGCAGGGGGGCGCCTCCCGTCCCGCTCGATCGCCCCTTCCATGGAACCCGACAGGGGCGCTATGATGGGGCGATGAAAACCGGCGCCGAACAGGATGAACGGCTTCTTCCCGGCACGTTCCGCATCGAGGCGGAGAGCGGCGACGGGAGCGATGCGCGGGCGGGCCTTTTGCACACCGCCCACGGCGCCGTCGAGACGCCCGCGTTCATGCCGGTCGGCACGCGCGGAGCGGTGCGTACCCTCGATCCCGAGGAAGTGGAGCGCGCAGGCGCGAAGATCCTCCTCGCCAACACGTACCACCTTTACCTTCGTCCGGGCCACGAACGGATCCTCCGGCGGGGGGGGCTCCACCGCTTCATGGGATGGAAGAAGCCGATCCTCACCGATAGCGGCGGCTTCCAGGTGTTCTCCCTCTCGGCGCTTACGAAGATGAACGACGACGGCGTCCGTTTCCGCTCCCACCTCGATGGATCATCGCATTTTCTCACGCCCGAACTCGCCATGGAGATCCAGGCGGCGCTCGGCACCGACATCGCCATGAGCTTCGATCATTGCGCCCCCTGGCCGTGTGACGATCACCGTCTCGCCGCCGCCGTCGAGCAGACGACGATCTGGGCGCGGCGCGGGAGGGAGGCGATGGAGAGAATTGCGCCCGAGGCGACGCCGGAGGGGAGGACGCCGCTCCTTTTCGGCATCCAGCAGGGGGGGGTCGACGAGGAGATGCGAAAGAGAAGCACAGGCGGCCTTGTGGAAATCGGTTTCCCGGGTTACGCCGTCGGCGGACTCTCCGTGGGAGAGCCGAAAGAGTTATTCCACGAGGCGGTCGCTTTTTCCGCGCCCCTCCTGCCGCGGGAAAAACCGCGCTACCTGATGGGTGTCGGTTTTCCCGAGGACATCGTCGAAGCGGTCGGTCACGGCATCGACCTCTTCGACTGCGTCCTTCCCACGCGGATCGCACGGAACGGCACGATGGTCACCTCCCGCGGCCGGCTCGTGGTGAAAAACGCGGCGTACGCCGACGACGACGCGCCGCCCGACCCCGACTGCGACTGCTCGACGTGCGCCCGTTTCAGCCGCGCCTACATCCGCCACCTCTTCTCGGCGGGAGAGATTCTCGCTTTGCGACTCGCCTCGCTTCATAATCTCCGTTTCTACTTTCGCATGATCGACCGGATGCGCGAGGCGATTCTCGCCGGACGCTTCGCTTCGTGGCGCGCCGCCTTCCTCGAGGCGTACCGCTCCCGGGAAGGGCTCGATCGGGCCGGCTGACGCACGGCCCTTTCCGGTTGCCCCCGCCGCGGCGATGGGGGAGAATCGCGGGGCGGCGGCATGTGTCGCGGCTTCGGACCGGCCAACCATCTTCGGAGGGATCATATGGACTGGATCGCACTGCTCGGTCTCGGCGCCTCGGGCGGCGAAAAAGCACAGGGGGGGGGCTGGTCGAGTCTTCTCTTTCTCTTTAGCAGCCTCCTGTTCGTCTGGTGGTTCATCTACCTCGGGCCGCAGCTCAAGAAGCAGAAGCAGCGCGAAGCGATGCTCGGCGGCGTGAAGAAGGGGGACCGCGTGGTCACCCGCGGTGGGCTGATCGGTACGGTGGTCGGCGTGAAGGAGAAGGAGAAGATCATCGTCCTGCGGGTGGGAGAAAATGTGAAACTCGAAGTGCTCCGCGGCGCCGTGGAGAATGTTCTCGGCAAGGAGACGGAGTGAAGCTTCTTTTCGCCGGCACGCCCCGTTTCGCCGTTCCCACACTCGAAGCGCTCATCGACTCGGAGCATCACGTTGCCGCTGCGCTCACCATGCCCGACAGGCCGAAAGGCCGCGGACGCGCCCCAACTCCCTCACCGGTTAAGGAAGTCGCGTCGGACGGCGGAATCCCCGTTTGGCAACCCGAAAGGCTCGTTCGGTCGGAGTGGGAGGAGAAGATCCACGCCCTGTCGGTCGATGCGGCGGTGGTGGTTGCGTACGGAAAGATACTGAAGCGGTGGTTTCTCGACGCGCCGCGCATCGGGTGCGTGAACGTGCACGCCTCTCTTCTCCCCCGTCACCGGGGACCCGCCCCGATCGAGCATGCCATTCTCGAGGGAGACGAAGTGACCGGCATCACCACCATGATGATCGACGAAGGGATCGACACGGGGACGATGCTCCTTCGCCGGGAACTGACCATCGACGCCGATGAGACCGCTGGCTCCCTCGCGTCCCGTCTCGCTTCGCTCGGCGCGTCGCTCCTCGTCGAAACGCTCCGCCGCCTCGAGGCGGGCGATTGCCCGCGGACGGCGCAGGACGATCGCGCGGCGACGTACGCTCCTCGAATCGAGAAGAGCACCGCCCGGATCGACTGGTCGGCCGGCGCAGCGCGGATCGTCCGTCTCGTGAGGGCGATGAACCCGAAGCCGGTGGCGTGGACCGTGGCCGCCGGGAAAAACCTGCGGGTGTACGCCGCCGAACAGGTCGTTGGCGGCGGCGCTACGGGGACGGTGCTTCACGCTCGCCGTGCGAAGGGTCTGGTCGTGGCCGCCGGCGAAGGCGCCGTCCGGCTTCGCGAAGTGCAGTTCCCGGGGAGGAAGCGGATGGGGGATCTGCAGCTCCTCGCCGGAACCTCCTTCCTCGAGGGAGCGCCCCTCGGCGGAGAGTGCTGACCATGGCGCGCCCCGCCGGTCGTGCCGCCGCCCTGGCGGCGCTCGTTTCCATCGACAGCGGCGAGCGCCTCGACGGCGCCCTGCTGGAATGTGACCGGCGCGCGGGTGACGATGCGAGGGAGAGGCGCCTGGCGAGACGTCTCGTCCGCGGCGTCAGTCGCCGTCGCGGGCGGCTCGACTGGATTATCGGAAGGCTGCTTCGCCGGGGAGGTCCCGATCAGCTCGACCGGTGGAGTCGAAATGCCCTTCGACTCGGCATCTACCAGATTCTCTACCTGACGAGCGTCCCCTCCCACGCCGCCGTTTACGAAACGGTCCATCTCGCCCGAGTGCGGGGCGGTCGGCGGGCGGCGGGCCTCGTGAACGCTCTCCTGCGCGCCCTGCTGCGCGACGGCGTTCCCGCCGGCGTCCCCTCTCTCGAAGACGACCCGGTCGGCCATCTCGCCGTGGAGGAGTCGTATCCTCCCTGGCTCGTATCGAGATGGGTGAAGCGCCTTGGGATCGAGAGGGCCGCCGCGCGGCTGAGGGCGGGGAACCGAATGGCGCCCCTCTCCCTTCGGATCCTCGAGGAGGGTGCCGTCGGCGGATGCGCCGCCGAGTTGGAGGAGGAGGGGATCCGTTGCCGGCGGAGCGCTCTCCATGGAGCGGTTCTTCTCATCGACGACGGGGGGGACCCGACGCGGCTTGCGCTGTTTCGCGAGGGACGCGCCATCGTCCAGGACGAGGCGGCGGCGGTGATCGGTCTTCTCGCCGAACCGCTCGCTCCCGTGGAGTCGGTGCTCGACATCTGCTCTGCGCCGGGGGGAAAACTCCTGCCCGTCGCCTGCCGCGACGACCGCCGGCGTCTTCTCGTGGCGGCCGATCTCTCGCCGGCGAGGCTCCGCAGGCTGTCGGAAAACATCGAGCGTCTCGCGCTTCCCACTGTGCTCCGCGTTGCGGTGGACGGCCTTCGCCCTGCATTTCGGCGCCGGTTCGATCTCGTGTTCGCCGACGTTCCATGCACCGGGCTCGGCACGCTCGCCCGCCACGCCGATCTTCGCTGGCGCGTTGCCCGGGAGGACATCGACCGCCTCGGCCGTCTCGCCCTCCGCCTCCTCCGTTCGGCGGCGGAACAGGTTGAGCCGGGCGGTGTCCTTATCTATAGTACGTGCAGTACCGAACCGGAGGAGAACGGCGAAGTGATCGACCGCTTTCTTGAAAGCGATTCCCGGTTCCGGATCGAGCCGCCCGCGATCCCCCCGGCGGGCGGCGTCCTCGCCCCGGACGGGACGGTCCATGTTCTCCCGGAAGAGCACGGTTGCGACGGCGCTTTCGGTGTTCGTCTTCGAAGGAGTGACGATTGAAGAAGAAATCATTCTTCCGCGGCGCGCTTATCGTCACAGGCGCGGCACTCCTCTCCTTCGTGGTCGGAATCTTCCTTTTCGATTTCGTGATGAAAATGGTAGTCGGCCAGGGGGATGAGGTGGTGGTGCCCGCCGTGGTCGGCCTCGACGAATCGAAGGCGGACCGGCTTCTCGGCGAAGAGGGTCTTTACCTCGTGGAGGAGAGTTCGATCTTCGATGCCGAGCAGGATTCGGGCCGCGTTCTCACCCAACGCCCGGAAGAGGGCGAGAGGGTGAAGCGCGGGCGAAGGATCCACGTGGTGGTGTCACGTGGACCGGAGAGACTCCTCGTTCCCGAGGTGAGCGGTCTTCGGGTGCGCCAGGCGAGAATCGCCCTCACCTCGGCGCGTCTCCGGGCGGAGCCGATTCTTCGCGTGCCCCACGACCGGGTGGAAAAAGACCTCGTCATCGCGACGAGCCCGGTGGCGGGGACACCCGTGCTGGCCGGCGACCCGGTCCGTCTCCTCGTCAGCCTCGGTCCGGAGCGGACATCGTTCCTCCTGCCCGACTTGACGGGGAAGAGGGAATCGGAAGTGCGAAGACATCTGAACCTTTTTGGTCTTTCCCTTTCGCGCGTAACCTTCCGTGCCGGCGAAGGGGATGCCGGGCCGTCGGTGGTGGTCGCCCAGACCCCCCCGGCGGGTTCGAAGGTGGATTCGAGGACGAGCATCGAGGTGGAGGTCTCGGCGCCATGACCGCGGACGACGTGCGTATTCTTCCATCGCTCCTTTCGGCCGACTTTTCCGACCTCGCCGGAGAAATCCGATCGGTGGAAGGGAAGGGGGTGACGGAACTCCATCTCGACGTGATGGACGGTACGTTCGTTCCGAACCTGACGTTCGGCCCGATCGTGATCGAGGCGGTACGCTCTCTCACCACCCTGGTGCTCGATACCCATCTGATGGTGCGCGAGCCGGCCCACTTGATTCCGGCGTTCCGTCGGGCGGGGGCCGACTGGATCTCGATCCATGTGGAGGCATGCACCGACGTGGGCGGCGCGTTGCGGGCGATCCGCGAGTCTGGGGCGAAGGTCGGGCTGGCGGTGAACCCGGAGACGCCCCTCGACGCCGCGCTTCCCTGGCTCGGCGAGCTCGATCACCTCCTTCTCATGACGGTGAGTCCCGGCTTCGGCGGGCAGTCGTTCCGCGCGGAAGTGCTTCCGAAGATCGAGGAGGCGGTGCGCGTCCGGGAGCGGGAGGGACATTCGTTCCGGATCGAGGTGGATGGTGGGATCTCGCCCGGGACGGCCCGGGATGTCGCCGCCGCGGGGGCGCGCCTCCTCGTCGCCGGTTCGGACGTCTTCGGGGCGGACGATCGCGCCGGGGCGATCGCCGAAATCGCCCGGCGCGCCGTCTCGTGATTCGCCGGCGTGTGTCGGGGCGGACGTTTCCGCCGGGCCCCGCCCGATCGGGATCTTACCTGTACCGGTAGCCGTTTCTCGCCCATACGACGAGGTTGCAGATCGCCCAGGCGAGCTTTTCATGCACCACGTCGAGATCATGGCATCGCGGGTCGAGCGCGCCGTACGAGATCCGGTTCAGCTGGAACGAGATCGCCTTGAGCTGGCAGATGGCGCGGTTCGGTATGATCCGAACCTCGGGCTTCACGACGCGAAGCGCCATCGCCACATCCCACATCTTTCCTGCGGCCTCGCGAAGCACGGCGCGCACATCGCCTGGAATCTCGACGTACCCCGTGCCCTGATCCCGGGCGAGAGCGCGCAAGCGATCCTCCACTTCCAGGAACGACGAGCGTGTTTCGAGAAGGGTGTATGTCTCTAGCGGCATCACCGGCGAGACTCCCTCGTCGGCGAGTAGGGCGTCGAGCGACGGCACTCGGATCCGACTGCCCGGCTCGAGATCGACCGGGCCGGAGAGATCGTTCACCAACTCGACCACGCGGACATACGACGCGCTCCCATAATGTTCACGCGCCACGTCGCGAAGCGTCTCCCCCACGCGAAGGACGTGAACGTACCGGTTCGCCTCTCCGGCCGTCCCGGTTCCGGCCGCGCCGTGCGAGGGAAGGGCGAGAAGCGGTGTGAGAAGAAAGATCGCGATCTGCTGTCGACCGGTTCGCAAGGGAGTTCCCCCGGAGGTTCGATTTCGGCGATACACGGCCTTTACTTCTATCCGATTCCCGCCGCCGGCGCAACGACGAAGAAACGGAAAGACCCGGGACGTTGCCGCCCCGGGCCTTTTCCCGACGGTTCCGTCGAACCGCTTCGATCGGACTAGCGCATCAGAATCACGCGGTTGTTCACGCGGACACTTCCAATCTTCGCGCGGTAGAAGTAAACGCCCGCCGGCACCTCTTCACCCGCCTCATTTCGACCGTCCCACGTCGCCTCGTAGAGCCCGGCGCCCTGGAAATCGCTCACAAGATTGCGGATCCGCCGGCCGGTGACGTTGTACACGTCGATCTCCACGCGCGCCCCCGATCCGGGCACCGCGTAGGCGATCCGCGAGCTGCCGCTGAACGGGTTCGGCCGCGAGGGGAAGATCCTCGCCACGTCGAACTGTCCCTGCGGCGGGAGGGTCGTGGCGACAAGACGTTCATGGGTGAGGGAATCGACGAACGCCTGGCACAGGTCGAGACTGCACACCGCCACGTTGCCGGCGCGGTCGATCGCCGTGACGATCAGAATCGCCTGGCTCTGGTTTTCATCGTCGGAGAGCGGATCGAACGTAAAGTCGTCGTCCCACTCGCATTCGTCATCGTCGCACTCGGTTTCGATGATGTCTCCACTGGCGACCGGCTCGGGTGTGCAGCCGCGGTCGATCACCGCCGAGACCGACGCGAGATCACAGTTGTCGGTGGCGCTGAACTCGATGAGAGCGCACACATCGTCGTCCGCGCTGAAATAGCGGGCGAGATCGTCGCAGTCGGTCCCATCATCGAGGGTGAGAGGATCGTCGTCCGGGCAGCAGACCGCCGTGGCGCTGCAGATCACCTCGGGAGGCGTGACGTCGACCACGGTGACCATCTGCGTGCACGAAGAGGCGTTCCCCGCGGCGTCGGTGGCGGTCCAGGTGATCGGGTAGGTGCCGACGCCCGTGAAGACGACGCCCGAATGGGTGATCACAGGGGCGGCGTCGCAGATGTCGGACGCCGTTGCCGGCGGGCCGTCATACGTCGCCACGCACCCGGCGCCCGCCTCGATGACGGCGTCCGTCGGACAGCTGATCACCGGGGGCACGACATCGGGAATCGAAATGGAGAGTGTGAACGCGCCGCCCGGGGTGTACGCGCTGAACGTGTCGATGATCAGGTAGTACACGCCGTCCGTCGTGGCGACGAAGTCGAGCACTTCCATCTCGCCGGAGAAGGTATTATCCGCGCCCGCCACGCAGCTGCCCTCCGGGTCGGCGCAGTCGGTCACGATGTACATCGAGGCGTCGGCCGCGTTGGTGTACTCCACGTGCACCGCGTCGCCCGCCACGAGGGTCAGCCGGTAGACCAGATCCCCCCCGTGGGCGTAGTAGCCGGTGCATCCGCCGCTGAAACCGCTGGTCGGCGAGTAGTCATCGGTGGCGAACGCCGTCGTTCCGGCGTCGGTGAAACCGGGGCATCGCGGCACGTCGATCGCCGACGAGCAGACGTCGTTCGACGGGACGGGTTCGGTGGTGCCCTGAAGCAGATAGTTGCCCGCCGAGTAGGACGCCGAGTAGCCGCGGATCATCAGGTGGTAATCACCGGTATACGGCAGGATCAGGTTGAGGGCGGAATAGAATCCCGGGCCGCCGTCGTCATCGGAGTCGATGAGCGTCGTGCAGTCCGCCCCGTAGAGTTCGATATAGGTATCGACGTCGGGAAGCGTTTGTTCGTGGTCGGTTCCGATCGAAAGAGCGTCTCCCGCGACGCCCGAGAAAGAGACCCAGTCGATGTCTCCGGGAGGATTGATGGCGCCGTGGAACGGATTGCCCAGCGTATACGACTGGCCGGGACAAGTATCGTTCGGTTCGATCTCGTCCGATGTCGGCGGCGCGCTGATCGAGCCGATCACGATGTAATTCCCCGTGGAATAGGTCGCGCTGTAGCCGTGAACCCTGAGATTGTAGGCTCCCGTGTACGGTGCGGTGAATCCGGAGATCAGCGAGTAGAGGCCGGGACAGCCGTCGTCGTTCGAGGTGAGGAACGTCGTGCAGTCCGATTCGTACAGCTCGATCACCGTGTCCACCGTGGGCAGGATCCCGTCCGCATCGGTGCCGATGTTGATCACATCGCCCGCATTCGCAGTGAAGGTGATGAAGTCGACATCGCCGGCCGGGGAGATCATGCCGTGGAACGTATCGCCCATTGCGTAGGTGTTTCCCGGACAGATATCGTTCGGCTCGGTTTCCGTGACGTCTGCAAACGTGAGGGTGAAGAACGAATGATCCGTCAACTTCCAAGGTTTCGCCACGTATTCTCTCTGGACGACCTGCTTCCACGCCTCGATCTCGGCCGTCTTATCGCCGTAGACGCTCCCGCCGACCGCCTGCAGCTTACTGCCGAATGCCGCGCCGCAGAACAGCAGCAGAAACGAAGCGGCAATCATGGATATCGGTTTCCTTCTTCGCATAGGGGTCCTCCTCTTTCCGGTTCGGTGATGCTGTGAAGTGGAAACAGACGTGTGCCGGCTGGCGATAGCGTGTTGGGGAAGCAATCGGCATGGGCGACATTCTAACCGAAAATATGGGTAATAGTCAACAAGAAACAACAGGTTAATAGGATTATGTAATGATCGGGGAAGGTGGCGCCTGCGACCGGCCGCCGGGAGGGGGCGGTGGAAACCATTTGCCCCGTCGGCGGAGCCCGTGCTAATCTGCATAATTCGGCTGTGGACGGTCCGCCGAGGGTAGAGCGACATGTTCGAGGAGATCAGTGCCAGACTCGACGCCGCGTTCCGGAAGATGCGGGGAAAAGGAAAGCTGAGCGAGAAAGATGTCCGCGCCGGGCTCCGGGAGATCCGCCTGGCGCTTCTCGAGGCGGACGTCCACT
>JAJRWB010000031.1 GCA_024276995.1 Candidatus Eiseniibacteriota bacterium | reverse complement strand
GCGCTTTGCCTTGGCCAATACCTCAACCTCCGGGATCGGGCTCAGGGTGGCTACTTGCTTGCTCATTTGCAATTCTCCTCACCCGCCCTCTACACTAAACTACCAGGGGTCGGGTGTCTCAAGCATGTTGGCACAGAGGGCGCGGCGGATATCGAGATTCGTGTAGAACGTCGAGTAGCCATGGGTGGGGCCGATGAGCATGTGATCGAGATCGTTCTTCTCCTCCATGAAACCGATGAGCGCTTCGTACCCCGGCTTGAATCGATACGACTCGAGCGGGTTCGAGAAGTCGCGATCTCTCGCGGCAACGGCGACGAGAAAGAGTGCTCCGGCGAGGGCGGCGGCGATCTTAGTGTGCCGGGGCGGACGCGCCGTGTCCGGTGCGAACCGCCGGGCGACGGTCAGCCCGCCGTGGGCCGCGTAGGCGAGAAAGATCGGGAGGAGGGGAAACCAGTAGCGTCGTGCCCCGGCGATCGGCGCGAACCAGGTGATCATGAGGAAGAAGATCGCCGTCGTGGCGATCGGAAAGATCCGTCTCGATGGGGCGTCGGCGCGGATTCCGACTAGGAAGAGGGCGAAGAGGAGGGGGAAGACGAAGAACCGGACTGTGTAACCCGCCGTCGGCTCGAAGAGCGCGCTCAGCGTGTGTGCTTCTTTTCGGAGGGCGAGAAGGATGCGGCGGGCGATGTCCCGCACGGAATGGCTTTCGAAATAGGAGCGGGCCGTATTTCGGCGGATGAGAAGACCCTCGTTTTCCAGGCGGAAGTAGTCCTTCCATGAATCGAGCCACATGATGTGCGAATTAACGTTATAGAAAGGAGTGCCATAGAGGCGCTGGTTGCGGATGAGAAGGGGCGACGCCACCACGAGGAAGGCGCATCCGAAGAGGATCGTCCGGCGAAGCGCGACGGCGCGCTCCTTTCGAAAGGCGAACGCCTTGTCGACGAGAAAGCCGGCGACAAAGAGAAGGGCGCTCCCCTTGGTGAGCCAGGCGAGACCGGCCGCCGCCCCGGCGAGTGCCGAGTGCCGCGCCGTCGCCGGGCGAAGGGAGATGAAATACCATGTCCACACGACGAAGATCATGAGCGTGCTTTCGCACGCCACCATGGTGGTCAGCTTCAGAAAATGAGCGTTCACCGTGAGCAGCGTGACGGCGACGAAGGCCTCTGGGAGAGAGAAAAGGCGGCGTACGATGTGGAAGAACGAGAGAAGAAGGACGATTCCCGCGAGGAGGCTCACCCCTTTCGCGGCGACGAAGAACGAGGGGTCGCGCCTCGCCAAGGGCGAGAGGAGGAGGAGGTAGAGGGGGTGCTGGTTCGCCTGGTCGTACGTACCGGTGAGGCAGTTCGGGATGAATCGCCCCGGTCCGCCGCTCTCGTGGATTCGCCACGCCCCGCGGAGATACGGCGTCGTGTCCATCTCGTCGACGAGGACGTTCCTGTTGAAAGCGCCGCCGGCGGCGAGGAGAAACGAGAGAGCGAGTCCCGTCGCGAAAATGACATGGTGCGGTTTCAGAAGACCTCCGGCTTTTCTTCGATCTTCGCCGCCGCTTTCTCTACTTCCGGAGCGGTGTCACGCCGCCGTAATCCACACCCGTGAGATGCGCCGTCTCCCGTTTCCACGTGGTGAGGTCGTCGACGCACAGATCGCTCAAGCGAGCGTGGCCGCGCGCGCGGGCGATGATCGACATGAGCTTTACCGAGGCGTCGAAGAAACGTGCGAGCGATTTCGCCCCCTCGCCGATATCGAGCCTTTCGCGCAGCTCCTTTTTCTGCGTGGCGATCCCCACAGGGCAGTTGTTCGTGTGACACGCGCGCGTTCCGAGACAGCCGATCGACTGGATCGCCGCATTCCCCGGCTCGAGGCCGCGCACGGCGGCGATCTTCCCGGTCACCTTCTCGGCCGGAAGATGTCCGCCGGTGCCCGTCTTCGTCGCTTGACCTCCCTTGAAGTGGAATGCTTGGACTTTCGACAGCTGATCGATGGAAAAGCCGAACCGCGCGGAGGCAAGTTCATACAGGTAGCGACCGCATTCCGCCTGCTCTTCGGGGAGCATTCCCCCCTCGCCGGAGCAGATCGCCGTGCCGGCAAGTTCGGCGCCCCGTGCGAGAGCGACTTTCGCTTCGAGCGAGAGAGCGCCGAAGCTCATGTCGGAGACGAAAAGGGGGATCTCGAGGCGTAAAGGTTTTCTCGCCCTCGGCCCGATGACGAGGTCGCTCCCCACCGGGACGTCGTCGAGAAGGGGAAGGCGGTGCAGCTGGGCGGTGACGAACTGGATGTCGTCCCACGTGGGAAGCTCGTAGCGGGGAACACCCATCGCCGCCATCGGTCCGTGGGAACCGTATTTCTCGAGGCCGTGCTTCGCCAAGTGACGGATAAAATCGTTGTGCGGCTCCTCGCGGTTGACCGGGCCGGCCGATACGGGGGCGTCTCCCCCGGCGGAAGGCTCATCGCCTTTCCCCCCCGCCGCGCCGCTCTCCTTCTCTTTCTTCCATTCGGCGATCTCGTCACCGTCGATGAAAATATCTTCCCGTTCAATGAAGACGCGGAACTTCTTCAAGTCGTTGCCGCTCCCGTCGGCGTTGGCGCCGGTGGCGATGTCGTACGCCCAGCCGTGGAGTGCGCAGACGAGATCGTCGCCGTCGATCGCACCGTCCGCCATCGGAGCGCCCGTGTGTTTGCACACTCCCCCGAGCGCGTAGACGTCGTCCGTCCGGCGGATGAGCACCAGATCGATTCCTTCCGCCTTCACCGCCGCCGGTCTTCCCTCGTCGAGATCGGCAATCTTCGCCACGAGAACGCTGTTATCCCCCTTGAAGTGGATATACCAGTGGGAGCCGTCGCAGAACGGCTTGTTTTTCGACGCGCCGCACCGGTAAAGGGCGATCATTTTCTCCGCCGGAATCGCGTTCCCCTTTTCGTCTTCGAGCCGTGCGGGTCCCTTCACTAGGATCGGGCCGTTCGATGCGAACTCGATCGTCGGTTTCGCGGCGTCTCCCTCTTTGCGATCGGCTTCCGAATTCTTTCGACTCATTACGGGCCTCCATCGATTTGCGGCCGGGTTCGATCCGGATCTCATATCCCTTTAACATAATAGACTCCTATGGGAAGGCCCAACACGGACTTTTCACTTTGCGCCGATCTGCTATACTGGCGCGATGCTTCCGCGAATCACCCTCCAATCGCGTGCCGGAAGGCTCGCCACCTTCTCGCTCCTCTACCTGTCCGAGGGGATTCCCTTCGGTTTCAGCGCCATCGCGCTCGTCACCTTCCTGAGGAAGGGGGGCGTCGGCCTCGCCGAGATCGGCTTCTTCACCGCGTGGCTCTACGGGCCATGGAGTTTCAAATGGGCGTGGGCGCCCCTCGTCGACCTGATCCGAATCGAGCGGTTCGGCGCGCGCAGGGCGTGGATCGCAGCGGCGCAGACGATGATGATTCTCACCCTCGGCCTCGTGCTCGTGATCAATCCGGGAACGAATCTCTTCCTCCTTACATTGCTCATTGCGATACACAACGTGTTCGCCGCCACGCAGGATGTGGCGATCGACGCCCTCGCGGTGAGCGTATTGCCGGAGCACGAACGGGGAACGGCGAACGGTTTCATGTTCGGCGCGTCGTACCTCGGCCAGGCGGTGGGGGGGAGCGGTGCGCTCTACCTGGCCGGCGCCGTCGGTTTCGACTGGTCGTACGCCCTCGTGCTCGGCGCGCTCGCTATGATTCTCGTGTTCGTGACGCTCCGCATCGACGAACCGCGCATGGCGGTCGAGGAGGCGGTCCGGAGGACGGGGAACCTGCTGGCCGACTTCGCGGCACGGATCGCCGTCTTCCTTCATGATCTGCGCGACGGCCTCTTCCGCTCCGGCCGCGGCCCGGCGCTCGGCGTTCTATTCGCGCTTCTGCCGCCCGGGACGGTGGCGCTCGGTCTCGCCCTCGGATCGACGATGCAGGTCGACCTCGGCATGACGGAGGCGCAGATCGCCAATCTCACCCTTTTCACGACGGTTGTCGCCGCCCTCGGCTGCGTGGCGGGCGGTTGGATTTCCGACCGGCTCGGCCATAGGAGGATGCTCGCCGTTTGGTACGCCCTCACCGCGATTCCCACGTTCTATCTCGCCGGGCAGTTCACCGGTCCGGGCATGGAGGGGATCACCCTGGGCAAGTCCTACGCCGTGGCGATCACCTACAACGTCACGTCCGGCCTCGTGGCGGGAACGAACCTGGCTCTCTTCATGGGGCTGACATCGATCCGCGTGGCGGCAACGCAGTTCACCGGTTACATGGCGATGCGGAACGTGGTTTATGCCTATAGCGCCGGCTGGCAGGGACAGTTCGCGGCGGTCCATGGATACGCTTCGGTGCTTCTCATAGAAATCATTCTCCTCATCGGTCCTCTCGCGCTGCTGCCGTTCCTCACGCCGTCCACGCGGCAGGTGGAGGAGGGAGAGGGACCAATCGGTCAAGAAACGACTGGTTGAAACCGCCGGCGATCGGCTATCCTGGTTCCAGTTCCACGGAGGGATGGCCGAGTGGTTTAAGGCGGCGGTCTTGAAAACCGTTAACCGAAAGGTTCGTGGGTTCGAATCCTACTCCCTCCGCCACCGGCTCCCGGCGCCCGCCTCACCGCCTTTCCTTCCTTATTGACCCCCCGCGTCGCTTGTGCAAACATACCGGTGGCCGGAGAGGTGCGAGAGCTGGCTGAATCGGACCGACTGCTAATCGGTTGATGGGGTTATTCCCATCCGAGGGTTCGAATCCCTCCCTCTCCGCCAGCCCCCGACCTTCCGCGGGGGGAGAAATCGTCCTGGAAAACGCGAAAACCATCGTGATCAGTGCCGCGCTGATCGTCGGTATTCTGGCGATCGGCACCGCCGGCTTCATGCTGATCGAGCATCTCCCCGTCCTCGATGCGCTCTACATGACTATTATCACCGCGTCCACCGTCGGCTTCGGTGAGCTGGGCCGCCAGGGCTTCTCGCCCGCCGGCCGGCTGTTCACCATTGGCCTTATCATGACGAGCATCACCGTGGGCGCCTACTGTTTCAGCCTGATCATCGGCTACATCGTCGAGGGCCGCCTCGGCACCGTGCTGCGGAGGAGAAGAATGGAGAAGAGAATCGAGGGCTTCCGGAATCACATGATCGTCTGCGGTGCGGGGAAGACGGGAAGAGAAGTGATGTCCGAATTCGCCCGCCGGGGCGAGGAATTCGTCGTCATCGACCGGGACGACGAGCTGCTCGAGGCGAGTCGCGCCGAGCGTCCCGCCATCTGCTACGTCGCGGGAGATTGTACTCTCGAGGCGACACTCCAGCGCGCCGGGATCGAGCGGGCGAAGGGGATCGTCTTTTCGCTCACCCGCGATACGGATAACATCGTCGGCGTGCTCACGGCGCGCAGCATGAAGCCCGATCTCCTGATCATCGCCCGGGGCGAGAACGAGGAGTCGATCGGCAAGCTGAGTCGCGCGGGGGCGAATCATATCATCCTTCCGGCGCAGCTTGCGGGAGTTCGCATGGCGTCGTTCGCGCTGAACCCGTCGGTGGTCGACTTCCTCGACTGCGTCACCCGGGACAGCGAGATGCTTCTCCTCCTGCGGGATCTCTTTGTGAGCGACGACTCGCCGCTGGCGGGAAAGATGCTGAAGGAATCGCGTATCCGGGAGAAATCGAACGCCATCGTCGTCGCCATCCGCCGGGACATGGAGTACATGGTGAACCCGCCGGTCGACACGCTGCTCCGCACGGGGGACAACCTTCTCGTGCTCGGCCGCAAGGACCAGATGGAACGGCTCTTCGCGTACGCCGGCGGGGAGATGGACGCAGGGCCACGCCCCCCGGCGGCGCTCGACTGATCGGTCGCACATCGAGGCGATCCCTCGTGGGGAGCGAGGTACGTCCCGCGCACGGGGACGCCCTTCCCGCCCTCGCCGCACGGCCACCGCCCTCGATTTTCCCTTGCCGCTCGCCGCCGAATCGCCTACACTCCCTTCGAACGGCGTAATGCGCCCATAGCTCAATTGGATAGAGCGTTTGGCTACGGACCAAAAGGTTGGGGGTTCGAGTCCCTCTGGGCGTATTCTTACCTCGCTTTCCGCCGCACTTTTCGTCATCCGTGACGGCCGTCGGTCGATCCTTTATCGGAAAAATCCACCTTCTCGTCACGCGAAACGTTGCCGGGCATCGTATTTCTATGTAGAGGCACAGTCGTACGTGTCGGTGTCCGGAGAACCGGCGCGGCGGTTAAAACAAGGCTTGAAATGTAATAGTTTCGAGGTGTAGGATGACTACGGTAAGACGATATTTGTTCGGAGCGGAACGACAGGCAGTGACGTACCGCTTCACGGCGGCGGCCATGGGGACGAGAACCGGAGGTCGTTCGGTCGGCGCCGTCGGATCGAGAGGCAACAAAGTGGTTCGGATCCCGGAAGCGAAAAGGGCGGGGAGCAACATGAAAATACTGATCATCGACGATGATCCGAAAATCTGTTCGCTCTGCCAGAATCTTCTCGGCAGGGACGGCTACCAGGTGGATGCTCTCACCGATCCGACCCTCGCGGTGGAGCAGTTCAAGAAAGAGCGTTACCAGATCGTGATTCTCGATCTCGGTTTTCCCGTGAATGATCAGGGTGTGGATGGTAAGAGGCTGATGGAGGAGTTTCTCCATATCGACAGCGATGTGTGCATCATCATCCTCACGGGCCACCCGACCATCGAGGATATCATCGCCACCCTCGGGAACTACAAGGCGTTCGATTTCCTCACCAAGCCGATCAGTGTGGAGAAACTGAAGGAAGTGATCGAGAAGGCGATCGAGCAGCACGGAATCCCGGTCGACCCGGTGCAGGAAATCTCCGCCGAGGTGGGGAGGCGGATCCGGCAGGTGCGCAAGGAGAAGAACCTGACCATGAGGCAGCTGTCGAACCGGATCGGCCTTTCGACGAGTCTCATCTCCCAGATCGAGCGGGGAGAAAGCTCTCCTTCCATCCCGACGCTCTACAAGATCTCGGTGGCGCTGAAGCTGCCTCTTTCGCGGCTCTTCGACGGATATTGAGAAGCCGTCCGGCGTCTACTCCACGATCCAGATGTCCCAGGTGCCGTTCCGGTTCGACGCGAAGGCGATCTTCTTGCCGTCCCGCGACCAGACCGGCTCCCGGTCGGAGGCGACGTGGCTTGTGAGCACCTGTTTCGTGCCGCTCGGCGGATGGACCACCCAGATGTCGAAGTTGCCGTTCCGGTTGTCTGAGATGAGAAGATAATCGCCGAGCCGTGACCAGTGGGGATCGACCTCGGTGGCGGTGGGATCGTTGGCGAACGATACCGGGGAGATCGTCACGTCGGGAGGTGTGACGCTCGAGATGTCCCAGCTCCCGTTGTCATTCGACGTGAATACGAGCCGGTCGCCCTCGCCGGTCCACACGGCGGACGACTCCGCGCTCGACGCGGCGGTCACCGCCGTCGGGTTACCCGACGCATACCCGCCCGCCACCGGCACGGTGTAGATATTCCAGTTGCCGTCGCGGACCGATTGGAACGCGATGGCCGAACCGCCCGGGGACCATGCGGGACCGCGGTCGTCGGCACCGTTTTCGGTAATCCGCGTCGCCTCGCCCCCCATAACGGGAATCGTCCAGATATCCCAGTTACCGCTCCGCGCCGACGCGAAGGCGATCTGCTGACCGTCGGCGGAGTACGCCGGCGTGACGTCGTCGTTGGTGTCGGTCGTCAAGCGGAGTGTGTCCGCCCCGTCGATCGCCATCGTATAGATATCCCGGTTTCCACCGTTCCCCTCGGAGGAGTAGGCGATCCGCAGCCCGTCGGGCGACCATGCGGGGGAACGTTCTTGGTCGCCGCCAAGGCCGATGAAACGGAATGTGCGCTTCGACGGCGAAACGGTGACCGATTTCGACGCCCTGTCGCCGTCGAGGTCGTAACCCTCGATGGTGATCAAAAGGTTCTCGTCGTCGGGAAAGAGCGCCGCGGGCACATAGAAAGAGAACGCGAGGGAAAGAACGCCGGCGGCCGACGTGGCGCTGTCGAACGGAACACCGCCCGCGCTCATCCGGATGAGTGCCACGCTGTCCGCCGCCGACACGCTCCCGGTGACATAGAAACCGATGCCTGAAACGGCCGCCCCTCCCGCCGGCGCCGTGATCAGCACCGTCGGTCCCGAACTCGGCTCGGTGGGGGCGTTTTTCGATCCGCACGAGGCGAGAATCGCCGTCCCGATCAGGACCAGCGCCGCCGTGAATCGTCCGGTTGTGACCTTGTGTCTCATCGATCCGCCGTCTCTTCCCCGGGGCGACCGGATTGACTTCCTCCCTCGAGCGGTGCTACGTTCCGCGCGTCGCCCGCCTCGCGGATACAGGAGGAGTGATCGAGTTGAGAACCAGATGGATCCTCGTCTCGCTCCTTCTTATCGGCATCGCCGCGCGGCTTTATTACTTCGCCGGAATCCGGAATACTCCCGAATACCACGTTCCCGTGCTCGATTCGCAATGGTACCACGAACGGGCGCTCGCTCTCGAAAAAGGGAACGATCCTTCCGCGATTGACGTGTTTCGACCTCCCTTGTACCCGATGTTCCTCGCCGCTCTCTACCGGGCCGGTCTCGACGGACCGGGAGGGCCGAGGGCGGTGCAGTTTCTTCTCGGCCTCGGCAGCGCGGCGCTCATCGGTCTGATCGCGCGCAAGGTGTTCGATGTCGCCACCGCCTGCGTCGCCGTCGCGCTCGCTCTTCTCTATTACCCGTTCATCTATTTCGAGGGGGAATTGCTCGTGACGGCGCTCTTCCTCTTCCTCACTCTCGCGGCGCTTCTTGCGACCCTCATCGCACCCGAAGGGCGGGCGTGGCGGTGGTTCGTCGCGGGCGCCCTATTCGGCATCGCCTCGATCACCCGGCCGACGCTCCTACCTCTTTTTCCTTTCCTATTGTTATGGCAGTGGCGCCATGCGGCGCGACCGGGTCGCGTCGTCTCACTCCTTTTATTCGCCTCGGGAATGGTCCTCTTTCCCGCGGCGGCGACGGCGCGGAATTACCGGATATCGGGAAACGCGGTGATCGTCGCCTCCCAGGGGGGAATCAATTTCTACATCGGTAACAACGCCACCGCCGACGGAAAGACCGCCACGTGCCCCGGGTGGAACGAAGTGGCGTACGAGACGAAGGAGTACGAAGACAATGTGGGACTCGCCGCGCGTCTCGTGGCGGAACGCGAAGAAGGGCGAAGCCTCACGCCGGGCGAGGTGTCGAGCCACTGGAGAAAGAAGGCGCTTCGCTGGATGGTATCGAACCGCTCCGATGCGGCACGTCTTCTTCTTCGCAAAGCGTATTACTTCGTCAATGAACAAGAGATTCCGAATAACCGTCTCATCGCCGACTTCGTCCGGCAAAGCGCGCCTCTTCTCTTCTTCCTCTCCATCGGTGTGGGGATTCTTTTCCCCCTCGGTACGGCGGGCATGTTTCTCGGCGGCGGAAGCCGGCGTGGGAGGGAGCTGCTCATCATCTTTTTTCTGGTGCAGGCGGCGTTGGTGATCGCCTTTTTCGTCTGCTCGCGTTTCCGGATTCCTGTGATTCCCGTGTGGGCGATCTTCGCCGCCCATCTCGTGGTGCGCTTCTCGCGCGAGCGGCGGCGGTTCCCATTCGCGCCGGTGCTCGCCGCGGCGATTCCACTCGCCCTCCTTTCGTTCAGCCGCTTTCTCGATGTGACCCGCATCGGCGACGAGGGGATGATTCATTTCGGAAGGGCTTATGCCTTCGCCGCCACGGGGGACGTGGCCGGTGCGGAACGGGAGTATCGGAAAGTGATCGACCTAGACCCGGGAAATCCGAAGCCGAGAATCAATTTGGGTGGGCTTCTCGCGTCGAGGGGACGGCTCGTCGAAGCGGAACAACTCCTTCTCGAAGCACTCGATGCGGACAGCTCGTACGGTGCGTTCGTCTGGAACAACGTGGCGGGTATCCGGATGATGCGTCTCGATTACGAAGGCGCCCGCGAGAGTCTCGCCCGCGCCATCGAGATCGATCCGAACGATCCCGACGTCTACACCAACATGGGACGGGTGCTTCTCGCCCTGGGGGACGCCGCCGGTGCGGTGCAGGCTTTCGATGAGGCGATCGCGAAGGGAACATCGATGATGCTGTTCGCCCTCCTCGGGAAGGCGCGCGCCCTCGCCGCGGCGGGCGACCCGGCGGCGGCGCTTGAGGCGGCGCGCGAGGCGTGCGACCGCTACGGCGCCGATCCGTCGGCGTGGGCGCTCCTGAACGACCTTGCGACGCGCGCGGGTGACGAGACGCTCGCGGCGAAGGCGGCGGACCGGTTCCGCGCGATCACCGGGCGCGCGCCGGTGCCGACCGACCTGCCCGGCAAAGTGGGGCGAAAACGGTGAAGCCGTCTTACCAGGCGTGTCTCGTATCGGCGGCTCTCTTCACTTGCTACGCCTTCACCGCGGCGCCCGGCTGCTGGTTCGGCGATTCCGCGGAACTTGCCGCCGCGGCGGCGCAGCTCGGCGTCGCCCATCCGCCGGGCTATTCGCTCTATCTTCTCCTCGCGAAACTCTCCCTCACCGGCGGGGGAGATGCCTATCGCATGAACCTGATGTCGGCTCTTTTTGCCGCCGTCGCGGCGGGGATACTCTACTGGATCCTTCTTCGCGCCGGCCGGTCCTCCGGCGCCGCGTTGTTCGGTGCGACGCTGCTCGGCCTCTCGCCTCTCTTCTGGAGCCTCGCTACAGTCGCGGAGGTGTATCCCCTGTCGATGACGATGCTTCTCGCGATCGTGCCGGCGGCACTGCGCGAGCCGTGGAGCGCCGGTCTCCTCCTCGCCTCGTACGTGGCGGGTGTCGGGGCGGCGCACCACCCGATCGGCATCTTCTATCTTCCTCCTCTCGCTATCTGGGTCGTCCTGAGGCGCGGGCGGTGCCCGGTCGGCCGGAAGATCGTGGCGACGGCCTGCATGCTCTTCCTCCTTCCCTGGACGGTGCATCTTTATCTGCCGATCCGTGCCGCCGGCGACGCGATCGTCCGCTGGGGCGACCCGTCGACCGTCTCCGGGCTTTGGCGGCACATCAGCCGCGCCGGTTACGGCGATCTCCTCCATGGCGGGACGAACGGAATCCCCCTCCTCTCGCGACTCGCCCTCCCCTGGTCGTATGTGTACGATGATTTCGGCCTCCCGGTTCTTTCCCTCGCCCTCATCGGGGCGGCTTCTCTCATCCGCACGAGAAAACGGGAAGGAACTCTCCTACTTTTCTTCCTGGTTCTCGCGACGGTTTGCCTGCCGGCGCTCCTTCATGTAGAAGATACGGCGGTTTCGATCGAGGGGAACCGCGTCTTCTTCCTCCCCTTCGCGGCGGCGCTGTGCGCCCTCGCGGCGCTTGCGGCGGTATCGATCGGGCGTCTCGCCGGGCGGCGTCTCCTCCCGTGGCTCTTCCTTCTGCTCCTGGCACCGTCGCTGCCGGGACGTTTCGCCCGCCACGACCTGTCGGACGACCATGCCGCCGGCGATCTGGCGCGCGTCGCGCTCGGTCCTCTCGACAGGGGGGCGAGCCTCTACGTCGACGAGGGGCAGCTCCTTTTCCCGGTGATTTATGCACAAACGGTCCTCTCGATCCGACCCGACGTGCGTGTCACCGCGCCGCGAGGCGTGATCCATCCGCGGGCGAAGGGGGGCGGCGGACGGTATTTCTCGAGCCGGGCGGGCGCCCCCCCGGGAACGGTGCTTGTCCCGTGGGGAATCGTGCAGAAGGAGGCGAAGCCGGGAGAGCCGGTGCGCTGGAACGGCGGGTGGGACCGGTTCGATCTTCGTGCGAGGCCTTATGATCGTGTCGACACGATGGAACGGGAGGTTCTTTTCGGGTTTCATCTGCGCTACGCGGCGAATCTTTTCCGTGCCGGGCGGAGCGAGAGGGCGATGGCGGAACTCGACAACGCCGCGCTTCTCGCCGATCGCGCCGACGAGGGGTGGGTACACATGGCGAAGGCATATCGTGACGCCGGCCGCCCGGCGGAGGCGGCCGCCATGGCGCTCCGCGCGGTCGATCGCGCGCCCCGTTCATGGCGGACGCGGATGATCGCCGGGGTTTCTCTCGTCGGAGCGGGCGAGCTTCACCCGGCGGAGGCGCAACTTCGCGAGGCGATCCGTCTCGCCCCCGGCGAGGGGGAGCCATATCTCTACCTGGCCGAGCTGCTCGTGCGTCTCGGCAGGAGAGAGGAGGCGGTCGACCCTGCACGGAAAGGGATCGCCCTGTTGCCGGGGCATCCCCTCGCGGCGGCGCTCCGGAGGGAGATGGCGAAAGAGGGGAGTCCGCGATGATTTCCGAAAACGACCACGCCGCCTGGATGAGCATCGCCCTCCGAGAGGCGGAAAAGGCCGCCGCCGAAGACGAAGTGCCGGTGGGTGCGGTGATCGTGCACGGGGGACGGCTTATCGGCAGGGGGCACAACCGCACCGAGGGGGCGAACGACCCGACCGCCCACGCGGAGATCGTCGCCATCGGCGCGGCGGCCGAGGCGCTCGGAAGCCGCCGGCTCCACGGCGCGACGCTCTACGTCACCCTCGAACCGTGCTTCATGTGCGCCGGCGCGATCGTCCTCGCCCGGCTCGACCGCCTCGTCTTCGGCGCCGTCGACCCGAAGGCGGGCGCCGTCGTCTCCCTCGCCGATGTCGTGCGCGATCCAAGGCTGAACCACCGTGTCGACGTGATCCACGGCGTCTTGGAACGGGAATCGGGCGGGATCCTCGAAGAGTTCTTCCGGAAGAAGCGCCGAAAGGAGGAATAGGCGCGCCCTTCCCCTTTCCGGCGATTCCGCACGGGCCGCCCACCTTCCGGCAGGGCCCCTTTCCGGCCGATTCCCCTTGAATCAAACGGGAAAACGCATACAATTCTTCTCGGAGAGATGCCGGAGCGGTTGAACGGGACGGTCTCGAAAACCGTTGACGGGGTAACTCGTCCGTGGGTTCGAATCCCACTCTCTCCGCCAGAATTGTTCGTTCGATGGAAACGGGAGAGATGCGAGAGCGGCTGAATCGGCGTGACTGGAAATCACGTGTAGGGGCAACTCTACCGTGGGTTCGAATCCCACTCTCTCCGCCAGATCGATAAGGCTTGATGGGGATGTAGCTCAGATGGGAGAGCGCTGCCTTCGCAAGGCAGAGGTCGGCGGTTCGATCCCGCTCATCTCCACCACTTCGAACAGGTTCGGGTCGTGCTAGACGGGGAGTTAGCGGTGCCCTGTACCCGCAATCCGCTACAGCGGGGTTGAATTCCCCTCCCAGGCTCGACACGACGGACGCGGCGGACGATCAGCGGCGTCGAAGGCCAGGTCCCGCGCGACGGTGATCTGTGAACCCCGTCAGGACCGGAAGGTAGCAGCGGTAAGCGGTTTTTTGCCGTGCGCCGCGGGTTCGCTTGGTCTGAGTCGCTTTTTGTCTCAAGCTTCGCCGGGTGGAGTCGAAGAGGGGTGCACGACCCGTTACCGATTTGAAAGCGCCCCGCCCCGCCGTCCGGGGAGAAAGGCGACTTGGTGAGTTACCTCGTACTGGCCAGGAAATGGCGCCCCCGGCTCTTCTCCGACCTCATCGGCCAGGGCCACGTGGCCCGCACACTCGAAAACGCCATCCGCCAGGAGCGGGTCGCCCACGCCTATCTCTTTTCCGGTCCCCGCGGCGTGGGGAAGACGTCCACCGCGCGGATTCTCGCCGCGGCGCTGAACTGCGACAAGGGCCCGACACCCGAGCCGTGCGGCACGTGCGAGTCGTGTGTCGATGTCGCCGCCGGCCGCAGTCTCGATGTGATCGAGATCGACGGCGCGTCGAACCGGGGGATCGACGAGATCCGCGATCTTCGCGAATCGGTGCGCTACATGGTCTCGGCGGGCCGGAAAAAAGTGTACATCATCGACGAAGTGCACATGCTCACCACCGAGGCGTTCAACGCTCTTCTCAAGACTCTCGAGGAACCCCCCGCGCACGTCCTGTTCATCTTCGCCACCACGAGGGCGTCGAAAGTTCCCGCCACGATCCTTTCGAGGACGATCCGTTTCGATTTCCGGCGGATCCGGACGAAGGATATCGTCGGGCGGCTTGCGGCCGTGGCGAAAGGGGAGGGGTTCGAAGCGGAAGAGAAGGCGCTTCACCTCGTTGCACGGGCCGCCGACGGCGGCATGCGCGATGCTCTTTCCCTGCTCGAGCAGGTGCGCGCCTTCGGCGGTGACCGGCTCACCGGCGAGGACGTGGAAGAGGCGCTCGGCGTGGTCGATGAGGATCTCCTCTTCCGCATTTCCACCGCCGCCCGGAAGTCGGACATCGCCGCGGCGATGGAAGTGACGAACACCCTCATCGAGAGGGGAGGCGATCCGGGCGACTTCGTCCTCTCGCTGGAAGAGCACTTCCGGAATCTCCTCGTGGCGGGGGTGGCGGAAGATGTTCCCTCGCTGATCGACGCCCCCGAGGAGGCGATCGCCCGATACATCGAAGAGGCCGCTTCCTTCGATTCGAACGACCTGATCCGAATTCTCTCCCTTCTCGGCGCCGGTGCCCGGGATCTTCGAAACTCCCCGCGGCCCCGTCTCGTTCTCGAAATGCTCCTTCTCCGGCTCGTCCGGATGGAGTCGACCGTCGATATACGAAAGCTCCTCGACCGACTCGAACGGCAGGGCGGGGTAAAAAAAAATAGCTCTTTCGAGCGGAATACCGCCGCCGCCCGGACCGCCGCGGCTCCCGCCGCGGGGAATCCCTCCACGACAAGCGGTCCGGGAACGCCCACCGCCTCCGCCCCCTCGGTCGACGTGGAGGCGATTTCCGGGAGGTGGAGCGAGTTCCTCACCCACATGACGCAGGCGAACTCGATGGTCGCCTCGCTCCTCCACGGCTCGGTGGCGCGCGGCGCAGGGGAGAACAGGGTGGAAATCGTCTTTCCCAAGGGACACACGTTCCAGATGGAGCAGGTGAAGGACGGCGCGAACAGAACCGCTCTCGAGGGGGCGATGAAGAACTTCTTCGCCGCCGCTCCTCGCCTGAAAATGGTGGCCGGCCGGCATGCGGTGGACGGGGAGGGGCGCAGGCGCGAGGAATTGAAGAAGGATCCGAGGATCAACAGGATCCTCAGTATGCTTGACGGTGAAATTGTAGGCTGATCAACCGGTATTCTCAGCGAGGAGCTTCGATTTGAAGGACATGATGAACCTGATGAAGCAGGCGAAGCAGATGCAGAGCAAGATGGCCGAGGTGCAGAAGGCGCTCGGCGATATGACGGTGGAGGCCACCGCCGGGGGGGGCCAGGTAACCGTAGTAGTCACGGGGAGGCAGGAAGTGCTCGAGGTGCGGATCAACGCGGAGGTGGTCGACCCAGACGATGTGGAGATGCTCCAGGACCTGGTGACCGCCGCCGTGAACGAAGGGTTGCGGAAAGCGGGCGAGCTGGCGCAGGAGGAAATGAACAAGGCCACGGGCGGGCTCGCCGGCGGACTCGGAGGCGGGCTGGGCGGCCTTTTCTAGGCGGTGCGCCATGGGATCTTCACGTGTTCCAATCGAAATCCCTTGAAAGCCTGGTGGCGGAGCTGAAGAAGCTCCCCGGTATCGGGACGAAGTCGGCGGTGCGCATCGCGTTCCACATTCTTCGCACCCCCGCCGATGAAGTGCGTCTCCTGGCGCGTGATCTGGCGGCGGTGAAGGAGAAGGTGCGGCTCTGCTCGGTATGCGGCAACTATACCGAGGCGGAAACATGCGAACTGTGTGAAGACCCCCGCCGGGATACTTCGACGATCTGCGTGGTGGAGCAGCCGAGCGACATCCACGTCGTGGAATCTACGGGTGTTTTCCGCGGCACCTATCATGTCCTCCATGGCGTGCTCTCCCCGCTGGAGGGGGTGCGGCCGGAGGCGCTTCGCATCGGCGAGCTGGTGGAGCGGTGCCGTAACGACGGTGTGTCGGAGGTCGTGCTCGCCACGAACCCGACCGTCGAGGGCGACGCCACGGCGTACTATATCGCCGAGGCGCTCCGGAAGCTCGACGTCACGGTCAGCCGGATCGCCCGTGGCGTGCCGGTGGGTGGAGAACTGGAGTTCGCCGATCAGCTCACTCTCGCCCGCGCGCTCAACGGTCGGAGGGAACTGGAGTAGAAAGGACGCCGCGCCGGGTGGAACAGGTCCGGGCCGCGGCCGGAGCCGTGATCGGATTCGCCGATGAATCTTCCGAACAAGCTGACCGTGTCGCGGATCATCCTCAGTCCGATTTTCATGATCTGTCTTCTCTATGACAACCTGCTCAGCCGCTATGTCGCGTTCCTCCTTTTCGTCATCGCTTCCCTCACCGACCTCTACGACGGATATCTCGCCAGGAAGACCGGCGTGATCACCAGCTTCGGAAAGCTGATGGACCCGCTGGCGGACAAACTTCTCGTCAGCATGGCACTCATCTCGTTCCTCGCTCTCGGTCTCTGGTATATCGTCGGGTGGATGGTGGTGGTCATCGTGGCGCGGGAGTTTCTCATCACCGGTTTCCGGACGGTGGCGGCGTACCGGGGGCTCGTTATCCCCTCGAGCGGCGCCGCGAAGTGGAAGACCGCCTTCCAAATGGTGCTGATCATCCTGACGCTCCTTCATATCCTGATCGTTATGACCCGTGAACGGTACGGCACACCCCTTTTCATCGTGGGGGAAAAGAACTTCGAACCGTTCCTCTTCCTCCTGCTTGTCGTGACGATGGTCCAGTCCCTTTCCACGGGACTCTACTATCTTCTCGCCAACCGGGAATTTCTCAAGCGGGTACTTCGCTAGGAGAGTTGATGTCCGATTCGAAAAGAAAGGAATCGGCGGGCGAGCGGCTGACGCGATGGGTGTACGCCGTCGGTCCGTCGGGACTCGCCCCGGTGGCGCCCGGGACGGCCGGCTCGTTCACCGCGGCGATCCTGATCTTCCTCCCCGGCCACGTGGGAGGAATCCCGGAGTGGTCGATCTCGGTCGCGGCGCTCTCTCTCGTGGTCGTCTTCTTTGCCGGGGTCTGGTCCGCCACGAAGGCGGAGCGGATCCACGGGCGGGATCCCGGCATCGTCGTGATCGACGAGGTGGCGGGCATGATCGTCACGCTCATGGCGATACCGAATTCCCCCGTCGCCGTCGTATTCGGCTTCTTCATCTTTCGCGCCATGGACATTCTGAAACCGTTCCCCGCGAGGCGTCTCGAAAAGGCCCCCGGCGGATGGGGAATCATGCTCGACGACGTGATGGCGGGGATCTACTCCAACGTGCTCTTGCGTGCGGCGCTCTTCGTGTGGGCGGCGATCTCGTGAAACCCGCCGGTGCCGTCGCCGAAGTGGTGGCTGTCGGGGACGAACTTCTGAGCGGTGCCACGGCGGACACCAATTTTATTTATATCACAAGGAAACTCCGTTCCGCCGGCGTGAAAGTGATCCGCCACGTCACCGTGGGCGACGGCGAGACGGAGATCCTTGCCGCTTTAAGGGATGCCGTCCTTCGCGTGGAGTTGGTGGTGGTCACCGGGGGGCTCGGCGTGACCGTCGATGACCGGACACGCTCCGCGCTGGCGCGCCTCGCCGGCGTGGAACTCGTGGTCGATCCGGCGCTTTCCAGGGAGATCGAGGTTTTCTTCCGCGATCGGAAGATCCGCATGCCCGCCATCAACATGGCGCAGGCGCTCATCCCCCGGGGCGCGGAAAGGGTGGCGAACCGCGTCGGTCTCGCCCCCGGGCTCCACATGAGAATCGGACGCACCGACCTGTTCGCCTTCCCCGGCGTGCCTGCCGAGCTTCGCGCGCTCACCGACGAGGGGCTGGTTCCCTTCGTGAAGAGTGCTTTCGGGGGATCGCCCCCGAAGGAGCGAGAGGTCCGAACGTGGGGCATCGGCGAGACGCGGGTGGCCGAGGTGATCGGGCCGCTGCTGGAGCGTGAACGGAGTGTGAAGGTGTCGTTCCTCCCGGAGGAGCGGGGGGTGACGATCCGCTTCGATGAAACCGCGCCGGTGGGTGGAGTGGCGGAGGGGAGGCTCGACCGCATGGTGGAGGAGGCCGCCGATCTTCTCGGGGATAAGGTGTATTCCACCCGGGGTGAGGAACTCGAGGAGGTGACCGCTTACCTACTGGCGCTCTACCGCAAGACGATCGCGGTGGCGGAATCGTGCACCGGCGGGCTCGTGGCGACACTCCTCACGTCGGTGCCGGGGAGCAGCGCATTTTTTGTCGAGGGACTCGTTCCGTACACGGTGACCGCGAAAGAGGCGCGCGTCGGGGTGCCGGGCGATCTCATCGAACGGGAGGGCGTCGTCTCCGCCGCGGTGGCGGAAGAGCTCGCGTCGAAAGTGAGAAGCGTCGCCGGCGCCGACCTCGGGGTGGGTGTCACCGGGTTCGCCGGTCCCGGTGCGGGGGAGGGAAAGCCCGCCGGGCGGGTGTACGGCGCCCTCGCCGCCGACGGGACGTGCGTGGTGAAAGAGTGGAATATCCCGGGTGATCGTGCCCGTGTGCGCGAACGCGCCGCGCGGAACGTGGTCGATCTTGTTCGGCTCCACCTGATCGGGGGGTCGGAGTGAGGAGCAAGGTGCGCGTGCCGACGATCCGCGCGTTTCTCGCTCTTTCACCAGGCGACGCGATCGAGGCGGAGATCGACGAGAAGTGGTCCATCCTCCGGCGGAAGCGTCTTCCCGTCCGCTGGGTGCCCCGCGAAAACCTGCATGTGACGCTTTGCTTTCTCGGCGATATCACCCAGTCTCTTTGCACCGCCGTGGAGGAGGCGGTCGGCGCGGTCGCCTCGGCGGCCGGGCCGTTCGACGCGGTTCTCGGCGACGCTGGCGCCTTCCCCCGGATCGAGGCGCCGCGGGTACTCTGGGTCGGTCTCGGCGAGGGGGGGGATGCGATAAGGAACCTTGCGCGGGTACTCGACGACGCGCTGGCATCCCTCGGTTTCGGCGGGGAGAAGAGATTTCACCCCCATATCACCGTGGGCCGCGTGAAGGCGCCGCTGCCGGCGAAAATACTCGATCAGATCGACGGGATCGAACTCGATCCGCTCCGGTTCGCCGCCCGGGCGATCCTTCTCATGCGCAGCACGCTCACGGCGGATGGGGCGAAGTACGACGTTATTCGGAAGTTCGATCTGACGGGGGAGAGCCGGCCGCCCCGGTCGCCGAGGAGTGTTCCGGGAGCATCGCCCTGATCTTCGCCATCCGCTCGGCGAATTTCTTTCCGCCCGGATCGTTGTCTTGGTTCAGGTAGTCGGCGAGCACGTGCACGGCGAGCATGCTGATCTCCCGGTGCAGCGTCGTATCGATGAGCCCCTCTTTCAGAAGTTCGTGGTGATCGTCGGCGATAGGGATCAATCCCCTGTTGAGCGCCACGTTGGCGTTGTAGACGCCGTTCTTCCTTTCGAGACGTATTCGTTCGACAAGCAGTTCGTACTTGGCGAGAAGTTTCTCGACGTCGGTGCCGGTGTAGAGGGCCTCCTCCCGGTCGGGGTCGATCGACGGGGGATCGGGAGGAGATTCGTCCGTCACGGACGTGTGGGTATAGGAACTTTTTTCGGGCGTTTCCTCTTTCTTCGTCCCCCTTCCGCATTGCAGAGAGACGAGACCGACGATCGCCAGGAGCGTAAGGAGCTGTTTCATGGTCGGGGAAGATACACCCCGCGTCGGGAAAGGTCAACCGGCGGGAAAAGGGGCGGCTCGATTGGAGCCGCCCCTTTCGTTACCGTCGATTTCCTATGGCGCCTCTCCTACGGACACGCCGTGAGCGTCGCCGTGGGAAGCACATCACCGACGCAGCTCGCGGCCGACGAGAGCGACGGCAGATACACGAAGGTGTCGAAGAACGACACGTCGCCGCCCGAACAGTTCAAGTCGCCGCAGTAACCGGAAGCGGCGTTGAGCATGGGCAAGTACTTGAACGTGTCGAAGAAGTTGATCGTCAGGTCGCCTGTGAAGTCGGTCGACTTCACGCAGAGAGCCTGCGTAGCGGAGCAGAGCTGGACCTCGGGAACGGCGCACATCGCCGTGACGGTCCAGGTGAGCGACACGGCGCCGCAACCGCCGCCGGTCAGGGAGAATGCGGCCGCGCCGTTGGCGTCGGTGGTGTCGTAGAACGTGGCGGTGCCGCCCGTCGATCCGCAAAGGCTGATACTGGACGCCACGGAGGCGTTCGGGTCGGCGGTGGCGGAGACATCGAGACGCACGGCGCATCCGGCGAGCGGAGCGTCGAGCCCGTTGTGAACCGTCACGTTGATGGCGAGCTGATCCTTCGATCCGTCATGAATCCAGACGGCGTCGGCGTCGGCGCAGGGTGATGCGCTGGTGACGCTGAACACGCAGGTCGAGTTGGCCGGTGACGGAAGAGTGGCCATCGCGGAAGATGCCATCAGGAGACAGCCGGCCAATGCGATCAGTACCGTAAGCTTCCTCATACAATTCTCCTCCTCTTTGAGGGTCGGTGACCTCATTCGGATACAGTTCCCTGGCTCCAAACTCGGACCCCCGCCCTTCGTACACCTCCGTGTCGGATGCGCGGTAAGGCCTTCCGACACCCTCTTGGAGGTGGACGGAGCCAGCTTGCTTTTTGCGATTCTATCCATCAGGTGACCCGGGCCATCCGCACGGACACGCTCGCGCTTCGCGCCGGCCGGTCGGTGGTCGCATCGCCTTTCATATGTGGGAGCCCAATCATCATAACATGTTCAGGGAAGCAGGTCTAGCCCGAAATTAAAGAATCAAAGAAAAAGAACGGGGAAAAAAGCCGGCCGGAGGAGGTGTTTCGGCGGGAAAGGCGCACTTTTCGGACGACCCGACCCGGTCCGGCTGTTATACTCCCCCCGTCCGACGGGGCTCGTCCGGATGGGTGGACAGAAGACCGGAAAGGATTGCAAGCGACATGGCCAGCAAAACGGAAAAGAAGTCGAAGGGGAAAGGTCGGGGGAGAGGCGCCGCCGCGACGATGGGGGATTCCCTCGAATCGACCCTCTCCCAGATCGAGAAGCAGTACGGCAAGGGATCGATCATGAAGCTCGGTCTCGATGGGCCGCTCCAGGAGATCGAGACCATCCCGACAGGTTCTCTCTCGCTCGACATCGCGCTCGGCGCGGGCGGCGTTCCGCGGGGACGGGTGATCGAGATCTATGGGCCGGAATCTTCCGGGAAGACCACCCTCATCCTCCATATCATCGCCCAGGCGCAGAAGCGCGGCGGCATGGCGGCGTTCATCGACGCCGAGCACGCCCTCGATCCGATCTACGCGAGGAACCTCGGCGTCGATATCGATTCGCTCCTCGTCTCCCAGCCCGACACCGGTGAGCAGGCCCTCGAGATCACCGAGATGCTCGTCCGTTCGAGCGCCATCGACGTGATCGCTATCGATTCGGTGGCGGCGCTCGTGCCGCGCGCGGAGATCGAGGGGGAGATGGGCGACGCCCACGTGGGACTCCAGGCGAGGTTGATGTCGCAGGCGCTCCGGAAGCTCGCGGGGATCACGTCGAAATCGAAAACGTGCATCATCTTCTCCAACCAGATCCGCATGAAGATCGGCGTGATGTTCGGCAACCCGGAGACCACGTCGGGAGGGAACGCCCTCAAGTTCTATGCCTCGGTTCGCATGGACATCCGCCGGATCGCCTCGATCAAGGCGGGCGACCAGGTGGTGGGCAATCGAACGAAGGTGAAGGTGGTGAAGAACAAGATCGCCCCCCCGTTCCGTCTCGCGGAGTTCGATATCATGTACGGTGAGGGGATTTCGCGCGAAGGCGATCTCGTCGATCTCGGCGTGGAATACGAGATTCTTCAGAAGGCGGGAACGTGGATTTCCTTCGGCGACGAGAGGATCGGCCAGGGACGGGAGAATGCGAAGCGTTTCCTGAGAGACTACCCCGAGGTGGCCGAGAATATCGAGTCGATGATCCGGGAGAAAGCGGGACTCGCGCCCGGTGTGCCCGATGCCGGCGGAGACGATGGGAAAGAAGAAGAAGCTGACGAGTGACGATCTGAGGCAACTCTTTCTCGAGTTCTTCCGTGAGAAAGGTCATCCGATTCTGCCGGGGTCGCCCCTGGCGCCTCACGACGATCCGACACTCCTGTTCAACACCGCCGGCATGGTGCAGTTCAAGCCGTACTATGTCGCCCGCGGGCCGATTCCGTACAGGCGGGCGGCGACGGTGCAGCCGTGCCTTCGGGCGTCCGACCTGGAGAGCGTCGGCGTCACTTCGAGACATCACACGTTCTTCGAGATGCTCGGAAACTTCTCGTTCGGTGATTACTTTAAGGAAGAAGCGATTCTGTGGGCGTGGGAGTTTTCCGTCGATCGTCTCGGCCTCGATCCGGAGAGGATCTGGGTTTCGGTGTTCGAAGATGACGACGAGGCGGCGGAAATCTGGGAGAAGAAAGTCGGCCTAGATCCAGGGCGTATCGTGCGACTCGGTGCGAAGGATAATTTCTGGGGGCCGGCGGGCGGGAGCGGCCCGTGCGGCCCCTGCTCCGAACTGTATCTCGACACGGGAGAGAAGAACGGTTGCGGCTCGGCCGGCTGCGCCGTGGGGTGCGACTGCGATCGCTACCTCGAGTACTGGAACCTCGTCTTTCCCCAGTACGACCAAGCTGTCGGCGGGGAGCGTTCCCCTCTGGCGAACCGGGGAATCGACACCGGAATGGGTCTCGAAAGGCTCAGCCAGATCGTCCAGGCGGTGCCGACGAACTATGATACCGACCTTTTCGTTCCGATCATCGAAACGGTGCGACGCTTCGTGTCCGGCGTCGACACCACGGCCGGCGAAGGTCTCGCCGCCTGCCGCGTGATCGCCGATCACATGCGCGCCCTCGTGTTCGCCGTCCACGAGGGGGTGATGCCGGGGAACGACGGCCGCGGATACGTGCTCCGGCGAATCGCGCGGCGCGCCCTCCTCCGGGCGAACCGGCTCGGCATTGCCGAGCCGATGCTCCATGTGGTGGCGGACGCGGTGATCGACAGGATGAAGAGCGCCTATCCCGGTCTCGAGGAGACGAGGGAACGGGTGACCGGCACGATTCGCGCGGAAGAAGAGAGCTTCCGCCACACCCTCGACCAGGGTCTCGACCATCTGCGGGAAGTGCTCGACCGGTGCGAAAGGGAATCGACGAAGACGGTTTCGGGCGCCGACCTCTTCCGCCTCTACGATACATACGGTTTTCCCCTCGAGCTGACGGTGGAACTCGCCGAGGCGAAAGGCTTCGTCGTCGACTCGGACGGTTTCGAGGCGGCCATGGCCGAGCAGCGGAAGCGTTCCCGCTGGTCGGTGGAGACCGATTCGCCCGCCGAGGAGGACCTTGATGGGGTGAGGTCGGAATTCGTCGGCTACGAGACGGAGGAGTGCGTTACCGACGTCGTCGCTCTTCTTCACGAAGGAAAGCGCGTCGACGCTCTCGCCGCCGGCGACGAAGGGATCGTCGTCGTGGGACGCTCCCCCTTCTATGGAGAGTCGGGCGGCCAGGTGGGCGACACGGGCGCTCTTTATTCCGAGGGCGGCGAACTTCTCTTCGATGTGAAGGATACGGGTCGCTCGTCGGGCGATCTTCCCCTTTTGAAGGGGAAGGCCCGCGGCGCTCTTCGTGTGGGGGAGACCGTGCGGGCGGCAGTGGATCGCGGGCGGCGGGGCGACATCCGGCGGAATCATACCGCCACCCATCTCGCCCACAGGGCGCTCCGCGAAGTGCTCGGCGACCATGTTCACCAGGCGGGTTCCCTCGTCGCTCCCGACAGGCTCCGGTTCGACTTCGTTCACCACGCCCGGATGGCGGCGGAGGAACTGAGGCGGGTCGAGCGGATCGTGAACGGGAACATTCTCGACGATCTTCCCTTGGAAACGAGGATCACCACCTTCGAAGAGGCGCGCAAGACGGGGGCGATGGCACTGTTCGGGGAGAAGTACGGCGAGAACGTGCGCATGGTGTCGGTTGGTGATGTGAGCCGGGAGCTTTGCGGTGGGACGCACGTCTCGCGCACCGGTGAGATCGGTCCTTTCCTGATCGTCTCCGAAAGCGCCGTCGGTTCGGGGATCCGACGGATCGAGGCGATCACCGGGCGGGATGCGTTGAAGCGCATCGAGAGCGATCGCTCTTTCCTGGCGGAGGCGGCGGAGCGTCTCCGCGTCGCGCCCGCCGACGTGGTTGATAGGATCGACGCGCTGCAGGGGAAGATCGAGAGACTCGAGCGGGAGCTGGCGAAGGCGCGAAAGAGCGTTGCGGGCGACGTGGCGAACGAGCTGCTCGACGGCGCGGAGTTGGTCGACGACATCCGGGTGATCGCGGCGCTCCTCGAGGAGGATCCCGCCACGCTGAAGGGGCTGATCGACAAGCTCAGAGCGGGGGGGGGGGCTGTGGTGGCGGTGCTCGGCACGCGATCGGCGGGGGGAAAGGCGTTTCTAGTGGCGGGCGTGAGCGACAACCTCGTCGGTCGCGGTATCCGCGCGGGCGATCTCGCCGGCGATGTGGCGGCGAAGATCGGAGGTCGTGGCGGTGGGAAGCCGACGTTCGCCCAGGCGGGGGGAAAGGAACCGGAAAAGCTCGCCGAGGCGCTCGCCTCTGTCCCCGATCTCGTTCGCCAGATCGTATCGGGAGGGTAATCCCATCGAAGAGGTGTTCCATCGGATTCTGGAGGCGTGTCGCCGGCGGGGGGGCGCGTTTCTTCCTCTCATCGACCAGGAACGGATCGCCCCGGCGGAGGCGGCGGCCTGGGCGGCCGAACTCGAGGAAGCGGGCGCCGACGGGCTCCTCGTCGGATCGAGCTTCACCCTCGGGGATCATCTCGACGAAGTGGTGGCGGCGCTGAAGAAGGGAACATCCCTTCCCGTTCTCCTCTTCCCCGGGAACGCCCATCACGTGTCGCGCTACGCCGACGGCATCCTCTTTCTCTCGCTCTTGTCGGGAAGGAACCCTCTTTATCTCGTGGAGGAACAGGTCCGTTCTGCGCCGCTCGTCCGCGAGGCGATGATCGAGCCGGTGCCGACCGCCTATCTCCTGGTGGGTGCCGACGCGGGCCGGACGGTCCACTTCGTCTCGGGCACCTCCCCGATCCCGCCCGGTCGCCCGGAGATCGCCATGGCCCACGCTCTCGCCGCTCAGTACATGGGGATGAAACTGGTCTACCTCGAGGCGGGCAGCGGCGCGTCGAGCGCCGTTCCTCCCGAGCTGATCCGCCGGGTGCGCGGATACGTCACTCTGCCGATCGCCGTGGGCGGCGGAATCCGGACCGCCCGGGATGCGTCCGCGGCCCGCGAGGCGGGGGCGGACCTCGTGGTGGTCGGCGATGCTCTCGAAAAGAACCGTGCCGCCGGCCTCGCGAAGGAACTCGCCGCGGCGATCCACGCCGACGGCGCGACCGGGGAGATATCATCCGAACGGTGATCACAGGGGGGGAGGGCCAGCTCGGTCTGGCGCTCCGACGGGTCTTCTCCCGCCGCGGCGAGGTACGCGCTCCCGATCTTCCCGGCCTCGATGTGACGCGCCGGGACGACGTGATGCGCTATGTCGACCGGTTCCACCCCGACGTGGTGATCCACGCCGCCGCGTTCACCGACGTCGACCGGTGCGAGAAGGAGAGCGAGACGGCGTTTCGGGTGAACGAGGAGGGGAGTCGCCATGTCGCCGAGGCGGCCAGGGAGGGGGGCGCCCGCCTTGTGGCGGTGAGCACCGACTTCGTTTTCGACGGGCGGAAGAAGACACCCTATGCCGAAAGCGACCGACCGGCCCCGCTCAACGTCTACGGCGCGTCGAAACTCGCCGGCGAGAGGGCGGTGATCGAGAGCGTGCCCGGTGCGGCGATCGTGCGCACGGCGTGGCTCTACGGCCCCGGGGGGACGGGGAACTTCGTCCGTTCCATTGTCGCCGCCGCGCGGTCGGGGAGGGAGATGCGGGTGGTGGACGACCAGGTCGGCTCACCGACGCTCACCGGCGATCTCGCCGAGGCGATTCACTCGCTGGTGGAACGGCGGGGAGAGGGTGTCTATCATGTGGTGAACGCCGGAGAGGCGACGCGATACGATCTCGCCAGGGCGGTACTCGATCTCATCGGCCTCGCGGACGTGCCGATCGAGAGGATCGACAGCTTCCGGCTCGATCTTGCCGCGGCGCGCCCGGCGAACTCGGCGCTCGCCTGTAGCCGTCTCGCCGAACTGGGAGTGCCGCCCCTCCGTCACTGGCGCGAGGCGCTCGAGGAACATCTTACCGGGGAGGAAACGGGCGATGTTTGATCGCTACTTCGAAAAGCACGGGAAGGTGGTCGGGCGGGTGCGTGAAACGCTCGAGCCGGCTTTCACCGCCATGGCCGACCGGACGGTGGAGGCGCTCTCGTCGGGCCGGAAGATCTACTTCTTCGGCAACGGCGGAAGCGCGGCGGACGCGCAGCATCTCGCCACAGAGCTGGTCGACAGGCTCCAAATCGCGCGCGATCCGATTCCCGCGCTGGCGCTCACCACGAACACATCGCTCATCACGGCGGTATCGAACGATAAAGAGTTCGCCGGCATCTTTTCCCGTCAGGTGGAGGCGTACGCCATGGAAGGCGATGTGCTGATCGGCATCTCCACGAGCGGCGCCTCGGAGAACATCCTCAAGGCGTTTCGTGCAGGGCGGCGGAAAGGGACGGTGAACGTCGGGTTTTCCGGCGCCGCCGGATGGAAGGAACCGGCGCTCGTCGACTTTCCCCTGCCGGTGCCTTCCAACGACACGCAGCTGATCCAGGAGATGCATATCGCTTTAGGCCACCTGCTCTGTCACGTCTTTGAAGAGCGCCTCTTTGCGTCCTGACCGATGAGCACTCTCTCACGCGACCGTGCGCTCTCCCTCGAGGGCGCCGATATCATCTGCATCGCCTCGGCGAACTGGGATGCGCAGCTGTGGACCAATTCCCAGCACCTCATGAGTCGGCTCGCCCGGAAGAACCGTGTCCTCTTCGTCGAATCGCTCGGCCTGAGAACACCGTCCGCGAGATGGCACGATATCCACCGGATCGCCGGTCGTCTCATCAACTGGTCGCGCGGCGTGCAGCGGAAGCAGGACGGACTCTACGTCTACTCGCCCGTGGTGATCCCCCTGTACCGGTCGGCATGGGTGAGGAAGTTCAACTTCCGCCTTCTCAGGCGACGGCTGAACCGGATCACGTCGGACCTCGGCTTTCGCGATCCGATTCTCTGGACCTTCCTCCCCACGTCGAGCGGCCTGATCGGCCACCTGGGGGAGAGTCTGTGCATCTATCATTGCGTCGACGAGTACGGTGCGAATCCCGGCGTCCCCGCGAAGGTGATTCAAGAGATGGAGCGGAGCCTTCTCTCGTCGGCCGACTTGGTGTTCACCACGTCGAAAGGGCTTTACGAAAGCAAGCGTCCCTTTAACTCGAACACATT
Source organism: Candidatus Eiseniibacteriota bacterium (assembly GCA_024276995.1). Classification (GTDB taxonomy): domain Bacteria; phylum Orphanbacterota; class Orphanbacteria; order Orphanbacterales; family Orphanbacteraceae; genus JAJRWB01. The sequence continues at coordinate 64,136 of JAJRWB010000031.1, read as the reverse complement.
CTATCTGCCCAACGTGGCGGACTACGACCACTTCCGCACCGCCGCCGATCCGGCCACGGTCGTTCCCGCCGACATCGCCCGTCTTCCGAAACCGGTGATCGGCTTCGTCGGCGCGGTGAGCGGCTATAAGATCGATTTTCGCCTTCTCATGCACGTCGCGCGGGCACGGCCGGACTGGAGCCTCGCCCTCATCGGTCCCGTGTGGCCGGGGGAGAAGGGGGAGGAGGTGGAGGAACTCTCCCGCCTCGAGAATGTTCATTTCCTGGGAGGTCGAAAATACAGGGATCTTCCCGGGTACTTGAAGGGGTTCGACGTCTGTATGATTCCGTTCGCCCTGAATGATACGACCGTAAATGTATTTCCGATGAAATTCCACGAGTATATGGCCACCGGCAAGCCGATCGTGGTGGTGAACCTCCCGTCGGTGCTCGAGTTCAAGGAGTTCTGCCGTATGGCACCCGACTACGATTCTTTCGTCGCGGCCATCGAAGACGCCGTGAACTCGCCCGCGACCCCCCGGAACGACGCGATCGGCGTGGCGAGAAAGAACACGTGGGAAGCGCGGATCGAACATCTTTCCGATCTCGTGAGAGACAGCGCGAACAGACCGCGAAGACCGGTTCGCGGCACGGTTCGGGAGAAGATCGGCATCGATATCCGGAAGATCCACGACTACGGCATCGGCAGGTATATCCGGAACCTGGTGAGGGAACTCGCCCTTATCGATCCCGATCGCGAGTACGTCACCTTCCAGCATACCGCCGACCTCCCGGTGCCGGGAGACAACTTTACGCCCGTTGTAAACCGGTCCCCGAAGTACTCGGTGCGGGAACTGATCTCTCTTCCCCGGCAGATGAAGCGGTGCGGCATCGATCTCTTCCACTCTCCCCACTATGTGCTTCCCGTGTTCCGTCCCTGTCCCGCGGTGGTGACGATTCACGACCTGATCCATCTTTTCTACCCGCCTTCGCGCGCCGCACAGGCGTATGCGAGAACGATGATGTTCGCCGCCACGAGGAGCGCCGAGCGGGTGATTACGGTGTCGCGCGCCTCGAAGGACGATATTGTGAGGGAACTGGGCGTTTCGCCGGAAAAGATCGTGGTGATCTACGACGCGGTGGAGAGCCGCTTTCGTCCGATCGATGGCGGCGAGGCGCGTGAAGCGGTGGAGAGGCGATTCGGCGTATCGGGCGAATACATTCTTTGTGTGGGTAATTTCCTCCCCCACAAGAATCTTCTCCGCCTCGTCAAGGCGTTTCACTCCGTGCGACGCCGGGGGTTCGGCGGAAGTCTCGTGCTCGCCGGGGCGCAGCCCGGGAGCCGGCCCGAGCTTCCGGCGGCGGTGGAACGGCTCGGCCTCGAAGGGTTGGTTCACTTTCCCGGATACGTCGCCGATGGAGACCTTCCGGCGCTCTACAGCGGTGCGACGCTGTTCGCTTTCCCCTCATTATATGAGGGATTCGGTCTTCCCCCTCTCGAGTCGATGGCGTGCGGCGTACCGGTCGTGGTTTCCGACACGCCGTCGCTCAACGAAGTGATCGGCGAGGCGGGAGTGCGGGTCGAACCGGGTGGAGAGGAGCCGTTCGCCCTGGGAATCCTCTCTCTCCTGGAAGACAGCGATCTGCGTGCCCGCCATGTACGGGAGGGACTCGCCCGCGCTGCGAGTTTCCGGTGGAGTGAAACGGCGCGGTTGACCCTAAGGACGTACAGGGATGTGCTCGGTGAGTGAGGGGAGTGCCGCTGAGGGCGCGCCCGGCGCGCGTGATCGGACGGCGGAAGGTTCTCTCCCCTTCGCCGGGGCGAACGTGGCGATCGTTCATGATTGGCTCACGGGGATGCGGGGGGGGGAGTGGGTGCTCGACCTTCTCTGCGAGCTTCTTCCCCGCGCCGTGGTGCACACCCTCGTTCATATTCCCGGGCGGCTCTCACGGCGCATCGAGGCGATGGAGATCCGCACATCCTTCATCGATCGCCTTCCCGGCGCGCACCGCCTTCACCAGCGCTATCTCCCCCTTTTTCCGGCGGCGGTCGAACGGTTCGATCTATCGACCTTCGATTTCGTTCTATCCACGAGCCACTGCGTCGCCAAGGGGGCGATTCCCCGATCGAAAGCGCGGCATGTGTGCTACTGCCATACCCCCATGCGTTACGTATGGAAATTTTATGATGAATACTTCAATCATCGTCGCAGCGGTCGGGCGGTGAAGATGTTCATGCCCCCGGTGGCGGCGCTCCTTCGCCGGTGGGACCGGCGCACCGCGGGAAGGGTGGATCGCTACATCGCGAACTCGCGGAACGTCGCCGGCCGGATCGAGGAGATCTACGGGAGGCACTCCGAGGTGATCTATCCTCCCGTCGATCTCTCCCGGTTTCGCTGCGACCGGGTGCGGCGCGACTACTACCTCATGGTCACCGCCCTCGTTCCGTACAAGCGCGTCGAAAGCGCCGTCCTCGCGTTCAACCGCCTCGGCGAACGGCTCGTCATCGTGGGCCGCGGCGTGGAGCGGTCCCATCTCGAATCGATCGCCGGGCCGAACATCGAGTTTCGGGGATGGGTGGACGATTCCGGCGTGGCCCGCCTCTACGAGGAAGCCAGGGCGCTCATCTTTCCCGGCGAGGAGGATTTCGGCATCGTTCCCCTCGAGGCGCAGGCGGCGGGATGTCCCGTGATCGCCCTTCGCGCCGGCGGGGCGCTCGAGACGGTAGTCGATGCCGGCGAACACCAGGGCGAAGGAACCGGCCTCTTCTTCGATCGTTCCGACCCGGATGCTATCTGCAACGCCGTGGAACGGGCTGCACGAATCGACTTCGATCCGGCATATCTGAGGGAGAACGCGAAGCGCTTCGACCGGTCGGTTTTTCGTGAAAGGATTTTGAAACTTCTCTTCGAAGAGGAAGCCTTGCTCGAACGGCGGGCCCCGTGACCGACCGCAACGGGGGTCCACGCGGGAGTGCTGCCGCCTCTCGTACCGGAACGACGAAGCCTTCCCCGTGCCGGCCTCTCCCCCGTTTCCGCTTGCCGGGCGCAGCCCCGTAAATTATCCTTATAAGTCGCACTCTGCCCACAGGGGGCGTGGGCTGCTCCTGGAGGGTTCGCATGCACAAGAAGGCGCCACTCACTATGGCGGTGCTCTCACTCCTCTCCGACTGGCTGTCGGTGGTTTTCGCCGTGTCCGCCGCCTTCTGGATCCGTTTCGGCTCGGGTTGGTTCGCGTCGCCCGAGGGGATCCCCCCCTTTGAAAAGTACCTTCCCGGCATCGTGATCGTCGCGTCGGGCTGGTCCGTTCTCTTCGGCTTTCTCGGCCTTTATGATCCACGGAAGGGTTTGAACCGGACCGACGAGGCGCTCCTCCTCTTGAAGGGGACTCTCCTCGGCTCGCTCTTCACCATGTCGGCCGGCTTCCTTTACAGGGGCGTGTCGTATTCGAGGATCTTCCTTTTCCTGGCGATCCCCCTCGCCTTCGTGACGCTCCTTTTCTCGCGCCAGGCGGTGCGTGCGTTCCGGACATGGATCCGCCGTCGCGGCTACGATGTGCAGCGTGTCCTCCTTGTCGGAGGGGGACGGCTTGCCCGCGAGGTGATGGCCCGCATCGAAGGTCGGCCCGAATTCGGCTACCATCTCGTCGGCTTCGCCGCCGCCGACGGAATCGAACCGCCGGAAGGCGCGCCGCTCCTGGGGGACACCGGTGACGTGGCGCGCATTGCCCGCGACGAGCAGATCGACAAGGTGTTCATCGCCCTTCCACACGAGATGCGTGAGAAGACGGTGGAGGTGATCCGATCGTGCGAATCGCTTCCCCTCGAGGTGGAAATCGTTCCCGATCTCTACGGGCGCTTCGGCGAGAGGGTGCGTCTCAGCGAAATGGACGGCATCCCTCTCCTCGGTGTGAAGGGCTTCCCCCTCGAATCGTGGAACCGCTTCGTGAAGCGCTCGTTCGACATCGCCTTCTCTCTCGTTCTCCTCGTCGCGCTCCTCCCGCTCCTCCCGCTTCTCGCCGCGGCGATCCGGCTCGATTCGCCCGGTCCGATCTTCTATGCCCAGACCCGGATCGGCCGGGACGGACGAGTGTTCCGGATCTACAAGTTCCGCACCATGGTGACCGGCGCCGAGTCGAAAACCGGCCCCGTCTTCGCCGGGCGCGACGATAGTCGCTGTACGCGGATCGGGGCGTTCCTCAGGCGCACGAGCCTCGACGAGCTGCCGCAGCTGTGGAATGTGCTCACCGGCCGGATGGCACTCGTCGGTCCCCGACCGGAACGACCGTACTTCGTCCGCCGGTTCGAGCGGGAAATCCCCCGCTATTTCGACCGCCATCGAGTGAAATCGGGCATGACCGGATGGGCCCAGGTCCATGGCCTTCGCGGGGACACCTCGGTGGAGGAGCGGACGCGCTACGATCTGTTCTACGTGGAAAACTGGTCTCTTCTCCTCGACCTGAAGATCCTCCTTCTCACATTCCGTCATGTGATGAGCCACGCCCTCGAGTCGAGTTCATCCCAGCCCGCCGCCTGATTTCGTCTTGCGCTTCCCCCGATGGATTGGCTAACATGAGCGTTCATGCAGCGAGGGGCCGGCGTCTGGTGGCCGGCGGCCGAGCTCGGAAAGGACTGGCTCGGTGAAGAACCTGTTGATGATTCTCTTCTGTGTAACCCTCGGGTCGATCGGACAGCTCACTTTGAAATACGGGATGAATACGGTGGGCAAGATCACCCAGTCCCACGTGATCGAGAAAATGGTCGGCGCCTTCGCGAATCCGTACGTGGTGACCGGATTCATCCTGTATGGACTCTCGGCGCTCGTGTGGATGATCGTTCTTTCGCGGGTGGAGGTGAGCTGGGCCTACCCGATGGTGAGCTTCAGCTACGTGGTGGTGGTGGTGGCCTCCCGGTTTCTCTTCAAGGAAGACGTGGATTTCTACCGGATCCTCGGAACCCTCGTGATCTGTGGCGGCGTGTTTCTCGTCTCCCGGTCGTGAGCGGTCGCGGACCAGGACAGGGGAAATGGCGCAACCGGTGGTGATCGGCCTCGCGGGGGGGAGCGGCTCGGGGAAAACGACCCTCTCGGTGAGGCTCGCCCGCGAGCTGCGGGGGCGAGGCGTGGCGATTCTCAGCCATGACGCCTATTACCTCGACCGGAGCGATCTCACCTTCGAAGAGAGGGCACAGATCAACTACGACCACCCGGGCGCCTTCGACAACGAACTCCTTCTTCGCCACATCGCCGAGCTGCTCGATAACAAGGCGGTGGAACGCCCGGTCTACAGCTTCGTCGATCACACGCGCACCGAAAAGACGGTCACCGTGGTGCCGTCGCCGGTCATCCTCCTCGAGGGAATCCTGGTGCTCGAGAACCCGGAGCTGCGCAGCCGGATGAGCATCCGCATTTTCGTCGACTGCGACGAGGACGAGCGGCTGATCCGAAGGCTCCGGCGGGATGTGCGCGACAGGGGGAGAACGATCCCTTCCGCCATCGAGCAGTATCTCAGGACGGTCAAGCCGATGCACCAGCAGTTCGTCGAGCCGTCGAAGCGCTACGCCGATCTCGTCGTCCCCCGGGGAGGGCACAACCAGGTGGCGATCGACATGATTCTCTCGCGCATCCGGGACATCCTTTCCGAGGGGGGGGAGTAATGCTGAGCGCCCTGATCTGCTCGTGCCGGCCGAAGGAATGGTCGAAGAATGTTCTTCTCTTCGCCGGGCTCGTCTTTTCTCATCATGCGTTCGAGCTTCCCTTCCTTTTTCGCGCGGCCGAGGGTTTTCTCCTCTTCTCGTTCGTCGCGTCGAGCATCTATATCCTGAACGATCTCGTCGACCGCGAGAAAGACCGCGCCCATCCGGTGAAAAGGAACAGGCCGATCGCATCGAGTGCGCTCTCCCCCGCCGTCGCCTGGAGCGCGGTCGCGATTCTCGCCGCCGGTTCGATGCTCGCCGGGTTCCTCATCTGGCCCGGTTTCGGGCTGTGCTTGGCGATCTACTTCGTCCTCAACGTGGCGTATTCGTACCGGCTGAAACACATGGTGATCCTCGACGTTCTTTCGATCTCCATCGGCTTCCTGATCCGGGCGATCGCGGGCGTCCAGGCGCTCCGGGCGGTCGACCCCGAGGTGCTTCTCTCCCCGTGGCTTCTGGTATGCACCTTCTTCGGCTCTCTCTTTCTCGCGGTCTGCAAGAGGAGGAACGAATTGGTGCTCCTCGACGAAGGAGCCGCCTCCCACAGGGCGGCGCTCGGCAAGTACACCGTCGAGCTGATCGATCACATCATCGCCGTCACCACCGGCGCGACGATGCTCTCGTTCTCGCTCTACACGATCTGGCCCGACACGGTGGCGAAGTTCGGAACCGACGGGCTGATCTATACGATCCCCTTCGTCACGTACGGCCTCTTCCGCTACATGTACCTCGTTCTGCAGAAGGGGATGGGGGGGAACCCGGCCGAGGCGCTCCTCTCCGACAGGCCGACCTTGGTGAACATCGCCCTGTGGACCGCGGCGGTCCTCGTGATTCTCTACATTCCCTGACCGGGGGTGAGTGTTGATCCGCGTGGAAGCTTTCGCCAAGGTGAACCTCTCCCTCGAGGTCGGTCCTCCCCGGCCGGACGGCTACCACGAGATCGAAACGGTGATGCAGGCGGTCTCCGTCGCCGACACGATCACCCTCGAGGAGGCGGAGGCGCTCTCGGTGGTCGCCGACGATCCGTCGGTGCCGCAGGGAGAAGGGAATATCGTCTGGGCCGCCGCGAAGCTCCTCGCCCGCGAAGCCGCCGTCCCCGCGGCGTGCGCCATCCAAATCGCCAAGAAGATTCCCGCCGTCGCCGGCCTCGGCGGAGGAAGCAGCGATGCGGCTGCGGTGCTCGCCGGGTTGTCGGCGCTCTGGTCGCTCGGCGCGTCTGCGGAAGACCTCAAGAAACTCGGCGGTCGTCTCGGCTCGGACGTGCCGTTCTTCTTTCATGGCGGCGCCGCGATCTGCCGGGGGAGGGGGGAAGAAGTGGAACCTATCGTCTCCCTCGCCGCGTCGGAGAGGCTTCTTCTGGTAACGCCGCCGGTCGAAATAAGTAGTTCATTGGTCTACAAAGAGTTAGATCGATTACGATTGACAAGGGGATCTTCCTTTTCTAATATGGGGATCGGATCCGTTCCCGGCGTGGGAACGGCGGCCCGGGGGATCTCCTTATTCAACCGGCTGGAGGACGCGGTATTGCCCACCTATCCCATCGTCAAGGCAATGATCGATCGCGTCTCTTCCGCCGCGCATTCCAACGCGATCATGAGCGGCAGCGGCCCGTCGGTTTTCGCCTTCCTCGACCGGGAGGAGAACGATGGAACGCTTCTTTCGAGATTTGACGACGGCCGGTTCGCCGCCGTCGTCCACCCTGTGAGCTGCGGTTTCCGGATACGGACCTGCTCGGGAGCGTAGCGGTCGAAACCAGGAGGGTGTGGTCCCAATGGAGATCTCCGAAGTCCGTGTCACTATCCGAACGGACGACAAGCTGAAGGCTTTCGCCAGTGTGACGTTCGACAACTGTTTCGTCGTTCGGGGGCTCAAGGTGATCCAGGGGAACAAGGGCCTGTTCGTGGCGATGCCGAGCCGGCGACGACCGGACGGCACCTTCCAGGACATCGCCCACCCGATCAACAGCACCATGCGGGAGAGGATCGAGAGCGCGGTGATCGGAGAGTACGAGGCGGAACTCTCCCGTCCTTCCGGCGTCGTCTCGAACGCTCTGTAATCCCGCCGGGCGCTCCGTGTGGATATTGGGGCGTCGCCAAGCGGTAAGGCACGGGCCTTTGGAGCCCGCATTCGGAGGTTCGAATCCTCCCGCCCCAGCCAGACAGCGAACCGGGGCGGAGGCGGAACCGACTGTGCCCCGCCGAGTTGCCCCTTTTCCCCCTCTCTCCGAGTGGTCGACTTTTTCTTGACTCGCCGCGTGCGCGGGCCTATAATGATCCGTCTGTGGTTTTCGGGGCCCGGGAAGCCCGCGGAGGCAGGATGAACGGTAGCTGCAAAGTCTTTGCCGGACCTGCGAACCGGGAGCTTTCCCGGCGGATCGCCGGCGCCATGGGGAGCCGTCTATCGGCGATGCATATCCGTTCCTTCGCCGACGGCGAGGTGAACGTGATGATCGGCGAGAACGCCAGGGGTGTGGACGCCTTTGTCGTGCAGCCTACGTTTTCGCCCGCCGAGAACCTGCTGACGCTCCTGCTGATGATCGACGCGTTGAAGCGGGCTTCCGCGCGCCGTGTAACGGCGGTGATTCCGTACTTCGGCTATGCGCGGCAGGACAGGAAAGACCGCCCGCGGGTGGCGATTTCCGCCAAGGTGGTGGCGAACCTGATCACCGTGGCGGGCGCCGACCGTGTGCTGACCATGGACCTGCACTCGAGCCAGATCCAGGGGTTCTTCGATATCCCCCTGGATCATCTCTACTCGGCTCCCGTGCTCGTTCGCCATTACGAGGGGAAGGGGCTGAGCGACCTCGTGGTGGTGGCGCCCGATATCGGAAGCGTGAAGATGTCACGGGCGTACGCGAAAAGGCTCGGCGCGGACCTCGCGATTATCGACAAGAGGAGGCCGGAGCCGAACGTGGCCGAGGTGTACCACGTCATCGGCGACGTGAAGGACAAGAACGTGCTGATCGTGGACGACCTGATCGACACGGCGGGCACGCTCGTCGCGGCGGCCGCGAGATTGAAGGCGGAGGGCGCCCTCGATATCTACGCGGCGTGCACCCATCCGGTTCTGTCGGGGGAGGCGCTCTCGCGGATCAACGATTCACCGATCCGTGAGGTTACCGTCACCGACACGATCCCGCTCAAGGGCGGGAGTGACAAGATCGAGGTGCTCAGCGTGGCCGGACTGCTGGGCGAGGCGATACAGCGGATTCATCGGGAAGAATCGGTCAGTTCCCTCTTTGTGGAGTAGGGGCGGTCCGAATGCCTTCGGGGTGGACAGCCCCAGGAGAAGAAGAAGATGCAGACAGCGACAATGAACGTCACCCGCAGAAGCGGGGCGAAAAAGAGTGAAGTGAAGGCGCAAAGACGCTGCGGCGTGGTGCCTGCCGTGCTTTACGGATCGGGCGGCGAGGCGGAGATGCTCAACATCGAAACCGCCTCTCTCCTGCCGGTGCTGAAGGAGGGCCGGGGAACCACCCTCCTGATCGACCTGAACATCGAAGGGGGAAAGGAGCCGGTCAAGTCGGTGATCCGTGAAGTGCAGCGTCACCCGACCACGAGGGATATCATCCATTGCGATCTGCTCAAGGTGGATATGACGAGAAAGTACAACGTCGCCGTTCCGGTGGTGATCGAGGGCGAATCGGAGGGGGTCCGGACGTACGGCGGGATCATGGCGGTACACCAAAGAGAGATCCAGATTCTCTCCCTTCCCGGGGAGATTCCGGAGAAGTACACCATCGATGTGACCTCCATGATGGTCGGCGACACGATCCGGGTCGACGAAATCGAGAAGGTCGGTAACGAGGAGTTCCTCACCGCCGGCGACGCCGCGGTCGTTTCGATCGCCATGCCGCGTATCGAGGAAGTGGCGAAGGAAGAGGAGGCCGAGGGCGCCGAAGAGGGCGCCGAGGCGGAAGGCGCCGAAGAGGGCGCGGCTTCCTCGGAAGGCGGAGACGAAGAGAAGAAGACGGAGGAGTCGTAGTCATTTTTCGCTTCGTTTCGTCGCCGGTTGCCGGCATGGCCGTCGCGCGGCGGACCGGGTCATGCTCGCCGTAGTGGGGCTTGGCAATCCCGGGAGAGAGTACGGGAATACGAGGCACAATGCCGGCTTCCTCGTGCTCGACGCGCTTGCCGGCGATGCGCCGTTCGAGCCGCGCGGATCGTACATGTATCGCGGCGGGAGGATCTCGGGGAAGCGATTTCTTCTCGCGAAGCCGCTGACTTATATGAATAGAAGCGGTCGCGCCGTGGCGGACCTGCTCGATGATTTCCGACTCGATCCGGGATCGATTCTGGTGGTATCCGATGACGTCCACCTTCCCCTCGGAAAGCTGCGCCTGCGAAAACGGGGTGGGGACGGCGGACAGAAAGGGCTTCGATCGATCATCGAAAGCCTGGGCAGCGAGGAGTTTCAAAGGCTTCGGCTCGGAATCGGTTCCCCGGAGGACCCCGGTGAGCTGGCCGACTTCGTGCTTACCCCGTTCGGTAATCACGAACGGCGGGCCGTGGATGAGATGATCGCCCGCGCGGTCGATTCGGTCCGGCTGTGGGTATCGGACGGGATCGACAGGGCGATGGAGCAATGCAACCGATAGAGACGCTCGTCAAGGAAAGGTACGGGACAACATGGCGAACTCGTTGATCCTCATTCCCGCAGCGGGGGTGGTTGCCCTCGTGTATGCGTGGATGCGCTCTTTGTGGGTGAACCGCCAGGATGCGGGCACCGAGGAGATGCAGACCATCGCGAAGCACACGCGCACGGGGGCGATGGCGTTTCTCGCGCGCGAATACAAGGTGCTGATTCCTTTCGTGATCATCGCCGCGATTCTGCTCGCCTTCTTTTCGAGAGGCGAGGACACGCACCCGCTTGTGGCATTGTCGTTCCTGTGCGGGGCGCTCTGCTCGGCGCTTGCGGGGTTCTTCGGGATGCGGGTCGCCACGGCGGCGAACGTGCGCACCGCGCAGGCGGCACGGACGAGCCTGACAAAGGGGCTGAGCGTCGCCTTCGGCGGCGGCAGCGTCATGGGGATGTGCGTCGCCGGCCTCGGCGTCCTCGGGCTGAGCGTTCTTTTCCTTATCTATTCCGGTTCCGGTTTTCACTGGCCGATGAATCGCGTTCTTTCCGTTCTCTCCGGTTTCAGCCTCGGCGCCAGCTCGATCGCCCTTTTCGCGCGTGTGGGCGGAGGGATCTACACGAAGGCCGCCGACGTAGGCGCCGACCTGGTGGGCAAGGTGGAAGCGGGAATCCCCGAAGATGATCCGAGGAACCCGGCGGTGATCGCCGACAATGTCGGCGACAACGTGGGCGATGTCGCCGGCATGGGCGCCGACCTGTTCGAGTCGTATGTCGGCTCGATCGTCGGCGGCATGGTGCTCGGCCTCACCTTCGGGAGCTACGAGAACTTCGGCCCGATCCTCCTCCCCCTCGTTCTCGCGGCGGTGGGGATCATCGTTTCCATTATCGGTACGTTTTTCGTCCGCACCCGCGAAGGGGGAAACCCGCAGGCTGCGTTGAATATCGGAACCTTCGGCGCCGGCGCGGGGATGCTCGTGATCTCCTGGTTCGTGATCAACGCCATGCTGAAACCGGCGGACGCCCTCGGCGTGTTCATCGCCACGGTGGGTGGTCTTGTCGCCGGTATCGCCATCGGGCTGATCACCGAGTACTACACTTCCGAGGCGCGCCCCCCGGCGCGGGGAATCGCCGAGGATTCGAAGACGGGCGCCGCGACGAATATCATCGGCGGCCTCGCCGTCGGGATGCAATCGACGGCGCTTCCCGTGCTGGTGATCGCCGGGGCGATCCTTCTCGCCCACGCCCAGGCGGGACTCTACGGCATCGCCATGGCGGCGCTCGGCATGCTCTCGACGATCGGGATCCAGCTCGCCGTCGACGCCTACGGGCCGATCGCCGACAACGCCGGCGGCATAGCGGAGATGGCGCATCTCGGGAAGGAAGTGCGCGAGCGCACCGACAAGCTCGACGCCGTGGGGAACACCACCGCGGCGATCGGGAAGGGCTTCGCCATCGGGTCGGCGGCGCTCACCGCGCTCGCCCTGTTCAGCGCCTTCACTACGAAGGTGGGGCTGCAGGAGAAGGGACTCAATATCCTCGAGCCGAAGGTGATGGCCGGTGTGCTCGTCGGCGGGATGATGCCCTACCTCTTCTCGTCCATGTCGATGCGCGCCGTCGGGAAGGCGGCGTTCAAGATGATCGAGGAGGTGCGCCGGCAGTTCCGCGAGATCCCCGGGATCATGGAAGGGACCGCCGAGCCCGACTACGCCCGCTGCGTTGACATCTCGACGGGAGGGGCGATTCGTGAGATGATCCTCCCCGGGCTGATGGCGGTGATCACTCCCGTCGTGGTCGGACTGATCGATGTGGAAGCTCTCGGCGGGCTCCTCGCCGGTGTGACCGTTTCCGGCGTGCTCCTGGCGATCTTCATGGCGAATTCGGGAGGGGCGTGGGACAACGCGAAGAAATATATGGAAACCGGGGCATTCGGCGGCAAAGGTTCGGACGCTCACAAGGCGGCCGTGGTGGGCGACACCGTGGGCGATCCGTTCAAGGATACGTCCGGCCCGTCGCTCAACATTCTGATCAAACTGATGTCGGTGGTGTCGCTCGTGCTCGCCCCCATCTTCATGTAGAGGAGGACTGTTCGGTTGGCCATTTATGAAACCATGCTGATTCTGGACACCCAGAATGAGCCTCAGACGATCGAGGATGAAATCGACAGGATCGTCGGTTTTGTCGAGTCGAACGGCGGTTCGATGCACCTGGTGGAGAAAGTGGGCCGCAGAAGGCTCGCCTACGAGATCGCGGGACGAAGCGACGGGTACTACGCCGTTCTCTATTACGAGACCGACCCGGCGCAGATCGCGCCGCTCCAGCGGATCCTGAAACTGAGCGAGCCGGTGCTTCGCCACATGGTGCTCCGGCGGGAGAAACTCCCGACCGGGCCGATGATGACCCCCGGTGAGCCGCTCAGGCCGCGCACGGAGGAGGCCGCCCCTTCCGCCTCCCCGGCAGCGTCCGTCGCAACGGCCGCGTCGGAGGCGCCGAAGGAAGAGAGCGCCGTCGAGACGAAGACGGAAACGGAGCCGGAAACGGTCTCCGATTCGCAATCGCAGGCTGAAGTGCAGCCCGCGGAGAAGGAGGCTTCACCGGTCGAGCCCGCCGGGGAAGCGGAAGAAGAAGCGGAAAAGTCCGAGTAGCGGACCGGGCTGGAAAAGGAGGGATGTGATGGCGGAAGTGAGGTTGGGAACTTTGAACAAGGTCCTCCTGATGGGGAGACTGACCCGTGACCCGGAGTCGAGATATACGCCCTCCGGGGCGGCGGTGCTTAATTTCGGCATCGCCGTGAACCGGAGATTCCGGGATCAGTCGGGCGAGTGGCGCGATGACGTCTGCTATGTGAACGTCGTGGCGTGGCAGAAGCTCGCAGAGCGTCTTGGCGAAGTTCTCAAGAAGGGGAGTGCCGTTCTCGTCGAGGGAAGGCTCCAGAGCCGGTCGTGGGAAACCCAGGACGGCCAGAAGCGGAGCACCATCGAGGTGAACGCCATGAGCGTCCAGGCGCTCGACAAGCGCAGCGACGGCGATTTTTCGCCGCAGCCGCAATCGAAATCGGAACCGGTGGGCGCGGGAAGCACTCCTGCGTCGGGCGATGAAGACGACGATATTCCGTTTTGATCCGATCCGGGTTGCCCTGCGCCCTCCGGGGCGCAGGGCCGCCGGCCCGTGGCGCCGGTGTCCATGACTCATTCGCGGGAGAAGGGAACAGATGAGAAGATTCGATGATCGCCGGGATCGGCGGCGCGTGCGCCAGCTGAACCTCGAAAAGGGCCGGGAGATCGACTACAAGGACGATCGGCTGATCCGCCGGTTCATCACCGATCGCGGGAAGATCGTCCCGAGACGGATCTGCAAGCTGTCGGCGAAGGATATGCGGGCGATTACGCGGGCGATCAAGCGGGCCCGCCAGATGGCGCTGATTCCGTACGTCGGGGAGTAAGGTCCTCGCCGTGGGCGGGGACGGTCACGTCGATCGGCCGCTTCCTTCCGTGTGGGCTCTTTTCGGCGCCAGTTCGATCCTGGTGGCGGGCACGGGAAACGCCTCGCTGCTCGAACTGGTGGGAAGGCTCGGGGCGCCCGTGGCGCTCGTGCTGCTCTACAGGGTGGAGCCGTCGAGGGCGCTTTTCGCGGCTCTCGCGGGATTCCTCCTCCTCGTGGCGGTTTCGCGCGATATCGGTCTCGGCCTGAGGACGGCGCTCCCTGTGGGAGTGAGCGGACTCCTCCTCGCCCGGGGGATGACGCTCAGCCTGAAGCCTTCTGTGTCGATCGCCGAGGCATCGATCCCCTTCCTTCTCATCGCTTTCTTCCTGATCGCCGCTCCACCGGCGCCGGAGGAGCGGGAGGCGGAAGTGGATCGCGTGGTGCAGGGGAGCTTGGCGCTCAACCGGGAGATCGGGAGCGACCCGGAGTCGCTCAAACTGGCCGGCGAGATGACCCGCTGGATGGTGGAGACGGCGATTACCGTCATGCCGGCGGCGCTCGTCCTGTATTTTCTTGGTCTGACGACCATCGTCTACCGCTTGGCGTGCGGCGTCCTCGGGCGGTACGGTCTGGCGTTCCGGGAGCTTGCTCCTTTCCGGGAGTGGAAGACGCCCTTCGCACTGGTGTGGCTCTTCGCGGCGGGTCTCGCCGGTGTTCTGGTGGGAGGTGAAAGAGCCGGGGGGTGGGCGGCGAACCTGCTCTTTGGCCTCTGCTCGGTCTATTTCGTACAGGGTCTCGCGGTCCTGTCATGGCAGTTTCGGTCGAAAGGGGTTTCAACCGTCGCGCGGACACTGTTTTTTGTCGCCGCGGTGGTGCTGGTGTTTCCGTTCTTCGTGATCGCCACCACCGGGGCAGGCCTGTTCGACACGTGGTTCGATTTTCGAAGAGCGGGTAAGGACGCGGAAAGAGAGGAATGACCGGTGGAAGTGATTTTGCGACAGGATATCGAAAGCCTGGGCGGGCGCGGTGACCGGGTTTCGGTCGCCCGGGGATACGCGAGGAACTACCTGATCCCGAGGAAGCTGGCGGTGGCCGCCACCACCGGGAACCTGAGGATGCTCCAGGAAGAGGAGAAGCTCCACGACGTTCGCGAGAACAAGGTGAAACGCCACGCGGAGCGGCTTTCCGAGAAGCTGAAGAAGGTTTCCGTCACCGCCGAGGTGCAGGTGGGCGAAGAGGATCGCCTCTTCGGGTCGGTCACGTCCCACGATATCGAGGAACTGCTCAAGGGACAGGGGTATGAAATCGACAAGAGGTTGATCCTGCTCGAAGAGCCGATCAAGGCCCTCGGTGTCTACACGGTGCCGATCAAGCTCCACCGTGACGTGGAGTGCGCCATCAAAGTCTGGGTTGTGAAGAGCTGAGCCGTCTTTCCCCGAAGGAGGTTTGCCTGACCATGTGGCGTTTTGCCGGAATCGTTCTGTTCGCCCTCGCCCTGCTGGCCGGCTGCGGCGGAAAAAAGAACCGGGAGACGGAGCTCGCCCGCGTGGGGGATCATCGGATCACGTCGGAAGATCTGGATCGTCGCCTGGCCACGATGCCCCCCAATGTGCGCTCGCAGTTCGAGTCGAAGGAGGGGAGGCGAAAGCTGCTCGACGGCATGATCGACGAGGAGGCGATCTACATCGCGGCCAAGGAACAGAAGCTCGACGAGAACCCGGCGGTGGCCCGCCGAATCGCGGACGAGGTTCGCCGCGTGATGATCAAGGCGTACTACGAACGGGAGATCGAGCCGTACACCCGGATGAACGAGAATGATCTGCGGTCCTACTACGATGAGCACCTCGAGGATCTCTATACAAGACCGCTCCAGTCGGAGGTCCGCCAGGTGGTGGTCGACAACAGGGAGGACGCGGAGCAGGTGAGGAAACTCCTTCTCGCGGGGGCCGACTGGGTGAAGGTGGTGGATGACTACTGCACCGACGAGGCGGTCCGCCAGCGGATGGGAAAGATCGGACCGGTGGCGGCGGGCACCTCCCTCATCCCCTTCGTCGGTCCGTCGCTCGAAATGTCCGCCACTATCGACTCCCTCACGATTGGGACGATCTCGCCGGTGATCCGGACCCCGAAGGGATTCCATGTCTTCACCGTGACCGAGAGGACCCCCGAGACGGTGATCCCCTTCGAGAAGGCGTCCGAGACGATCCGAAGAACCTTCCAAGCTCAGTTCAACGACAAGGTCCGCAAAGAGAAGGTCGCGGTGCTGCGCGAAAAGTACGGTGTCCGGATCGACGAGGAGAGTCTCGCCGAATCGAGGGGACCGGCGACGAAGGAGGAGATCGACGCGGCCGAGGAGGCGCAGGCCCTCTTCGAACTCGCGCAGAAGACCACCGACCCGCAGAAGCGCGTCGGCTACTACCAGGAGATCGTCGACCGCTATCCGGAGGACGAACATGCGTGCGAGGCGCAGTTCATGGTGGGCTTCGTCTATTCCGAGGAGCTGAACAAGTTCGATCTCGCCCGGCGCGCCCTCGAGGAAGTGGTGAAGCGGCCGAACGGCTGCTCCGAAGAGATGAAGAAGTCCGCCCGCTGGATGCTGGAGAACATGGGGAAGGAGCCTCCTTCCTTCGAAGACGACTGATCGGTCTGCGGGGGGCGCCGCCGCCTTGACGCCCAAAGGTTGAATGCCTACCTTTTCACCGTGCCGGGTGATTCGGCCCGGCGATGAAAGGGTGGGCCTCCTTGTCTTCCGATCCGGTACAGGTAAGAGTGAGCGGTCTCGCGCGCGACGAGCGGAACAACTCCCCGGTGGTGATCCTCCAGGAGGTCGGGGGAAACCGCGTCCTCCCGATCTGGATCGGTCCCGCCGAAGCGAGTTCGATCGCCCTCGAGCTGGCGGGAAGGAAGTTCCAGAGGCCGCTGACCCACGATCTACTGAAGACGGTCGTCGACGGTCTCGGCGCGCAGGTGGTGAAGGTGCTGATCACCGAGCTTCGCGACGCCACCTTTTTCGCGAAACTGCTGATCCGCAGGGATGAGCAGGATGTGCTCTCCGTCGATGCCCGCCCTTCCGATTCGATCGCCGTCGCCCTCCGGACGAAGGCGCCGATCATGGTGGAACCTTCCCTCTTCCAGATGGAAAGAGGTGCGGAGGCCGAAAGCGAGGAGATCGATTCCGAGGCGCTTCGCAAGTTCTTGAGGGATCTTCCCCCGGAGAATTTCGGAAATCCGGGAGGCTGACCGGGCGGGCCGGGAAGATCAGTCGGACTTCGACCAGACGCCGTCTCTTTCCACCTCGATCCTGTGATCTCCCTTCGGGGCGAAACGGATGATGAGCGTGTCGCCGCTCAGCGTCTGGAACGTGACCGACCTGTCGATCCGGACGAGCGATCCCGGGGAGAGCGAACCGATGGAGATCGGTTCGGACCGCTCTTGGGCGCCGAGGCGAAGCGCCAATCCCTCCAGGATCGCCTGTGCCGCGCGCCTGAGGCGACCCCGGCCGGCGCGGCCGTCCTCCACCGGCGGGAGGGCGACCACCAGCGCCGGGCAGGGGGTGTCCCGGAGCACCCGCTCCGCTCCCGTGAGGACCGGAACGTCCACCCCGAGGGCTTCGGAGAGCGCCGCCGCCACAGAACGGGCCGCGGGGGCTCCCAGCCGGCTTCCGGGAAAATGGCGTACCGACATCGCCTCCTCCGTCCGCACGGTGATCCAGTAGTCCGCGCCGTCCCTTGCCGCGAGGGAGATCCTCTCCGCCGCCGGTACGAAGTCGGGGCTATCCCGGGTGAGATGCGGTTTCCCCCCTGCCCAGCGGACCATCCCTTCGAGGTAGCGGCCGAGGGCGAGACACTGGCCGGAAGGGGGGAAGAGGCGCGGTTCGTCCGCTCCCTCGGGGTCGATGAGGATCACCGTACCGGCGAGGGGGGATTCGTTCGGAAGGTCGAACCGAGCCGTCGCCACCGCCCCGTCGAAATCGATGCGTGTCGCAAGACGTCCACCCGCGCGTACGGTGAAGCGGTCGGTCCGCGCGGGGCGCGCCTCGAGGGCGAGCCATCCGCCCGGTCCCGTCTTTCCGACCGGTTCCCTCCCCTTGAAAACGAGAGCCCCCGGAACGGGACGGCCCCCTTCCTCGGCGAGGAGAACGCCCGCCGGCATCTCGGGAGCGCCGGGAGTGATATGGAGTGCTCGGGAAGTGTCTTCCGCCGTGCCGAGTCGAACCTGCGGCAGGGACTCGCCGCGCAGCGTGAATCGCACCATTCCGCCCGGCCCGACGCGTTCTTCCCCTCCCGGATCGGCACGGATCGTCATCCCCTCTTTCACCGGGAGGTTCCGTTCATCGAAGAGAGTGAGCGCCAGGAGGATCGTCGGTTCATCCACCGGGAGCCGAAGCACGTCGGCGGCAGCGCGCACAGGCGGGAAGGAAACGTCGAAAACACGGACCTGTTCGGGAGCGGCGTTGCCGGCGAGATTCCGCGCCGCCAGGGAAAGGACATGCTTTCCCGGCGCGAGATCCGCCGGCAGGGGCGTTTCCACGAGGCCGCCGGCCACGTCGTAGACGATGTCGAGCGGCGCGCCGTCGAGTGTCGCTTCCACCGTGGCGGGATCGATCCCTTCCCCGCCCGCCGCGTCGGACACCTTTCCCCGCAGCACCAGTCCGCCGGAGGACGTCACGGTTTCCTCGGGCCTGTCGATGGCGCACGCCGGCACCCCCCGGGCGAACCAGGCGACGATCCCGAGGAAGTATGCTTCCGCCTCGAGACGTCTCTTCTCCCCGAGGGCGAGCTTCGCCTCCACCGGTGGGTGGGAGAGATACGACGACTCCCCGAGCACGGCGACACGGCTGTTCTCGCGGAGAACGTAGAAGTTGCCCGGAAGGACCGACGCATCGGGGATGCCGAGATTCTTCGAGAGGTGCTGTGCCACGGCGCGACCGGCGTCGAGGGAGGCGCCCGTCCTCCCCATCGGGTAGTATACCTCGATCCGGTTCACCGTCCTGTCGGTGTCGGAGCGTGCATTGTGATGGATCGACAAGAACAGGTCGGCGGAGGCGGTGTCGGCCATGGCGACCCGTCTCGCCAGGTCGTCGGCGAGACTCCCCCCCCCGTCGCCGGGGAGAAGATCGATGTCGGATGATCTCGTCAGGAGGGGCCGCGCCCCAGCCTCGCGGAGAAGTCCCCAAAGATAGAGGGCGACCCCGAGATTGACGTCCTTCTCCTTGAGGCCGTCCCGGCCGGTGGTGCCGTCGAACCGCCCGCCGTGGCCCGGGTCGATGACGATTACTTTTCCCCGCACCGCGTCGGCAGGAAAGTCGGCCCGCCGCTCGCTCAACCGCTCATAGAGCGTATCGATCGCCCTCTCGGGCGGGGGAGGGGAAGTGCACGACAGGAACGTCCCCGCTGCGCCCAGCACCGCCGCCGCGACGGGACCCCGCCATTCGAGGATTCGTCGTCTCATGGGGCGATTGTACATCGTCCCGGGCCGGGGAGGGTCGAGAAAGGACGCCGGCTCCGCTTCGAGTTTTTACGGGCCATTCCGCCCGATCGACGGTAGCATGGTCCCATGAAGCGGACGGCCGTCATCCTGTTGCCCCTTTTTTTCGCGTGCACCGGCGGCCATCGCCAGGTCAACGTGCTTCTCATCGTGGTCGACACGCTGCGCGCCGACTATCTCGGTTGCTACGGTTCGACTCTCGGCGCGACCCCCTCCATCGATTCCCTTGCGGCGGTCGGAACCCGGTTCGACGCCGCTTTCACCCAGGCGCCTTTCACCCTCCCGTCGATCACCTCGATTCTCACGTCGCTCTACCCGTATCGCCACCAGGTGAGGAACAACCAGACGAACCTCGACGACGGCTTCACCACCCTGGCGGAAGTGTTCCGCGCGGCGGGTTATCGCACCGGCGCGGTGGTCGGTTCCGCGGTGCTCGAAAAGGAGCGAAACCTCACGCAGGGATTCTCCTTTTACGACGATGCCTTTCCCGAGCACCTGGAAATCTATAACGAGGAGTTCCGCCGCCAGGGGGTCTCCCTCGGCGACCGCGCGCAGCGGCGCGCAAGCGACGTGACCGGCGCCGCGTGGAAATGGATCCGTGACGGAGGGGACGATCCATTCTTCCTGATGGTCCACTACTTCGATCCCCATTCGAAGTACGACCCTCCTCCGCCGTACGATACGAGATACCCGAACCGCGCCTACGCCGGGGAGGTGGCATATACCGATTACGAAATCGGCAGGCTTCTCGCCGGGCTCCGTTCGAAGGGGCTCGATGAAAACACGCTGATCGCCCTGGTGGCCGATCACGGCGAATCGCTCGGGCAGCATGGAGAGGCGGAGCACGGTTTTTTCGTTTATGAACCGACGGTCCATGTTCCGATGATTCTCTCTGCTCCCGGATTGGTTCCCCAGGGAAGTGTGGAGCACGCCCTTGTCCGGTCGATCGATCTCTTCCCGACGCTCCTATCGCTGGTGCGGCTCGAACCGCCGAAAGGAATCGACGGCACCGACGTTTCGCCCCTTCTCAGGGGAGGCGTCGTCGAAGCGACGCCGGTTTACACCGAGGCGTTTCTCGGCTACTTCGCCTACGGCTGGAGTCCCACGCGGTCGATCCGCACCGAGGAGTGGAAGTTCATCGAGGCGCCGCGAAAGGAGCTGTATCATCTCGCCGACGACCCCGGGGAGACGAAGAATCTCTACGATACGCGGCGCGACCGCGGTGGGGAACTCGAAGCGATCCTGGAAGAGCATCTCAGGCGGGAAAAGAACATTTCGCCAGTGGAGACCGTCACCGGCGATATCGGCGAGGAACAGCGGAAGCGGCTCGAAGCGCTCGGTTATATCAATCGATCGAGCACCCCGGCTCGGGGCGATCCCTTCGCCGATCTGCCCGACGCGAAGGACGAGGTGAAGAAATTCGACGAGCGCCAGGTGTCGGTGCGCCGCGCCGTCGAGGCGAGGGCGCTTCTCCACTCGGGCAGGATCGATGAGGGGATCGGCATCCTGAAGGAGGTGCTCGCCCGCTACCCGGAACAAAGGGGGGTGCGCGAGCTTCTCGGTATGGCGCTCCTCGTGGCGGACGACTGTGCCGGGGCGGAGGCGATCTTCAGGGATCTGGTCGAAGCGTTCCCCGACAGGGTGGAGAACTACTCGAATCTTGGAGTGGCTCTTTCGAACCAGGGGAAAATCGACGAGGCGGTGAAGATTTTCGACCGGTGCGCCCGCCTCGCCCCCGACGACCCTCGGTTCGGAAAGGTCGCCGATGCGGCCCGCGAGGCGATGCGCGAGGGAATCGACTTTCATATCGACTACCGGCCCGACTTCGGCGGCGACCGGTAGGGAGCTACGCCCCTTCGCCCGGTCGCGCACTCCCCGCCGCCGCGATCGAACTGATCGCTTTCCCCCGTGCCGGTGGCGGGGTACACTGTGGCGCGGAGCGATCATCCGACTATCTTTAGGTATTCCCGCGTGGCCGGCAGGGCGCGCTTCAGGGGGAGAAACAGGAGGATTCTGGTGAAACGGACCATCGTGAACCTTCCGGGCGACGGTATCGGGAAGATCGTGCTGCCCGAGGCGATTCGTGTGCTCGAGGCGGCCCGGTTCGAGGCGGAGTACGTCGAGGGCGACATCGGCTGGGAGTTCTGGCGCAACGAGGGGAACCCTCTTCCCGATAGGACGATCGATCTTCTCGAGGAGCATCGGATCGCGCTGTTCGGCGCCATCACATCGAAGCCGAAGGAGAAGGCGGCGGCGGAACTCTCCCCGTCATTGAAAGATAAAGGATATGTCTATTACAGCCCGATCGTGCGGCTGCGACAGCATTTCGATCTCGACATCTGTATCCGCCCGTGCCGTTCGTTCAAGGGGAATCCGCTCAATTTCGTGAGAAGAACGAAGGACGGTGGTGTGGAGGAGCCGCCGGTCGACACGGTGATTTTCCGCCAGAACACCGAGGGCCTCTACTGCGGCGTCGAGTGGACAGGCCCGGACGAGACGGTGTACGACGCGCTCATGACCCACCCCAGAATGAAGAGCTTCGCCTCGGTGCCGCGGGAGGATCTCGCCGTGTCGACGCGGATCTTCAGCCGCGAAGCGTGCCGGCGGATCGTCCGTGCCGCGTTCGAATACGCGAAAGAGTTCGGCTATCGCAGTGTGACGATCTGCGAGAAGCCGAACGTCATCCGCGAAACGTCCGGCATGATGCTGAAAACGGGACAAGAGATCGCCGCCGACTATCCCGGTATCGATCTTTGGGACACGAATATCGATGCCCAAATGATGTGGCTCACGAAGAACCCGGAATCATACGGCGTCATCGTGGCGGGGAACATGTTCGGCGATATCGTGTCGGACGGTTTCGCCGGTCTCGTCGGCGGGCTCGGCTTCGCGTGCAGCGCGAACCTCGGCGAGAAGTGCGCCATCTTCGAGCCGACCCACGGGAGCGCGCCGAAGTACGCCGACCTCGATCCGTCGATCGTCAACCCGATCGCCATGATCCTGAGCTGCTGCATGATGCTCGACCATATCGGTGACGGAGAGCGGGCGTCGCGGATCCGCGACGCCGTGGCGAAGGTGGTCGCCGCGGGCGAGGTGAGGGCGTACGACATGATGCGTCTCAAGGGATCGGCGAAGGCGATCGAAGAGGGCGCCGCCACGACGCGGCAGATGGCGGACGCGGTGATCGCCGCGCTTTGAGGAGGCTCGTTTCCACATGGGTGTGAAGGCGATCGGGCTTCTTTCGGGCGGACTCGATTCGACGCTTGCGGTGAAGCTGATGAAGGACCAGGGCATCGACGTGCTCGCGGTGAACTTCAACACCGGTTTTTGCCTTTCCGACAACGCGCAGAAGATCCGAAAAACTCCCGGCGAGATCTACCGGCACGACGCGCTCAAGGCGGGCGAGAAGCTCGGTGTGCCGGTGGAGATGGTGGATATCTACGACCAGTACTGGGATGTGCTGACGAAGCCGAAGCACGGCTACGGCGCGAATATGAACCCCTGTCTCGATTGCCGGGCGAAGATGCTCTCCCTGGCGAAGGGGATGCTCGAATCGCGCTCCGCGCGGTTCGTCTTCACAGGCGAGGTGCTCGGTCAGCGGCCGATGTCGCAGCACAGGAGCGCTCTGAGGCTCGTGGAGAAGGACGCGGCGCTCGACGGTCTTCTTCTAAGGCCCCTCTCGGCAAAACTGCTCGAGCCGACGCTTCCGGAAAGGGAAGGCTGGGTCGACCGTGAGAAGCTGCTCGACATCGCGGGCCGGGGAAGAAAGGTTCAGATGCGAATCGCCCGCGAACTGGGCGTGACCGATTACCCGAGCCCTGCGGGAGGATGCTGTTCCCTGGTGGATAAGGTGTTCGCCGCCCGCCTGGGCGACCTGTTCGAGCACAGGGAGGGGGGGAACGCCGAGAGGCTCGAAAGGGAGGAGATTTTTCTCCTCAAGACGGGGCGCCATTTCCGGATCTCTCCCGGGGCGAAGGTGATCGTGGCGCGGGACGAAGGGGAGTGCCGATTCCTCCACTTCCACCGGCGTCTCGGCATCCGCCTCGAGGCGGAGGGTGTGTCCGGCCCCGTGGCGCTCCTTCTCGGGAAGGTGACCGACGAGGAGGTTCAAATCGCCGCCGCGCTCACCGCGTCCTATGGAAAGGGGCGCGGCCTCGAGACGATCCGCGTGGCCGTGCGGAAAGGATCGGAGGAGAGTTTCATCGACGTATCTCCCATGTCGAGGGAGAGTGCGCTCGCCATGGCGATCACCGCCTGACACCACGCCCGGGAGAAGGAGAGGTGTTTTGAGTATTCTTTCCGACAGGTGGATCCGCAGGATGGCCCTCGAGAAGGGGATGATCGAACCGTTCTCCGAGGGGAGCCGCGGGAAAGGGGTGATCTCGTACGGCCTTTCCGCGTACGGGTACGATTTTCGTCTTGCCCGCGAGTTCCGGGTCTGGCGCCCTCCGGCGGGCGAGGTGATCGATCCGAAGCGCCACAGGGAAGAGTGGTTCGAAGAGATCACCGGCGACAGCTGCGTCATTCCGCCCGGATCGATGGTGCTCGGGCGGACGGTGGAATATTTTCGCATTCCCCGGAATGTTCTCACCA
The DNA here is from genome assembly GCA_024276995.1 of Candidatus Eiseniibacteriota bacterium. Classification (GTDB taxonomy): domain Bacteria; phylum Orphanbacterota; class Orphanbacteria; order Orphanbacterales; family Orphanbacteraceae; genus JAJRWB01. The sequence goes on along the minus strand of JAJRWB010000031.1, from coordinate 40,388 downwards.
TCTGTTTCGGCAAGTCGACATATGCCCGCTGCGGAATCCTCGTGAATGTGACCCCCTTCGAGCCGGAGTGGGAAGGGTACGCCACTCTTTCGATCGCCAACACGACGAGCCGTCCGGCTCGGATCTACGCCGGCGAAGGGATCGCGCAGCTCCTCTTCCTCGAAGGGAACGAACCGTGCGAGACTTCGTACCGCGATAAGAAGGGACGCTACCAGGCGCAAAAGGAGATCACCCCTCCCAGGGAGTGATCCCGCGCCGACCGGACGGGGCGCATCCCCCTTTCCCGGCGCCCCCGTTCGCTTGACCCTCCCCGGGTGCTTTGCTACGTTCGACCGGGCGTGATGCCGCCGGCGCGGCGGCGCCGTCCGGCGGGGAGGAGACCATGGGGCACGATCGAACTTCACTCCTGAAAAAACTGCCGTCGGTCGACCGGTTTCTCGAACATTCGTCGATGAAGAGATTCTTCGCCGCCTATCCGAGAGGCGTGGTGATCGATGCGATCCGCGGCGCCCTCGACGCCGCACGACGGGCGATCCTCTCGGGTGAGGAAGGGGAGATCGTTCCCGGCGGCGACGCGGGGCGGGTCGAATCGTACGAAACGGCGGTGGAGGCGCGGATCGGGGCGACCGTCCGGCCTTCCCTCAGGAGAGTGATCAACGCCACCGGCGTGGTGATTCACACGAACCTCGGCCGGTCGCCGATCGCCCCGGAGGCTTTCGACCGTGCGCGCGACATCGCCACCGCCTATTCCAACTTGGAGTACGATCTCGAGAAGGGGGAGCGGGGCTCGCGCCACGATCACGTGGAGCGGCTTCTCGTCCGTCTCACCGGGGCGGAGGCGGCGGTGGTGACGAACAACTGCGCCGCCGCGCTGATGACGGCGCTCCACGCGTTCGCCCGCGGCCGGGAGGTGATCGTCTCCCGGGGGGAGCTGATCGAGATCGGCGGGAGCTTCCGGTTGCCGGAGATCATGGAGGCGAGCGGAAGCCGCCTCGTCGAGGTGGGCACCACGAACCGAACCCATCCGGAGGACTACCGCCGGGCGATCACGTCCGACACCGCCGCCCTCCTCAAGGTTCACCTCTCCAATTTCCGCCAGGAGGGATTCACCACGCAGGTGAGCGCCCCGGAGCTGGCGGCGATCGCCGCCGAAGCGCATCTCCCCCTTCTCCACGACGTGGGGAGCGGTTCCCTTCTGGAGGGCGGTGGAAGGGGAGACCGGTCGGTCCAGCAGGAGGTCGCCGCCGGCGCCGACCTGGTGATGATGAGCGGCGATAAGCTCCTCGGGTCGGTCCAGGCGGGGATCGTGGTCGGGCGGAAGGAGGCGGTGAAAAGGTTCGCTCGTCTCCCGTTCTGCGCGCCGTTCGCCCGGGAAAGGTGACTCTCGCCATCCTCGAGGCGACTCTTCTCACCTATCTCGATGAATCGCGTGCCTTGCGGGAGGTGCCCGTTTTGCGTTTGCTTTCCCGGCCCTTGCCCGATATAAAGGAAGATGCTGAGACATTGCGGAAAGCAATCCTCGAGGGGGGCGATGGGGCGGTGGAGGTGGAATTCGCTCCGGGCGAGTCCGAGGCGGGCGGCGGCGCGATCGGCCGGCCCGCCGTGGCGACGGTTCTCCTCGCCCTTTCGTCCGCCGCGGTCCGTCCCGCTCAGATCGCGCGCCACCTGCGCTCGCACGATCCGCCGGTGGTAGTACGGCTCCAGAACGACCGTGTGCTGATCGATCCGAGGACGCTCTTTCCCGCCGATATTCCCGTCGTCGCCCGCGCCGTTCTGCGGGCGGTGCGAGGAGGAGATCGATGAGCGAAACCGCTTCGGGAGGGGCGCCGGTGACCGATCTGGGCGGTGTTTCCCTTACCCTTCCCCCGGAAGGAGATCCGGTTCGGCTCGACATCCCTCTTCCTCACGACGAGGAGCGGTTCTTTTCGGGGGCCGTCGACCGCCTAAAGAAGCTCGGCGGCCTGCCGAGGCTTCTCTTCATCGCTTCGGCGTCGAACGGGAGAGAGTCGGGCGCCGCGGCGATCGCTCTCGCGCGGGCCCTCGCCTCCCGGGCGGTGAGCACTCTTCTTGTCGACGCGTGCCTCGAAGAGGCGGCCCTCGCCAAACCGTTCTCCTACCAGCCGGACGAGGGTTTCGTCGATATGGTGCTCTGGGGGGCATCGGTGGAGGCGACGATCCGCAAGTCCGCCGACGAGCAGATCCGCTTTATCGGTGTCGGTTCCCCTCCGCCCGATGCGGCGGCGGTGCTTCACGCGGCCGATTTCGAATCGGTGCTCAACACCCTGCGGGAGCAGGCGGAGGTGGTGCTCGTCGTCTCCCCCCTCTTCGGCGCCGACGGCGAGCTTTCGCCGATAATGCGCAGCGCCGACAGAACGGTGATCATCCGGAGACGAAGCGACCCTTCCGTGCCGATCTATGTCGATCTTCCCGCCGGGAGGATCGCGGAGATCACCATGGGAGGAGAGGGGAGCGATCTTTCCCCTCCCGTGGAGGAAACCGCCGAAGAGATCGTGCGGAAAGCGATGGAGGTGGAGGATCCGGTGGTCGCCCCCGCCGACGAGGCGGTCTCCGGCGGCACGGCGCGGGATGTTCGCCCGGTAGCGGCGGATCGCACCGCCGGCGGATCGACGGCGCCGGCGGCGGAGGCCGATCGACCGGCGGAAAGGACCATCGCGGAGAGCGCGAAACCGATCCCCGTCGGACGTTTCGTCCTCCTTTTCGGCGCGGCGACCGTCGTTCTCGGCCTGGTGATCTCCTTTCTCTGGGTGCAGCGGCGGTTCGAACAGCCCGGCGCGCCGACGGAGATCGTTCTTCGGGAGAGCGGCGCAGGCACGGCGGAAGAGACGCCGGCGGAGCCTCCCGCGACGAATCACGCCGCAGCGGACGAACCGCGGCAGAGCACGTCCCCGGCCGACGGGCGGGCGGAAGAGACGCCGCCCGCGCCGATCGTCGCCCCGCCGGAGGAACAGGCCGTCGACGGCGGAAAAAGCGCCGGCGGGGGTGCGCGGACGGCGGACTCCCCCGTGGCGGCGGAAGAATCGCCCCCGCCGGAGGCGCACGCGAAGGACGCTCCTCGTCGGGGCGCGCCCGCTTCTTCGGCGGCGCAGAGAATCTATGGTGTTCACGTCGAGTCGTTTCCCACGGGTATGGAGGCGGACCAGGCGGCGGGGAAGTATGTCGACGCCGGCTTCCCCGTAACGATCAAGGTGGTCGACCTTCCCGGGAAGGGGACGTGGCACAGGATCATTCTCGGAAGGCTCACCAGCCGAACGGAAGCGAAGGCGTACGCCGAGAAGGTGAAGGAAACATTCGGGCTCGATTATGCAATGGTGGTCAAGATCGAGAAGTAGCGGCGAACCGGAACCCGGCGCCGGGGAGGGGACATGTTCCTGAAGAGGATCGAGATTTTCGGCTTCAAGTCGTTTATGAATAAATTGAATGTCGAATTCGGAGACGGCATCACGTGTGTGATCGGGCCGAATGGGTGCGGAAAATCGAATATCTCTGACGCCATACGCTGGGTGCTCGGCGAAACGAACCCGCGTCTCCTCCGGGGCGAGACGATGGACGACGTGATTTTCAATGGAACGCGGTCGCGAAAACCCCTCGTAATGGCGGAAGTTTCCCTTCTCCTTTCCAATGAAACGCACGCCTTCGCCATCGACTACTCCGAGATCCGGGTAACCCGCAGGGTCTACCGCTCCGGCGTGAGCGAATACCTGATCAATAAAACCCCTTGTCGTCTCAAGGATATTCGCGGCCTGCTGATGGATACCGGACTTGGAAGCTCCACGTACACCGTCATGGAACGGAGCATGACCGACCAGCTTCTCGGTAACACGTCGGTTAATCTCAGGGTGATGCTCGAAGAAGCGGCGGGCATCATGAAATACAAGAGCCAGGAGAAGCTCGCCCTGCGGAAACTCGACGCCACGCAGAACGACCTGTACAGGATCCGTGACATCGTGGCGGAAGTGGAGAAGAGGGTCCGTTCGCTCAAGAGGCAGATCGGCAAGGCGAACCGCTACAACGACCTGAGCGAGCGAATCCGCACCCTCGCTCTCGGGAGCGGGCGGCTCGAACTGGAGAGACTCGGCCGCGAGGAGGAGGAGAAGAAGCGCGTCTACGCCGAGGCGCTCGAGGAGAGGGAGCGGTTCGTCTCCCGCCTTGCCCGTCTCGATGCCGACGTGCAGCGCGACACGGTGACGCTCCGTGAGCGGGAGAGCGCCCTGGGCGGTGCGCAGAAAACCCTCGATGGAACGCTCGGCGCTCTAGAGGAGATCGGCAGCGAGATGCTCGTCCTCGAGGAGCGGAAGAGTTCGAACGTCGAGCGGAGGAAACGCCTGGAAGAGGAGATCGACGGCGCGAACGCGAGAATCGCCCAAGCGGTGGAGGAGCGGCGCAGGAAGGGTACGGAGAAGGAGGAGGCCGCGAAGCACCTCGCCGCCATCGGCGCCGACATGGAGGCGAAGCGCCGGGAGAACGGTCTCGTCCAGGAGAGGGTGGAGAAGGCGAAGAGCGAACTGCTGCAGCGCAAGCAGGTCACCCTCGACCTCTTCCGCGGGGAATCGGAGATCCGCAACGAGCTGGGAAACCTCGAGACGAAATTGCAGAGTTTCCAGGTCCGGGCGGAGAAGCTGCGGCGGAGCATCGAGGCGAACGAAGTCGAGAACGCTGCTCTCGAGGCACGGCTCGGTGGTGCGCGGAAAAACCACGAGGCGCGCATCGAGGAACTGGAGAACCTTCGCGCCCTTCGGGACGGCATGGAAAGGGATCTCGAAAGGCTCATGGGGGAAAGGGCCGAGGTGGCTGAGTCGGTCGTGCTTTTGCGGGGAAAGAGGGAGAGCCTCGGATCGACGCTGGCGCTGCTGACCAAGCTGCGCGACGACTACGAGGGGTATCGCAAGGGGGTCCGCTCCCTTCTCACAGAGGAGGAACGCCATCCGTCGGTGCTCGGCGTCGTGGGAGAACTGCTGGACGTTAATCCGTCCGAGTATCTTCCCGCCATTGAGAACGCCATCGGGGAAGCACTCCAGTGTGTCGTCATCGACCGCGAAGAAAGCGCTCTCGACCTTCTCCGTTTCCTCCGTGAGAACGAGAAGGGATGGGCCACGCTCCTCCCGAAAGACCGCTTCTCCTCGCTCGAGGTGGAGATTCCCGCGGGGTTGCTTGACGCCCCCGGCGTGATCGGCCAGGCATCCCGTTTCGTCACCTCCGGGAACGGGACGGGCGATGTCGTCCGCTACCTTCTCGGACGGCTCGTTTTCGTCGAGACGCTGGAAAGGGCGATCGAACTCTCCCGTGATCCACGCTACAGGGAGTTCCGTTTCGTCACCCCCGCCGGCGAAGGGGCCCGCCATCCCGGCGTCCTTTTCGGCGGTGGGAGCGCCGCCGAGGAGGTCGGGATCTTCGAGCGTCGTTCCCGCATCGAGGAACTCGAAGGGGAACTGCGCCGGTCGGGAGAGGAGTTGGAGCGCCAGGAGAAGAAGAAGGGCGAACTCGACGGCGAATTCGACCGGTGCCGCGTGGAACGGGAGCAGCTCGTCGGCGAACTCGACAGGGCCGTCGCCCGCGCCGAAGAGGCGTCCCGCGAGAAGGAACGGGTTCAGACCGCGCTGGAGAAGGGCCGGGAGGTGGCGGAGCAACTCGTCGCGGAGCTTGCCGAGACGGATGCGGAGAGGAAGAGGGTCGACGATCATCTCGAGAGGATCACGAGGGATTTCGAATCGATCGGGGCCGACGGTTCCAAGGCGAACCGCTCATTGCGCGAGATCGAGGCGGAGATGGTCGAACTCGAGCTGAACCGCGAGGAACACAGGAGGAAGCTCACCGATTGCCGCGTGGCGCTCGCCGGCGCCGAGGAGCGGATCCGGTCGCTCGACGCCGAAATCGAAGCTCTCGTCAGGCGGGAAGAGGAACTGGCCGACGAGGTCTCGCGGAAGAGGGAGGAGTCGATCCTTTGCGCCGAGACGCTGATGGAAGTCGCTTACCGCGTGGAGGAGCTGAAGGCGAAGGAGGCGGAGCTGAGCGAGCGGAAAGAGGCGGAAACGGCGGCACGGGACGAGATCCTCGTGGAGGTGAACCGTATCAACGAGGCGATCCGCGAGCGGGAGGAAGCCGCCCGGGGCGATCGGAAGCGCGCCGATGAGCTGGCCGGCACGATCCACGATCTCGAGATGAGACTTCAGGAGATCAAGCTCGGCCGCGAGAATCTTCTCGAACGATATGACGAAGAGTTCAATGTCACCGAGGCGGAAATCCGGGAGGCGGAAGAGGTGGAAGGGATGACCGAGGAGGAGATGAAGGGGGAGATCCATGATCTGAAGGAGGCGGTGCGGCGCCTCGGCCCGGTCAACCTCGTGGCGCTCGACGAATTCGATGAGGAGAACGAGCGGTACGAGTTCCTGAAGGGACAAGAGGGCGACCTCCTTCACGCCCGGGACTCGCTGCAGGAAACGATCCGCACCGTCGATCGAAAAGCGCGCGCCCTCTTCCTCGACACATTCGAGAAGGTGAGCGCGAATTTCCGCCGTGTGTTCGCCACTCTTTTCGAGGAAGGGGAGGCGGACCTGATCATGGTGGACCGGGAGAACCCCCTCGAGAGCGATCTCGAGATCGTGGCGAGGCCGGGCCAGAAGAGGCCGCAGCGGATCGCTCTCCTTTCGGGCGGAGAGCGGGCGCTCACGGCGATCTCCATCCTCTTCGCCCTCTACCTCGAAAAGCCGAGTCCCTTCTGCATTCTCGACGAACTCGATGCCCCCCTCGACGACGCCAACGTCGGGCGGTTCCTCAGGATCCTCGAACAGTTCGGCGAGAAGACGCAGTTCATCGTGATCACCCACAACCGGCAGACCATGGAGGCGGCGAACTACCTCTACGGAGTCACCATGCAGGAATCGGGCGTCTCCCGGATCGTATCGGTCCGTCTCGGCGCCGGCGGGTCGAGCGAGGATGAGGACGAGAAGATCCGGGCGATCGAAGGCGGCGCCGCCTGATGGGAGGATTCTTCTCGAACCTCCGAAGCGGTCTGCGCAAGACCCGCGACGGCCTCGTCACCTCACTGAAGAAAGTGGTCGACCGCGTAGAGGGCGACGAACTGAGGGAGTCGCTCGAGGAACTTCTCCTCGGCGGCGACGTGGGGATCCGCGCGGCGAACCGGCTGATCCGTTCGGTGGAGGGGAAACAGGGAGACCGCTGGGAGCTGATCGGCGCGGAGATGATCCGGATCCTCGAGGGGGATGGAGATGCGGTGGAGCAGCGGACCGGAACGCCCCACGTGATCGTCCTCGTCGGAACGAACGGTTCGGGGAAGACGACCACCGCCGGGAAGCTCGCCCACCGGTACCGCGCCGAGGGGAAGTCGGTTCTTCTCGCGGCGGCGGACACGTACCGGGCGGCGGCGATCGAGCAGCTCCAGGTCTGGTCGGAGAGGACCGGCGCCGACCTGGTGCGGCAGGATCGCGGGGGAGACGCGGCGTCGGTGGCGTACGACGCTCTGAATGCGGCGATCGCCCGTTCGAAGGACGTACTCATCGTCGACACGGCGGGCAGACTCCAGACGAAGTCGAACCTGATGGAGGAACTCGGCAAGATCCGCCGGGTTCTCGCGAAGCACGGCGAAGAGTACCCCCACGAAACGCTCCTCGTGCTCGATGCCGCGGTCGGTCAGAACGCCCTTTCCCAAGCGAAGCTCTTTCACCAGGCGGTGCATCTCGACGGCCTCGTGCTGACGAAGTTGGACGGTACGGCGAAAGGTGGTATGGTTCTCGCCGTCCGGGAGGAAGTCGACCTCCCGGTCCGCTACATCGGTGTGGGCGAGTCCGCGGATGACCTGATGGAGTTTTCCGCCGGTGATTTCGTGAAGGCGCTTCTCGGATAGGTTCGACCCGGGATCGTTCCCGGCGCCGCGCCCGGAACGGGCCGTGCGGAGGATCGTTCCATGGCGGATTCCAGCGAGCGACAGTACGAAGTCTTCCTCAAGGTGGCCGCTCAGCTCCAGGAGATGGACGGACTGCAGGAGCAGCTCGACGCGATCGCCGCCGGCGTCGTCGAGGCGCAGACATTTCGCCGCGCACTCATCTCCCTTCTCGACGATGCGTGGAACGTGGTGCGCGTGGGCGCGGCCGGTATCGACGAGGAAGACCTCGATCGGATCCGCGATCAACCTCCTCTCACCCCCGAGGAGCGGCGGCGTCTTCTCGATGACCGTTACAGGATCGGCGAATCGTACTTCATTCCCCACGAAGATCCGAAGGCGCGGAAGGTGCTCAAGGACGCCCTCCCGAGCCGCCTGAGCGGGAAGGATTTCGTCGATTGGCATCCCGACGATATGCTCTTCCTTCCCCTTTTCGGGAGCCGCCGGAAGATCATCGGCACGCTGGCGGTGGACGATCCGTTCGACGGTCGCCGTCCCACCGCCCGTTCGCTGCGGATCCTCGAGCTTTTCGCCCGCGAGGCTGCGGTAACCGTCGAGAAGCAGATGCTCACCCGCGAACTGGAACGGGTCCGCACCTACCTCGAAACGATTATCGAAAGCATCCCCGACGCGATCATCACCCTCGACAAGGAAGGGCGCATCGTGCTTTTCAACAGCGGTGCCGTCAAGCTGAGCGGGTATGAACGGAGCGAAGTCGTGGGCAGGTCGATCATCCCGCTCTACGCATCCGAGGAGGTGGCCAAGCAGGTGATGTTCGGCCTTCGCTCCCACGGGCCGGGGAAGGAACCGGGCCGGATCGAAGCGCAGGAGATCATGCTCCGCTCGAAGAGCGGGGAGGAGATCCCCGCCACGCTCTCCGCCTCGATTCTCATCGATTCGGATGGAAATGAAATCGGAACCGCCGGCGTCTGCAAGGATCTCAGGCCGCTCAGAAAGCTGGAGAAGAAGCTGCTCAAGGCGGAGCGGATCGCCGCCGTGGGCGAGATCGCCACCATGATGTCTCACGAGGTGAACAACTTCCTCTCGTCGATTCTCTCGGCGGTGGAACTTTCCGCACAGCTCCTGAAGGGCGACAAGATGAAGAAGGCGTTCCGCGCCGCCGGTCTCGGTAAGGAAGTGGCGAAGGAGATGTACCGCCTCCGGATCATCCAGGAGGAGGCGCTCCGGGTGGGACAGATCACCGATAAGCTGCAGGCCGTTGCCGACGGCCGGGAGTATGTGAAGACCGACTATATCGGCGGAGTGTCGATGCTCGACGTCGACCAGAGTCTCGAGGAGATCAAGAAGTCGGGGAATATCCGCATCCTCGTGGCGGATGACCGCGTTTACATCCGCAAGTTCCTCCGCGAAATGCTTGAAGGGGATGGTTTCCTCGTGGACGACGTGGAGAACGGCGCCAAGGTGATCGAAGAGGTGAAGAAGCGGAAGTACGACTTGGTGATCAGCGATATCCGCATGCCGGAGATGAACGGTTACGAAGTCTCCTCGGCGCTGAAGAGGATCAACCCCGATCTTCCGGTCGTCCTGATCACCGCGTACGGATACGATCCCACCCACTCGGCGGTGCGCGGTCGCAAGGAGGGGAATGTCATCGCCGTCCTCTACAAACCGTTCGACCTCGGAAAGCTGAAAGCGGCGATCGATCTGGCCCTGTCGAAGCGGAAGTGATCGCTCCTTCCCGGAGCGTCCGGTCTTCGTTGTCGCCCTTGCACTTTCCTATCGCGCGAAGGGCCACGCCAGCGGGATGAGGAGTGTGGCGACGATCCAAAGGAGCAGCGTGAGGGGCACGCCGATCTTCAGAAAGTCCGAGAAGCGATAGTTTCCCGGGCCGTAGACGAGAAGGTTCGTCTGGTAGCCGATCGGCGTGGCGAACGCCGCCGACGCGGAAAAGGCGACGGCCATGAGGAAAGGCCTGGCGTCAACGCCGAGAGAGGCGGAAAGACTGACAGCGATCGGCACAAGGAGCACGGCGGTGGCATTGTTCGACAGCACCGCGGTGACCACCGAAGTGGTGAGGTAAAGAGCGGCGAGGGCGACCCACGGACCGAAAAGAAGGCCGACGTGAACGAGGGGGACGGCGAGGAGCTGCGCGCCTCCCGTCGACTCGAGAGACCTTCCGAGGGCGAGGGTTCCCGCCACGAGAACGAGGACGGGCCAGTTCACCGACGTGTAGACCTGGCGCGGGGCGAGGCACCCGGTGGCCACCATTAGGAAGGCGCCTCCCAGCGCGGCGATCTCCATGGGGAGTATCCCGGTGGAGAGGGCGACCATGACGAGACCGAGGATGAGCGCGGCGATCGGCGCACGTCTCTTGTGGACATACGTCTCGTGGATCCCTTCCATGAGGAGAAAATCATTCGCCTGTGAAACCTCGTGGACCCCTTCCTCGCTTCCGTAGGCGAGAAGCACGTCTCCCGGTCTGAGTTTCACGTCGGCGATTTTCCCCCGGATGTGTCTTCCGTGGCGCATGAGCGCCATCGGCACCAGGTCGGCCTTCCGGCGGAGCCCCACGTCGCGGACCACCTTGCCGACGACGCTCGAACCGGGGGGGACGACCAACTCCACGAAAGACATGCTCTTCGGCTCGAACCGTAATGTCTCGTCGAGCACGTCGGGGAGGATGCGCATCTTCTCGCTCTGTTCGAGTGTGGCGATGTCATTGACGCTCCCCTGGAGGATCAGCACATCTCCCATGAGTACTCTCATGTCGCCGAAGGGAGGCCAGTGCATCTCCTCGCCCCTCACCACGGAAAGCGGTTTCGGCCCGGTGTCGCCGAATGCCTTCGACAGGAGTTTGCCGATAAGCTTGCATCCCCTGAGAACCTCCACCTCGGTGACGAACTCCCTCAGTCTTCCGGCGGGCGCGCCGGTGGTCAGCGTGTGTCGCCGGGGGAGAAGGCGCTGTCCCGCGGTGATCATGTAGATTCCCCCCACCACGAAAAGAACGAATCCCACACGGGTCAGCTCGAACATGCCGATCGGCGCGATGCCGTGGGCTTCGGCCGCCGTGCTGACCAGGATATTCGTCGACGTTCCGATGAGGGTGCACGATCCTCCGAGGATCGAGGCGTACGAGAGGGGGATCAAGATGGTGGATGGAAAGAGTTTCCTCTCCGCCGCCACGCCGAGGAGGAGGGGGATGAAGACGATCACCACGGGGGTGTTGTTGAGAAAAGCCGAAACCACGCCGACGACGATTATCGTGTAGGTGAGGATCAGCACCGGTCTTCCGCCGGACGCGTCGATCAGCCTGCGGGCGAGGAAGGCGACCGCTCCCGTGCGGAGAATCCCCTCGCCCACGATGAACAAGGCTCCCACCGTGAGGACCGCCCTGCTCGAGAAGCCGGCAAGCGCTTCCGTGGGGGAGAGAATCCCCGTGGCGGCGAGAACGACGATGATACCGATCCCGACGAGGTCGATGGTGAGCGTCTCCGTCATGAGGAGAACGAGAGAGACGACGAGGAGTGTAAGGACGATGATCATAACGTCGCCATCTTAGCCTCGATGAGGAGAAAAATCCCGGCTAAAAGCGGGCGGTGTCTCCGGGCGGTCGCAACGTGGGCTTCGGCGGCCCTCCCTCTCGTTTCTCCTTGAACGCCCTCGCCGGGGAGTCCTACAATGAAAGATGGACCCGGCGCCAAGGCCGGCGGGACTCCCCCGGCCCCCACATCTGAGTCGAATACTCCCCCGCAAGGGGACGGGCCGGGTGATTCGAGGAGGCGTCGATGCTCGACCTGATGAAAACCTTTATCGATCTGCTTGAGACGAGAAGTTTTTCCCGCACGGCAAGACTGAACGGTATGACTCAATCCGCCGTCTCCCAGAGGATTCGTCAGCTCGAAGAGGGGCTCGGCCACCAGCTCGTGGTCCGGGGGAGGGGAAACCTCGAACCGACCGAGGCGGGAAGCATCTTCTTCAAGGCGTGCATCGACATGCACGGTCGTTTCAGCCAGGTGGAGGATGAGCTGGCGAGGCTGAAGGACAGCGTGGCGGGGAATCTGCGCGTCGCCGCCGTGCCGACGGTAGGACTCCACGAACTGCCCCGTTTCGTCGGGAAGTACCTGCGCGCCTACCCGGACGCTTCGCTCAACCTGGAGTACCGGTCGAGCAAGGCGATCTACGAGGGAGTGGTCAACCAGCTGATCGATATCGGCGTGGTGGCGTGCCCCGTCCGCAAGAGCCAGATCACCACTATCCCGTTCCGTCACGATGAACTGGTGCTTATCGTTCGCCAGAAACATCGTCTCGCCGGCGCCGGGGAGATCTCCGTCGACGATCTCCGGGGATGCTCCTTCATCTCGTTCTCCCCGGGCATGCCGACCAGAAAAATGATGGATAAGCTTCTTCGCGCGGCGGGCGTGCAGGTGAATCTGGTCCAGGAGTTCGACAACGTGGAGACGATCAAGCGGGCCGTGGAGATAGGGCCCGGCGTTTCGATCGTTCCGAAACCGACGGTGGAACACGAGGTGAAGGCGGGGAGCCTCGTCGCCCTTCCGATCGAGGGGGATCAGTGGGAACGCCCCCTCGCTCTCATCGTGAAAAAGGGAAGACACCTCTCCCTGGCGGCGGAGAAGTTCATCGACATTCTCACCAGCGAGAACGGCAACTGATCGTCCCCGCCGCCCCTCTTCCGATTCCTACTTCGCGCCGCTCTTCTTCTTCCGTTTGCTCCTGGCGAAGAAGCACGACGTGCCGACCATTTCGCGCAGCACACACTTGTCGCGGAAGTAGATGCCGCAGCGGAAGCACATATTCTCCATCGTCTCGCTGTGATTGATTACGTCCGCCGAAAGATGATCGAGAAGGGATGCCGCCGTCTTCAGATCGTCCAGGCGGAAACGGGTGAACAGCCCTCTCGTGGTCTTCTCTTCGAGCGAGATGAACCGGTTGAGCAGCTTTTGTCCGGTCTTCGTCAGCGAAAGACGTGCCGCGCGCCGGTCCTGCTTATCCTCACGCCGGTCGATCAGGTTGCGCCGGACGAGCCGGTCGACCGCCTTGCTCGCCGCGGGATGGCTCACGCCTAGAAAGCCCGCCACGTCGCTGATCTTCTCCGCCTTCGTGAGGTAGACCAGTTTCAGCAGCTTCAGCTGGGAGAGGGTCACCTCCGTGCCGAGGGAGTCACGGGCTTCTCTCTCCATCAGTTCATTCACGGCAAGATGGAAAACGTTCGCGCTTCCGAGGAAATCACCAACGATCTTGAGTCTTCGATCCGATTCCACGATGATCCTCCGATTGTATGAGATGGTCCTGTCCTTGGCGGGGAATACACCATGTCAGTCGCCGGGGCCCGCCTCGGATCGGCCGTTCAAAGTAACACGATTAACAATAAACAGAATTATCATTGGGGGGCAAGTGGAAATGCAAAGAAATTCACCTGATAACCGGGGCGTGTAACCAGGACCGGGGGCCTCCGGGGCGTCGTCCCTCAGAGGTAGCCGAGGCTCTCGAGGAGCTTTCTCGTTTCCTCGTCCACCGGTTCGGCGCCGGTGGAGGGGATGGGATGTTCTTTCCTCCACCGCCCAAGGAGACCTTCGAGCGCCGCCGCACCCGGCGGTGGGGCGTCGGAAAGGTTTCGTGCCTCTTCCGGATCGGCCGATAGATCGTACAATTCCGCCGCGCCCCGTGAATCGAAGATGTACTTCCATCTCCCGTCGGTGATCGAAAGCCGCTCTCCCGAGGCGCGAAGCGCCCTCGCGCCGTGTGGTTCCCCGGCGGGGGAGGAGAAGATCATCCCGTTCCGCTCCGATAGGTGGACGAGCTGCTGTGCCGCGAGCGGCGGCTCCTCGGTGATCGCCGTTTGCGCGGCGCCGGCGCCTCCGTTCGCCGCCCCCACGAGAGATTCCCCCTCGAACGACCGTGGCGGTGGGATGCCCGCCGTTTCGAGAATCGTGGGGGCGAGGTCGATGCTTTCGACCGGACCGTCGATCGCCGTACCCGCCGATTCGCCGTTCGCCCTCTTCCAGATGAAGGCGATTCTCGTCACCGGTTCATAAAGAGAGTTCACATGTTCGAGGAAGACGCCCTTCTCGAATCCTTCGCCGTGGTCGGTGAGGAGGAAGATCTCGGCGCCGTCCCACAGGCCCGCCTCTTCGAGCCGCCCGCGCAGACGGGCAAGTTCGCGGTCGGCATACGATATGCTTGCGGTATAAAGCTCGTCGATTCTCCGGCGGTCGGCCGGGGAAAGCACGGAGTCGCCCGCCGCCTCGGCGATTTCCGGCCACGAGCCGCTCCGGATCGGCCCGTCGTAGGGCGAAAAAACGGCGGTTTCTCCTGTGTCGTTCGGCCGGTGGTAGGGGAAATGGGCGTCGAACAGGTGGACCCAGAGGAAGAACGGCCTGTTCGCGCGGGCGGTCTTCTCCGCCCACGCGGCGGCCTCTTCGATCGTCGTGCGGGCGTCGCGGGTTCGTTCTCCCTAGACGGGTGAGGAGAAGAAGTCGAAGCCGCGGTCGAAATCGCCTCCCTTCGCGAAGAGGCGCACGCCGGTGAACGCCCCGGTGGCATATCCGGCTCGTCGGAGGAGTTCGGGGAGGAAGGGGATGTCCGGCGCGAAGGGATCGCGGTTCGTCATCACGCCGTGGCTTCGCGGATAGAGCGACGTGAGCATCGACGCATGGGAAGGGCGGGTGATCGGCGCCTGGCAGTGGGCGTTCCGGAACGTGATTCCCTCGCGGGAGAGGGCGTCGATGTTCGGTGTGGCGCTCGACGGCGCGCCGTAGCAGCCGATCTTATCGATGCGCACCGTGTCGAAGGTGACGAGGACGATGTTCCGCTTCTGCGGTCTCGAGCCGCAACCGGCGGAAAATACGAGGTGCAACGAGAGGAGGAGCGGGAGAATCGTCGCTGTCCGCCGGAGCGTGCGCATGGACCGGAATATATCCGCCTTCCATTGACGAATCAAGGTGAACCGTTCACTATCCGTGTGGGGGGCGCCTTCCGATCCGCTCCGGTGCCCGCCGATTCCGGAGGAAAGGGCCATGGTCCGCGTCGCGCTTGCGCAGATCAACACCACCGTCGGCGATCTTCGCGCCAACGCGAAGCTCGTGGAGAAGATGGTCCGCCGGGCGGCGGACGGGGGAGCGGCGATCGTCGCCTTTCCCGAGCTGACTCTCTCGGGCTACCCTCCCGAGGATCTTCTCTTTCGGCGTCGTTTCGTATCCGATTGCGAGGCGCTTCTCGGCGACCTCGCCTGCTCGTCGGGGGAGACCGCCGTGGTGATCGGTTATCCGAGACGCGTCGGCGGAACGCTTCGCAACGCCGCCGCCGTTTTCCAGGGCGGGGAAATCCGCGGCGTCTATCACAAGGCGCTCCTTCCGAACTACGGCGTGTTCGACGAGAAACGGTACTTCTCGCCCGGAGAGGGCGCTCTCGTGATCGCCGCGGGAGATGTAAGGGTCGCCCTTCACATCTGCGAGGATTCGTGGGAAGTGGACGGCGCTCCGGCGAGGCTCGCCGCCGCCGCTGGTGTCGATGGCATTCTCAACATCTCCGCCTCCCCGTATGCCCGCGGGAAGTACGCCCACCGGCGCGACGTGTTCGCGGCGCTGGCGAAGCGGTGCGACGCGCCCGTCCTGTGCGTCAACCTCGTGGGGGGGCAGGACGAGGTCGTATTCGACGGGGGGAGCGTGACCGTCTCCCCTGAAGGTGAAATCGTCCGGCGCGCGGAGCGCTTCGAAGAGGATCTTCTCTTCGTCGATGTGGAGAAGAGACGGGGAGGGCGATCGGGAGGAACGAGCGGCGCGGGCGGTGCGGAGGGTATGGTGATCGCGCGGATCGAGCCGCCCGGCGGGAGGATGGCGCCGCTTCGCGACGTCGATAAGGATCACACCGGCGGCGATCGTTCCGGCGTGGAGGAGGAGGAGATCTACAGGGCGATCGTTCTCGGCACGGGCGATTATCTCGCCAAGAACGGCTTTCGCAAGGCGGTGCTCGGCGTGAGCGGCGGCATCGATTCGGCCCTCGTGGCGGCGATCGCCTGCGACGCGCTCGGAAGCGAGAACGTCACGGCGGTGACCATGCCGAGCTGGTTCAGCTCGCGTGAGACGAGGGCCGATGCCGAGGAACTCGCCCGCCGGCTCGGCATGGAGTTCATCGAACTTCCGATCGGAACGATCGTCGACGCCTTCGACGCGACGCTCTCTTCGCTCTTCGCCGGGACCGAGCCGGGGATCGCCGAGGAGAATCTCCAGGCGAGAACGCGGGGCAACCTGCTGATGGCGCTTTCGAACAAGTTCGGCTCGATCGTGCTGAACACGGCGAACAAGAGCGAAACCGCCGTGGGCTACAGCACGCTCTACGGCGACATGGCGGGGGGGCTCTCGGTGATCGGCGACGTGCCGAAGACACTCGTCTATCGCCTGGCGCGATGGCGGAACGACCGCCCGGGAGGCCCGGTGATCCCCGAAACGATCCTTGCGCGGCCGCCGAGCGCGGAGCTGCGCGCCGATCAGAAAGATAGCGATTCGCTCCCCGACTACGACCTGCTCGACCGGATTCTCGAGGAGCATGTCGAGAACGACCTCGACGTGGAGGCGATCGCGGCGAAGCTCGGCGAACGCGACACGGTGCGCCGCGTTGTCCGGTTGGTGAACCGCGCCGAGTACAAGAGGCGCCAGGCGCCGCCGATCATCAAGATCACCCCGAAGGCGTTCGGCCGCGACCGGCGGCTGCCGATCACGAACCGGTACCGCCACGGCGATGGAGAGTGAAACGCGCGGGGGGCGTAAAGGGGGCAGCCCTCAGCGCGCCTACACACCAGTAATGATAACGGTGGTTGGTCAGGATTCGTCGCTCGGCTACGTCAGCCCCGTGGAGTTCGAAAATAGGCAGGCCGAGCCAAAGCCATCTCATCTTCCCTTCCATATCGAGGGGGTCGGAACTCCCGCCTTCCCATGAACCTTCTCATATTCTGAGAGTGAGACCATTTTGTTGTCTTTTGTAATAACCAAACTCTTTCGCCCCACCTCAACAGGAGGCTTCGAGCCCCAGAAATCGAGAACAAGAACAAGGTCCGCAGACCGATACCCTTTGGGAATCTGCAGCCTCAGAAATCGCCTACCTTCCTCCTCGAAGGGCTGAGCGGAAAGCGCAACTGACGCGGCATCTGGGATCTGCTGCATCGAAGAGAGCGTTACCTTGTCGAACTTGACGAAGTTAGACGGCAGCAGCCCCTTCCACATTTCATATTCGTGCGTCTCGACTTTTGAACCATCTCCGATAGGCCAGAACGTCGCCATGTGCTTAGGCTTATCCCACACGATCTGTGCAGGGGCCGCGGTCGCCAGCACGAACAATAACAACAACTTCTTCATTTCGACCTCCTTGCAGACCGGGTCCCCGATCAACGGTTCGCCGCCCATCCCTGTCCGGCGAAGACCCGCGCCCCTCCCCAGCGTAACAGATCTTCTCGGGCCTTTGTCTCATCCTTCATTAGTACCGGAATATGTGAGCCAATAAGCCTCGACCGCCGTCCAATAGTGAGTCTCCCCGGCCCTTTTCGAGATTCTTCGTTCCGGGATCAAAGGTCCGTACACCGCATGCGATAATGCTGGTCGGCTCGTACAAAAGGGTCGGCTAAATATATGATGTTTCTATCATACCTTAGCGACAGCCGAGAGTGTCTGACAACTAAACTATAGTAAGGGACAATCGTTCCGAGGGGCCCCGCTCCTTTTGGAGCGCCCCCGGTGCGTCCCAGTGGCGCGCCTTTTCTTGGATCGGTGCTTGGTTGCACGGATTCGGCAGGGGTTTTCGGGTGTGACAATCGCGGGGAAATATCTGTCTTCTCTCTTTTTTCCGCCTTGACTACTAAACAAATGTAGAGTATCTTTCGATCGTTGGAAGTGGGCGTCCCCGGGGGCGGGCCGCCGGGAGCGGTATGCCATGCGCGTCGAATCGATCGGGGAACGGATCAAGGTGAGGGCCGATTTCGAGGGGGCGAAGGTGACCCCCCTCCTCTTCCGGAGGAACGGCCGGAAGCACAAGGTGGAGAAGGTGAACCTCCGCTGGGAGGATCGGGAAGGGGGGAGAAAGCTGCATTACTTCTCGGTGTCCGTCGAGTCGGGCGATGTCTACCAGATGCATCTCGACAGCGCCGATCTGAGCTGGCACCTCGATTTCGTCATGCTCGAGAGCTGAAATTTCATGAAACCGGAGCGGTGGATCCTGCACGTCGATTTTGACGCGTTTTTCGCATCGGTGGAAAAGGCGCGGAACCCGGCGATCCGCGACCGGCCGGTGGCGGTGGGAAACGGCGTGATCGCGAGCTGCTGTTACGAGGCGCGACGAAGGGGACTCCACAACGCGATGCCCCTTTCGCGGGCGAGGCGGATCTGCCCCGAGTTGGTGGTCCTAGACGGTTCGTACCCGACCTACCGGGCGGTGGCTGCGAAGATCTTCGACCTGTGCCGGGAGATCTCGCCGAACGTGGAGACCTTTCTCGACGAGGCGTACGTCGAACTCACGGGGACGGAGCGCCTGCACGGTACGCCGGTCGAGGTGGGGCGGCGGTTGCGCGCGGCGGTACGCGCCTCCACCGGCCTGACGGTGACCGTGGGGATCGGTGCGAGCCGGATGATCGCCAAGATGGTGGGAAAATCGGCGAAGCCGAACGGGCTCGGCCTGGTACGCCGCGGCGCGGAGGCGGCGTTCATCGGCGCCCTTCCGATCCGCGATCTTCCCGGTGTGGGGTACCGGTACGGCACGCTTCTCGATCGGCTCCAGATCCGGACGATCGCCGGTTTGCGCGCCCTGCCGGTGGAGGCGCTGGCGAAGCTCTTCGGCGCGCATGGCGAGATCCTCTACCGGCGCTGCCGGGGGGAGGACACGGTAGTGGTGGAGGAGCGGGAGATTCCGAGATCGGTGTCGCGGGAGACGAGCTTCCACGCGGAGACCACCGATCGACGGGAGATCGAGGGGATGCTCTTCTACCTGAGCGAACGGGCGGTGTGGACCGTGCGGAAGCTCGGTCTCGAGGCGAGGACGGTCACCGTGCGAATCCGCTACGCCGGGGGTGGGGGGGAGTCGCTTCGCCGGTCGCTCCCCTTCCCGACCGATCTCCATCCGCCCGTGCTTCGAAGGGCGCTCCGGTCGCTCGACGAGATCGATACGCGACGGGAGGCGCTCCACCTCGTCGGCGTGGCGCTCACCGGCATCGCCCTCCCGAAGGCGAGGCAGATCGACCTGTACGACGAGGAGGGGGCGCGCCGCGCCGAGGGGATCGCCCACGCCCTCGACCGTGTGCGCGAGCGTTTCGGCTACTCGTCGGTGGTGGTGGGGAAGAGCCTCGACCTCGTGGAGAAGCTCGAACGGAACGAGAACGGTTTCGTGCTGAGGACGCCGTCGCTGACGAAATGAAGGTGTCCTTGCCGGTGGATCCGCCCCGTTGGTGACGGCGGGGGCGGATCGATCCGCCGCTTCGCCGTTCGATCCTTCGGCTTCCTTGTAATCGATGTTCCCTTTCATGCACTAACGGGTTGTACGAGGTGAATCCATTCCGAACGGAACGAAAGGAACATACGAATGAAAAAGAACACAGGTATCCGTAGTGCGCTGCTCGCACTTACTCTCGTCGCCTTGGTCGCCGGGTCGCCGGCGATCTCCTCCGCGACGGGGTCTCACTCGCTGGTGGTCCAGACGGAGGTGAAAGGATCGGTGCAGGACGTCGTCAAGGGTCTGAGCAAGATGGTGGCCGGCAACGGAATGATGGTCATGGGCGAACTGCACCAGGGGAAGGTATTGAAAATGACCGGCCTCAAGGTCGAGTCGGAGACGATCTTCGTCGGCAGCCCCGCCATGGGGAAGAAGCTGTTCAGCAGCGATCTCGGCGCGGGGCTCGTCGTGCCGGTGCGGATCAACGTGTTTCGCAACGACGGCGGCAACACGGTGGTCAGCTACATCCCGCCCACGCGGCTTCTCGGGGATTTCGGGAATCCGGAATTGACGAAGAGGGCGGGCATGCTCGACGAATCGCTCGCGTCGATGGTCGGAATGCTGTCGCGGTAGTTTCTCAAGGAGGCGGGGCGGTCCGATGACGGATCGTCCCGCTCATCCATTTCCGGGGAGGTCATCATGAAGCAGATATTGAAAGGCGAAGCGGTTCTGAGTCTCTTTATTATGGCAATGGCCGGACTCGCTCCGAATCTGTTTCCCGCCGCCCAGGCAGGGCTCGCAAAGCTCTCGCTTCTCGGCAGGGCGGTTCTCCTTCCGTCGATAGCGCTTCTGGGCGCGGCGCTGATCGTCGCCTCGAAGCTCGGCTACGGAAGGCTCGTCAATCGGGCGGTGGCCGGCGCAGGGGCCGGATTCGTCGCCACGGCGGGACTCGAAGTCGTTCGCGCCGTGAGTTTCCATTTCGGCGGCATGCCGGGCGACATGCCCCGACTCCTCGGGGTGCTGCTGACCGATCGCTTCATGCTCGGCCCGTCCGCGTGGTCGGACATTCTCGGGTGGGGGTATCACTTCTGGAACGGCGCCGCCTTCGGCATCATCTTCACGGTGCTGTTCGGCCGCCGATCTTTCCTTCCCGTCCAGCTCTATGCTCTCCTGATCGGGGTCGGTTTCCTCCTCAGCCCCGCCGTCGAGGCACTCGGGATCGGCTTTCTGGGTCTCGACATGCCCGCCATGCCGATCACCGTGATCGTGGCACACGTCGCTTACGGCGCGATCCTGGCCCGTCTGATCAACCGGTGGGTCTACTCGGGCGGTTGGCTGCTGGCGGAATCGTCCGGTGAACGCCCGGGAAAGCTCGTGGGGAGCCCGGCTTAGCCGTACGATCCTCGTTCTTCTTCCCGCCGTTCTCCTTATTCTCCTTTTTTGTCTTGACCACTATACATATGTCGGGTATATTCCAGGGGGTACTGCGGATCGACCCTTGCATCGTTTCGAGGGCCGGCATCCTTGTGAAGAGCGGCGGACGTGAAGACGGGAGGATCGACGGAACGAAGATGAGGAGGTGAATGAGGGAGATACCGGGGGCGTCGAATGGGCACGAGGGGGCGTACGTCCCGCTTCACATGCAAAGCCGCTTTTCGCTCCTTCGCGGGACGGCTTCGATCGAACGGCTCGTCGAGCGGCTGAGGGTACTTGGCTTCAACCGGGCGGCGCTGGTCGATCGGGACAACCTGTACGGGGCGATCTTCTTCCGGGAAGCGGCGCGGGCGGCGGGAATCGTGTCGATCACCGGCGCCGAGGTGAGCGATCTTCCCGGGGAAGGAAGGGAAATCGCCGGTGGTGGTGTGGTGGGTGGGGAAGCCGCACGATCCGTCTCTCCCGACCGGGCCGTTCTGCTCGCCCGCGACGCGGTCGGGTACGGCAACGTCTGTCGGGTCGTGTCGGCGCGCCACCTCGAAGCGACGTTCGATCTCGCCGGGAGCGTGAGGACCGACGCACGCGGGTTGTTCGTGCTCGTCGAGTCGACGCGCCTCGCCGAGGCGCTCCGCGAAGGGGTCGAGCCGGGCGCTCTATGGATCGAGATTCCCCCGTCGATCGGCCCGCGGTCGTTCGCTCATCGGAAGGAGACGGCCCGCCGGCTCGGCATCGGTATGGTGGTGGGAGGGGCGATCTGCACGGCCGGGCCGGAGGAGCGGTCGTTCGAGGCGCTCCTGGCGGCGATCCGTACGAACACGCTTGTCGGTCGCGAGGTCCGGGCGAAGGGGGAGGCGTTCGGGGACCGCCTCCGTTCCCCCGGCGAGGTAGCGCGTCTCCTCCGGGGATCGCCCGAATTGATCGCCGACGGTCGGGCGATCGCCGAGGCGTGCGACTTCGATCCCGTCCGCACGGAGCCGATCTTTCCGAAGTGCCCTCTGCCCCCGGGGGAGACGGCGTACTCATACCTGCACCGCCTCGCCCAAGAGGGACTTCGTCGCCGGTACGGGAAGGGGATCACCCCCGAGATCACCGCGCGGCTGCAGCGGGAGCTGGAGACGGTTCACGGGAGCGGCTTTTCGGAGTACTTCGTCGTCGTGGGGGACCTCGTCCGCTTCGCCCGTTCCCGGGGGATCCCGGTGGTGGGCCGCGGATCGGGCGCCGGTTCGCTCCTCGCGTATCTTCTCGGCATCACGAGTGTCGACCCGATCGCTCACCGGCTCTACTTCGAACGGTTTCTCAATTCACTGCGCGACGACCGGCCCGATCTCGACGTCGATCTGTGCTGGCGTGGAAGGGACGAGGTGATCGACTACGCGTATGAGCGCTACGGCCGCGATCGCGTGGCAATGATCTCGACGCACAACCACTATCATTGCCGCTCGGCGTTTCGCGACACCGCCCGCGCCTTCGGCCTACCCGCCGGCGTGGTCGATCGGGTGAGCCGGAGAATCCCCCGGGAGATCGACGGGACGCTGGACGAGTACTTCGCCCGCTCGAGGGCGTTGCGCGAATACCCGCGCGACCGGAAAGCGTACACCGCCGTGCTTCGCCTCGCCGAGCGTCTCCGCGGCGCGCCGCGCCACCTCGGGATCCATTGCGGAGGCATCGTGATCGGCGACCGTCCCCTCGACCGGCTGACCGGTCTCGAACGGGCGGCGAAGGGGATCGTGATCACCCAGTACGAGATGGAATCGATCGAGCGGATCGGCCTGATCAAGATCGACCTTCTCGGGAACCGGGCGATTTCGACGATCCGTGAAACGACCTCCCTCATCCGGAAGGCGAGGGGGGAGGAGATCGATATGGAAACGATTCCGGACGACGACGGGCCGACCGCGCGGCTCCTGCGGGAGGGGCGTACCCTCGGCTGTTTCCAGATCGAGTCGCCCGGCATGAGAACCCTCCTCCGCATGATCGGTACGTCCGACATGGAAGGCACTATCGCGGCGCACTCCCTCATCCGGCCCGGGCCGGCGTCGTCGGGCATGAAGGAGCGTTTCGTGCGGCGGATCCGCGGTCTCGAGCCGGTCAGCTATCCCCACCCCGACCTCGAGGATCTTCTCGCCGAGACACTTGGCGTACCGCTCTACCAGGAGGATGTGATGGCGGTGGCGAGCCGGATCACCGGGCTTTCCCTCGAGGAGAGCGATCTCCTCCGGCGGCGAATCGCCGAGGCGGGCGACGACCGATCGATGCGGGCGCTGACGAACACGTTTCTCGCCCTTGCCGTGCAAAGGGGCGTCGAGCTTCCCCTCGCGAAGGAGGTGTGGCGCATGATCGCCCGCTTCGCGAACTACGCGTTCTGCAAGGCCCACGCCGCGGGGTACGGCGTGCTCGCCTACCGGACGGCGTACCTCAAAGCGAACTACCCGGCGGAACACGCCGTGGCGCTTCTCAACAATCACCAGGGGATGTACGCCACGCGGGTACATCTCGAGGAGGCGCGCCGGCGGGGGATCGAGATCCGTCCGCCGTGCGTGCAGCGAAGCGCCGATCGATTCACGCTGGAATTCGACGATGCCCCGGCCTCCGCGATCGGTCGGTCCGGTCCGGGCCGCCCGACGGGCGCGATTCGCACCGGCCTGGCGCAGGTGCGCGATCTCTCCGTGCCGGTGCGCCGGCGCATCTACGAAGGAAGGCCGTTTCGTTCGTTCGCCCACTTTCTTCGTCGTGTCCGCCCGCCGAGGCGTGACGCCGAGCGGCTCGTCCTGGTGGGGGGGGGGTGACTGGACCGGCGTGAAGCGGACGGAACTGCTCTGGGAGCTGTACGCCTCGTGCGCGGCCGGACGGGGGACGCGGCGAGCGCCGTGGCGGAGCGAAGAGAATATGTTTCCCGAAGAGGCGCCCCCGATCGCCGGCGCGGTGGCGGGCGCGGCTCCTTCCCTCGGGGAGATCGGTCTCAGCGAGCGGCTCCGCTATGAAATGGAGATCCTTCATCTCGCCGTCTCGGCCCATCCGATCACCCTCCTCCGCCACGGCGGAGCGTGCGCCGGCGCCGCCGACTCGCGGCTCTTCGAGAACGATCTGGAGCCGGGGGCGCCGATCGAACTGGTCGGCGTGCGCGATGCCGCCAGGAGGGTGAGGACGAAGCGGGGGGAGACGATGCTCTTCCTTACCCTGGAGGATGAGTACGGTCTTTTCGAATGCACTCTTTTCCCGCCGGTCTACCGGCGCTTCGCCGAATCGGTGCGTGGCGGGGGACCTTTCCGGGTTTCGGGGCGGATCGAGGAACACTACGGTGCGCGAACGCTGAACGTCGAAACGATCGACGATCTCGGCGGGGAGGAGCCGCTTCTCGCGGAGCAATCCGGCGATCCCCTTTTTCCGTCTTCCTTCGCCGGGTGGGAGCGGCTAGAATGAAACCGGTTTCCCCGTCGCTGGCCGGTCGAGGGAAGGGCGCATCGAAGGTGTGCGGGCGGCTTATGGCGGGAGGAGGAAAAGTCCGGAGGATTCGAATGGCGGATGATCGGATCACGAAGCTGGCGAAGGTGCTGACCCGGTACAGCCTTCGTGTCAAGAGGGATGACTGGGTCGTTGTGCGGGGCGCCGCCCTCGCCGATGAACTGATGCGGGCGCTCATGGCGGAGATTCTCGACGCGGGGGGGAATCCGACGCTCGACGTTTCGATCCCCGGGGCGTCGAGTCTCCTCCTTTCGCGCGGATCGGATAGGCAGATCGGCTTCATCTCACCTTCCGAGGATGCGTTCTACAAGAAGGCGGACAAGTCGGTGACCATCCTGGGCGGCTGGAACAGCAGGGAACTCGCCGGCATCGACCCGAAAAGGAGCGGCGTTCAGCGGAAGGCGAGGAGCCGCCTCCTTCGGACGATGCTCGGACGGATGGCGAACGGTTCCCACCATTGGGTGGGGACGCTCTTTCCGACGCCGTCGGGGGCGCAGGATGCCGACATGTCGCTCGCCGATTACGAGGATTTCGTCTACCGCGCCGGCAAGCTCTACGCGAAGGATCCCGTGGCGGAGTGGAAGAAACTCTCCGCCGTCCAGGCGCGAATCGTGCGTTTCCTTAATCGGATCAAGGAGATCCGGATCGTCGGGAAGGATACCGACCTCACGTTGAGCACGGCGGGGCGAAAATGGATCAACTGCGACGGCAGGGTGAACTTTCCCGACGGGGAGGTTTTCACCGGCCCCGTGGAGAACTCGGCGGAAGGGAGAATTCGCTACACCTTTCCCGCAACGTACGAGGGACGGGAGGTGGAGGATGTGTGCCTCACGTTCCGCAAGGGGCGTGTGGTGGAGATGAGCGCCGCGAAGGGAGCCGATCTCCTTCGCCGGATGCTCGACGTCGATCCGGGCGCTCGCCGGCTAGGGGAACTCGCTTTCGGCACGAACTACGGAATCACGAAGTTTACGAAGAACACCCTCTTCGACGAGAAGATCGGCGGCACGATGCACCTGGCGATCGGCGCGTCGCTCCCCGAGACGGGCGGGAAGAACCGGTCGGCGGTACACTGGGATATGGTATGCGATACGCGGAAGGGATTCACCGTCTTCGGCGACGGCAAGGCGATCCACAGGAACGGGAAGTTCCTTTTCCGGTCGTAGCCGGAGGAAGCACCCGGCCGAAGAGGCCGGGGGAGGAGATCGAATGAACAAACCGGTCCGCCGCGCCCTGATGGTCGTCGCCGCTCTTCTCGTCGTGATCCAGTTCATCCCCGTGAAGCGGGAGAACCTGCCGGGGACAACGGCACTCACCGCGCCGGCCGACGTGCGCGCCCTCCTCGAACGCTCCTGCTTCGATTGTCATTCGAATGAAACGGTCTGGCCGTGGTACAGCGCGGTGGCGCCGATGTCGTGGCTCGTAGCGCACGACGTGAACGAAGCCCGGGAAAAACTCAATTTCTCCTCGTGGGACGATCTTCCTTCCGGCGAAAGAGGTCACGCCTTCTTCGGAATCCGGGAGAAGATCGAAAGCGGGGAGATGCCTCTCAAACAGTATCTCCTTCTCCATCCCGAGGCCCGTCTCGACGAAGGGGATGTCGATCTCCTCCTCCGCTGGACCGGGCCGGCCGCCGGCGAGGGTGGTGGGGAGGACGAAGACCACGGAGAGCACCATCATTGATCGGGGCGGTGTCGCTCCTCTTTCGCGCGACCCCGGGCGCCGGCCGGCGGCATGATCTCGCCGCCCATCTTCCCGCTCCCGTCATCCCATTTCTCCTTCTCCTCCTTCTGGCCGGTTGCACGCCCCGCGGTTCGTCCCTCCCGCCGGCCGGTGCGGGAGACGACGGGCTTACCGGCATCGCGTCGTGGTACGGTGGCCGGTTTCACGGGCGTCGCACGGCCAACGGGGAGATCTACGACATGAACGCTCTCACCGCGGCGCACCGCACGCTCCCTTTCGGCACGATCGTGGAGGTGACGAACCTGGGGAACGGGAGGAAGGTGCGGCTTCGCATCAACGACAGGGGTCCGTTTATCAAGGGGAGGATCATCGACGTTTCGCGCCGCGCGGCGAAGGAACTCGGTTTTCTTATCGACGGCACCGCGCCGGTTCGCCTGCGGATCGTCACGCCGGACTGAGCCGGGGATCACGCGGAAACGATCCACGGCGAAAGGGGAAGGCGGGTGGGAGACCGCCCGGAGTGACCGTCTCAGCGGGAGATTTTCACCCCGGCGATCACGGGAAGGTGGTCGGACGCGCGCCGCGCGGCGGAGGTGTTGTGCGCGGCGATTCCGGTGAACTCGACCCCCCGGCCGTAAACGCGGTCGAGGGCGAATACCGGCTTCACGGCGGGAAACGACGGCGGCCACGAACGGTTGTTGTGAGAGCGCAGTTCGTCGTTCAGCGCCCGCGTCGCCCGGCACCGGCGCCACGCGTTCATATCCCCCAGGAGAAGCGCCGGGCCTTCCTGGATTCTCGGGTGGTCGAGAATCGCCCTCACCTGGCGCCGCCTCGACAGGTCGGCGAGGGAGAGATGGGTGGCCACGACCTCGAGCACCTTCTCGCCGCACCGGACCTGCGCCGCCACGGCGAGACGCTTCTCGAGGCGGGACGAGGTTAGATCGATCACCCACACCCCCTCGATCGGCCAGCGCGAAAGGATCGCGTTGCCGAGTTCCCCTCGCCTGTGGGTCCGCGTGGCGGCGAAGGTGACGTGGAAGCCGAGCCGGTCTGCGATGGCGACGAGAGGATCGTCCCCCGCGCCGGAGGGACGGATCACTTCCTGAAGGGCGATCACGTCCGCCCCGAGTTCACCGATCACCGCTTCCGCCCGCCGGGGATCGGGTTTCGATCTTCCGTTGATCCCCGTCCACCGGTGAACGTTGTACGTCGCCGCGCGGATCCGATCTCCTATCGGGGCGATCCGCTTCGATCTCACCGGCGCCCGGAGAAAGGCGATGTGCGGCGTTTCCGGTGGCGAGCCGGCGCTGTTCGCCCTGTCCGCCGATCGCTTTCGGGAACGATTCGAAGGGTGCATGCTGCTCCCAGGGTTTCGAGTAGCGCCGGGTCTGTCCCCGGGCGGCGCCAAGAGCATCGTGTCGCGTTGGTGGGGGAGTTCGCCTTTCCCGGCCTGTTCTTCTATACTATGCTCTTTCGGTGCGGATAGGCAAGTCGGGTGGCGCGGCCGCCGCGTGGAGGATCGGTCCGATGACCCTGCGGGGAAGCGAAGTCGAGGTGATCGGTGTCCCTCTCGATCTCGGCGCGTCGAGAAGGGGGGTCGACATGGGGCCGTCGGCGATCCGCATCGCGCTTCTCGCGTCGAGGCTCGCCGACCTCGGTCTCGATGTGACCGATGGGGGGGATCTCCCGGTGGCGATTCCCGAGACCGGCGAAGAGGGCGCGGGAAACCTTCGCTACAAGAGACCGATCCTCGACACGTGTCGGATTCTCATGGAGGCGGTGGGCGAATCCCTCGACGGCGGAAAGCTTCCCCTGATCATCGGGGGGGATCACAGTCTCGCCATCGGCGGCATCGCCGGCGCGGCGCTCCATCGCAGGAAAGCGGGCCGGAAGATCGGCCTGATCTGGTTCGACGCCCACGGCGATTTCAACACTCCCGCCACCACGTCGTCCGGGAACATCCATGGCATGTCTCTCGCCGTCTCCGTGGGACTGGGCGACGCCGATCTCGTGAATCTCGGCGGCTTCGCACCGAAAGTGAATCCTCGAAGCGCGGTTCTCATCGGAGCGCGCGATCTCGACTCGGACGAGAAGGAGAGCATCCGTGCCGCCGACGTGGCGGTATTCACCATGCGCGACGTGGACGAACGGGGGATGTGCGAAGTGGTGGAGGAGGCGCTGCGCATCGCATCGGACGGAACGGACGGCGTCTATCTCTCCTTTGATCTCGACGTGATCGATCCGGGCCACGCCCCCGGCACGGGCACTCCCGTTCTGGGCGGACTGTCGTATCGCGAGGCCCACTTGGCGACGGAGATCATGAGCGACAGGGCGGACCTGGTCGCCGTCGACCTGGTGGAAGTGAACCCGGTGATCGATACGCGCAACCACTCGGCGCTTCTCGCGGTCGAGCTGATGCAGTCCCTCTTGGGAAAGGATATCCTGTAGGAGAAGGTTTTTAGAAGCCTCCCGGCGTCTCTTACGTCATGATAGATGTAATTGTGTCCGTTTCACGATTTGCCGGGCCGGAAGGCATCCGTTCCGAACCATCCCGGATCGGCGGAGAGGTTTCCCGGCGTGCCGGTTCGCCGGCGGGAAGGAAATGACAGATGAATCGCGATTCGATCTGCGCCGGCAGGCCGCCGGTGGCCGCCCTCTTCCTCGTGCTCGCACTCTTCGCGGGCCGGGGCGAATCCGCCGTCCCGCACGGCGCCATGCTGCGAACTCCCGATGTGAGCGCCACCGAGATCGTCTTCCGTTACGCCAACGATCTCTGGCTCGTTTCCCGTGACGGCGGGGAGGCGAGGCCCCTCGCGTCGCCCCCCGGCGCCGAGTCGTTTCCCCGGTTCAGCCCCGACGGCGCAATGATCGCGTTCATGGGGAACTACGACGGGAACACGGACATCTACACTCTCCCCGCCGCCGGGGGAGTCCCTTTTCGCGTGACCTACCACCCGGCGAGAGAGAATCTCTGCGATTGGACGAATGACGGCCGCCTCCTATTCAACGTATTCGGTATGGGTGAACATGCTCGGACGAGAGAGCTCTACTCCGTTTCGCCCCGCGGCGGTCTTCCGGAGAAGATGCCGGTGCCGTACGGCGGGATCGGCTCGATCAGCGACGACGGCCGGACCCTCGCGTACGTGCCGTACACGCGGGACCATCGGTCATGGAAACGATACGCCGGCGGCATGGCCACCGATATATGGCTCTTCGATCTGAAGAATAAGACCGCCCGGAGGATCACCGACTGGGAGGGGACCGACAGTTTCCCGATGTGGCGGGGAAGCGATGTATTCTACCTCTCCGATGCCGGTGTGAATCACCGGCTGAACATCTGGGTGTTCGACACGGTGAGCGGCAATCGGCGCCAGGTGACGCATCACGATCGTTTCGATGTGAAGTGGCCCGCCATGGGACCGGGTCCGGCGGGGAAAGGGGAGATCGTCTACCAGGTCGGCGCGCACCTCGCCCTTCTCGATCTCGACACGGAAAAGGAACGGACCGTGACCGTCACCATCCCCGGCGACATGCGGCTCGTCCGGGAACAGGCGAAGGACGCGTCGGAGTTGATCTTCGGAAGTGCCGTTTCCCCGAGCGGCAAGCGGGCGGTGGTCGGTGCGCGCGGCGATATCTGGACGCTTCCGGCGAAGAACGGTTCACCTGTGAACCTGACACGCACCGACAGCGTCGCGGAGCGCACGCCGGTGTGGAGCGCCGACGGAAAATGGATCGCCTGGTTCTCCGACGCGACGGGCGAGTACGAGCTTTACATCGCCCCGTCCGACGGGCGCGGAGAGGTCCGGAAGCTGACGCACCGGGGGAAAGGGTTCTGCTTCATGCCCACGTGGTCCCCCGATTCGAAGTGGATATCATACTGGGACGAGACGGGGCGACTTTATATCCAAAATATAGAGAACGGAACGTCGCGGGAAGTGGCGAAGTCGTTCAGCGACGAACGGAACCGTGTGAGCTGGTCGTCCGACTCGAAGTGGCTCGCCTTTACGAACCGGAGCGAGCGGTTGACGCCCGAGGCGATCTGGCTCTACAGCTTGGAGAACGATGAAAAGACGCAGGTGACGGCCGGCATGTTCGGCGACACCTGGCCGACGTTCGACCGGGAGGGGAAATACCTCTTCTTCGCGAGCTATAGAGAATTCACCAAGCCGAAGTACGAAGATGTGGGTACCACGTGGATCTATTCCGACACCGATCGTCTCTACGTGGTGCCCCTCCAGGTCGGTACCGCCTCTCCCTTCGCCCCGCAGAGCGACGAGGAGACGTGGGATGAGGAGGACGACGGCGAAAAGAAGGATGAAGACGGGGAAAAGGAAGAGGATGCAAAGAAGGGCGACGACGAGGGGAAGGACGATGAGTCGGTCGAGCCGGTGAAGATCGACGTGGCCGGTTTCGAAAAGAGGGCCATCGAGCTTCCCGTCGACCGGGGGGGCTTCGTCAATCTCGCGGTGAATTCCGATGGGAAGCTTCTCTACGGGCGCATTTCGCCGGCGGGAAGCGGCGGCAAGGGGAAGATCGAGATCTTCGACATGGAGGAGAAGGAAGAGGACAAGCGTGAAAAGACGGTCCTCGAGGGGACCACTTCATTCGTCCTGTCCGCCGACGGGAAGAAACTGCTCGTGCGCAAGGGGCACGGCCTCGGCATTATCGATGCCTCGGCGGACCAGGACTTCGAGGCGGTTCCCACCTCGGGAATGACCGTATGGGTCCATCCCCGGCGCGAATGGCGCCAGATCTTCCGCGATGTCTGGCGAATGTATCGCGATCGATTCTACGACCCGAACATGCACGGTGTCGATTGGGACGGCGTGGGCAAGCAGTACGGGGCGATGATCGAGGATTGCGCTTCCCGGTGGGACGTGAGTTTCGTGATCCGCGAAATGATCGCCGAGTTGAACGTCGGCCACGCGTATTACTTCGGGGGGGACTACGAGGACGAACCGTCCATGTCGGTCGGCATGCTCGGCTGCGATTTCGAACTTCATGACGGCGCGTACCGGATCTCACGGATCATCGCCGCGGCCGACTGGGACGTCGACGGACGGGGGGTTCTCGGCCAGCCGGGCGTCGATGTGAAGGAGGGGGACTACCTCCTCGCCGTGAACGGTGTGCCCGTCGACCCGGCGCGTTCGCCGTGGGCCGCGTTCCAGGGGCTCGCCGGTCGTACGGTGACCCTCACCGTAAGCGAGGATGCGAGACTCGACGACGACGACCGGCGGGTGGTGGTGAAGCTCCTCGAAAGAGAATATCCATTGCGGTTCCGGGCGTGGGTGGAGAAGAACCGGGAGTACGTGGAGAAGAAGTCGAAGGGGCGCGTGGGGTACATCTACGTGCCGAACACCGGGGTGGACGGCCAAAACGAACTTGTTCGTCAGTTTTACGGCCAGTTGAACCGTGAGGCTCTTATTATCGATGAACGATGGAACGGCGGCGGCCAGATCCCCACGAGATTCATCGAACTGCTCAATAGGCCGGCGGTGAACTACTGGGCCGAGCGATACAGGAAACTCGACGAACCGTGGCCGCCCGACGCCCACCAGGGGCCGAAATGTATGCTCATCAATGGTCTCGCGGGTTCCGGGGGCGACTACTTCCCCTTCCTCTTCCGCAAGGCGGGTCTAGGAAAGCTGATCGGCACGCGCACGTGGGGCGGGCTCGTCGGCATCAGCGGATCGCCGCGGCTGATCGACGGCGGCATGGTCACCGTGCCGAGATTCGCTTTCTACAGAACCGGCGGAACGTGGGGCATCGAGGGTTATGGCGTGGCCCCCGACATCGAAGTGGTGGACGATCCGTCGCTCATGACCGGTGGAAGAGATCCGCA
The DNA here is from genome assembly GCA_024276995.1 of Candidatus Eiseniibacteriota bacterium. Lineage (GTDB taxonomy): Bacteria > Orphanbacterota > Orphanbacteria > Orphanbacterales > Orphanbacteraceae > JAJRWB01. Next base: position 8,667 of record JAJRWB010000031.1, on the reverse strand, counting down.
GCTCGACGCGGCGATCGACGAAATGCTCAAGGAACTGGAGAGCAACCCCTTCCACTATCCGCAGCGCCCGGAGTATCCCGATCGGAGCGGCATGATCGTTCCCGAAGAGCAACGGTAAGGGAGGCGGTCCGGGGAAAAACGATTCTTCCAACCGCGCAGCCGGTTCGCTATGCTCCAAGCGGATCGCATGGAACTTTGACCGCGGCAGGAGGAATGGCCATGATGCGATATCGTCCTCGATTCCTACCGGCGCTTGTGGTTCTCTTCGCCCTTCTCTCCGGATGCTCAGCCGGAAGGAGGCACGAGGAGTCGCTTGCCGGAAAGAATGCGCTCCACGGGGAAGGCCGGTTCGAACTGGTGGAGGTCGCTTCGTCGGCCCGGCAATGGACCGGGGTGGCGGTCTCTGGGGAGGGGAGGATCTTCGTCTGTTACCCGCGCCGGTCGGGCGAGGACGACGCGAGTGTGGTGGAAATCATTTCGCCCGACCAGGTCGAACCGTTCCCCCCGACACGGTGGAACGAGCCGTTCGACGCCGGGAACGCGGCGAGTCGTTTCGTCTGTGTTCAATCGGTGTATATCGACGACAGGAACGATCTGTGGATCCTCGATTCCGGCAAGTCGCATTTCGGGGGGGTGATCGCCGGTGGGCCGAAATTGGTGCGCATCGATCTCGACGGGAACCGAGTGAAGAAGGTTTACCCTATCGGTGCCGACGCGGTTCGAAGCGATTCCTACCTCGATGATGTGCGCGTGGACGCGAAGAGGGGGGTCGCCTACATCACCGACGCGGGGGACGGTGGGATCGTGCTGCTCGACCTGAAGAGCGGCGCGGTGCGCAGGGTGCTCGATGACCACCCGTCCACCCAGTCGGAAGCGACCGTCGTGAAGGTGGAAGGGGAGAAATGGAAGCGGCCCGACGGGACGGCGCCGGACGTCCATGCCGACGGTATCGCCCTCGATGAGAAGGGCGGTTTCCTCTACTACCACGCTCTCACCGGAACGGCGCTCTACCGCGTTTCCACGGGGGATCTGCTGAACACGACTCTCGACGCGGCGGCTCTCGGGGCGAAGGTGGAGCGGATCGCCTCCACCGGGCCGGTGGACGGCATGATGTTCGGCGACGACGGCTGGCTCTATCTCGCCGCCATCGGGAAGAACGCCGTCGAGCGATGCCGGCCGGACGGCACCGTGGAAACCGTCCTTCGGGATATGCGCCTCTCGTGGCCGGACAGCTTCTCCCGCGGCCCGAGAGGGAATCTCTACGTCACTACGTCGCAGGTTCATCGCGGCGATGCGCCTCGGGGGCCCTACCGCCTCTTCCGCCTGCGCGACACGGAGCGGCTTCCGTGATGCCGCCGCGCTGATCGACCGCGCGGCGGCCGCATAATATCCTTGCACCCGCGCATCGCCGGGCATGTTTCCGGCGCCGCGCCGGCGGACGGAATATGTTTCTCTACCGGAAGAGCGGAGTCTACTTCGCCCGCATCGCGGGGGGACTCGAGGAGGAGGGCGCGGCGGAGTTGGAAGAACTCGGCGCCTCAGCGGTCCGCCCGCTTTACAGGGCGATCCGGTTCGAGGCGGATCCCGGAACGCTTTACACTGTCAACTATCGGTCGCGTCTCGTTACCCGTGTGATCGCGCCGCTGATCACCTTCGACTGCCACAGCGCAAAGTACCTGTATAAAACAGCGCGCTCCCTCGACTGGCCGTCTCTCCTTTCGACGAAGTCCACCTTCTCGGTGCGCGCCACCGTGTCGAACAGCGCGATCCGCCACTCGAAATTCGCGGCGCTGCGGCTGAAGGATGCCGTCGCCGATTTCTTCAGAGAGTCGACGGGCATCCGCCCGTCGGTGGATACCGTTCATCCCGACGTGCGCATCGACCTTCGGATCGAGTTGAACCGGGCGACCATCGGCATCGACACGTCGGGCGGTTCGCTTCACAGGCGCGGATACAGGAAGAGTGCCGGTGACGCGCCGATGCAGGAAACAGTGGCGGCGGCGATCGTCCGACAGACCGGCTGGAAGGGGGATGCGCCCCTTCACGATCCGATGTGCGGGTCGGGAACGCTTCTCGCGGAAGCTCTTCTCGCCGGGGGCTTCGTCCCCTCCGCGTTTCTCCGCGCCTCGTTCGGCTTCGAGAATCTTCCCGATTTCGATCGATCGCTCTGGCGGCGCGTGAAGGAGGAAACGGACCGGCATGTCCGGCCGGTCTCGGCGGGAACGGTGTCGGGAAGCGATCTTTCGCCCGAAGCGATCCGCTTCGCACGCTCGAACCTCTCGCGCATCCCGGGGGGGAGCGGCGTGTCTCTTCGCGCGGCGCCGTTCTCTTCACTCGACGGAATCCGCGACTCGGTGATCGTCTGCAATCCGCCCTACGGTGTTCGTCTGGGAGACGGCACATCGGCGGCACGTCTGGCGAAGGAGTTCGGCGACTTCCTCAAACGCAAATGCACAGGTTCGACGGCGTACATCTACTTCGGCGACCGGCGGTTGATCAAGTCGATCGGATTGCGGCCGGCGTGGAAACGTCCTCTCGCGAGCGGTGGTCTCGACGGCCGGCTCGCGAAGTACGAAATGTACTGACGCCGGGGCGCCCTTGGCCGGGGCGGCCCGAGACGGTATAGTCTTCTCTTCCGACGCGGGACATCGCGGTTCGACGTCGTGTGCGTGCGGGCATGCCCGCCAATGGAGATTCAACAGAAAAGGAAAGTACATGGCTTACGAGAAGGAGATCGCCGCGGCGCTCGAAGCGGTGCGAAAGGCGAGTGAACTGTGCAGGAGCGTTCAGCACGACCTGGTGAGCGGCGACACGCTCTCGAAGGAAGACCGGTCGCCCGTGACGATCGCCGACCTGGGCAGTCAGTCGGTGGTTTGCCGGGAGATTCGCGCCGCCTTTCCCGGCGAGCCGATCGTCGGGGAGGAGGAGAGCGGCCTGCTTCGCGACAATGACGAACTCCGTGTGAAGGTGCTCGGGCTCGTCCGGGCGCACGCCGGTGACATTTCGGAGGAAGAGATGCTCCGGTCGATCGATTTCGGCGGCGGATCGGGTGGTGGGGGGCGTTTCTGGACGGTCGATCCGATCGACGGCACGAAAGGCTTTCTCCGGGGAGATCAATACGCCGTCGCCCTCGGTCTCGTCGAAGACGGGAAGGTGGTGCTAGGTGTTCTCGGATGTCCGAATCTTTCGGCCGTGAAAGGAAGCGACGAAAGGACAGGGGCGCTCTTCGCCGGCGTGAGGGGCGAGGGGGCCTTCGTCACGCCTCTCGGCGGCGGCGAACAGACGGCGATCACCGTCGATTCGATCTCCGAACCGGCCGAGGCGAGATTCTGCGAGTCGGTGGAAAGCGCCCATGCCGCCCACGACACCCACGGGCGGATCTCCACGCTCCTCGGCATCCGGAGCGAACCGTTCCGGATCGACAGCCAGTGCAAGTACGCGGCGGTCGCCAGGGGGGACGCTTCGATCTACCTTCGACTTTCGAGCCGCAAGGGATATGTCGAGAAGATCTGGGATCACGCCGCCGGCCTCGCGGTGGTCGAGGGGGCGGGTGGTAAGGTCACCGACATGTACGGAAAAGACCTCGATTTCGGAGCGGGAAGCACACTGAAGAACAACACCGGCGTGGTGGCGACGAACGGCGCGTTCCACGATCGCGTGATCGCCGCCGTCGGCAAGGCCGTATAGAAGGGGACCGACCGGTGGAGATCGAATGGTGGCTCGCTCGGATTCGCGCCGCGGAGCGCACGCTTCGCGGCGTGGCGAACGTGACGCCCGTCTTCATGTCCCGCACGCTGGACGCCCTGACCGGCGCCGATGTTTTTCTCAAGTGCGAGAGTTTCCAGCGCACGGGTGCGTTCAAGTTTCGGGGGGCGTACAACGCGCTTTCCAATCTCGCCGACGCCGACCGCCGGCGGGGCGTGGTCACCCACTCGTCGGGAAACCACGCCCAGGCGCTCGCCCTCGCCGGACGGCTCCTCGGCATTCGCGCGGTAATCGTCATGCCCGTCGACGCGCCGAAGGCGAAGCGGGCCGCCACCGAGGCATACGGGGGAGAGGTGGTGGAGTACGATCCGAAGGTGGCGACGCGGGAGGATCTCTCCGCCGCCCTGGTGAAAGAGAAGGGGTACCGCCTCGTCCACCCGTACGACGATCCCGACGTGATCGCGGGGCAGGGGACGGCCGCGCTCGAACTGTTCGACGAGGTGCATCGTCTCGATGCGGTTCTCGCCCCGTGCGGGGGGGGTGGGCTCCTTTCGGGAACGGCACTCGCCTGCCGGGCCGGGTGGAGGGAGTGTCGCGTGATCGGTGTGGAGCCCGAACTCGCCGCAGACGCGACGCGATCGTTCCGCACGGGAAGACTTCATACCGTAAAGAATCCACCCACGATCGCCGATGGAACGAGAACTCCCTCGCTGGGGAAACAGACGTTCCCCCTGGTGCGCGAACATGTGAGCGACATGGTCACCGTGAGCGAGGAGGCGATCGCCGGCGCGGTTCGCTTTCTTTTCGAGCGGATGAAGCTCGTCGTCGAACCGTCGGGGGCGCTCGGTGTGGCCGCCCTCCTTTCCGGCGCCTTTCCCGCCGCCGGTCGGATCGGGGTGATCGTCAGCGGCGGGAATCTCGATCACCGGGTGCTGGCCGCCCTCTTTTCCGGAGAGAGGGGGGCGACGTGATGCGGCTCATCGTGATGCGTCACGCGAAGTCGAGCTGGAACTCGGCGGCCCTTTCCGATTTCGACCGGCCGCTGAACCGCCGGGGGGAGAAAGACGCCCCCGAGATGGGAAGACGTCTCCAAGCCTTGGGCGTCGCGCCCGACGCGATCGTCACCTCTCCCGCGCTGCGCGTCCGATCGACGTGCGAATTCGTGGCGGCCGCGATCGGTTTTCCCGAAGAGAAGATCGTCGTCGATGAGACGCTCTACGGCGCCGGGACGAACGGTTTTCTCGATGTCATCGCAGCCCTTCGCCGCCGGGACGATCCACCCCGGGAGATCATGCTGTTCGGCCACAACCCGGGGGTCACCGAGTTCGTCGAGTTCCTTACGGCGTCGCGCTTCGGCAACGTCCCCACGTGCGGCGCGGCCGTGATCGATATCGTCTCGCACGCCGGATTCCCCTTCGCCGCCGGCTCGGGCAGCCTCGTGGAATTCGAATTCCCGAAGAAGAACCGTCCCGAGTGACCGCCTCTTCAATTCGTTCATCGGCGGAGGAGAGTCTGCTATATTCGATCCGGAATTCGCACGAAACCGCGATCTTCGGCGCGCCGGCGCAGGGAGGGAATCATGTCATCCACTGTAGATGAATTGACCGTCGAGTGGGAGGAGGACGGAATCGTCACCGTTCAGCAGCTCGACAAGGAAGTGCTCACCAAGGGCGCGTGGGCGACGCTCATGTTCAAGTACCGTGACTGGAACCGCTCGAAGGGGGAGTACGGCCCGGTGAAATACACGATCCGTCGCTACCAGAAGCGGGACGGCTCGTACATGCCCCGTTCGAAGTTCAACATTTCGAGCGCCGACCAGGCGCGCAAGATCATCGCCGTCCTCGAGAAGTGGATCGAAGGGGAGGAATGAGTTTTCGCGTTGCAGTCGGTCTGTTCCGACCGGAGCGATGGAAGGGGGCGATTGACCGATGAGATCGACGGGAAAGGTGTTCATCCTCGCGGCGGCGGCGTTCCTACTGTTCGGCGGCTGTCGCTGGGAGAGGAGAGAAGAGTCGGTCGCCGGTCGAAGCGGTCCGGGTGACGCCGGCGAAGCCCCTGCCCCGTCGAGGACGGTGCGCGAAAGAAGCCGCATCGAAAGAACCGGCATCTTTCCCGGCGCCGCGATCCCGGGCGGTGCGCCGACGATTTTCGCCCCCCGATTCGTATCGACCGGGCTCAACGAGCGGGACGCGGCGCTCGCCCCGTCGGGCGACGCCTTCTATTTCAGCGTCGGCAGCCCGTCGAGCGACCGTTTCGACATCGTGGCGGTGAGAAAAGTGAACGGCTTGTGGCATCCCCCCGCCGTCGTCTCCTTCTCAGGCGGGGGGTTCGACCTCGAGCCGTTTCTCGACGGGGAGGGAAAAACTCTCTATTTCGCGTCGTGTCGCGAGGGGGGCGCCGGGGGATGGGATATCTGGGTGGTCGGGAAAGAGGGGCGGTCGTGGGGAGAGCCCCGGCCGGTGGCAGGAGGAGTGAACAGCGCCGGCGACGAGTTCTTCCCCTGCGTGACGGCGAACGGATCGCTCTACTTCACGGCGGATCGGGAAGATGGGTTCGGCGGGGAGGATCTCTACGTGGCGCGTCCGGACGACGGCCGGTACGGACCGGCGAAGAATCTCGGGGCGGCGATCAACGGCGAAACCGATGAGTTCAACGCCTGGGTCGACCCCGATGAGCGGTTCATCGTATTTTCCTCCTTCGACCGGGGCGATGGCGAGGGAGGGGGCGATCTCTATGTGAGCTATCGCGGTGCCGACGGAAACTGGACGGAGGCGCGCAACCTCGGGCCGGCGGTGAACTCTCCCGCCCTCGATTACTGTCCCTCCGTCTCGCCCGACGCCGAGGTATTCTTTTTCACCAGCACTCGCGTGGTGGGGGATGGAGGCGGCGGCCCTCCGAGGAGTTACGATCGCCTCGAGGAAGAGTATTTCTCCCCGGGAAACGGTTTGGGCGACATCTACTGGATGAAAGCATCCTTCCTGATGGAGGGGATCGAATGAGCTCCGAGCCGGACAAGATCATCTATTCCATGATCGGCGTGAGCAAGTTTCACAACCGAAAACCGGTTCTTCGAAATATCAACCTTTCGTACTTCTACGGTGCCAAGATCGGCGTGCTCGGGCTGAACGGTTCGGGGAAAAGTACCCTCCTGAGGATCCTCGCCGGCGTGGACGAGGATTTCGAGGGGGAGACGCATATCGCCCCGGGGCACACGGTGGGCTTCCTGGAGCAGGAACCGGTGCTCGACGATTCGAAAACGGTGCGCGAAGTGGTCGAGGAGGGCGTCGCGGAACAGGTCGCCCTGGCGCGGGAGTTCGACGAGATCAGCGCGAAATTCGGTGAACCTCTCGATGACGGCGAGATGGAGGCTCTCATCGAACGCCAGGGGAAGGTACAGGAGAAGATGGACAGCCTCGGCGTGTGGGATCTCGACGCGCGCCTGGAAATGGCGATGGATGCGCTGCGGTGCCCGGCGGGCGACACGCCGGTGAACATCCTCTCCGGGGGCGAGCGCCGGCGCGTGGCGCTTTGCAGGCTTCTTTTGCGAAACGTCGACATTCTCCTGCTCGACGAGCCGACCAACCATCTCGACGCCGAATCGGTCGGTTGGCTCGAGCAGCACCTCCGCCGCTATGCCGGCACGGTGATCGCCGTCACTCATGACCGCTACTTCCTCGACAACGTGGCCGGTTGGATCCTCGAGCTGGACCGTGGGGAAGGGATTCCGTGGAAGGGAAACTACTCCTCCTGGCTCGAGCAGAAGGAGCGTCGTCTCGCTTTGGAGGAGAAGAAAGAGAGCGAGCGGCGGCGGACCCTACGGCACGAACTCGAGTGGATCCGCATGAGTCCGAAAGGGAGGCGGGCGAAGTCGAAGGCGAGGATTCGCGGTTATGAAGAGCTGCTGAACGGCGGAAGCGAAAAGAGGTCGGGCGAACTGCAGATCTATATTCCCGCCGGGGATCGTCTCGGAAAGGTGGTGATCGAGGCGGAGGGGGTGCGGAAGATGTACGGCGAGCGGATTCTCGTGGAGGAGATGACCTTTTCCCTCCCGCCGGGAGGAATCGTCGGCGTAATCGGTCCCAACGGTTCCGGTAAGACGACCCTCTTCCGGATGATCACCGGCGAGGAGAAGCCGGATGAAGGGACGATCCGCGTGGGGGAGACGGTGAAGTTGGCGTACGTCGAGCAGAGCCGCGACGCGCTCGACCCGGAGGAAACGATCTGGGAAGCGATCTCCGGCGGCCACGACAGGATCGATCTCGGTACGCGGCAGGTGAATTCGAGGGCGTACGTGGCGCGCTTCAATTTCTTGGGCGCCGATCAGCAAAAGAAGGTGGGGATGATCTCGGGGGGAGAGCGGAACCGTGTTCATCTGGCGAGAATCCTGAAGGAAGGAGCGAACGTGATCCTTCTCGACGAGCCGACCAACGATCTCGATGTGAACACCATGCGCGCCCTCGAGGAGGGTCTCGAGAACTTCGCCGGTTGCGCCGTGGTGGTGAGCCACGACCGTTGGTTCCTCGACAGGATCGCCACCCATATTCTCGCCTTCGAGGGGAACAGCCGCGTGAAGTGGTTCGAGGGGAACTACAGCGAATACGAAGAGGACCGCCGTCGCCGTCTCGGCGAGGAGGCGGAGCGTCCCCACAGGATCCGCTACAGGAACCTCACGAGAAAGTAGCGTTCATCGATTGACGGGGAGGTGCGCATTGGAAACCACGAGGGTCGTGATTCTCACGGCGAACCACAGGATCGAGGGGGAGATCAGCGTGGGGGCAGGCGCGCGGATCACCGACTACCTCGTCGCGTCGAAGAGTTTCATCGGCGTGACCGACGCTGTGGTCTGTGACCTCGATGGGCATGTCCGTTTCAGGACTTCCTTTCTGAACGTCGGCCGCGACCAGGTCCATCTTCTCGCGGCGGTGGAGTTCCTGAAGTAGCATCGCCCCGGGCGGAGGAGGC
>JAJRWB010000030.1 GCA_024276995.1 Candidatus Eiseniibacteriota bacterium | reverse complement strand
CGGCAGTTGGGTGTCAGCTACGCGACCGTGAATCGGTGGGAAAACGGGCAATCCAAGCCCTCGAAACTCGCCAAAGCTCAGCTTGTCGCCTTCTGCAAAAAGATGACCAACCAGGGCAAATTGACCCTTCCGGAGGGTGAACGCAAATGAGTAAGGACAAAGGAATGCAGATTTCGCCGGCTCTTCTCGCGAGCCGCCTCCGAGCCTTGGTCCTGGCGCTTGGTGAGTCCTCGCTTCCGGCTTGGTGGAAAACCGACTTCATGAATGAAACGGGATTGCGTTTCCTTGAAAGACTTTACCCGCGATCCTCGTTCCGTGCCGCTGTCCACGCCGCAGGAAAAGCAGCCTGCGAGATTCACGACCGTGCTGTCGGCCGCGTCGGCGTCTATCACCTTTTCAGGCTTCCTGAATCATTGGAAGTGGATGTGTACTCAATCCCGCCGTCGACTGATGAGGATTTCATCGAAAGTATCCGTCTGTGCCTCGGTCAACAGGACAAGCTGATGGAGATGCTTACGCCGTTTTGCGACGGTGGGGAACTCAAGAACGATGCCGCCGGCCCGAGAAGGATCGGCACCGATTCGGATGCAACGACGGTTGAGGCTTTGGGCAGGGCCGCCGCGGTCTACCGCCAGGCGTTTAAGCTGGGAAAACCTACTTTTCCGTATTTCGCCGCGGATCAAAACGGGATCGGCGGATGACTGTGACAATGAACAAGGATATGCAACGCCAATACACGACGGCCATAAGCAAGGGGGCCGGGATGATCGAGGAGACGAGACGTCTTCTTGAGCATTGGATTCCCGGTGAATCTCTTGACGAGTTCACGCGCCGGGTCCAGGACGAAGGACTGCTCGGAAACGCGACCGCCTACAGAACCCGCGACATAGTGAGGCGGGTCTTCGCGCATCGATACCTGAGGCCGACAGACAAACCGGCGCGCATCCTTCAGCGGGTTCTTTCCTCCGGGTTGCCCGGGCGTGTTTTCACCGAACTGCTGTTCGTCTTTACGGCGCGACGGGACCCCCTTGTATACGACTTCACGGTCCGTGAGTACTGGCCCGCCGTAAGACGGGGACGAAACGTATTGGACACCGACCCCATGCTCTCATTCCTTTCCGAAGCTCATTACGACGGGCGGTTGGACAACCAATGGTCGGAAAGCGTATCGGTACGTATCGCCCGCTGTGTCCTCGGGCTGTTACGCGACGTCGGGTTTCTTCGTGAGGTCACCCGCGGCCGCAGGGAAATCGTCGATTACCGCATGTCAGACGAAGGTGCGGCCGTACTTGCGAAAGAGCTTAACGAATCAGGCGTTACGGACTCATCGCTCTGCGCCCATCCCGATTGGGGACTTTTCGGACTGGCCCCTTCGGAGGCTCTCGAGAAGCTGGACGGACTAGGCGAACATCGGGGTGTGATCGTTCAGCGTGCGGGCTCGGTCGTTCACTTCACATGGACCGTAAATTCAATCGAGGAGATGATCGATGTACTCGCTCGATAATGCATTCAATGAGCTGATAGAGAAAATTCGCGACCCGGACGCGCTCAACCCGGCTAAGAGCGACCCTGTATTCTATTTCGCTTATCCGCCGGAGCTGATGCTTGATCTCAAGAAGCGGTTGCCGCGTTGGACTGCCAAGATTCGTGAGGCTGACTTCGAGGTGCGCCGCGTTTCCCTGGCCGATCTCCTTTGGAACATCGTAGACGAATCGGGTAGATGGGACATTTGGCTCGAACTGGAGGAGGAGGCCGATGCGGACCAGATTAACGAGGCCGTGCGGGATGTCCTCCGTCAGGGAGACGCTTTCGTCGACCGGGTGGCCCAAGTGGTCGAATCAACTCCTGAAAAGACGGTAATCCTGCTCACCGAGGCTGAACTGCTCCACCCCTATTTCCGCACCCGAACCATTGAGAGCAGGCTTCATGACAAGGTGAAGACGCCGACGGTGATTTTCTACCCGGGCAGGCGTTCCGGCCAATACGGATTGCATTTTCTTAGTTTTTACCCGGTCGACGGCAACTACCGGTCGACCCTGCTGGGAGGTCTGTGATGAGCGAAACAATTCGACAACTGTTCTCGCCCCGGCGGCCCATCGACCGGACCATCGAGAAAGTCATCGATTACTACGCGCAGGAGGAAGACCGCCTGTCGCGTGAAGTGTCCGAATACGAGGTCACGGATAATATCGAGTCCTGCTTCCGGAAGTTCCTGGATGTATTCGGCGAAGGCGTCAGGGGCGGGCAAGTGACCGAGGTCGGCATATGGGTGTCCGGCTTCTACGGCAGCGGCAAAAGCTCTTTCACCAAGTACCTCGGTGCCGCGCTCGACCCGGCGAGGACGGTTCACGGAAAGCCTTTCCTCGACCTCCTGTGTGACCGGTTCCCCCGGAATGAAATACCCGCCGCTCTCCGCACCGTCTCCAAGAAACACCCCACGGCGGTGGTGCTGCTCGACCTCGGGGCAGAACAACTCGCGGAAAGCACGGCCGCCCCCGTTTCCACAGTGCTCTATTGGAAAGTGCTGCAGTGGGCGGGTTTCTCCAAGGAAAAGAAAACCGCGCAGCTCGAATTCACCTTGGACCGCAGGGGGAAGTATGATGAATTCAAGGAAAGGTACCGCGAACGGTACAAAGGCGAGTGGGATGAAATCCACAACGACCCCTTGATCGGGGTGGCCCGTGCGGCACAAATCGTGCCGGAAGTCCTGCCGGAAGATTTCCCGACGCCCGAGAGTTTCCGCGGCCTGCGTTTCGAAGAAGCGCGCGACGTCCGCGACTTGGCGGGAGAGATCATTGAACTCTGCCGCCGCAAGACCGGCCATGAGAATATCCTCCTGCTGGTCGACGAGGCGGGGCAATACGTCGCGCCCCGCGGCGAGTTGATCCTCAATCTGGACGGTCTGGCGAGGAATCTGAAAGAACTCGGCAAGGGCAAAGTCTGGATCGCCGCCACCGGTCAACAGACCCTGAGCGAGATTGTCGAAAAGGCCGCGCACAACTCCGCGGAGTTGAACAAACTGCGTGACCGCTTCCCTATTTCCATCCACTTGGACGCGAGCGACATCCGGGAGATCACTCACCGCCGGTTGCTTGACAAAGCGGAAGACGGCCGCAAACGGTTGGCGGCCCTGTACAAGGAGCACGGTCAATCCACGGTCACGCATACACGCCTGACCGGCACGGCGCTCTTCAAAGGGGACCCCGACGCCGAAACGTTCGTCCGTCTTTACCCGTTCCTGCCCCAACACTTCGATCTGCTGCTGGAACTGATCCGAACGCTGGCCCGATCCACCGGCGGCATCGGTCTGCGTTCGGCGATCCGGGTTATTCAGGACGTCCTGGTGGACAAGAGCCGTGTGCTCGGCGCGGACGCGGTCAAGCTCGCCGACCGGGAGATCGGTGCTCTGGCCTGCGTGGACGACTTCTACGACACTCTCAGAGCGGACATCGCCAAGGTTCTGCCTCACGTTATTGGCGGCGTGGACAAGACTATGAAGATATTCGGTGCCGACTCCCTGGAGGTACGCGTCGCCAAGGCCGTCGCCGCATTGCAGCCCGTGGAGACCTTCCCGCGCACCGCCGAGAACATCGCCGCACTGCTTTACAGGAACGTCGGGTCGCCCGCATTGCTCGATCAGGTACGGGAAGCCCTTCGGAAACTGACCACCGAGAAAGAATGCGGCCTCATCGAGGACCCGCAGGCGGGCGGTTATGTATTCCTGAGTGACGCGGTCAAACCGATCCGTGACAAACGGAACAGCTACGCCCCGACGTCGGGCGAATGCGCACGGGCCAGGATCGACGTTCTCAAGCAGGGAACGGCGGATCACCCCATGTTCCGCGTGCAGCCCGCGGCCAGGCTTGAGAACATCAAGGATGTCAGGGCCGCCGTGAAACTGGGACGAACGTCCGTCGTCGGCGGTTCCGAGGACGTGGAACTCCGGCTGGAATTCGTGGAACCCGCCTTGTGGGACGACAGACGCAAAGAATCCCTCGTATCCACCAACACACAAGTCGAGCTCAAGAATACGGTGCTGCTTCTCGTCCGAAACGAGGAAACGGTGGAAGAGCTGCTGCCGGAAATCGTGAAATCCGAGAAAGTGCTGGGCGACGTCGACGAACGCAGCGCCGATCATGTCGTCGCCCAATACCTACGCGCTGAAAGGCGGTCGGCCGAGCGGAGCCGCGAACGCGCCGCCGCCGCAATGGAAAAAGCGATGTTGGACGGCGTCTTTATCTTCCGCGGCAAGCCGACTCCGGTCCGTGAGGCCGGGGAGACGCTGGACGCCGCCGTGCGCAACATCCTTTCATCAGCCGTCAAGGAGGTCTTCCCACATTTTCATTTGGCTCCGATCCGTCCTTCGACGGACGCCGCCGCGAAATTCCTGAGCGTTGAGCGGATGGACCGCATCACCAAAGACCTCGATCCTCTCGGGCTCGTCAGCAAGAGCCGGGGCGCGCCGCGGATCGACACCTCAACGCCGGTACTGGCCGAGGTGTTACGGGTCTTCCAGGTGAAGTCGGCCGAGTCCGGTTCCGGAAGGCTCCAAGGTTCCTATCTTCAGGATGTTTTCTCCGCTCCTCCCTACGGATGGACGAAGGATACGGTGAGGTACCTTTTCGCCGCTCTCCTGCGGGCAGGTGAAATTGAATTCCATGTACCCGGCGCGGAGGGAGTGGTCCGCACCGCCGGACCCAAGGCTGTCGAGGGGGTGAAGAACACCGTCGCTTTCAATCGGATCGGCATCTCCCCGCGGGACGCGAAACTCCCGCCCGAGGCCTTGGACAGAGCCGCACGGCGGCTGGAGACCCTTTTCGGCGACGAGGTCCTGCCACTTGAAGACCACATCAGCCGCTCGGTGAGGCGGAACGTGCCCGATCTCCTGGAGAAACTCGGAGCGTTGCCCGACAGACTGCGTCTGCTGGGTCTTCCCGGCGAGAGTAGGGCCCGACGACTGTTGGCCGACGCCGCCGATCTGCTCAAGGGCGAGGCGGGCGGCGCGGGGGCCGTACTGGGCGGTGTCGAGTGCAGCATGCCCGAGGAGATCACCT
>JAJRWB010000029.1 GCA_024276995.1 Candidatus Eiseniibacteriota bacterium | reverse complement strand
TGTCTCCTCGGCGCCGTGCGGGACGCGGGTGAGTACGAGCATCGATGCGGCCGCCGCCACGACGTAGGCGATGCCGATGAATGCCTCCTGGGGAACGGTGCGGCTTTGCCCGCGGGTGAGGGAGATCCCCCACGCGGCGAGAAGCGCGGCGATAAGGCCGAAGAGCCCGGAGAGGGGAGTACCCACCTCCACTCCGAGGAGCACGCCGAGCGCCGCACCGAGTGCGGAGGTCTGCGCGAGGGCGATGTCGACGAAGATCACTCCCCGCCGGACGACGTGCAACCCGAGTTGAACGTGGATCCCGATGAGCACCAGGCAGATCGCGATCGGCGCGCCCATGAAAACCAGAAAATCCATGATCGGCTCCTTTACCTGTCGTCGGTGCCGGCGAGTTCGTGGACGATCGTATCGATGAGGTCGATGTAGCTGTCGGTTCCGTCCGCCCCGCCCACCTCGGCGGGAAGTACGGCAAGACGCGCGCCCGCCTTGAGAGCCACTTCCCCGGCGGCATCCTCGTCCATGAATGTGGCGGCGAGGACGATTCTCACACCTTTCTTCACCATCGAATCGATCAGCGCCGTCACGTGTCGCGGCGTCGGCGGGATTCCCGGTCGGCTCTCGACGTAGCCGATGATGTTGAGACCGAGCCATTGGGCGAGATACTCCCACTGCTTGTGATACGTGACGATCGGCTCGCCGCGAAGGGGAGCGGCAAGCGCCTTCCACTCCTCGATCCGGGCGGAAAGGCGGGTCTTATAGTCGTCTGCCCGCATCACATAGCCGGCGGCGCCCTCGGGATCGAGATCCGCCAGCCGCCTTGCGATAAGATCGACCACGGCGAGGGCGTTCCTCGGATCGAGCATGACGTGGGGGTTCCCGAATGGATGGATGTCGCCCTGGGAACGATCGACACTCCCCGTGGGCACTTCCAAGACGTTCGTTACAGCCGACGCCCCATCGAGGATCGCTGTTGATCCCGGAATAAGCTTCGGATTTCTTGCTGTATCAAGCAATGGGGGCAACCATCCCACCTCCAACTCAAGGCCGTTGTCGATCAGGAGTGCCGCCTTGCGGAGCGTGCGGGAGTAGGAGGGCTTCGGCTGGAGATAATGGGGGTCCTCGTATCCCTTGCATAGGCTCGTTACATTCACCCGATCCCCCCCCACCTCGCGGGCGATGTCGCCCAAGCTCGGGAGAGTGGCCACCACGTTCATCTTGCCTGCTCGGGCGGTCGGGGGGGCGGCAATAACCGAGACGAGAAATGCCAGAACGAGAACAGCTCTTGTCGCATAATGCCTGGGTATCATCTTCATGAGATCCGTCCCTTTCGATCTAGTATTGGTGCGCAGGATGTGCGCCGATGGTGAAATTGAGCTGCACACGGGCGGTCAGCTCCCGGCGCCGCTCGAGAGGATCGAGCCATCCGAGTTCCGTCCGGAGGCCGCTGAACTCGCTCGGCACCCAGGCGAGCTGCAGCCGCGCCTCGTTCTCGCTGCCCCGATCGCCGGGTGCGGATGCAGAGCTATCCCAGCTGTAGCCGCCGCCCGCCCACCATCGGCGGGCGAAGCGGTAGAGAGCAAGCGTGTAGACCCCCGACTCTTCGGGATGTCCCGGGATATGGTCGCCGAGAAATTCGGTGACCCAGGTGAAGGCGCGGCCGTATGTCTTGCGGATATTCTTCCACTTCAGGCGGATGTCTCCACCATAAAGGATGCGGCGGTGCGAGGCCTTCGACCCGCTGAGTGCAGACGCGGAGATCTCGAGGGTCGTCGCTTCGCCGAGGTCCCACAGGTTCTCGACGCGCCCGCCGTAGACAAGATCGCGGCCATCGCGGTCGAACGCATCGGAAGCGCCGTCCGATCCATAAACGCGAAGATTCACGTACCAGGGAAGGAGAGGGCTGTAACTCGCTTCCACCCCGACGTCTCCCACGCTCTCCTCGCCGAGAACGGCCTCCACCGCACGAGGCGCCGTGATGAAGGGGAATTGGTGGGTGTGAAGCTGGTTGTGCCGTCCCATCGGGAGGAGAAACCGCCCGACTCGCAGACCGACCCCCTCGGGGAGTCCCATGACACGGACGAATCCCTCCTCAAGGGCGACTTCCGACTCCGGTCCCGATCGGTCGGGCGTAAACGACACGTTTGCGAACGCCTTGAAGTGGGGATCGACCACCGAAGTGACGATCAGCTCGAGTTCCTCTGCGCTCAGCCCGTCGGTTTCCTCCCGCGGATCGGTGAGTTCGCCGAGAAAGAGCGCGTTCAAGCTGATCGCCGGATTGAGCTTGTTCGATGTGCCGCTCGCCGTGCTTCCACCCCGGGCCTGCGCCGGCCCTGCGACGAATAGGAGGACGACGATGAGGGCGGGCGCGAAGGGGTTCGCGCCGCCGAGCGAATGTCGATGAAACATGAACGACTCCTGATTCGGATCAATAAGAATGATGCCTCGCCGGGGAACGGGGAGGGAAGGCACTCCTCAGCCAGATCCTGCGGAGAGGATGGATCGTATCCGGGATCAGGATGCGGGAGGGGGGGAGCGGGCGGGGATCGGCGAGAGGGGGCGGATGCCCACCGGTACGGCGTTTTCGACAACGGCCTTCTCTCCCAGCAGAGCCGGTTCGGGAGCAAAGATCGCCGGTGAATCGATGTCCCCCGAAGATGGGTTCGTCGAGGCGCAGACGAGGCAGACCGTGCCGATCGGATCGGGCGAGCACTCTCCGTGCGCTCCCGCCTGGTGGGCGAGCGATTCCACTTCCAGCAAGGGGAGGAGAAACCCGCTCGCCGCGAGCAGGACAGCGGAAATCGTGGATATCCGAAACGGAGTGAATCTCATGGGATGTCAATCTCCTAAGGGGGTCTTCGAATGCCGTCCGAACCGCGGCGTCGCCCGACAGAGTGACCGTATCGCAATAGCGGCCACAACGTCAACGGCCTTTACCCCGGGCATCGATGCTCGCGCTTCCCGCCGTCGTCTCGACGACCGCCTCGCGAAACGCCGCCGCCCGGCTCAGGGGGACGCCGAAGACGATGCGCACTTCGCCGCCGTAGTCCGATTCGCACTCGATGGCATCGAATTTCGCCGCCAGGCGCAGGATCGCCGTCGTGTGGGCGTATGCGAAGCGGACACCGACTTCCTCGCGCAGCACCCGCTCGCTCGGCGTCGCGTTTTCCGCCGCCAGGTGCGCGCATTCGCCGTATGCCCTCGCGAGTCCGCCGGTGCCGAGCTTGGTGCCGCCGAACCAGCGGAGCACGGCGATCATGCAGTCGGAGAGACCGGCGCGTTCCATCGCCCGGAGAATCGGTTCCCCCGCCGTACCCGACGGTTCCCCCGCGTCGGCCGCCCGCGTGAGCACCGGATCGCCATGGCCGATCTTCCAGGCGAAACAGACGTGTGTCGCATCGTGATACCTCTTCCGGAGAGCCGCGAGATGCTTCTCCGCCTCGTCTGTTGAGCGCACGGGGATGAGGAACGCGAGAAACCGCGAGCCCTTCACCTTCGTCTCCGCCGTCGCCGGTCCACGGGGCACGGCGTAGCGGTCGGGATCGCTCATGACGCGCTTTCCTTGCGCCCCGCCTCTGTTCGCGCTACCTTACTGCCCATGATCGAAGCGCTCCCCAAACTGGTGATCCTCCTCTTCTCCATCGTCGTCCACGAGGTGGCCCACGGCTACGTCGCCCTCCGCCAGGGCGATCCGACGGCGCGCGACGCGGGACGGCTCACGCTCAACCTTTTCCCCCATGTCGATCTCTTCGGTACGATTCTCCTTCCTGGTTTCCTTCTTCTCACCGGCAGTTCGTTCCTCTTCGGCTGGGCGAAACCGGTTCCCGTCGATCCGCGCTACTTCCGCAATCCCGTCCGCGGAATGGCCCTCGTAGGCCTCGCCGGCCCGGCGGTGAATATCGCCCTCGCCGTGGCGGCGGCGATCGTCATCCGGATCGTGGTCGGCGCGAACATCAACATCGGCGGCGCCGTCGCGACGATGCTGATGTATGCCGTGGGGATCAACATCGTTCTCGCCACCTTCAACATGGTGCCGATTCCGCCGCTCGACGGGTCACGGGTGATTCTCCCCTTTCTTCCCCGGGAGGCGGCCCTCGCCTACAGGCAGCTCGAACCGTACGGCTTTCTCATCATTTTCGGTCTGATGTACATCGGCTTCTTCCGATACGTCATCGGCCCGGTCTACGGGATCGTTGTGCGTCTCCTCCTCGGCGGGTAGTTTCACTTCACGATACGCGAGATCGCGCGGAAATCGTCGCTTCCCGCCTCGCCGAGCATTTCGAAGAGAGACATCTCCGTCGTGGTGAGCAATGCGCCCGCCCGCTCGACCGCGCGGATCGCCACTTTCCGGTCCCGCTGCGAGCGGGATGACACGCTGTCCACGACGAGATGCACGCCGTATCCCGCATCGAGAAGATCGCGCGCCGTCTGGTAGACGCACACGTGCGCCTCGATGCCGCACAGGAGCACCTGCCGCCGGCCCGACTCCGAGAGCCTCCGTCGCACCTCCCCTTCGCCCATGCACGAGAAGGCGATCTTCTCGATCGGCTCGAAAGGATCGAAAAGCACACGGAGCGGCCCCACCGTCGATCCGAGTCCCTTCGGGTACTGCTCGGTCACGAGCGCCGGAACGCCGAGTGCCTTCACGCCGCGGACGAGCTTCACGATCCGTTCGAGCGCCTGATCCCCATCGTGAATATGGGGAAGGAGCCTTTCTTGCACATCCACCACCAGGAGAAGCGCTTCGTCGCGATTCAACATGATCTCAGTTTTTCCCCTTCCTTTTTTCGCGTTCCCACCAGTTATCGAGGATCTGCCCCGCGCGCTTCCCGTCGGGACCGTCGCCCTTGCCGAGGAGAAAGACGTGCGCCACCAGTTCCCTTCTTCCGCTGCGAAACTCCGCCTCCGCCCAGGCGAAGGAGAAATGCTCCCCCCGGTACGATCCGGAAAGGCGCGCCCCTTTCGTGCCGCGCCGGCCGCCGGTCGCCCCGCCCCTCCCAAGGAGGCGAAGCGCCTCGTCGATCGTCTCCCGGCGAAGGGGAAGATCGCCGCGAACGAGGCGGCGGAAGAAGACCGCACCCTGGAGCGGGGTGATCCGGATCGACGTGTCGTCCCAGAGGTTCCAACCCCTTTCGCCGATGAGATGATCGGGCAGTTCCCCCGCGTTTTCCAACGGCCCTCCGAGCCGCGTGGGGGCGCCGAACCCGAAGAGGAGGAGATACCGCCTCATCTCCTCCCAAGGTATTTTCCGCTCCATCTCGGTGAACACGCTCGCGCACGGCGCCGCGAGTGCGTCGGCGAGGCCGACGGGCGTTTCGCGTCCGTCGTCTCTACAGGTGAACCCGCCGTCCGGGTCGACGAGGCGTTTTTCGATCGCCACGAGGAGTGTCGCGAGGCGAAGCGCGTCGCCGGCGATGAACGGTCGCTCCGCCGCGATTTCCGGCCGCAGGAGGGAGACCACCGTCCCGCTCTTCCCGTCGAGGAGCACCGCGCATCCGGCGAAGCCGTCGAGATCGTTTTCCGTGAATGCCGGCGGATCGGCGCACGAGAGGAGCAGCGCCGTGAGAAGCGCCACACCCGTCGCCGCCGTTGTTCGCTTCATAACAATATTGCTCTCCCCTCGCCCGCGGCCCGGTCGGGAATCGGATCGATCGTGGTGCGACCGGTGCGACCGTTTCCTACAATACAATACATGGAAGCTCCCTCCGGGACGCATGATACAATACCGCCCGACCCGCGCCCTTCACTCCGGGCGGCCATGTGCCGATGGAAGAAGGGTAACCCTTTACGGAGATGGTAGATGGCGAAAGTGAACATCCTGGGAATCTCGGCGTTCTACCACGACAGCGCCGCCTGTCTCGTCACGGACGGCGTGATCGTCGCCGCCGCGCAGGAAGAACGCTTCACCAGGAAGAAGCACGACTTCGCGTTCCCCCGAAACGCCGCCGATTACTGTCTCCGCGAGGCGGGCATCGGAATCGACGACGTCGACTACGTCGTCTTCTACGATCGTCCGTTCACGAAATTCGAACGGATCGTCGAAACCTACCTGATGACCGCGCCTCTCGGCGTGCGCTCCCTCATCAAGGCGGTCCCCCTTTGGCTGAAGGGGAAGCTCTTCATGAAGGTGACCATCGCGAAGGAACTCGACTACCACGGCCCGGTGCTCTTCACCGAACATCATGAATCGCACGCCGCGTCCGCCTTCTATCCGTCCCCCTTCGAGGAAGCGGCGTTCCTCACCATCGACGGTGTGGGCGAGTGGACCACCACGAGCTACGGCACGGGACGGGGAAACGATCTTCGCATCCACGAGGAGATCCACTTCCCCCACTCACTCGGCCTTCTCTACTCGGCGTTCACCTATTTCACCGGGTTCCGCGTCAATTCGGGCGAGTACAAGGTGATGGGGCTCGCCCCCTACGGTGAGCCGAAATACGTCGACACCATTCTCGAGCACCTGATCGACCTGCGAGACGACGGTTCGTTCCATTTGAACATGAAGTATTTCGATTACCTCTCCGGCCTGTCGATGACGAACGATCGCTTCGCCGACTTGTTCGGCGGTCCGCCGAGGAAGCCGGAATCGGAGCTGACCCAGCGGGAGATGGATCTCGCCCGCTCGGTGCAGGAGGTGATCGAAATCGCCATGCTCCGGCTGGGAAAGCGGGTGCGCTCGGCGACGGGCATGAAGAACCTTTGTCTCGCCGGCGGCGTGGCGCTCAACTGCGTCGCCAACGGGAAACTCCTCAGGAGCGGCCTGTTCGACGATATCTGGATCCAGCCCGCCGCGGGCGACGCCGGTGGCGCCCTCGGCGCGGCGCTGTTCATATGGCACCGCTACCTCGATCACCCGCGGGCGGGGACGTCCCCCGACTCGCAGCGCGGGTCGTACCTCGGTCCCCGCTTCGACGACGACGAGATCGAGCGGTTCCTGACGGAGAACGATCTTCCCTTCACGAAGCTCACCGAGGAGGAACTCCCCTCGACCGTTGCGGAGATCCTCTCGTCGGAAAAAGTGGTCGGCTGGTTCCAGGGGCGGATGGAATTCGGCCCGCGCGCCCTGGGGGGGCGGTCGATCATCGGCGACGCCCGGTCGGTGGAGATGCAGTCCACCATGAATCTCAAGATCAAGTACCGCGAGTCGTTCCGTCCCTTCGCGCCGAGCGTGGCGGTCGAGTCGATCGGCGACTATTTCGAAATCGACCGCCCGAGCCCCTACATGCTCCTCGTGGCGGAAGTGAAGAAAGAGCGGCAGCTTCCGATGACCGACGAGCAGAAGAGTCTATTCGGGATTCAGAAACTGAACGTGCCGAAGTCGGAAGTGCCGGCGATCACCCACGTCGATTACTCGGCGCGCATCCAGTCGGTGGACGGTGTGACGAACCCGAGGTACCACGCCCTGATCCGGGCATTCGAGGAGAAGACGGGATGCCCGGTGATCATCAACACGTCGTTCAACGTGCGCGGCGAGCCGATCGTCTGTTCGCCCGGCGATGCCTACACCTGTTTCATGAGAACCGAGATGGATTACCTCGTGCTCGGCACGCTTCTTCTCGACAAGAAAGAGCAGAAACCTCTCGAAGAAGATACCGACTGGCGGAGCGAATTCGAACTCGATTAGCGGGGGTACGATGAACAGCCGAATGGAAAAGGGCGGACCGTCGAAGAAGGAACTGCGGAAGTTCGCGATCATCGCGTTCTTCTTCTTCGGTCTCCTCGCGGCGCTGCAGTTCCGTCATCACCGGATGACGGCGGTGTATATCTTCACCTTCCTCTCCGCCTGGGGACTGGTGGCGTCGACCACGCTTCCCGTCCTGATCCGTCCGCTCCACGCGGTTCTCACACGTGTGGCCCACGCCATCGGATGGTTCAACACGCGCCTCCTTCTCGGCGTCATGTTCTACCTGATTTTCACTCCCCTCGGCGTGCTGATGCGTCTTTTCGGCCACGACCTTCTCCGACAGAAGGTCGATCGGAATGTGAAAACCTACTGGATCACCCGCGAGGAAAAGCCTTTCGACAAGGAGCACTATAAGCGGCAGTTCTGACCGTCGCCGCGCTATCGCGCCCGACCCGATTCCGCTATAATACCCCCATGCATATGCCCGACGGATTCGTAAGTGCCCCCGTGATCGCCGCCACCGGCGCGATCTCTGCGGCGGCCACCGGTTTCTCTCTCTCCCGGGCGCGACGGGAGATCGACGATCACGCCGTCCCCGCGCTGGGCGTGTGCACCGCCTTCATCTTCGCGGCGCAGATGATCAATTTTCCCGTCGCCGGCGGAACGAGCGGTCACCTGATCGGAGCGTTCCTCGCCATGCTCCTCCTCGGCCCCGCCATGGGATTCCTCGCCATACTGATCGTCACCGTTCTCCAGGCGCTCCTTTTCGCCGACGGGGGCGTGATCGTTCTGGGCACGAACGTGTTCAACCTCGGCATTGCCGGCGGACTTCTTCCGTACGCCCTCTTCCGGCTTGTCGTCCGACGCGGCCCGGGCGGTCGGCTCGCCTGGAAGGCGGCGTTCTTCGCTTGGTTCGCCGTGGTGATCGCCTCCGCCTCGTGCGCCGTGGAGCTGGCATTGTCGAAAACCTCCCCCGCCGCGATCGTCATCCCCGCCATGACCGGTATTCATGCCCTCATTGGGGTGGGCGAGGGGATCGTCACCTTCTCCTTCCTGAAGCTGATCGAATCGGTGCGTCCCGATCTTCTTGCCGGCATTCCGGGTTCCGCCGCGGCACCGGAGCGGTCGTGAAGCGCCCGGCGCTGATCGTCGCCGCCGCCGTCGCCGTGGGTATCGGTCTTTTCCTCTCCCCCTTCGCGAGCCGCTCTCCCGACGGACTCGAAACGGTGGCGGACGATCACGGTTTCGCCGAAAGCGCCGCCGAGCGTTCCGCCCCGCTGGCCGGGTACGGCGTTCCCGGTCTTGGGGGGGGGCGTCTCTCCCGCGCCGTCGCCGGCGGCGCGGGGACGGCGGCGGCACTCGGCGCGGCTCTTCTCGTCGGGCGTCTCCTCGCTGCGAAGAGGAAGAACGACGCACAGGAAGAAACGGGAAAGCGTTGAACTTCACGATGGCGGACACCGATCGAACGGAGGGCGTTCTCGGTCGTCTCTCTCCGGCGGCGCGAATCGTCCTTTTTCTCACCGTCGCCGTGATCGCCGTGACCACTCCCGCCGGAAAGGCGCTCTCCTTCGCGCTCTACACCGCCTTCCTTCTCATGACGGCGATCTCGGCGCGCCTTTCTCTTCGAAAACTGCTCTTTCGTCTCGCGGCGGCGCTCCCGTTCATCGTCGTCCTTCTCGCCTTGGTGCCGTTCATGCCCGACGATGCGTTCGTCGGGGGACACCCCTCGGGCGCCGCGACCAGAAGCGCCCTTTTCCTCACCCTCCTCGGACGGTCGACGATATCGATGATCGCCGTGATTCTTCTTTCGATGACCACCCCTTTTCCGAGGATTCTCGACGGGCTGAGGGCGCTCAAGGTACCCCCCGTCCTCATGCTGATCCTCACTTTCGCCTGGCGCTTCGTCTTCGTGATCCGTGCGGAGGCGCTCCGCATGATCCGTGCCGCCGAATCGCGTCTATACAGGGGGCGTTCCCTCAAGGACGCCGTCCTCGTCGGCCGTCTTCTCGCCACGCTCTTCCTCCGTTCGTACGAACGGTCGGAGAGGGTCTACATGGCGATGGTCTCCCGCGGGTTTTCCGGCACCCTTCCGGGAGGGAGGGCGGGGGGGATCACCGCAGCCGACGGCGTTCTTCTTTTTCTTAGCGCCACCCTTCTCCTCGCCATGCGGCTTGTGCCGTGAACAGGGGCGTCGCGGTGAAGCTGGCGGGCGTTTCGTACCGCTATCACGACGGCACCGCCGGTCTCGACGGCGTCGATCTCGTCATCGGCGCGGGGGAACGTATCGGTCTGATCGGTCCGAACGGCGCGGGGAAGTCGACCCTTCTACTCCACCTCAACGGCATCCTGAGAGGGGAGGGGGAGATCACCGTCGGCGATCTGCCGGTTACGCAGGCGAATCTTCCCGCCGTCCGGCGCTGCGTCGGCCTCGTCTTCCAGAATCCGGACGACCAACTCTTCTGCTCCACGTTGCGCGACGACGTCGCCTTCGGTCCGGCGAATCTCGGTCTTCCCGCGAAGGAGGTGGACCGCCGCGTGGCCGGGGCGCTCGACGCCGTCGGGTTGTCGGAAGAAAGGGAGCGGAACGCCTGGCATCTCAGTTTCGGCCAGAAGAAGAAGGCGGCTCTCGCCACGGTGCTCTCCCTCACGCCCGGGGTGATCGCCCTCGACGAGCCGGTGTCGAACCTCGATCCGCGGGGAAGGCGCGAAATGGTCGATCTCCTCAGAAGTGTTCCCGGCACGATGATCATCGCCACGCACCAACTCGACGTGGTGCGCGCGCTCTCATCGCGGGTCGTCATTCTTCATGAAGGAAAGGTTGCGGCGGACGGCCCGCCCGGCGCGATCCTCGACGACCGATCACTCCTCGATCGCTGTGGGCTGCGGTAGGGAGATCGCGCGCTGTCTGAGCAGCTGGTCGGTCAGGACGATGGCGGTCATCGCCTCGACGATCGGCACCGCCCTGGGGAGGACGCACGGATCGTGCCGTCCCCCGGCGCGGATCTCTGCCGCCTTCCCGCCGGTAGTGACGGTGCGCTGCGCCTTCGCCAGCGTGGCGGTCGGTTTGAAGGCGACCCGGAAATAGATCGTCTCGCCGTTGGAGATTCCCCCCTGGATGCCGCCCGACCGATTCGTTTCCGTGTGAACTTCTCCGTCGCGCATGATGAACGGGTCGTTGTGCTCCGAACCGAAGAGCGCGGCGCCGCCGAATCCCGACCCGACTTCGAAACCCTTCACGGCGGGGATCGAGAGCATCGCCCGGGCGAGTTCCGCCTCGAGCTTGTCGAACACGGGAGATCCGAGACCGGGGGGAACGCCTCGGGCGGCGCACTCGATTACCCCTCCGACCGAGTCCCCCGCCTTTCTCGCTTTCCGGATCGCGGTGATCATCTTCTCGCTCGTCTCCCGGTCGGGGCAGCGTACCTCACTCTCCTCCACCGCGGCGGCACTCACCGTTTCCGGATCGGCGTCGTATTCGAGATCGTGGATGCTTCGCACCCAGCCGACGATCTCGATCCCTTCGAACCGCCGGAGAATTTTTCGCGCCACCGCGCCGGCGGCGACACGCCCCACCGTCTCGCGGGCGCTCGCCCGCCCGCCACCCATCCAGTTCCGGATGCCGTACTTCGCGTCGTACGTGTAGTCTGCGTGGGAGGGCCGATAGAGGTTCCGGATCGGCTCGTAATCCTTCGCCCGGGCGTCACGATTTTCCACCATCATCAGGATCGGCGTGCCGAGAGTCTTCCCCTCGAATAGGCCCGAGAGGATCGCCACGCGATCCGCCTCGCTGCGCCGCGACGTGAGGCTCCCCGCGCCCGGCCTACGCCGGTCGAGGTCGGCCTGGATCTCGGCGGCGTCGATCTCGATGCGGGGCGGGCAACCGTCCACTACGACGCCGACGCCGCCGCCGTGCGATTCCCCCCATGTGGTGACTCGGAAGAGTTCTCCGAAAGTGTTGCTCATGGGCCGACTATAGGGACCGCCCGGCGCGCCAGTCAACCGCCAAGGCTTCCGTCGCCTCCCTTGAGTCGGTCCCGGCGGCGTGATAATCTCGATAGCCGTTGCGAAGAACGCGGCCCGGCCGGTGGCCGGGCGATATCCGGGGAGTTCGAGAAACGAGGAGTCTCCAGAAAATGAACGGAAAGAAGCTGCTATTCGTAGCGGCGGTGACGACGGCGGCCGTCGCGCTGCTCCTTCTTTCGGGCTGCGGAAAGAAGCCGGAGGAACAGGCTCAGTTGAGCAGGGAAGAGCTGGCGAAACAGATCATTCCCGACAGCCTCAGCTACACCGAGAAGGTGAGTCGCCTGACGGCGCTCAGCTTCCAGAATCTCAGTACGCTCGTGCAGAATCACCCGGAGGAGCGGCACGATTTCGGCGTCGCGCTTACGAAGCTTCTGCCGAAGGAGGAGTTCTTCGCCCTCTTCGAGGGGAAGGATATCAAGTTCTTCAACCTCTATTATGGTGTGGGGTCGTTTTCGGGAATCTACCCGGTCGATCCGGCCCTCGATATCGACTCCACGCTGGCCCAGCTCAACCTGGAGGCGCGTTCGAGTCTGGCCGAGAATATCCGCATCGGGAACGAAGAGGTGGCGAATATCACCGACGAGGTTCAGCGGGAGAAGGCGCAGGCGGAACTCGACAAGCTGGCGAAGTCTCTCGAGGAACTCGACAGCGGCGGGGGCGTCCAGTTTTACGGCTGCGAAGTGGAAGCCCTCCCGGGGGATCTAATGGCGCTCATGAACAACCCCGACCGGGTGATCCAGGTGATCTTCCCCGGCGACCCCACCGAGGGGAGCTGGGTTCGCCTGTCGCCGTACAGGCGCCGGATTCTCGAGGAGAAGGACAGGCAGACCGCGCTCCAGTGAGGGCGCCGTGGAAGCCCCAGCCGATGAGAAGAGCCGGTCGACAAGGCGCTCGACGGCGGGCGGGGCATCATCGCTTCGCCCTGTCGCCCGGTGGATCGCGCCGATGCTGACGGTCGTCGCGAGACGCTCGGCGGTGCCTCTTCTCTTCGTGCTGTTTGCGATTCCCTTTCTCGCCGACACGGCCGAAAGGGATTGCTTCTCCTGGATGGATCCGGAGCAGTATTTCTCCTTCGCCGACGCGATCCACCGTGGCGCCGTTCCCGAGGGGGGGTTCGACGTCCCCACCCTCTTTCCGTGGGCGGTATCGCTCAGTCTCGCCGTCGAGAGGTCGGTGCCCTCCGCCCTCCGGACGAACCTCGTTTTCGCCCTGGTGCTCGTGTTCGCAGTCGCCGCCCTTGCCCGCCGAATCGCGCCCGGTGCCGGCCCTCCCGCGGCGGCGGTCCTTCTCTTCTCTCCCCTCCTGACCGGTCTCTCGCGGGAGCTGTACATCGAGTTCGCCCTCACGGCGCTCGTAACGCTCCAGTACTGCCTCTGGCTTAGGACCGACCGCTTCTCGCGCCCGGCGGCGAACGCTCTCTTCGCTCTTTGCTTCGCCGTGGGAATGCTCTTCAAGATGACGTGGCCGATCTACTTCGTCGGCGCCGTCGTGGTGGAGGCGATCCTGCTCTTCCGCTCGGGCCACGGGGGGAGGATCGTCGTGCTCGGGGCGGTCACCGTTCTCCCGGCGGTCGCCGCTCTCGGTGCGGTGAGGCTCTTCTTCGAACATTCCTTCGAATACTATCTCTCCATGGGAAACACGAAGATCCCGTTGATGAGCCTCATCGGTCCGGAGAAGGTTTTCTCGATCTCCTCCTTCCTCTATTATCCCGCACAGATCGCCCGCTGGGGATTCGGCCCGGCTCTTCCCGCGGCGCTTCTCCCCTTTCTTCTCCTTCTTTTCGGGAAGGGGAGGGGGGATCCGCGTGAGGGGATCGACGGCGATCGCAGCGATGCCGCCCTCCGCCGCGTACTCCTTCCGGCGACGTGGCTCATCGTGCCGGCGGCGATCCTCTTCCTTCAACCGGTGAAGGAACCGCGTCACATCGCGCCCGCTCTCCCCGCCGCCGTTCTCCTCGTGGTTGCCGCCGCCGGAGCGCTCAAGGGGGTGGTCGCGCGGCGGACGGTGTTCGCCGTTCTCCTCGCCGCCGCCGCGGGCGAATATATCCTGGTTGTCGCCGGCGTGGAGAAACCTCCCTATCGTCTCGCAGGAAAGGTGGGAGCAGGGAGGATCGAGTCGCTCATGCTGAACGCCTCCCCCGGTTTGGACGCTTTCACAAGCCCGTCGGGACGCATCGATCGCAACGGTTGGAAATACGACACCGATATCGCTCTTTCCGGCTTCACCCCCGACGAGGCGCTCGCCCTCGCATGGCGCTTCGCCCCCGCCGTGACCGTTGATCTCGACGGCGGTGAATGGAGCGTTGCCGCCGACACTGTCCGGGCGTTCGAACGATTCGAGGACCTTTTCTTCCTTGAGGCGGTGAATATCTACAACCGGCGATGTCGCTGGCCGCGGGCGCTTCGATCGCTTCGGAGGGGGGAGGCCGCCGCCGCCGATTTCATGATCGTGAAATCGAAAGCCGCCGCGCCGGAAGCGTCTCCACCGCCGCCGTTCGTTCCGGCGGGAGAGGTGGAAGGGGGAGGGGGAAACGTGGTCCGCGTATGGGCGCGCCGCCAAGGGGATTCGCCGTCGCTCCGGGAGCGCTACGCCCTCCGGTATCTCGCCCGCCGTGCCGATCTTTCGGGGAAGGAGCTGAACACGGTCTGCTTCTCTCTTTTCCTCGACGGAAGGATCGGCGGGAGAATTCCCGAACGGGAAACGATCCTTCGGGAGTTTCCGCCGCGGTTCATCCCCGGCACGGAACGGAGAAACATCTATTGGATCGGAAGATACGCCGACCTGGTTCGCCGCGGCGAGGAATCGTACCGCCAATGGATCGGCGGCGGAGGGGGCGAGGGATGAGACGAAGGAGAGCGATTTCGATCACGGCGGTGGTGGTGGCGGCGCTCCTCTTCGCCCGCTGCTCGGTCGATCGAAGTCCCCCTTTCCCAGGCATCCTGCTTGTCACCATCGACACCCTCCGGTCGGACAGGATTCATTGCTACGGGAACGACGAGATCCCGACGCCGGCAATCGACTCCCTCGCCGCCGAAGGCGTTCTCTTCGAGAACGCGATCTCTCCCATTCCGGTGACTCTTCCGTCGCACACATCGATCCTGACGGGACTCTATCCCAACCAGCACGGTGTGCGGGACAACGGCGTCTACCGCGTCCCCGAGAAGCTCGATACGGCGGCGGAGATCTTCCGGCGCAACGGATGGGAAACGGCTGCATTCGTCAGCGCCCACGTTCTTTCCCGGATCTACCGGACCGACCAGGGTTTCGACCATTTCGACGATGAGATGGTCGAGCCCCTCATCGAGAAGAACCCGATCCGGGGGAACCGCCGTTTCCCGGAGCACACGCGGCGGTGGCTCGAGAAATGGACCGAACCGTACCAGCGGCGCGCCGAGACGACCGTAACGCGCGCCATCGACTGGTTCGTTTCGCGGGACCGCCGGAAGCCGTTCTTCTGTTGGGTTCACCTCTTCGACCCCCATCTCGCCTACTCGCCCCCCGAACCGTGGCGGAGCGTTCACCGTTCCGGCTACGACGGCGAGGTGGACGGTACGGGCGAATCTTTCCTAAAGATCGCGAAGGAGACGGGCGGGAAGATCCCGATCCGCCATGTGCGCAGGATGATCGAGTTGTACGACGGCGAGGTGTCGTACGTCGATTTCTGGCTCGGCAAGCTTCTCGACGCGATCCCCGATTCGACGCTGGTCGTGTTCGCCGCCGATCACGGAGAAGCGTTCGGGGAACACGGGCTTTTCTTCGAGCACCAGACGAGCATCTTCCAGGAAACGGTGCGCGTCCCGCTGATTATCAAGGGGCCGGGTGTGGGGCCGGGTGGCACGCGCAGAACCGACCTCGTCAGTCTCGTCGACATCCTGCCGACGCTGTTGGAAAGCGCCGGTTTCCCTCGCCCCCGGGGCCTCGCCGGTGTTCCCCTCCTCGACGGGCCGATCGAAAGGCCGAACGGCGTTTACAGCGAGACCCACGCGTCGATCACCGCCGTACCGGCGCGCTACGGTTACAAGTCGGTACGCACTTCCGACTGGGTGCAAATCTACAGGATCGCGAAGCCCGGGACGGTGATCGAGACGTTCCTGCACTACACACCGGACGATCCCCTCGAGGGGGACAATCTCTTCGCCGCCGAACCGGCCCGGTCGAAGGAGATGGACCAAAAGTTCGAGGCGCTCCTGCGGCTCGGGCGGGAGGACGACGGGAATCCGACCGCCTACTGGTCTCTCGACGAAGGGGAGGACCGGCGGAAGTCACTCAAGGCGCTCGGCTACCTGGGCGATTGACCCCACAGGAGAGGCGAATCAATATCCTCCGGGGAGGATTTTTTTCGCCCCGATCGGCCTGTTTTTCTGTAATTCGCTGTAATAGAACCAGTTAATCAGCAACCCATAGGTACGAGGAAGCCTTGACGTCCCGGGAACCTCATGGTAGACTGCGTGTATAACCTTTACGCAAGGGTAAGGGTTTGAGGAGAAATCGGCTTGGGAACTCTGTTCAAAGTGGGAGAAATTGCGAAGGAATCGGGGAAAACCGTCCGGGCGATCCATCTCTACGAGGAGATGGGATTGATATCGTGCGCCGAGCGGAGCGATTCCGGGTACAGGCTCTTCGATGTCGACACGTTGAAGCGGCTGTCGTGGATCTCCGACCTTCAGGAACTCGGGATGTCGCTCACCGATATCCGGCGTCTTGTCGCCAGGATCGAGGAGTGCGATTCCGGATCGGAAGTGATGTGCCGGATCCGCGGGTTCTACCAGGAAAAGTTGGGTGACGTTCGGGACGCGATCGCGTCGCTGCGAAGGCTCGAGGGGGAACTCGTCTGTTCGATCGACCATCTCGATGTCTGTCCGAGATGCCGTCTCTCCACGGGAAGCAAGGAGGTTTGTCTCGAATGCACGCGGGAGCGGGGTGGGAGCGATTACGACCTCATCGGTGGACTGCTGGCGAACCGGTCGCACGGCGCCGCGCGACTCGCCGGCGAAGCGCTCAGGAGAGAGGCGAAGAAAGCACGGGATCCTTCGGCCGGCATGGCGGGTGAATAACCCAAATGGATACGCGTAGGTCAAGTTAGGAAGAAGCGAAAGGGGAGGGCCGGACGGCGTTCCCCGGAGAGAGCGAAGCTCGAACTGGAGATAGAATTGTGAGAATGAATTACGGCAAAAGCGGCTATTCCCAGGAAGACAAGGCGATGACCGTCTACCTGAGGGACATTCAGAGTCTCCCCATCATTCCGGAGGAAGAGAAGGGGGACCTCGCCAAGCGTGCCCGCGAGGGCGATCTCGAGGCGATGCACGCCCTTGTGAAGACCCATCTCCGGTTCGTCGTCTACGTGGCCAAGAAGTACATGAACCGGGGGCTTCCCCTGTCCGATCTCGTGAACGAGGGGAACATCGGCCTGATCAAGGCGGTGAAGAAGTTTGACGAGACGCGGAACTTCAAGTTAACCACGTACGCCGTTTGGTGGATCAAGCAGCGGATGCAGCAGGCGGTGATCGAGAATTCGCACACCATCCGCCTCCCGATGAACAAGGAGATCCTCCTCAGGAAGATGTCCCGCTACATCAACGAGTATTGGAAGACGTTCCACCAGGAACCGACCGTCGCCGAACTCGCCGAGGTGATGAATCTGAAGGATTGGGACGTGTACAACCTGATGGGAATGGGAAACCGCATCCTCTCCCTTGACGGTCCGGAAGACTTCGACGGCGAGAACTCGTTGCGTGATTTCGTGGCCGATGAGAAATCGAGCCTTCCCGACGCCGACCTGATCGAATCGAAGATGAGGGACAGCGTACACGAGGTGATCGATTCTCTCGAGGAGAGGGAGGCCCGCGTGGTGAAGCTCTACTTCGGCATCGGTTCGGACCGGCCGTATAATCTCCAGGAGATCGGCGGCAAGCTCAATCTCTCCCGTGAGAGAATTCGACAGATCAAGAAGAAAGCCCTCGAGAAGCTCGCCAACGGAACGAGAGGGGACTCGCTGAGGGCCCACGTCTCCTGAAGGGTGCCGGCTTTCCCGATTCCGATCGATCCCAGCCGGCCGGGATGATTCCCGGCCGGCGTTTCCGTTACTCTTCTTCCCGGGAGGTTCTTGTCGATCCTCTCCTGCCGGGGTAGAGTGGGAACGGAGGAATCTTCCCGCATGAATCATACGTGGAAAACCGGTTTCGCATTTTCCGTCACCCTCGCGGCGATGGAGGGAGTGTCGGCGGGGTGCGGTGATGCCGTCCTGCCGGATGAGAAGATCCCCCCCGAGGTGCAGTGGATCTTCGGTGAAGTCGATCTCCCCGATGGTGATCTGCTCCGTTTTCGTCTTTCCGTCGAACCGGAGGGGGAGTCTCATCTGTTCGAGCAGGTGCTCTCGGCGAAGCCGGACCGGTACTTGTTCGCCGGCATCGACTGGAAGGTGAGCTACCTCGACATCGGCGCCGACTCGGTCTTCTTCGAGGTTTCGGGTGAGGGGAGCCGGGACGTCTCCTTCCGGGCGAGAAATAGCGCCGATCTGTATATCGGCTTCACGAGGGAGGAGGACGCCGGTGCGGACTCGACGTATCACTGGGAAGGATGGGGGTGCCGGCAGGAACTGGGGAGCGGTGAGCGGCCCTATTTCGACCCGGACGATCTCGCCTACCCGGTGCGTTTCGCCCTTCCCCCGTATCCCGATACGCTCGTTGCCGGCGACATCGAAGGGACGGTAAAGCTGAAAGTGCGCGTCGGGAGGGCGGGCAACATGATCCGCGCCACGGTGATCCGATCGGTGCAGGACGATCTCGACAGCCTGGCGGTCCAGGCGGTTCGAGACTGGGAGTTCTATCCCGCCCGGGTGGGTCGGACGTACGTGGGAGTCGACGAGATCGTCTCGCTGATCTTCACCGCGTCCGCCGGGACGGACGAGAAAGTGGCCTTCCGGATCGGTTCTTGAGCCTGCGCGCCGTCAATCCCCCAGGTAGCCGAGCGCTTTCAGCCGATCGAGCTGTGACTCGGAGAGGAACGCGTTTTCCGGCGGCCCGTGCTTCTTCGCCCCCCTTTGCATCTTCGACTGCCAGGGAGTGAGGAGACCGAGCATCTTTTCGAGGACCTCCTCGCGGTCGGCGCCGATGTCGTTCTTCTCTCCGGGATCATCCTTCACGTCGAAAAGGAGGTTCGCCCGCTTCGCAGGCGTGCTGATCATCTTGTATCTTCCCTCGAGGACCGCCCAGAACTTCTCGCTCCGGAAGCTCGGACCGCCGGGAGACGAAATCCCGTAGAACGTGGTGATCAGCTCGAAAAAGAGAGGGTCATCGGGGCCGCGCGGCGGGCCGAGGAGGCTTTTCCCCTGGATGTCCGAGGAGAGAGGGATGCCGGCCGCCTCGGCCACCGTCGGGTAGAGGTCGATCAGCCCCGCGAGTCTTCCGTCGCGGCGGGGAGGGATATCGCCGGGCCACTTGATCACCAGCGGTACATGAACCGATTCGGTGTAAAGATTGTTCTTATGGCCCTTTTCGCCGTGGTCGAAGAATTCCTCGCCGTGATCGGCGGTGACGATGACAAGGGTATTCTCCCAGAGTCCTTCCCCGCGCAGGAGATCGAAGAGACGCCCGAGGAGGTCGTCGGTGCAGCGGATCTCGCCGTCGTACTGCGACACGAGATAATCGAGCGCCCCCGGCGTCATGCCGGGACGGATCAGGCCGTTCTGCTCGAACCGCGTCACGTCGAACGGCTCGGCGTCGCCGGGAGTGAAGAGCGTGTCGTACGGCGCGGGCGGAAGGTAGTCGTAATGGGGATCCCACAGGTAGGCGAAAAGGAAGAACGGTCTCGCCTTGTCCCTTCCGTCGGTGAGGAAGCGACTCAGCAGCTGTTCTATCGCGGGATTCGTAATATCGCCGTGGGCCGTCTCCTGCGTTTCGGAGGAGGGGGAATCGTCGTAGATCTCGAATCCCTGGTCGAGGTTGTGCGGTTTTCGTAGGAACGGTCCGCTCACGAAACCGGCGGTCTGGTAGCCGTCCTCCCGGAGGACTTCCGCCAGCGTGGTGTACGAATCGCCGAGCCGGTCCCTCGGCCGCTGCACTTGATGCGCCGAAGGGTACAGGCCGGTGAAGAGCGTGGCGTGGGAACTGAGCGTCCAGCTCGTCACGGCGTGGGCGTTTTCGAAAACCGTCCCTTCCCGGGCGAGATCGTCGAGGTGGGGAGTCGTGGGCTGTGAGAAACCGTAGCAACCGACATGGTCGGCGCGCACCGATTCGACGGTGATGAGCACCACGTTCGGCCGCGGCTTTCCTCGTGGACCGCACGACACGATCAGCAGCACCGCGAAAAGAGCCGCCGTGGGGAACGCTTTCCCCGGTGATATCCTTCGGGAGGGGGCGCTACCCTTCTCCACCCGCAGCCGGCTCCTTCTCCTCGGGGCCGGCGTCCGGGGCGGTCTCCCCGGCGGAATCGTTTTCCCCCTCCGTGGGATTCTCCACTTCGTCATCTCCGTAAACATCGCGCCGCCACTCGTCCATGCAGGCGTCGCTGCAAAAAACGTGCTCCTCCATCTCCTTGAAGGGGCCGCGAAAATCGATACCGCACCATTCACATTCTTTCAATCCGAACACCACCCTTCCTTAAGGCGAACAAGGGACCATTCCGCGCGAAAGCGTCTCCGTATCGATCGGATCATCGCATCGTCGGGAGCGTAAGGTCAATCCCCACCGGCGGGGAGATCATCTCCCGAAGCCATACCCCGCGGTGATCTGGAAGAAGGTGGCATCTTCGATGGTGATGCGAAACTCCCCGATCAGCGTGTTGCCTCCGCTCAGCGTCTTCTCGAGGCCGCCGATCAGGTTGAGCCCGACGTCGGTGCTGCTCGTGTCGAATGCATCCTCGCACGCCGACCGGAACGGCTCGAGCAGGAGATCGCACCCGGTGTCGTCGAGGCTGAGTTTTGTGTAGACCACGGCGAGACCGGCTCCGATATACGTTCTCATGCCGTCTCCCAGCTCGGCGCCGGCGGGAAAGTAGAGGGCGTCCGAATTGATGGTGACGAGCGTCAGGTTGTCGCCGAAGCCGACGTCGACCATCGGCTGCAGCCTGAGTCCCGGCGCAATCTCGCCGAGGTTCACGTGACCGCCCACGACAAACTGGTTCGGATCGCCGAAACGCGCGCCCGCCCGGGGAGCCCATCCGTCGAAACCGATTCCGGCGAAAGCGGCGCCGGCGGTCAGGGCCAGAAGGAAGGCGGGGATCGTGACGAGTCTGGAATTCATTGTCGATTCTCCTGTGAAGCGAAAGGCCCCCAATGCCGCCGGTCTACTCGATGCGGATCGGCGTACACGATACCGAAAGATCGGGATCGATCAAGAGTAAATTGCCGTCCGGAACTTCTCCCCATTCCTCCCCCGTGAACGGCTCCGACGCGACGATCACCGAACGGCAGGGCGAGTCCTCCTCCCCCGGGGAGACGTGCGACGTTCCGCACACGGGGCAATGGCGGGGGGTCTCTCTTTCGAGGATATGGAGTGGTCCGCGCTGGCGGCAGGCGAGAAGGACCTGCCGGTTGCACGCCACCATGACAAGAGAAGAGCATACTTTCGAGCCGGTTCTCTCCGACCACTCGTTGAGTCGGACAACGGTCTTCTCGAAGGCGTCGCGGATCCGGTTGATCGGGGCATCGCCGGCGATCGATCCCGCTGATCGTTTAAGGTAAGAAAGGAACAGGTAGAAAATGTGTTCCGAGTCGGTCGTTCCCTTTACCGCTCGGCGGAGTTCCGGCGTCATCTCGCCGGTGAGTTCCCTGCGGATCGTCTGGAAGTTCTCCACCGCGCCGTGGTGGGCGAATGCCCACGTTCCATGCACGAAGGGATGTGTGTTTCTCCGATCGGGCTTTCCCGCGGTACCGTGGCGCACGTGCGCGATGGCGCCATCGGCCTCCGTGCCAAGGAGCGACCTGTCCACCACCTTGTCGTACGGATTATGGACCGGCGAACGGGAGGCCCGAATTCCCTCTTCGAGAAAGAGGCACGCCCCCCAGCCGGTCGGCCTCGGCACATTCCGGGAGCGGGTGAAACCGCTCCGGATCAGCGCCTCCTGGGCGCGCACGAGGGCGCAGTCGACACGGGTCGGTTTCGCGGCGATCATGCCGTATATATGGGCCACGGAGGCGTCTCTCCCCCTGCCGGACACGCGGCGGTCGGCCGGTTTTCCCATGCGGCCCGCATCGGCGGCCCACCGCGCCCCGGCGGCTCTACTCCGGCTTTTTCCCGTCCGGGAAGTTCGCCAGCGCTCTTTTCAGAGTGGCGTCGTCCGGACGCGCCCGGAGCGCGTTCTCGATCGTGGCGATCGCCTCGTCCCTCCGGCCGAGCCTGCGGAGGTACTCGGCGCGTCTCACATAGTTCTGGGTGTCGTCGGGCGCGTTCGCGATGGCGCCGTCGATATGCCTCAACGCCGCTTCCCAGTCGCCCGACAGTTCCGCCAGGGCGGTGAGCATCCTGTATCCCGCCTCGTTGTCGTGCGGGAACTTCTCGATCATGTCGGTGTAGATCTTCGCCTTCTCCTTGTCGCCGCTCCTGAGAAAGAGCTGCGCCAGGTTGAAAAGGCACGCGTTGTAATTCGTGAGAAGCCGGATCGCGTCCTTGTCTTTATAAACCGTCGGATCATCGAGACCGCGGAACCGGTAGCCGCCGCCGGAGAAATTCGCCTCCATTTTCTTGATATCAAAGGATTCTTTTTCCAGGCCTCTTTCGATGCGCACGACGAGGCCCTCCTGGAGGCACTTGTCTTTCACCACCTGCCTGTCGGAGGCGGGTACGGTGACGGCGAAATAGATCGGCTTGTCGTCGATGTTTTCCTTGATGATGATCGGCACCATGATGTCCTTGATGGTAACCACGCCGCCGTCCGGCTTGTAATAGCCTCGTAAGCCCCGGATCTCGTCGTCGGAGAGCGAAATGTTGATCTTCGGATCCTGATGCTTGATCTGGAGGATATACCATGCCGTATTCAGGAGGCTGAGGTTGATCACCTGTACGTCCTTCCTGAAATGACGTACTTCCTGCATATACCAGAGGGGAAACGTGTCGTTGTCTCCCCCGGTGAAGAGGATCGCGTTCTCACGGAGCGGTCCGAGCATGTTGTACGCGAGATCCTCGGCGATCCAGAACCGGGACCTGTCATGGGTGAACCAGTTCGCCTTCACCGCCGCCGGAGGGAGGAGAAGGAGGAAGACCAGACCGAGACGGGCCAGCAAAGTTCCGCCCGAACGGATCGACGTCTTCAGGAAACCGAGGAACGCCCCGACGCCCGCGCCGAAGATGTACCCGATCAGCACGAAACCGGGGGTGTAGAAATAGTCCCGGCTTCGAACTTCGAGCTTCACCCCCTTCGTTCCGTCGGAGAAATTGAGATAGAGCGTCATCGCCACCGTAAACAGGAGCAGCGATGCGAGGTAGTAGACGAAGAGGTTGCTGTCCTTCTTCCACATCGCCCAGAGCGCGAAGAGCGAAATGAGGGGCACCACGAGATAGACGTGTTTCGGACGGGGAACCCATTGGTCGATCAGGTGACCCCAAAAGCCGATTCTCTTGAACGTGCCGAACTGGTGCGCCCACGTCCCTTTTCGCGTGAACATGAGCTGGAACATCGACTTTTCGGAATACTGCTTCCGCTCGAGAAACATCCTGAAATTTTTCCAGTTTTCCGGGTTGTTCTCGTCGATCGCCGGGTTATGGGCGGAGCGGATCGGCACGTAGCCGTAGAGAGAGTATCCGAGGATCGCCATGAGAAGGAAGATTCCGCCGAGGCTGAGGTAGTTCCTCAGCCGTCGGTTCTGCGTGGTGAGAAATGCGGCGAGGAAGAAAAGGACGCACGCGATCGGAACGCCGATGAGAAAGAAGTCGAGGGAGTAGATCACGCTCGTGAGGACGAAAAAGACAATGTAGAAGAGGGGGGAAACGCGTCGCCTCCGATCGACGAGAAAGATGAGCAGGAATATCGGGATAATCGGCAGGAACGCCTGCATATGGTTCGTCGCGCTCAGGAAGAGGAGGAAGACCTGGAGGATGAGGATCCGGTTCCCCTCGGGCGTGCGGGCCACTTCGAGCCAGACCATGCTCAGCCAGATGAGGATCGATACGAGGAGCATGGTGAGGCCGTACACCTCGGCCTCCACCGCGTTGAACCAGTAGGTCGAACCGAAAGCGACCATCAGCGCACCGATGAGCGCGCCGCCCGCCACGATCAGGCGGTCGTCGAAAGAGCGTTCATGGCCGTTGATCCTCCGGATCACCCGTGTGAGGGTGAGAGCGCAGAAGCCGACGGCGACGGCGCTCGAGTAGGCGGAGAAGAGATTCAGAATGAACGCCGTATCCCCGAAGGGAAAGAGGCTGGCCACCCTTCCCATCATCACGAAGAGCGCCGCCCCCGGAGGGTGGGGGATGCCGAGGATGTAGGAACACGCGATGAACTCGCCGCAGTCCCAAAAAGGGGCGCCCCGACCGGCGGTCATGTGAAACACGATTCCCGAAATGAGTGTCGCCGCGAGGGCGATCCAGTAATCGGATCGATGCCCGTACGTAACCGTTCCGTCGTGGCGGTCTTCCACGCGGTGGGCGGCGGCGTCGGGCCGCTTCAGCGATGATTCCATCGTGATCGACTCCCCTTACGCTCCCCCGGGCCGGGGGAGCGCGGATCTTCCCGAAGATTTCCGGGCTAATCCGTGCAATATAGCATACCCGTTTGAAGCGCCCAATCGATATCTCCCCGCCCCTTCTTGACGCCGTGACGGCCCGTTCCTATACTGTGGACTCGTGCCCGGAGATTTCGAATGATCCGACTGTACAACACCATGACGCGCAGCACGGATCCTTTCACCCCGATGGAGGAGGGAAGGGTCGGGCTCTACACGTGCGGTCCCACGGTGTACAACTACGCCCACATCGGCAATCTGAGAACGTACATCTTCGAGGATCTGCTGAGACGGACCCTCGAGGCCGAAGGTTACGAGGTGAACCATGTGATGAACGTTACCGACGTGGGCCACCTGGTGTCCGACTCCGACACGGGGGAGGACAAGATGGAGGTGGGTGTCGCCCGCGAGGGGATCACCGCCCGGGAGATCGCCGACAAGTACTGGGCTGCGTTTCGCCGCGACCTGGAGCGCCTCAATATCGTCGAGCCGACGACGTGGTGCAGGGCGACCGAGTATATCGGTGAGCAGATCGATCTGGCGAAGCGGATGGAAGGAGCCGGTTTCACCTATGCGCTGGAAGACGGGATCTACTTCGACACGTCGAAGCTCCCCGACTATGGAAAGCTCGCGCGGCTCGATCTCGAAGGCCTCCAGGCGGGTGCCCGGGTGGAGATGGTGGCGGGGAAGAGAAACCCGACCGACTTCGCCGTGTGGAAGTTTTCGCCCACCGACCAGAAGCGCCAAATGGAATGGGAAAGCCCCTGGGGGATCGGCTTCCCCGGGTGGCATCTCGAGTGTTCCGCCATGTCGCTGAAGCACCTGGGGGAGCAGTTCGACATCCATTGCGGCGGAGTCGATCACGTGGCGGTGCACCACACGAACGAGATCGCCCAGGTCGAGTCGGTCACCGGCAAGGAGTGGGTGCGGTGGTGGATGCACGGCGAGTTCCTCGTGCTGCCGAAGACCGACGAGGATGAGTCGAAAATGTCGAAGTCGTCGGGCAACTTCATCACCATGGAGAGTCTCGTTGAACGGCGGATCGATCCGTTGGCGTACCGTTACTTCTGCATGGGTGCCCACTACAGGGCCCCCCTCACGTTCACGTGGGAAGGCCTCGATGGGGCGGCGAACGCCCTCGACCGGCTGCGCCGCAGGGTCGCCGCGATCCGGACCGACCGGCCGGGGAGGGTGCTCGACGAGCCTCTCACGGCGTTTCGCGAGGCTTGCCGCGATGATCTGAACACGCCCCGCGCGCTCGCCGCCTTGTGGAATGTGCTGCGCGACGAGCGGGCGGACGGCGCCGATCAGTACGCCACGCTCCTCGAGATGGACCGTATCCTCGGTCTGGGGATCGACTCGATGGCGGAAGTGGAAGCGGAGGTGGACGGCGAAATCGAGCGGCTCGTCGCCGAGCGGGATGACGCGCGATCGAGGAAGGACTTCGCCGAGGCGGACAGGCTCCGTGACGAGATTACCGCGCGCGGCTATTTGTTGGAAGACACGCCCGAGGGGACGAAGGTCCGGCCCGGCTGACGAAAAACCCCCGGCCGGCGAGTCTGTTCATCTCCTGCCCTCCCACGACATGAACCTCTCTCGTACCGACCGGGGGGATCGATGACCCGGTTTTTCATTCGCGCCTACTATACGTACGGTCGGCGGGGAGTGTCAACGCCCCGCGGCACGGTTCCCCGCCCGGCGGGCGCCGTCGGCGCGGATCAGCTTCGCCATGCCGGCGATGCCGACATCGATGCACTCGGCGATGTTCTCCTCGAAGTTGATGATCTCGTCGGTGGGATGCCACGGAACGACGTCCGACACCGTGCAGATCGACCCCGCCCGTAGTCCGAACAGGCCGGCCAGGGTGAAGAGGGTGCCGTTTTCCATCTCGATGTGGAGCGCTCCCATGGCGGCCGCGTCTCGGAGATTCTCTTTTCGCGAGGGGAGGAGATACCCCCCGTGGCTCATCGACCGGAGCTCTCCGTCGCCGAGCACTTTGTTCTCGGCAT
Source organism: Candidatus Eiseniibacteriota bacterium (assembly GCA_024276995.1). Classification (GTDB taxonomy): domain Bacteria; phylum Orphanbacterota; class Orphanbacteria; order Orphanbacterales; family Orphanbacteraceae; genus JAJRWB01. The sequence continues at coordinate 29,355 of JAJRWB010000029.1, read as the reverse complement.
AGAACGCATCCACCGACCAGGTGATCCCCGCGTGCCACCGTCCGCCGTGCTCCCGCGCCCCCTCCACGAGGGCCGCCACCACCTCGTAGTGGGCGATCGCCGGGTATGTCGGCCATGCGGACGACGGCGTCGTGCCGTCGCCGCGGATCGCACCGGTGGAAATGACGAAATCGCCCTTGCGCACATCGTTCCCCATGCCGCCGCTCGTCCCCACGCGGAGGAAAGTGCGACATCCCACGTTGGCGAGCTCCTCCACGAGAACCGCCGTGGACGGACCTCCCACGCCGGTGGATGCGACCGTGACCGTCACCCCCTCGAGCTTCGCGTTCCTGATGTGATACTCTCTCAGCCGGGCGATCTCCACCCCTCCCCCGAGCCGGTCCGCGATCCGTGGGACCCTCTCGGGCTCCCCGCAGAGAAAGACGTACTCCCCCACATCGCCATCCTTCAGGCGGGTGATCAGCTGTTCCGTCATCACCGATTCTCCTTCCGAATCCGCCCCGGCCGGTGGCCGCGCGGGCTTTCTCCCTGCACTCCTCTGAGACGTTCACCATAAGCGACCACCCGCCGATGGTCAACGGAGGTTGTCGAAACGGGGCGCGGCGGCGCCAATGCGAGTTGCGGCCCAACTCGTCCCGTTGCAGTCTCTTAGGCGGCTTCCGCCCGCGAGGGGGCGGCCGTCAACCTGGGTTGACAGCGAAGTCCGGGGGGGTATGAAGGAAAAGGGCGCTATAACTGGTTGTAAATAAAAAGATTGAGCCTGTCCTTCCCCCGGATGGGCCAATAGGAACGGATTATGCGTTTCTTCTCATTACAACCTCCCTCTGCCCGGTTTAGTTGACAGGATCGGGTATTTTTGATAAGATCGTGTTGTATGGTCAGTTAGAGCGAGGTTCCTTCCGGATACCCTCTACCCGGACGGAATCTCACGAGGAAGAGAGGTTCATGAAGATGGTATCCAGGCGAATCGGAATCATCCCGCTCCTGGCGATCCTCGCCGTGATGCTGCTCGTATCGAGCGCCGGCCGAGTGTGTGCCCAGGACGATCCCTCGCTGCGTGGTCCGAACGGAATCCTGATCGCCGCGGGAGACAACGGCGGCGGCGACCCGGACAATCCCGTGCCCCTCGATGGGGGAGGCAGGGGTGCGTACACCGAAGGACGCATGTTCGCGACGGAAGCCCCTTCGGAGGATCTGGAGAGCAATCGGTGGAGCGGCCTTTCGAGGGCGATCCGCGCGGCGGCTGCTTTCCTTGATGCTCTATTGCTGCTCTAGCGGCGGTCCGTACATCGGACATGCCGTTTGCGCGTGCTCAGGACGGGATGGATGACCCAGGACGATAAGAAACGCCTGATCCAGCGTGAGCTGAACGCTCTCGAGCGCCTCGACAGGGGCGCGGGGGTTCCGGAGAAGCTCAGGCGGCTGGAGAAGCTGGCCGAACTCTACTATTCCGTCGGCCAGTACCAGGATGCGTGCGCCAAGTATCACGACCTGAGGGTTCTCGGCGTGCGCGGCGGGGTTCTCTCTCCCCCCGCCGCGTGTCTCACGCTGCTGAAAGAGGCATGGTGCCATTACGAGCGGGGCGATTTCCCTCCGGCCGAGGAAGCGCTCCGAACCGCCGACGACGAGATCGAATCTCTCGAAGAGGAAGGCGCCCGCGACACGCTCGCCGCAGAGGCGGACATTCTCCACGGCTACCTCAACATCCGGCGCGGGAAATACGACGAGGCGCTGGCGCGATGTGACGCCGCGTTCCGCGTACTCCAAAGGAGCGATGCCCACGAGGCGCTCGCCAAGGTTCAGATCTGCTACGGCCACGGCTACTTCCGAAAAGGGGATTTCGCCAGGGCGCGCGAGTATTACGAGGATGCGCTGGCGAGTGCCCGGCGGGCGGACGATTCGACGAGGCTCGCGCAGACCACCATCAACCTCGCCCTGGTCTGCAAGGAACAGGGCGACACGAACCGTGCCCTCTCGCTGCTCGACAAGGCGAACGACATGCTGAAGAGTTCGGGCGCGTGGTCGCTCCGGGGGCACGTCTTCGTCAACATGGCGGTGATCCATTTCCACAAGGGGAACCTCGCCTTCGCGGAGGAATCGTACAGGGATGCTTTGAGGGTGTACCTGCAGACGGGGCAGCAACAGGGAGTCGTACTCGCCCGGATCGGCATCGCCAGGATCCAGGCGCTCCGCGGTCGGTGCCGGGACGCCCGGAAATTGATGGAAAGCACCCTCGACGTCTGCCGCGAACGGGGATACCTGCGCGAAGAGATTCTGGTCCGCAGGGATATCGGTGATCTTCACAGGGCCGGCGGCGATCCGGAAGGGGCGCTCCGCTGCTTCGAGGAGACCCTTCGAGTGGCCGAACCCCTCGGTGCCGATTCGGAGCACGCCGTCCAGATCGGAAGGAGAATCGGCATCACCTACCTCGCGATGGGACGATCCGAGGAGGCGGGGAGGACGCTCCGGCGTTCCTTGATCGAAGCGAGGAAGGTGGGTGAGCGGTTCGAGGAGGCGGTCATCCTCTGCGCTCTCGGCGCCGTCGCAGGGATGAACGGCCATTGGGGGGAGTGGGAGAAGCTCTACAGGCAGGGGCTCGAAATGCTTCGCCGCATGGGGGAAAAGGTCGAACTCGGCAAGGCGCTTATCCGCCGTGTCCGGGCGGGTATCGATCATCCAGCCTCGGAAACCACCGATCTCCAGCTCGATCTTGCCGAGGCGCGACGGATCTTCACCGACGGGGGAGTTCCGCTTTGGATCGGAAAGGCGAGACTCGAGGAGGCCCGCCTTCTGAGCAGGGAGGGCGACGCCGCCGGCTGCGAACGCTCCATGGCGGAGGCGGAGAAGCTTTTCGCCGAACTTCACGACCGGCGGCTCATCGACCAGGTGGACGCGCTCCGCCGGGCCCTCGAGGACCAGATGGTCGACAGGAGCGTCAGTCGGCGGAACGATCACCTCGCCATCCAGGATCTTCTCCCACCCCTTTCGACCGACTACGATCTCGGAAACCTGCTCGAGGATCTCGTGGAACGGACCGGGAGCGACCGGGGCGTGCTCCTCGAGTACGCCGCCGACGGCGCCCCCGTGGAACGGGCGCTTTCGGGGTTGAGTCTGGGCGACGCTCTCGCCGTGATCGATGTCCTCCGGCCGATTCTCGAAAGGGGGCACACAGAGGCGAGACCGTTCCTCTCCACGTCGGTGGCCACCGACCCGAGGATCCCCGGGAAAGTGCTCTCCGGCGGGGGGTCGGTGCGCAGCCTGCTGATCGTGCCGTTCCAGACGAATGCCGACATCTCGGGCGCCATCTATCTCGACAGGGAAGATCACAGGCGCCCCTTCGCGTCGAGAGAACTCGACATGGTGGTCGGTCTCGCCCGGTCGCAGCGATTCGTTCTTTCCCTCCTCTCCACCCGGCAGAAGGAACTGGTAGAGGAAAACACCCGACTGAAGAGGCAGGTGCGCGATTCGGGACGGTTCGACGAGATCGTCACCCAGAGCGACAAGATGTACGAGGTGCTCGAGCTGGTGCGCAAGGTGGCGAGCACCAACGTCACCGTGCTGATCCAGGGGGAAACCGGCACGGGAAAACAGCTGATCACGAAGGCGATTCACGGCGAAAGCCCGAGAAGCGAGAGACCGTTCTATAGCATCAACTGCGCCACGCTGCCGGAGCAACTTCTCGAGAGCGAACTGTTCGGCCATGTGACCGGCTCGTTCACCGGCGCGACGTCGGAGAAGATCGGGCTCCTCGTCGAGGCGGGAGGCTCCACCGTTTTCCTCGACGAGATCGACAAGATGAACCTGCAGGTGCAGTCGAAGCTCCTCCATGTTCTCGAGGAGAAGAGGATCCGGCCGATCGGATCGAACCAGGCGATCGATGTGGACGTGAGATTCCTCTGCGCATCGAACCGGAACCTCCTCGCCCTCGTGAAAGAGGGGAAATTCTTGGAGGATCTTTACTATAGGCTCAACGTGATCAAGATCGATCTCCCTCCCCTCCGCGACAGAGTCGAAGATATTCTTCTCCTCTCCCACTATTTCCTCAGGCTTTTTTCCGACGAGATGGGGAAAGAGACGGTCCGGCTCGACGAGGAGGCTTCCCAGGCGCTTCTCAGCCACGACTGGCCGGGCAACGTGCGGGAACTCCGCAGCGAGATGCGCCGCGTCGTGGTGCTGAGCGACGGCGGCCCGGTGAGCGTGGAAGAGCTTTCCGAGTCGATCCGAGGCGAGGATGGAGAAAGGACCGCACCACCCGTCGGACGCGGCAGTTTGAAGGAACAGATCGCCCGCTACGAAAAGGAACTCCTCCTTTCGTACATGGAGAAGTTCGACGGCAATGTGAGCCGCATGGCGCGAGAGATGTCGCTCTCCCGCTGGGGACTCCACAAGAAACTGGAGAAGCACGGACTCCGTCCTTCCCGCCGCGCCCACTGAACGACCGCCTCCTACCGGTTTCCTTCGATCTCTCCCGCGGGTGATTCCCTCTCTTTTGCTTGAAGCGCCTCTCCCCGGCTGCTACCCTCTGGATCCGGACGTGATACGGACCGTCGCATGATTCACGGGGGAATGCGCTCGATGCCTCCTGACAGGGAAGTCGTGGAAGTCGATGCCCTCTTCGTCGGCGCCGGTCCGGCGTCTCTCGCGGGCGCGATCCATCTCGCCCGGCTGATCCGGAAACATAACGAAACAGCGGAAAAGAAGATCGACGAACCGTTCATCGCGGTCATCGAGAAGGGGAAGGAACCGGGCGCCCATTCTCTCTCGGGGGCGGTGCTCGATCCGGCGGCGTTGAGCGAACTGATCCCCGATTACAAGGAGAAGGGATGTCCCGTCGAGGCCGAGGTCGCCGGCGAGGATCTCTATCTCCTCACCGCCGGGGGAAAGATCCGCGTGCCGTTCACGCCGCCGCCGATGAGGAACCACGGTTGCTGCGTGGTCAGCGTGGGAGATCTCGTGAAATGGCTCGCCGGCGTGGCGGAAGAGGAGGGTGTGGAGATCTTCCCCACGTTTCCCGGCTCGGAGATCCTCGAAGAGGATGGTCGGGTCGTCGGCGTCCGGACGGCGGATAAGGGGATCGATAAGGAGGGGAACGAGAAGGCGAATTACCAGCCGGGCGCCGACTTTCTCGCCCCGGTCACCGTGCTGGGCGAAGGGACGCGGGGAAACCTGGCGAAGCAGCTCTTCGAGTCGCACGCCGATCGATTTGCCGGGAAGAATCCGCAGGTATACGGTCTCGGTATAAAGGAATTATGGAAGGTGCCCGACGGGAGACTCGCTCCGGGCCGTGTGATCCACACCATGGGCTTTCCCCTGAAGCCGGACACGTACGGCGGAGGCTGGCTTTACGGAATGCGAAACGGTTACGTTTCCGCGGGGCTCGTGGTCGGCCTCGACTACCACGATCCGTTCCTCGATCCCCACGCTTGCTTCCAGGAGTGGAAAACCCATCCGGTGATCCGCGGGATTCTCGAAGGGGGTTCGCTCGAAGGGTACGGCGCGAAGACGATGCCCCTGGGGGGCTACTACTCGATACCGCGCCTCTCGTCGGACGGCGTCCTCTTGGCGGGTGACACGGCCTCACTCCTCAACCCCATGAGATTGAAGGGGATACACACGGCGATCCGCTCGGGAATGCTCGCCGCCGAGGCGGTGCTGCGCTCGATGATCACAGGTGACTCGTCCGCCGGCGCGCTCTCGTCGTACGACGAAGCGGTGCGGAAAGGTCCGATCGGCGATGAGCTTCACCGCTCGAGGAACTTCCACCAGGGTTTCGATAACGGGCTTTGGATGGGCCTCATCCATTCCGCGGCGCAGATCGCCACGGGCGGGCGGGGTTTCAGGGACAACATGGGCGCGCGTCCCGGCCACGAGCGGATGGAGACGATCCGCTCCTTCTACGGCGGATCGCAGCCGGGCAGGCCGGATCGGTCGTTCGACGGCGAGTACACCTTCGACAAGCTCACCGACCTGTTCAAGTCGGGGACGGAACATCTCGAAGACCAGGTCGCTCACCTGAAGATCCTCGATCGCGACATCTGCTCGAATCGGTGCGCCGAGGAGTACGGCAATCCTTGCGAGCGATTCTGCCCGGCGAATGTTTACATATGGGAGAAGGATGCGGACGGCGGGAAAGGGCGTGTGCGAATCGATTTCGCGAACTGTGTGCATTGCAAGACCTGTGACATCATCGATCCTTACCAGGTGATCCGCTGGACTCCTCCCGAAGGCGGGGGAGGTCCGGACTACGAGAAAATGTGATTCGGGTTTCGGCCGGTGCCCGCAGCCGAGACCGTGCAGGAACCGAACGGGAAAGGAGCAGCTTATGAGTCCGAACCGTGTTCCGAGGGGTCCCGGAAGCGCCCCGGCGGTCCTTGGGATGTTGTTGCCGCTCATGGCGATCGCCCTGCCCGCGGCGGCGCAGATCGAAGACCAACTCTCCGCGTACACCGGCGACAACGCCATCGGCTATCTCCAACCCCTCGCCGACGCGTTCGGCGCAGATCTGAATGACGGATGGTACTATTCGGGCAAGGTTCCCGCAGCGGGACCGCACTTCAAGCTCGAACTTCGTTACATGTCGGTCCGGTTCGGCGACGAGGACCGAGTCTTCAACGCCACCACCGAGGGGGCATTCACTCCTGCGCAGACCGTCGAGGCGCCCACCATCGTGGGAGGGGAATCGGTGGAAGTGCAAGGGGACAACGGAACGGCGTATGCCTTCCCCGGGGGGTTCAATCTCGACGCGTTCGCGTTGGCGGTGCCGCAGATCCGTGTCGGATCGATCATGGGCACCGAGGCGGTGATCCGCTATTTCGCCATGGATACGGGAGACGTAGAGCTGGGAAAGATCAGTCTCATCGGGCTCGGCGTGCGACACAGTATCTCCCAGTATCTTCCGCTCTTTCCCGTCGACCTCGCGGCCGGGTTCCTCTGGCAGTCGTTCACCGTCGGGGAGAACGACGCGGGCGACGACCTTTTGTCGACGAATACGCTCTCGATCGGGGTTCAGGCGAGCAAGGGATTCGGCATGCTCGAACCGTACGGGGGGCTTTCGTTCGACACATTCTCCATGGACGTGAACTACGAGGATATCAACACGGGCGAGGCGATCAGCCTCGACTGCGGATCGGACAAGAGCATGCACCTGACCCTCGGTCTCGCCGCGAAGCTGTATCTGCTCAATCTCCACGGAGAGGTCAACGTGGCGAGTCAGAACAGTATCTCGATCGGCGCGGCCGTCGGCCTGTAGCGTTGCGGGAGAGGAAGGATCCGGTATGAACAAGAATCTCATACTGTTCGGAGTTTTCATCGTGGCGCTCCTGGTGAGCGGCGAGAACTGCCTTCTCGAGGAGAAGGTGATCGACGTGGTGATCAAGGAGGAGACGTGCGCCGAATTCGCCGAGAATTCGACGAGCGAGACGTTCGCCACGTCGGTGGAAATCGACTACGCCGACCAGATCGACCAGATCTTGAGCGATAACGGATACAGCAAGAGCGACATCAAGAGCGCCACGCTGGAAAGCGGATCGTACGGCGTGACGAGCTACACGGGGACGACCGATTGGATCATCTCCGGGGGGATCACCGTGCGAAGAGTCGACGGCGGAGGATCGGCGGTGACGCTCCTCGACTACACGAGCGAATCGGTGGTCGGACTGCTCGGGCAGAAGAAGGACGCGGCGCTCACTTCGGCTGGGGTCGCCCTGCTGAACGACGCCCTCGCCGATTACCTCGGCGGCCAGGAACCGGTGATCGAGTTCACCGTGAACAACGGCGACGTCAACCCGAATCCATCCCAGGGCGACCCGATCGTCTTCAACTGGCGGGCGTGCCTCAGGATCAACGTGGTGATCGAGCAGACCGTGGACGTGCCGGAGCCGCCCTTATAGATCGACGGCACCGATCGATCCGGAGCGGGGCGGCCCGGCGGTCGTCCCGCTCTCATGAGTGCGACGCTCTCCCGTCGCACAGTTCGCGATAGATTCGGAGATACGATTCGCACACCGCGCCGGTGGAACAATCCCGCCGAACTCTCATCGCCGCGGTACCGGCACGCTTCCGCGAGACGGCGGGATCGTCGGCGGCGGCGGCGAGCGCCCGGCCCAGCGATTCCGGATCGCCGGGAGGGACGAGAGAGCCCTCCCGTTCGCGGATCATTTCCCCCACTCCCCCCACGTCGGTGCTCACCGGGAAAAGCCGGGCGGCGATCCCCTCGAGGAGAGACATCGGCATCGCTTCCGACCGTGAGGAAAGGACGATGCCGTCCGCCGCGCCGAGCCATGCGGGGACATCGTCGCGAAAGCCGAGGAAGCGGATCGAACCGTCGGGAACGAGGCGCGCGGCGAGCCGTTCGAGGGCGGCCCTGCCCTCGCCGTCGCCCACAATGCAGAGCGTCTGGTCGCGGGAAGAGAGGCGTTTCGCTGCGGCGAAGCCGCGGATGAGCGTCTCTTGGTCCTTCACCGGGCGGATATTCGCCACGTGAAGCCAGATCCAATGACGGTTCCACTCGTCGTGAACACCGAGAAGACCGCGGCTCGCTCTTCTCGTCTCCCCGTCGATCTCGGCGGGCGGCTCGATCGGGTTCGGAACGGCGTCGATCCGGCCGGCGTCGATGCCGAGTTCGGCGAGACGGTCGGCGGTGAAGCGGGAGACGGCGGTGAAGCGCGTGCCGAGGAGGGCGAGGAGGCGGATTTTTTCGCGGGCGAATCGCTTCCGGGCGATGTGATGCACGTCGCCGTGCTCCGTGGCGACGTGGGGGAGGCCCCCCAGCTTCGCCGCGAGAGCGCCGTAGACATTCGAGTCGAGGAGGTGGCTGTGGATCACACGCGCGCTCCTCCCAGCCGCCACGCGCGCCAGTCGGACCGGCAACGCGACGTCGAAACGCCGTTCGCTGCGGATGCACACATGGTCGATCTGCTCGGCCGTCAGGTTCTCGGTGAGCCACCCCTCTCTCAGCGTGGCGACCGTGACGGCGTGTTGCCGCTCCTGGAATGCCTTCGCGAGATGAAGCACCACGCGCTCCGCTCCTCCCGGACCTCCCGTTTCGATGAAGAAAAGGAGGGATGGGCGGTTTGCGTCACTCATCTTTCGGCCGCCGGAGGATGTCCGCCACCCAGCGCCTCGCTTCGTGGAAGAAAGGTCTCATGTCGTCCTCCCGGAAGACCTGGAGGCGGGTGTAGCACGACGTGTCGAAGAAGAGGAGGGTGTTGTGAAGGAACACGTCGCGGAGCGTCGTCCCCGGCGATTCCTTCAGCCGGATGATGAAATGGTCGAGTGTACCGAGAAGCCACCGGAGTCGCCGGCGCGGCGTGTACGGGGCGACGCTTTCGCGCAGCCGAGTGAGATTCTCCGCCGTCCGCTCGAACCCGGGGGCGTAGAGCCGGTAGAGGAGCACGGGAAAGTCGACGCCCGCGTCGATGGCGAGCTGCAGCGAACCCCAGAAGCGGGGATTGATCTCCATCAGGTAGTGCTCGCCGCCGGGGGTTTCCTTGAACTCCACCATGGCGACACCGCTCCACCGGAGATGATTCACCAACTTCCGGGCCTCTTCGACGGGCGCCTCCGATTCGGGAATGCTTTCGCAAAGAACGCTCACCCCTCCGCTCGGCGGTTTTTCGAGCTTTCTGCGGTGGCAGAACCGGGCGACCACCTCCCCCTCGTAACAGAGGAAGAAGACGCCCACACCCCGTCCGGCGATCCTCTCCTGGAGGAGGAAGGGGACATCTTGGAAACGCCGGTTCTTCGCCGGATCGATGAGCGATTCGACGTCGGCGGGCGAACCGACATAGCGGACGGGACTCTTGACGAATCTCCCGTGGTGGATCGTTTCCGAGATCTCCGGTTTCAGCACGGCCGGGAAAGGGAACGCGGCGATTCTTTCGGCAAGATCGGCCGGCCTTGCATCGACAGGAGGGATCTCGATCGTTTCCGGTACGGTAACGCCGATCGTCTTCGCGATGCGGACGAGTTCCCCCTTGTCGGCCACCGTCCGGAAGAGAGGCTCGGGGACGAAAGGGAGCGTGGTGAGAGAAGCGAGCCGTTTCTCCTCGCCCAGGACGAGAGTCACCGAACGGTCGGTGAGCGGGAGAAGGAGCTGGGGGCGCCATTTCTCGACCTTGTCGAGGAGCCACCTGACGTATTCGCCGGGATCGCTCTTGGCGTCGGGTGAACGGAAGCGTTCCGCCGCATAGCGGCTCGCCAAGGCGATTCCCCTCCGGTCGGCCGACGCGACCCCCACGGTGAGGCCGGCGGCGCCGAGAGAACGGACCACGGCGAGCGCCTTGCGCGTCTCACCGTCGAGAACGAGTATCCTATCCGGTTCCCGGCTCATCGAGTTCCCCTTTCCTCGCCCCTTCGGACCGATCGAGCCTGCCGAGAAGCCGCTCGAGGGCGCGGTCGATCTTTTCGAAACATCGGGCGAACACGTCGGGCGTCTTCCCGTACGGGTCGGGTGTGGAGAGTGCCTCGCCCTCGTCGAGGAGGAGCGCCCCGAGGAGAATCGCCTTCTTCCTCCCTTCGGCGGAGAGACGGCGGAGTCTTCTCAGGTGTGACGGTTCCATCGCGATGATCAGATCGGCCTCCTCCGCCATCGCCTCGGTGAACGGGCGGGTTGTGTGGGCGGAGAGATCGATTCCCCTGAGGGCGGCCGCGTCGACCGCGCCCGGATGAGCGGCGCTTCCCGCCGTCGTCTCCAGGCCGGCCGAGGAGACGGCGTGCCGGCCTCCGGGCGCGAGGAGAGCGCGAAACCGGGCCTCGGCGTACGCGCTCCGGCAGACGTTTCCCTTGCATAGGAATAGGATCGACAACCGTCTTCCCTGTGCGCGACCGGGAAGATCGACGAGGGGACGGAGATAGACACGCCCCGCCACGCCGAGGGCCTGCAGGATCCGGGCTGCGAAATCGCGCACCATCCTATCGAGCTTTTCGAGACGGTACATGGAAAGCATTATAAAGAGGGGCGGGCCCGGAACCCACCCCTCTTTCACTCAATCGCTTCGCCGATGAACCGTCTACTTCTTCGGCACCCGAAGCGCCACGAATCGCGTGTTGTCTCCCCTTTCCACGAGGAGGAGGACCACGTCGCCCGGATCGACCTTGCCGATCGCTTTGCGATACTCGCTCACGCCGTACACCTCGGTGCGGTTCGTCTCGAGGATGACGTCTCCGGGGGCGATACCGTTGCGTGCCGCCACGCTCCCTCTGCGGACGGAAGTCACCACCACCCCTTCGCTCCTGTCGAGATTGAAGCGGCGCTGCAGTTCGGGCGTGATGTTCGTCACTTCGATACCGAGCTTCTCACCGCTGCGCCGGTCCGACGCGGCGGGAGTCTCGCCGTCCTCCGGGAACGTGCCGAGCACCACGGTGATCTTCTTATCCTTACCTCCCCGGTCGACGCCGAGCCGGATCCGCGTGCCCGGTTCGGTGCGGGCCACCTCGTTGCGGAAGGCGCGGAACGACTCGATCTCCTCGCCGTTCAGGTAGCGGATCACGTCTCTTTGCTTCAAACCCGCTTCCTCGGCGGGGCTTCCCGGTTCCACCTTGGAGACGAGGACGCCGGACCGGTTCGGAAGGTCGAACGCCTCCTGGAACTCCTTGGTGATCGGCTGGATGGCGATGCCGATCCAGCCGCGCGTCACCTTGCCGTCATCGATCAGGTCGTTCTCGATATCCCGCACCATGTTGATCGGGATGGCGAAGCCGACACCCTGCGAGCCGCCCGACCGAGTGGCGATCGCCGTGTTGATCCCGATCACTTCGCCGTCGAGATTGACGAGGGCGCCTCCCGAGTTTCCCGGGTTGATCGCCGCGTCGGTCTGGATGAAATCTTCGTAGTTCGCCAGGCCGAGTCCGCGCCCGGTCGCCGAAACGATGCCGGCGGTCACCGTGGCGCCCAGTTCCTGGCTGAACGGCGAGCCTATGGCGAGCACCCATTCGCCTACCTCGACATCGTCCGAATCTCCCAGGTTGGCGTGGGGGAGACCTTTGCCGTCGATCTTGATCACTGCCACGTCGGTCTTCGGATCGGTGCCGACCAGTTCGGCCTCGAATTCGTCGCCGCTGGACAGCGTGACGGAGATCTCCTCGGCGTCGGATACGACATGGTTATTCGTCACGATGTATCCATCGTCGCTGACGATCACCCCCGAGCCGAGGGCGCGCTGCCTCACCTCGCCACCGTCCATTCCCGGCATTCCGGGCATTCCGAAGAAGCGACCGAAGAACTCGTCGAACTCGCCGTGGCCTTCGGGCATTCTGCCTGCGGTATGGATTACCTTGTCGCTGCTGATGGTGACCACCGAGGGCACCACCGACTTTGCGACGCCGGTGAACGCCTTCCCCAGGTCCCTGGCGTACGACAGCGCCTCTCCTCCGGACGGTGCCGCCTCGGTCGGCGTGGAGTAGCTGACGGCGATCCAGCCGATCACGGCGACGACGATCGCCGCGCCGCCCAGCTTCGCCGCCACCCCCCTGATTCGTCTTGCGCTCATCTTTTCTTCCCCCTCTTTTGCTTTGCCATCGATTTCAAGAATGAATTCGCGAAGTCACTTATTTGTACCGCCGCGCCTCGTCGAAGTTCCCGCCTTCTTCGTCCCCGCCCCGGCCCGGCCGCGAGGGAGCGCCCCGGGCGGGCGAAACCGGTGGATTCGATGCCGTTTTCCGCTACAATCCTCGGTGCTACAGGAACGAGGAGAGGAGGTTCGAGGTTGCGAAAAGAATGGATTCCCTTTGCACTGATCGCCGCTCTCGGCGCCGCGGCGATCTACTATTTCGGTATCCGCGTGCCGCCGCCGGGTGACAGGGAGACGGACGGTCCCCTCTTTCTTCTCCCCGCCTACCCGATCGGTCCTCTCGAGGAACCCCCCGCGGAGATCCGATGGAGGCCGATCGAACAGGCGAAGAAATACAGGGTGGAACTGTTCGACCAGTTGATGACTCTCGTGTGGAGCAAGGAGACGAGCGAATCGTCGATCGCCTTCCCCGCCGAACAGAAGGAAGCGCTCCTGAGAGGAGAGGCGCTCTTTTACACTATCGATGCGCGCGGGAATTTCGGGAAGGAAATCGTCCGATCGGAACCGGTGCTGATCCGACTCGACCCGCCCCCGGGGGAGGGGGAGACGAATTGACGTCGCGGGGCGAAGACGGCATCGAATTTGCGAATCTTTCCCTGCGGGGAAAAGGGCGCGCGCCGGCCGGCGGCCCGGCCCGGAACGGTGAAGGCCGCAACCGCCGCGGGGGGAGACGGTTCGCACGAGGCGGCATCGATCGCGATGTCCGACCGCCGGCGCGATGAAGTGGCAAATCGACACGAACGGGGTGTCTTCGTACATCCCTCACGGGGAGGTGGAAAAATGATCTGGAAAAACGGAGCGTTCCTGGCGGGGGTCGTTCTTCTCGCGGCGGGTTGCGGCAAATCGATCGATATGGAACGACTCGATCCGACCACCGATCTGCAGTACGACACCGAGTGGTCTCAGAGGGACGACCAACTCGTGGCCGATAAGATGGTGGCGTCGATCCTCTCCGCGCCGTGGATCGCTGAATTCAATGCGCTTCACCCGAACGAGCGGCCGGTGATCATCGTGAGCGAACTGGTGAACGCCACGAGCGAGCATATCGACGTGAAGTCGCTGACCGATAGGATCCGGACGCGGCTCGTCAAGTCGCAGCGGGTGCGTTTCCTGAACGCCGAGGCGCGCGACGCGATTCTCGAGGAGTACCGCTACCAGTCTTCCGGCGTCGTCGATCCGTCGAGGGCGGTCCGCACCGGCCGACAGGAGGGTGCCATGTACATCATCACCGGCGACATCTCCTCCATCGCCTCGACGCTCGACAACCGGAAAGTGGTGACCTACAAAGTAACCCTCAACCTGACGAACCTCGAAAGCGCCGTGATCGAATGGACCGACGACCATGAAATCACCAAGCATTTCAAGAGTCGCGGTATGAAGCTGTAGGATCTTGATCCCGTCGAGCCCCATCCGGATCGAGGGGGCGCGGCCGTCCCTTCGTCTCGCGGCGGCGGGAACGGCCGTCCTCCTTCTCGCCGCTCTCTTTTCCGGGTGCGGCGCCCATTCGCAGCAGAAACGCCGCGAGGCGTACGAGCGTTTCTATCGTGGCGATTTCGATTCGGCCCTGGAAATCCTTCGGGAGGAGGACGATCCGAAGAGCCGCCTTCTCCGCGCCCTCGACCGCGGGATGATCGCCCACGTGCGCAACCGGCCCGAGGCGTCGAACCGCGCCTTCGCCGAGGCGGAGCGAATCATCGAGGAACAGTCCGCCACCGACGTGTCGGACCAGGCGGCCTCCCTTCTCGTGAACGACTACCAACTCGAGTACAAGGGCGAAGATTTCGAAAAGGTGCTCATCCACCCGATTCGGGCGCTCAACTACCTCGTCATCGGCGAGGTGAACGAGGCGCTCGTCGAGTGCCGCGCGGTGAACGAGAAACTCGTGGAGTTGCAGGAGAAGTACGGATCGAGAAACGTTTACAGCGAAGACGCCTTCGCGCGGTATCTCTCGGGGATCATCTACGAGTCGGAGGGAAACTTGAACGACGCGCTCGTCGACTACCGTCTCGCGGTGAAGGCGTACGGATCGTGGCGGGAGACGTACGGCGTCGCCGCGCCCGGCGATCTGATCGAGTCGGTGCTCCGCGTCTCCGAGGCGAACGGCGTGACATCGGTGTTCCGGTCGTTCCGGCGCGACTACCCCGCGGTGAAGTGGGTCTCCCGCCGCGAGCGCTTGCGCCGCGGCGAGATCGTGCTCGTTCTCGAGAACGGGCAGGCGCCGTACAAGGAGGCGGGCACGGCGCATGTCGCCGTCGGCGAGGAGCTTCTCTCCTTCTCGTTTCCCCGATTCCGCCCGGTGCCTCTTCTCTTTTCGGGCGCTGTTCTCCGGGCGGGTCGCTTCAGCGCCCGCACGGCGCTCGTGTCGAACGTGACCGCCATCGCGATCCAGGACCTCGACGATCGCTACAAGCGGGTGATCGCCAAGGAGCTCCTTCGCGCCACGGTGAAACAAGTGGAGGTGAAGAAGGTGAAGGAGAAGAGTTGGCTCGCCGGCACGCTCCTCAACATGGTGAACAGCGCCAACGAACAGGCGGACGTGCGCAGCTGGGAACTGCTGCCGGCGAACTTCCAGATCGCCCGGCTTCTCGTCGAACCGGGCTACTATGATTCGGTACATCTCGACCTTCTCGACGCCCTCGGGGGCGACCCCGAGCCGGTCGATCTCGGCGGTATCGAAATCGGTGCCGGGGAGACGCGGTTCCTCTATTACAGGACGCTGAGGTAGGGGGAGATCGTTCTCTGGTGGACGGGATCTTCGGTCCCGTCCGATCGGGCCGGGCGAAGGGTGTTCGAAAGGAGTGCATCATGGTGTCCTTGATGGGGAAAACGATTCTGCTGCTGGTGGCCTCCAATATCTTCATGACGTTGGCCTGGTACGCGCATCTTAAGGAATTGGGCCAGAAGCCGTGGCTCGTTGCCGCCCTGGCGAGCTGGGGAATCGCCCTGTTCGAGTACCTTCTCCAGGTTCCCGCGAACCGGATCGGGTACACGGCGATGAGCATCGGGCAGCTGAAGATCCTCCAGGAGATCGTCACGTTGAGCGTTTTCCTGCCCGTGGCGATCCTTTATCTGCGCGAACCGGTGAAAATCGACTATCTATGGGCGGGAATCTGCCTGTGCGGGGCGGCCTACTTCATGTTCCGGGGGGGGATCGGTGTGCATTGAGTCCGTGCGGACGTTATCCGGGGGCGACCGCGCATCGTTCGTCGGCGCGGTTTTTTCGTTTCTTTACGAAACGAAATCGTCGCCGGGGGGTGAAGTTGACGGCGGACCGAGCCGTTGATACGCTCGGACCGACGCAAGCCACCGGGAAGGTGGGCGATCCCGCCGTCCCTTCCGAAGCACGCCGCACGCAAGGAGAGCCGAATTGGACGCTGATATTCAAGCCGTGGAGAAGCTGCAGGAGGCGCGAAAGCGGATCCTCGCGGAAATCCGCAAGGTGATCGTGGGACAAGAAGAGGTGGTGGACGGACTGCTGACGGCGCTCCTCGCGAACGGCCATTGCCTTCTCGTCGGGGTGCCGGGCCTCGCGAAGACGCTCCTGATCAGCACGATCGCCGAGGTGCTCGACCTCGAGTTCAGCAGGATCCAGTTCACTCCCGACTTGATGCCGAGCGACATCACCGGCACCGATATCCTCGAGGAGGACCGCGGGACGAACCGGCGGGTATTCACCTTCGTCAAGGGACCGGTGTTCGCCAACATCGTTCTCGCCGACGAGATCAACCGGACGCCGCCGAAGACGCAGGCCGCCCTCCTCGAGGCGATGCAGGAACACCAGGTCACCGCCGGGGGGAAAACGTACGATCTCGAACCCCCCTTCTTCGTGCTCGCCACGCAGAACCCGATCGAACAGGAGGGGACCTACCCTCTTCCCGAGGCGCAGCTCGACCGGTTCATGTTCAACCTCTGGGTCGACTACCCGAAGGCGAAGGAGGAGGAGATCATCGCCGAGACGACGACGAGCGCCTTCGAGGCGAAGATCGAAAAGGTGCTCGGCGCGAAGGAGATCGTCGATCTCCAGTCGCTCGTCCGCCGCGTGCCGACACCCGACCACGTGGTGCGCTACGCCGTTCGCCTCTGCCGCGCCACGCGCCCGTCCACGGAGAACGCCCCCGATTTTGTGAAAGGCCTTGTCAGCTGGGGCGCGGGGCCGCGCGCCTCGCAGTACCTCCTCCTCGGCGCCAAGACGCGCGCCGTGATCAACGGGAGGTACGCGCCGTCCATCGATGACGTGATCCACGTGGCGCCCGCGGTGCTTCGTCACCGGATCGTCACGAACTTCAATGCCGAGGCCGAAGGGGTGAGCGCCCTCGATCTCGTGGGGCGGTTGATCGAAACGGTTACGCGGGACGAGAAATGAATCTCCGAACGGAGAATCGAAAGTATCTCGACCCGGAGGTGGTGAGCCGCCTCTCCCGGATGGACCTGAAGGCGCGTCTCGTCGTGGAAGGTTTCGTCGCCGGACTCCACAAGAGCCCGTACCGCGGCTTCAGTGTCGAGTTCGCCGAGCATCGCCAGTACATGCCGGGCGATCCGCTCAGGCATGTCGACTGGAAAGTGTTCGCCAAGTCGGACAAGTTCTACATCAAGGAATACGAAGAGGAAACGAATCTCAGGGCGAACATCCTGCTCGACGCGAGCGCGTCGATGGCGTACACATCGGGGGGGATCAGCAAGTTCGATTACGGTGCCCATCTCGCCGCGGCGCTCTCGTTCCTCATGCTCAGGCAGCGCGACTCGGTGGGGCTTATGCTTTTCGACGAAAAACTGCGCAGCTATCTCGCGCCGAGATCGACACCGACCCATCTACACCATGTGCTGAAGGAACTCGACGGCGCCGAGCCGGCCCGTGGCACCGACGTGGGCGGCTCTCTTCATAAGCTCGCCGAACGGATCCGGCGGCGGGGCCTGGTGGTGCTTATTTCCGATCTCATGGATCGCCCGGAAGACGTGCTCATGGCGCTTCGGTTCTTTCGCCACAAGAAACACGAGGTGGTGGTGTTCCATCTGCTCGATCCGAAGGAAGTCCGCTTCGATTTCGACCGGGAGGCGCGTTTCGAGGATATGGAGACCGACGATCACGTGGTGGCGCAGCCGTGGAGAATCCAACGGGAATACACGAAGGAAGTCGACCGCTGGCGCTCGGTGTACGCGAGAACGTGCCGCGAGAACCGGATCGACTACAACTTCATCGAAACATCCACGCCGTTCGATGTCGCCCTCCTTTCCTATCTCGCCAAGCGCTCGCGCCTCGGGTAGCGTTGGGGAACGGACTTTCCCTTGACATCGATTTTCCCGCCGTGATAGCGTTGCAGTTGAGAATCGGAGTTTCGTACAACCCTACCATCGGCCGCGGCCCACGGGACGCGCTTCGAGAATATCTCATGCCGACTCGCGAGGAACTTGGGAAGCGTATCAAATCGGTCCGTCTCGAGAAGGGCCTGACTCTCAAGGAAGTGGAACTCCTCTCCGGCGTCTCGATGACCCATACTTCCCAGATCGAGCGGGGCATGACATCGCCCACGATCGGAGCGCTCGAAAAGCTCGCCCGTGCGCTCGACAAGACGACGAGTCACTTTATCGAGGAAACGGCGCACGAGGAGATCAGCCGCGTGGGCAAGGAAGAGCGGAGCGTTCTTCTGAGCGAACCGTGCGGTCTGCGACTCGAGTCGCTCACCAACGGGATCACCGGCGGCGGGATCCACTTCTACCATATCGTCGCGACGCCGGTGATGGAGGAACCGCCGATGAGGAATCACCCCGGCGAGGAAGGGCTCACCGTCCTCAAGGGATCGATCGAAGTGGTAATCGGCGAGAATCGTTACAGGCTGAAAAACGGCGAGAGCATCCACTTCAAATCGTCCCGGCCGCATACGTTCTTTTCCTCGTCCCGAACCGGCGCCGAGCTGATCTGGATCGGTACGAGCACGCCCGTGCTCTGAGCCCCTCCTCCCGATATTCCCGGGGGCGGTTGCCGCCTGTCGTTCGACACCCACGGGTCGATCGCCTATAATGCCGTGATTCATGCCGTGACCGGTGGAACCGGTTCGACGCCCTGAGCGTGCCAGAGGGTAGTGATGTCCTTTCTGCAAACCTTGTTTCTCGCCGGTATCGCGGCGGCGATCATACCGGTGCTCATCCACCTGCTGAACCGCCCCCGCGCGCGGGTCATCCGTTTCAGCACCCTCGAGTTCGTCAAGCGGCTGCAGATCCGCCGGTCGAAGCGGCTGCGGATCCGGGAGATCCTTCTCCTCGTTCTCCGGATGCTTCTCATCGCTCTGATCGCCGTGGCGTTCGCCCGCCCCGCGTTGAAGGGGAACATGGGGAAGAGTCTCGGCGGGCAGGTGAGAACGTCCGCCTGCATCGTTCTCGACGCCAGCTACAGCATGGCCTTCAATGAAGGGGGGAAGCCTCTATTCGACAGGGCGAAAGCGCGCGCTCTCGACGTCGTGAATCTTCTCAAGGAGGGAGACGAGTCTCTCCTCTTTCTCGCCTCGACTTCCGCGCAGTCCCGATTCGATGCGCCGGCGCACAACTTCCGCCTCCTCGCCTCGGAAATCGACAGGGCGGTCTGCTCCTCGCGTGGAACCGACATCCCCCTCTCTCTCAGGGAAGCAAAGAGAGCGCTCGATCGTTCGCGCAACCCGAACCGTGAAATCTATCTCGTCTCCGACATGCAGCGTTCGGGACTCCGGCTCGATTCGAAAAGCTGGTCCGATATCGCCGGGAGCGACAGCCGCCTATTCCTCCTTCCGGTGGGGAAGGGGGAGCGGCCGAACGTGGCGATCACCGGCGCCGAGCTGTACGAGCCGCGCCGCTTCGGTGAGACGATCCGGATCCGGGCGACGATGACGAATTACTCCCGTGATTCGAGGAAGATTCTCGCCACCCTCGTCCTCGACGGCGCGAGAAGAGGGACGGCGTCGCTCTCCCTCGACGCGGGCGGGAGCGCCTCGACGGTGTTTTCCCTCGAACCGGGGGAGGGAGAAATCCACACCGGTGAAATCCGTATCGAAGACGACGGTCTTGCCGAAGACGACACGTTCTACTTCACTCTACATCGGCCCGGCCGACTGAAGGTCCTCGTCGTGGCGGCCGAGGACGCCGGGAGTCTCTTCTTCCTGAGGAACGCGCTCGACCCCGAAGGAGGAAAGGGGCTGATCGACGTGACCGTCGTCGATCCGGTGGAGCTTCGGTCGGCGCGGCTCGACGGCTATCACGCCGTTTTCCTCGTGGAGGTTCCCTCTTTCGACGAAGAGGAGATGACGAAGCTCGAAAGGTACCGTGACGGGGGGGGCGGAATCGTCATCGTTCCCGGCGACGCCATCGACACGGGAGTGTACAACCGGGAAGTTCTTCCCCGCCTGGCAGGCGGCTCGAAGCTGGGAGAGTCGCTCATCGACCACGGCGATCGCCCGGCGGGGGTCGAATGGGTCGCGCCCGATCACCCGGTGTTCGCCCTCTTTCCCCGCGGTGTGAAACGAGCTTTCGAAGACCTTCTTTTCGCCCGCCACTTCGAACTTCTCCCCGGCAAGGGGACGGTGGAACTGGCACGCACTTCCGATGGAAGGCCGTTTCTTCTCGAGGCGAAGCACGGCGCAGGAAGGACGATGCTCTTCTCTGCCGGGTTCGATCTCACGTGGGGCGACTTTCCCACCGAGGCGGTGTTCCTGCCGCTCATCCATGAAATCGTACGCTATCTCTACGCCGGCGGGGCGCTCTACCGGCGCTCTCTCGTGGTGGGATGGCCGTACAGGGGAAGCCTGGCCGGCGTTTCTCCGGGGGCGGAGTTCACGTGCACCAAACCGGACGGCGAAGTCGTGGCCCTTCAGCCCCGCGTGGAGGGCGACGATCTCATCCTCGAGTTCGAGGATACCGATCGCCCCGGCATTTACCTCGTGAAGGGAGGCGCCTTCTCCGACCGGTTCGCCGTGAATCTCGAAACCGACGAATCCGATCTTTCCTATGTAAAAAACTCCGACCTCTCGGACCGGATCCCGGTGGAGAGGGTCATCGTCGTTCCGGAAGGGAAACGGCTCGACCGGACGGTTCTCGGGAGCCGATTCGGAAGGGAACTCTGGTGGGGACTTCTCGTGATCGCCCTCCTCCTTCTTCTCGTGGAACTCGCCGTTTCGCAAGGGGTGCGGCGCGCTCCCGCCGCGCGGGGGTAGATCGTTGCTCGGTGAAGTCCGATCCATCCTTTCCCGCACCGAACCGTTCCGCGCCATCGATCGCGCCGTCGACGACGGGACGACGATGGTGCGTCTCGACTCCGCTCCCGCCTCGATCGTCTCCTTCGTCGCGGCGGATCTCGTGGAGAAGCGGAAGAAGAAAACGGTGCTGATCCTCCCTCGGCCGGAGGACGCGGAGGTGTTCGCCGACGAACTGGAAGGGATGCTCGGCGGGGGGAAGGTTTCGCTCTTTCCGTCGTGGGAGCTTCTTCCCTACGAGAAGCGTTCGCCCACCCTCGACCTGACCGCCACGAGGATGAAAGCCCTCGCCCGGCTTCTTTCCGCCGATCCGTGCGTCGTCGTCGCCTCCGCCCGGTCGCTGACCACTCGGCTGATGCCCCGCCACGTCTTCCGCGCCGCCCTCGTGACGATCGAGCGAAATGGCGTGGTCGATCTCGATTCCCTCACCGAGCATCTCGTCCACCTCGGGTTCCGGCGTGCCTCCGTCGCCGACGAACCGGGACTGTTCGCCCGCCGCGGAGGGATTCTCGATCTATACCCCGCCGACAGGGAGCAGCCGGTCCGAATCGAACTGTTCGGCGACGACGTCGAATCGATACGGGAGTTCGATCCGGAATCGCAGCGATCGAACCGGATTCTCAAGCGGTTCACCGTGGTTCCCCAAAGGGAGATCCCCCTCACCGATGAGACGGTTCGGCGTGTGCAGCGGCTCGATCTCCCCGGCGAGGCGGGCGATCTTCTTTCCATGGGATCCCACTTCGACGGCATCGAGAGATATCTTCCCCACTTCTTTTCCCGGACGGAGACCCTTTTCGACTATCTCGGCGACGGCGGGGCGATTCTTCTCTTCGAGGAAGGGGAGATCTTTCGAGCCATGAACGAGTTCACGGCGGAGGCCCGGAAGTTCCACGGCGAGAAATCGCCCGACGATCTTCTCCCACCGCCGGCGGACGCCTTCCTCGATGCCGCCTCGGCGGAAGCGGCGTCGAGGAAGTCCCTGCTCTTTCTCTGTCGCCGTTCACCCGGCGGCGGCGGGTCGATCTCCCTCGGCGCATCGCCTGTGCCGCCCTTTCTCGGGAACGTCGACCTTCTTCGGAAAGAGATCGGCGAACTCGTCGGCCGTGGGGAGAAAGTCTTCCTCCTGTGCGACAACAGCGGGCAGCTCGACAGGATGAAGGAGCTCCTCGAGGGATACGTCGACATGATCGCCATCGGCATCGGCAGGCTCCGCAGGGGATTCCTCCTGCCGCGGGAGGGGATCGCCGTCCTGTCGGAGCACCAGGTCTTCGGGAGGGTGCGCCGCCGCCGCCTCGATTTCCGCCGGGTGCGCGGCGCGGCGATCGACAGCTATCTCAGCCTCAAGGAAGGGGACTACGTGGTGCACGAGGGCCACGGCATCGGCAGGTTTTCGCGGATCGAGAAGATCGACGTCGACGGCGTCGTGCGGGATTGTGTGGTGCTCAACTACGCCCAGGGCGACCGGCTCTACGTCCCAACCGACCAGATGGGCCTTTTGCAGAAATACTCCGGCAGCGACTCGATCACGCCCGCTGTCGACAAGATCGGCGGCACGGCGTGGACGAAGACGAAATCGAAGGCGAAAAAGGCGGTGCGGAAGATGGCGGAGGAGTTGCTTCGCCTCTACGCGGCGCGCATGAGCCGGCCGGGCCACGCCTTTTCCCCCGACACGCCGTGGCAAAGGGAGTTGGAGGAGTCGTTCCCTCACGAGGAGACCGACCACCAGATCAAGGCGTGCCGTGATGTGAAAAGGGACATGGAAGCTCCCCGCCCGATGGACCGCCTGATCTGCGGCGACGTCGGTTACGGCAAGACCGAGGTGGCGCTGCGCGCCGCGTTCAAGGCGGTGACCGACTCCAAGCAGGTGGGGGTTCTCGTTCCCACCACCATTCTCGCGCAGCAACACTACCGCACCTTCTCGGAGCGATTCGGTCCTTTCCCGATCCGCGTGGAGGTTCTCTCGCGGTTCCGGAAGGGCGCCGAGTCGCGCGCCGTCCTCGCGGACCTCGCCGAGGGAAAAGTGGACGTCCTGATCGGCACCCACCGTCTCTTGTCGAAAGATGTCCGCTTCCGCGATCTCGGACTGCTCGTGATCGACGAGGAACAGCGCTTCGGCGTGGCGCAGAAGGAGAAGCTCAAGGTCCTCAAGGAATCGGTCGACGTGCTCACCCTCACGGCGACGCCGATCCCCCGAACTCTCCATCTCTCGCTCGCCGGCGCGAGGGATATGTCGCTCATCAACACGCCGCCGAGGAACCGGCTTCCCATCGCAACGGAGATCATCGACTTCGATCGTGAAGTGATCACCGCCGCCATTCTCCGGGAGTTCGACCGGGGGGGACAGGTCTTCTTCGTCCATAACCGCGTGATGTCGATCCATTCGATGGCGTCGCTTCTCTCCCGGATGGTCCCCGAGGCGCGCATCGGCATCGCCCATGGGCGGATGGCCGGGAGGAAGCTCGAATCGGTGATGAACGACTTTCTCGAGCGGAGAATCGATCTTCTCGTGTCGACGATGATCATCGAATCGGGACTCGACATTCCCACGGTGAACACGCTGCTCGTGAACCGCGCAGACCACTTCGGCCTCGCGCAGCTCTACCAGCTCCGGGGGCGGGTGGGGCGATCGAACCATCGCGCCTATACCTACCTCATCGTGCCGGCCGGCAGGAGGCTCACCGAGGAAGCCGCCAAGCGTCTCGAGGCGCTCACCGAATTCACCGAACTCGGATCGGGATACAGGATCGCGCGGAAGGACCTGGAGATCCGGGGGGCGGGCAACCTGCTCGGCGCGGAGCAGCACGGCTTCGTCGCCACGGTGGGTTTCGAGATGTACTGTCGTCTCCTCGAGGACGCCGTTCGTGAACTCAAGGGCGTCGGCGAAGGGCCGCGCGGCGATGCGAGGATCGAGGCGAACCTCGATTCGTACCTACCCGATCGCTTCGTCGGCGACGGCGATCTGAAGATCGTGCTTTACAGGAGGCTCGCCCGAACGAACGATCTCGCCGAGGTGAGCGCCATCCGCGAGGAGGTGGAAGACCGGTTCGGACGCCTTCCCGCGGCGGCCCGGAACCTGTTCGACCTGAGGGAGTTGAAGATTCTCGGCGACAGGTGTGGAGTAGAATCGGTGAGGATCGATAAGAGGGGTGTGAGGGTGAAAGCCGCCCCCGGAATCCGCCTCCGCCGCCGTCGTCTGGAACGGGTCATGGGCGGCATGGCGGGAGAAGTGACCTTCGACGTCGCCGACGGCCTTGCGGTGCAGGCGACGGTGGAAACGGGCGCGAATCCCGTCGCCGTCGCCCGGACCGTCCTGTCGGCGCTCGATCCGGACGAGGAGTAGCGCGGTTGCGGTATCTGCCGAAGTCTGTTAGTGTTAACTGCTTTACGATTTTGGGCGTCCCGTCGAGGGGCGTCGCTGTTCGTGGATCCTCCCGGATCCGGAAGGAGAAAGTGTACCCATGAAACGGTTCTCGATCCCGACGATCCTTCTCGCCGCGATGGCGGCGTGCCTGATGTCGCTCTCCTGCGGCGGCAAGGAGTCGGATGTTCTCGCCACCATTGGAGACAAGACCATCACCCTCGGTGACTTCAATGTGGCGCATTCGGCGATCTCCGTCTTCAGCAGACCTCCGCTCCTTACGTTCGAGGACAAGGAGAACTTTCTCAACACGCTGATCAACAAGGAGATCCTCATGGGCGAAGCGTATCGCCAAGGGCTCGATCGCGACCCGACGGTGACGGCTGCGCGGGAGCGGTGGTCGCAGGAGTATATCCTTCGGGCGCTCTTCAAGGAGATTTCCGAGAAAGATCTCGATATCAAGCTCGACGATGTGAAGGAGTACTATCGGAAGAGCCGGGCGAAGATCCATGCGCGGCAGATCGTCGTCGCCTCCCCCGACGTGGCGAAGGAGATCCGGGAGAAACTGATGAGCGGCGGTGATTTCGCCTCCATGGCGCGCCGGTATTCGATCGACGAGGCGACCGCGTCGAAGGGGGGCGACCTCGGCGTGCTCGGCAAGGATACCACGAATCCGACGATTCAGCAGGTCGCCGCGAACCTCGGGGTCGGCGAGATCTCCAGGGTGATCCAGTCCCAGGACGGTTACCACATCATCGAAGTATTGAGCGTCGAAGATCCCGACATGGACCAGTTCGAAGCGGAGAGACATTTGTGCGCCGCCGAGCTGAGGAACGAGAAGAGAAACGCCGCGTGGCAGGCGTTTCTCAAGAAACAGTCCGACGATCACAACGTGAAGTTCAACGAGGAAACGGTGCAATGGCTGAACGACCGGCTTCCGCCGCGGGGACCGGTCGATTTCACCTGGCAGGAGTCGGTCGGCGAAGACGACAAGGAGAGAGTGATCGTCTCCTGGGACGGCGGCTCGTACACGGTGGGCAAGTTCATGACGATCTACTCTCCGCGGAGCGGTCGTGGGAGCCTCTTCACCTCGGAAGGGGGGAACCTTCTGAAGCGGATTCTGGAGGGGGAGATCCTCAACCAGCTCAACATGGTGGTCGCGAAGGAGATGGGAATCGACAAGTACAGCCCGGTGAAGCGTGATATCGCGAAGAAGGTGGATGAGCAGATACTCGACGTACTTCATGGACGGATCACCGCCGATGTTACCGTTCCGGAAGACTCGCTGAAGGCGAGATACGAGAAACTGAAGGAAACGCTTGTCGCGCCCGAGATGGTGGAATTTCGAATGATCAGCAGCGGGAAGAAGAAGGTCGTTGAAGAAGCGCGCGAGCGGGTCTTGCGGGGCGAGGACTTCGAAGCGGTCGCCCGGGATGTCAACCGGGGCGACATGAGGGAGTCGGGCGGTTTCGTCGGCCCGGTCAATCGCGACGTCGTCCAGATACCCGACCTGCGGACCACTCTGTTCGACCAGCTTTCTCCCGGCGAGATGAGTTCCATCCTTTCGCCCCCGGGGAGAGGTTATCTCCTGGTGAAGCTCCTGAAGAAGACGCCGGAACACCCGATGACGTACGAGGAGGCCCTGGCCCCTTTGAAGACCGCTCTCCAGGAAGAGGCGGAAAACAGGTATCTCAATGAATGGCTGAAGAAGAAGCGCGAGGAGTTGCATGTGAAGGTCTACCCCGAAGTGCTGAACAAGCTCAGCGAGGGCGAGGAGGAAGCGACGTCCTGATGATGACCCGCAACTCCGCGAGGGCGCTTTTTCCCTTCTTCCTGTTCTTCCTGTGTGCTCAGGCCGGGGCGACCGACATGGTGGACAGGATCGTGGCCGTCGTGGACGAGGAGCCGATTCTCGAGAGCGAACTGCTCGACGAAATGGAAGTGATTCGCCAGGAACCCTCCTTTTCGGGGCGAACGGATACCGAACTGCGGGCGATCGCCCTCGACAAGATCGTGGGAGACCGACTCATTCTCGCTGAGGCGAAGGCGGACAACATCGCCCCGAGCGATGAGGAAGTGGAGGATGCCCTGCAGACGAGCCTCCAAAGGATGAGGAGCCAGTTCCAGAGTGAAGACGCGTTCAAGGCGGCCCTCGATGCCGAAGGGGTCACGCTGGCAAAGCTGAGAGATCGCTACCGCTCGGAAGTGGAAAAGACGCTTACCATCCGGATGGTGGTAGACAGGAAGATTCGTCCCGGCATCGACGTGAGCGACGAGGAGGTCGTCCGGTTCTACGAGGAGAACCTCGACCGGCTTCCCGAGTTCCCCGCCCGGTATGCTCTCGGCCAGATCTTCATCGAGCCGGCCCCATCCGAGGCGGGGGAGGCCGCCATGCGCGCCGAGCTGCTCGATCTGCGCAGGCGCGTCGTGGAAGGGGGGGAAGATTTCGCCGATCTCGCCCGATCCCATTCGGACGGCCCGTCGGCGAAGATGGGGGGAGACCTCGGTTTCTTCGGGAAGGGAGACATGGTGGCCCCTTTCGAGAAGGCGGCGTTCGCTCTTGCCGAGCCGGGAGAAGTGAGCGATGTCGTTCGCACCCCCTTCGGACTCCACATCATCCAGCTCGTGGCGAGGGAGGGTGATCGGATCCGGGTGAGGCACATTCTGAAAACCTTTTCCGCGGGCGACGAAGAGCGGCTCGCCGCGCGGAAGGAGGCGGAAGCGGTGCATGACAGCCTCCTTGCGGGTGGTGATTTCGCGAAGCTCGCCGCCGCCCATTCCGATGATCCGAAAAGCGCCTCGCGGGGCGGAGATATCGGCACCTTCGCCGCCACCGATGTCAGCCCCGATGTAAACAAGGCGCTGGAAGGGCTCGGCGTGGGGGACTACAGCGACGTCGTGGAAGCGGAGGACGGCTTTCATATTTTCAAACTTCTCGGCAGGTATGACGCCGGAAAGCCGTCTCTCGAGGAAGCGTTTGACGACATCCGTGCCGCCGCGGGCCAGTCGAAGCAGCAGGAGGCGTACGATCGCTATGTGGAAAACCTGAAAAAGGAATTCTACGTCCGGATTCTCTGATCCGCCGGCCCGGGAATCGGTTCTGCTGGACAGTGCACCCCCGTGTAGCTATACCTGTCCCATGGATATGAGATCGTATCATCGTCGTGGAGGCGTTATCCGATGATCTCGTTCAGGAACGTCTCCAAATCGTACGGTCAAAACGTCGCCGTGCGGGACCTGTCGTTCCACATCGAGCGGGGCGAGTTCATCGTTCTCATCGGCGCGAGCGGCGCCGGGAAGACGACGGTACTCCAGCTCCTTCACCACGAGATCTTTCCCACTTCCGGGGTGGTGACGGTGGGCGAATACTCGAGCGACACGATCCGCACGTCTGCCATCGCACGTCTCCGGCGGAAGCTCGGTTTCGTCCACCAGGATTTCCGGCTCATCCGGGACCGGTCGGTGTTCGAGAACGTGGCGATCGCCATGCGCGTGGTCGGTACGCCGAGAAGGGTCATCGGTAAGCGGGTGAAGGAGGTGCTCGCCGAGGTCGGACTTCTGCGGCGCGCCCGCGACCGGGTCGCCGAGCTGTCCGGCGGCGAACAGCAGCGCGTGGCCATCGCGCGCGCGCTGGTGAACCGCCCCTACATTCTTCTCGCCGATGAGCCGACGGGGAACCTCGATCCCGACACGGCGGCGGAAATCTATGCCCTCCTCGACCGCGCGAATCTCGGCGGAACGGCGGTCCTCCTCGCCACCCACGACCGGGAACTGATTCGAAGGTCGAAGCACAGGGTGCTGAAGCTCGCCGAAGGAATGCTCGTTCCCGGGGATTTTTCCGCCGGCGCGATCCGTGGAGACGAGGGCGTGAGGACGGGCTTTTGATTTCACGTCTGGAACATTTTCTCCGTGAAATCGCCTGCGGGCTGCGCCGGAGCATGGGGAGCCATCTCGCGCCGGTGGTGCTCATCGCGGTGGCGCTCTTCATCATGGGCCTGTTCTTCGCCGCCACGAGAAACATGAAGGAGCTGATCCATCTCGCCCACGGCAAGGTGGGGATTACCGTCTATCTATCCGACGGCGCAACGGAAGAGGAGAAGAAGGCGCTGTCGGAAATGTTGCCCCGCCTGGGCGGTGTGCGGAAGGCGGCCTATCTCTCCGAGGATGAGGCGCTGCGCCGGTTCGAGGAGGAACTGGGTACGAGATCGTATCTCCTCGAAGGGGTGGACGAGAATCCGCTTCCCGCATCCTTCGAAGTGGACGTGTACGACGACTGGAAGACGGCGGACCGAATGGCCGAACTCGCCGACAAGCTTCGCGCCGTTCCCGGCGTCGAATCGGTAGTGTACGGCGAGAGCTGGGTGGGTCGCCTCGAGCGATGGATCTATTTCGTCGTGGCGCTCGATCTATTCCTCGGCATCGTCCTCGGGCTATCGACGCTTCTCGTCGTGGGGAACACGATGAAGCTCGCCCTCGAGGGAAGGAAGGACACGGTGGAAGTGCTCCGCCTCGTGGGGGGAAGCCGCTTCCAGATCCGACTCCCTTTCGTGGTGGAAGGGGCGATCATCGGGCTGCTCTCGTCGACGCTCGCCTTCGCGATTCTCTACAGGACATGGCGGTTCGCCGCCGCCCGTCTCAGCGGGGTGCTCTTTCTCGACCTGCCCGGAACGGTGCTTTTCTTCGCCCTCGGCGCTTCCCTCGGCGGATGCGGAGCGCTCCTTTCGATCAACCGCTACCTCAGGGTGAAACGGGGATGACCACGCGCCGGACAGCGATGTTCGCCGCTCTTTTTCTCGCCTTTCCGGCATGCGCCGCCGCCCGGATGGGAGAGGACAGTCTCGCCGCGGTGCGTGCCAGGCTTCTCGAGAGCCGGGAGGAGGCGAAGAGACTTGCCGGGGAAGAGAGCGGGATCCTCGGGAGTCTGATGAAACTCGACGAGGATTTGACGCTCACGAACCGCCTTCTGAAGGGGCTCGAGACGAAACGAACGCGCATCGAATCGAGGCTCGATGAGCTGCAAAAGGAGAAGGCGCGGGCGGAGACGGAACTCGCCCGGCGCAGGGGACTCCTACGCCGAAGGCTGCGGGCGCTTTACATCTTCGGAGGTTACCACGAGTTCGAACTCCTTCTCGGTTCCACGTCGGTGGTGGAGCTTGTCACCCGTTTCGACAGGATCTTCCGCGTCGCCAGGAGGGACGACGAGCTGTACCGCTCG
>JAJRWB010000028.1 GCA_024276995.1 Candidatus Eiseniibacteriota bacterium | reverse complement strand
CCTCGCGGTAATCGTCGCCCTCGGGTGGCTTCTCCGGTTGAACGATCTCGGCGCCGATCCTCCCGGCACGCTCAGCTGGAGTCAGGGTCCTTTCACCGACGGCGCCGTCGTGCTCCACGACGCCCGAAACAAGGTGCTCCACGGCGATTGGATCACCGACTACTGCGAGGATCTCTACCTCTTCCCCTTGTCGAATCTTTTCGCCTGGCCTTTCTTCGAAATGTTCGGCTCCGGACGGTGGCAGGCGGCGTTGCCGAACACGATTCTCGGCATGGCGTCGATCGCCCTTTTCGCGCTTTCCCTCGTACCTCTCGGCCGGGGACGGGCGCTTCTGTGGGCTTTTCTCGCCTCCCAGAGCTACTTCCTCGTCCACTTTCACCGGATCCCGATCGCCGAGCCGGCGATGGTCTTTCTCATGACCGGCGCGTTCTTCTTCCACGCATCGCCGGGTCGATGGAAGTGGGCGCCCTTCGCCGCCGGTCTTCTCGCCGCCGCGGCGCCCCTCTTCGGTAAGGCCCACGCCTTCTATTTCCCCCTCGTTCTTCTCGCGGCGATCCGCCTCGCCCCGAGGGAGGAAGGACGCTGGAAGGGAGAGATCCGCCTCGCCCTGTTCGGAATGGTCGTTACCGTCCTCCTGTGGACCACCCTTCTCCTCATTCCCCACGGCGACTACATTATCGCCCATATCACGCACGAATCGGTCGGCAAGCACGGCGCCGGCGCCGCCGGATTCCTCCACGAGTTCCTCCAGAACCTTTTCGCCATGGGCTCGTACACTAATCTCTTCGACGTCATGCCCCTTCTCACCGTTCTCGCCATTGTCGGTTTCTTCGGCGTGCTTCGCCACGGGCGGCGCCTTTTCGCCCACGAAGATCGGATCACCTCATTTCTCGTGCTCTGGCTCGCCATCGGCTGGATCGCTCTTTCGGCCGTCCGCCTTCCCGCCCCCCGCTATCTCACCGCCCTCGCTTTTCCTCTCCTTTATTTCGCCCTTCGACCGCTTCTCGCTCTTTACGCCGGGAAAACGCTCACCTGGACGGCGCCGCACGAGAAAGGACGGATCGCGGCGGGCGTGGTGGGCCTCTTCTTCCTCGTCTACCAGCCGTTCATCACGACGGGAATGAAGACGGTGCAGTACCTGAAGGACCGGCCGTGGGGGAGGGGGATCCATGATTTCTTCATTCGGAGCAACGCCTATTCCGAACTGGTGGTCTTTTGCGCCGCCGAAACGGCCATCGTGGTTGCTCTTCTTCTCGCCGTCTGGTTCGTCGTTCGGCCGAAAAAGATCCGCCTTTCGCTCACCCCGTCCCGGGGATTCGCCTTCGCCGCGATCCTCGTCGCCGGATCGGCATTCATGAACCTGGGGAACTACGCCTACTGGTCGATGCTCAAGACCCACTACATGCGGGACGCCTCTCGGGATCTCGTCGAATGGATCGGGCCGGACGCCCGGCTGATGGGCTCTTTCGCGCCGACCCTCGGCCTCGACAACGGACTCGACGTTTTTCCCTATTTCGGGGGCCTCGGCGAAGAGGACGTGATCCGAAAGTACGGCATCACCCACATCGTGATTTCGAGCAAGGGAGACTTCGACTTCGTGGAGAAGAACTATCCGTCTCTTCACAAGGCGAAGGAAAAAGTTCTCGCCTATCCGGTGCGGAGCAGGTACACATCGGTGAT
Organism: Candidatus Eiseniibacteriota bacterium; assembly: GCA_024276995.1. GTDB lineage: Bacteria > Orphanbacterota > Orphanbacteria > Orphanbacterales > Orphanbacteraceae > JAJRWB01. The sequence continues at coordinate 16,851 of JAJRWB010000028.1, read as the reverse complement.
GGCGATCTACCGCGTCCCCCGCGTGCTCGACGGGGTGAAGATGAACGACTATGAACCGACCCTTTTCGAGCGGGCCGTCGAGACCGCCACCGAGGGGAAGTGGAACGAGGCGCTCGAAATGCTCGATCGTTACATCGAGGAATACCCGGATAACGCGGACGGCCATTACATGGCCGGATTCATGTACAATCAGCTCGGTGATCGTCAAAAGGCGGCGGCAAAGTTCAACAGGGCGATCGAACTCCGCCCCGAACGGCCCCGTTACTATGAGGAACTCGCCAAGGTCTACCGCGACATCGGCCGGACGGCGGAAGCGAGGCGGCTCCTTTCGAGGGCGTACGAACTCAACCCGAGGGACAAACTGGTGGCGAGCCAGATCGAACGGCTGGGAGGAGAATTCGAGTGAACTCCGGAACGGAACCGCCTGGGGGAAAGGACGGCGTGCCGGTCGACCTCACCGTGGTGGTACCCCTTCTGAACGAGAAGGAGACGCTTGTCGAGCTGAAGAAGCGCGTGGTCGAGCAGTTCGATGCCGGCGGTTGGAACGGCGAGATCCTTTTCATCGACGACGGTTCCACCGACGGCTCGATCGACGTGATCGAGAAGCTCGCAAAGGAGGATCACCGCGTCCGCGCCATCCGCTTCCGGCGAAACTTCGGTAAAGCGGCCGGCCTCGATGCCGGTTTCGCCGCCGCCAGGGGGCGGTTGGTGATCACCATGGACGCCGATCTCCAAGACGACCCGTCGGAGATCCCCCGGCTCATCGCGAAGCTCGATGAAGGCTTCGACGTCGTCTCCGGGTGGAAGCGGATCCGCCACGACCCGATCTCGAAGCGGCTCCCCTCCAAGCTGTTCAATTTCGTAACCTCTTTGTTTACAGGGGTCAACCTGCACGACTTCAACTGCGGTCTCAAGGCGTATCGCCGCGAGGCGATCGAGGAGATCAACCTCTACGGCGAACTCCACCGGTATATCCCGGCGCTCGCCGCGTGGCGCGGCTTTCGGATCGGCGAGATCGAGGTGACCCATCACGCCCGGCGACACGGCATATCGAAGTATGGCGCCGCCCGCTTCATCCACGGCTTCCTCGACTTGATCACCGTCATGCTCCTCACCCGGTTCACGCTGAAGCCTCTTCACCTTTTCGGCATGATCGGATCGCTCCTCGGCCTTTTCGGCATGGTGATTTGCTTCTACCTCGTCGGCGTGAAGCTCCATTTCGGCGATATCCGCGGCAGAAGCCCGCTGCTTCTTTTCGGCGTTCTGCTGATCATCACCGGTTTCCAGTTCCTTTCCACCGGGCTTCTCGCAGAAATGCTCGCGAGCCGCCGGGAAGGAGCGAAGCGGGGATACACCGTGGAAAGGACGCTGGGACATTGAGTTCGCCTCGGAGGCGCCGCAACGGCGAACGACGCCGAACGGGGAAAAAGGGCGCGACGGCACCGATCAAGAAGCGCCTGGGACGGATCGATTTCCTCCGGTGGGTTCCGGCGGCGGCGGCGCTCATCTTCCTCACACTGGCGATCACTCGTTTCGACCCGAAGCTGTCCATCATCGGCGACAACGCTCAGTTTCTCATTCTCGGGCGGTCGATCGCCTCGGGCCAGGGCTACTCGCAGATCAACGCTCCCGAACCGCTCCCCCACACGAAGTACCCTCCTTTCTTTCCGCTCATTCTCGCCGCGGTCCAGATCGCTTTCCCCTGGTCGTACGTGGCACCGAAAATCGTCGTTCTCATCCTCGCAACGGCGGCGATCTACCTCCTCGGTCTCCTCCTGGTGAAACGGTTTCCCGCCGAAATCGCCGTGCCCGCCCTGGCGCTCACGGCGATCCATCCCGAGCTGGTTCAGTTCTCCTACACGATCCTCTCTGAGATCCCCTATCTCTTCCTGACGGCGGCAGCGTTTCTTCTCTTCTCGCGGTGGGAGAGGGAAGGGGGGAGAAAGACGCTCGCGGTGGCATTCGCCTTTGCCATCGCTTCGTATTACACGCGAACCATCGGGATCACCCTCATTTTCGCGTTCATCGGCAGCGTTCTTCTACGCCGCCGCTTCCGTACGGCGCTCCTCCTCCTCGTGACCGCACTCGTCCTTGCACTGCCCTGGACGATCCGCAACCGCTCGGTCTCCACGGGGGAAAGCTATCTTCATCAACTGATGTGCGTCTATCCATATGAACCGGCGCGCGGCACGCTCACGCTGAAGCAGTTCTTCACCCTCCGAATCGCGAACAACATTCGCAACTACGGCGCCACCGAGATCGGCGGAGGCGTCTGCTCCAACGTGGAGTTGAACCAGTCGGCGCTCCCGAAGAACGTGTGGAAAGGCCTCTCCATCGCCTCGTCGATCCTGATCGTCATCGGCCTTGCCGGGCGTATGATCCGCCGCAAAGAGGTGTTCGAGATCTATACGATCCTTTATCTCGCCGTCTGCCTCGTATGGCCGGACGTCTGGGCGAGTCTACGTTTCCTTCTTCCGATCCTCCCGTTCCTGTTCATCTACGTACTCACCGCGCTTCGGGACGGCGCTCTTCTTCTTCGGCGTTTCGGCGTCCCGCGTTGGTCCCATATCGTGGTCGCGCTGATCCTCGCCTTCCCGGCGCTGAGGGCGAACCGGCTCTACGCGGTGGAAGGCAACGAGTACGGCACGAACTGGGTGAATTACTTCAAGGCGGCGCGCTGGGTGAAGGAGAATACCGACGAGAGCGCCATCGTCGCGTGTCGCAAGCCGTACCTCTTCTACCTCGTCTCCCGGCGACGGACCGATCCGTATCTCTGGTCGTACGACGAGGACAAAGTGTTCCAACAAATGGTCGACCATGGAGTAGAATACGTGGTGGTTTCGCAACTCTCCGGTACGGAGAGAAAGTACCTTGTGCCGTCGGTGAACAAGCACAGCGATCGTTTCCGGGTGTTGCGCCGGTTTACCGATCCCGACACGATCGTCTTGAGACTACTGCCGGAAGGATCGCCTTGAAGCTCCTCGTCACCACGATCTACTACCCACCTCGTCTCGGCGGAATCGAAAACCACGTCTACTACCTCTGCCGGGGGCTCGTGAAGAGGGGATGCGACGTGTCGGTGGTCACGTCGCGCACCGAGCCGGGTTCCTCCCGGCGCGAGCGGGAGGAGCGCTACTCGGTGGAGCGGCTTCCCCTGCCGGGCAGGAACATGCCCGGGTGGGTGGTGAACGCCGTCGCTTCCCTGGCGCCGGCGATCCGCAGCGGGTGGAACGCCGATGTGATCCACGCCCACACATTCCAGTCGGTGCTCCCCGTGCTGTTGCCGCGCCTCTTTCGCCGGACGCCGCTGGTGGTGACGATCCACTCGTCCCACTTTCTGCGCATGGTGAAGAAGCCGCTGTGGAGAAAAGTCTTCCGCCTCCTTCTCGCGCCCGCCGACTTGATCCTCGCGACGAGCGTCGAACTCGCCGATGCGTGCCGTCTCGTCGCTCCGCGAACGGCGATCGAGGAGATCGTCAACGGTATCGACACCGACCTTTTCAAGCAGTGCGAACCTTCGGTGAAGCGGAAGGAGGGCCGGAAGATCCTCGTGGCGACAAGGCGGCTTGTGAAGAAGAACGGCGTCCGCTACCTGATCGACGCGATGGGCGCGATTGTGAAGGAAGTGCCGTGTGATCTCTACCTCGCCGGAATCGGCCCCGAGCGAAGCGATCTCGACCGGCGCGTCGATCGCCAGGGGATCGGCGACCATGTCCATTTCCTCGGCGGCGTGGCGAACCGGAAGCTTCCCGCCCTTCTCAGCAGCGCCGACGCCGTGGTGATCCCCTCTCTCGTCGAGGCGACCTCTCTTTCCGCTCTCGAGGCGATGTCGTGCGAGCGCCCGATGGCGGTCTCTCGGGTGGGCGGTCTTCCCGAGATCATCGACGAGTCGTGCGGCACCCTCTTCCGGAGCGGCGATCCCGATGATCTCGCGGAAAAAGTGATCTCCCTTTTGCAACGGCCGGCGGAGGAGCGCGCCGCCATGGGACGAGAGGGCCGCCGCCGCGTCACCGGGCGATGGAGCATCGACGCCCTCGTGGAAAAGCACATGGCGTACTACGAACGCCTATGCGGGGGAAAAGGGGAATGACGGCGGTGCGCAAGGCGGCGATCGTCATCGGCACCCGCCCGGAGGCGATCAAGATGGCACCGCTCATCCTCGCCCTCGGCGAGAGGCCCGATGCCTTTCGCCCGCTCACGGTTCTGACGGCGCAGCACAGGGAGATGGCCGACGAAGTGCTCGCCCTTTTCGGCATCGTTCCGGACCACGATCTCAACTTGATGAAACGGGCCCAGTCGCTCTTTCAGACCACGTCCGGACTGATCACCGGCCTCGAGAAGGTCTACACCGAGGAAAAGCCCGACATCGTGCTCGTCCAAGGAGACACGACCACCACTTTCGCCGGTGCGCTGGCGGCGTATTATCTCGAGATCCCCGTCGCCCATGTCGAAGCGGGCCTGCGCACGAAGGACAGGCACAACCCGTTTCCCGAGGAGATGAATCGTAGGATGACGTCGTGTCTCGCCGACCTTCATTTCCCTCCCACCGAGACGGCCCGCCGTGCGCTCCTCGACGAGGGGACGGAACCGCGCCGGGTCCACGTCACCGGCAACACCGTGGTGGATGCCCTCTTCCGCGTGCTCGCCGACTCCCGATCCGCGTCGTCGCATCTTCCGGAAGGGATCGACCCGTCGAAACGGTGGATCGTCGTCACCTCCCACAGGCGCGAAAACTGGGGGGCGCCTCTCGAGTCGATCTGCAACGCCCTGATCGACCTGGCGGAGCACTACGACGACGTGGAGGTGATCTACCCCGTCCACCCGAACCCCCGGGTGCGCGAGACCACCGGCCGCCTCCTTCGCAACCGGCCGGCGATCCACGTCATCGAACCGCTCGACTACATCCGCTTCGTTCATCTGATGAACGCCGCGTACCTGCTGATCACCGATTCGGGCGGCGTCCAGGAGGAGGCGCCTTCCCTCGGCAAGCCGGTCTTGGTGATCCGCGAGAAGACGGAACGGCCCGAGGCGGTGGAAGCGGGGACGGTGCGGCTCGTCGGCACCGATCGCGGGAGAATCGTCCGGGAGGCGTCGCACCTCCTCGATTCGGAGGAAGCGTACGCCTCGATGGCGAGGAAGATCAATCCGTACGGCGACGGAAAAGCGTGCTCCCGCATCGTCGACATCCTGCTGCGCTACTGGGAGGAAGATTGATGGCGAAGGGAAGGGCGAAGGGGAAGAAGAGGAAAGGGGCGGCGTTCCATCCCCTCGCCGAGATGTGGGACGGCCGCCGGCAGGACGTGGCGGGCTTGGCGCTTCTTCTTCTTTTCACGGGGCTTCTTTTCGGGCGGTTTCTCTTCTCCGACGGCATGCTCTTCGGCAGCGACACCCTTCCGATGGGATACGCCGCCCGCAAGGTGTTCACCGACCTGGTGAAGTCGACCGGGTCGCTCCCGCTTTGGAATCCGTATCTCCTCGGAGGGATTCCCATGGTGGATGGCCTCATGGGGGGGGACATGTTCTACCCAACGACGCTCCTCCAGTTCATCATGCCGGTCTACCGCGCCCTCGGCGTGAAGCTGGTGTTCCACATCCTCCTCGCCGGCTGGCTCTTCTTCCTTTACATGAGAAACTCCGGATGCAGGCGCGCAGCAGCCCTCGTCGGCGGCGCCGGCTACGCCTTCGCCCCGTACATCGTATCCCTCATCTATGCCGGCCACGACGGGAAGCTCTTCGTCACCGCCCTTCTCCCGTTCGGTTTTCTCGCCCTCGACCGTTTGATCGACCATCGCCGTTTCGCCGATATGCTCCTTTTCGGCGCCGCCGTCGGCCTGATGATTCTCACCGCCCACCTTCAGCTCGCCTTCTTCGCGTGCGGCGCCTTCACATTCCGCTTCCTCTGGAAAGGGGCGGCGGCGTGGCGGCGCGGGGAAAGGAACGAAGTTCTCCGAGGAGCGGTTGTTTTCGCCTGCGGAGCGCTCCTCGGGGCGGCGATCGGCGCCGTGCAGACATGGCCGGCGTACCGCTACACGAGCACTTTCTCCCCGAGGGCGGGGGGGGTGACGTATGAATTCGCCACCTCCTGGTCGATCCACTGGGAAGAGGCGGTGTCGATGATTCTTCCCGATTTCGGCGGCTATCTCAACGGCTACTGGGGCGAGAACCCGTTCAAGCTGAACTGCGAATCCCCGGGCATCGTGATCGCCGGCTTCGTGATCGCCGGCTTCTTCCATCTCGGGCGACGGAAGGATCTTCGCTTTTGGTATTTCCTCCTCGCCGGGACGCTCGTCTATGGGCTCGGCGCCGAGACACCCTTCTTCCACCTGATCTACGCGGTGGTGCCCCGATTTTTCCGGGCCCCGAGCACCGTTCTTTTCCTTTTCTCCTTCGCGTCGGCGGTGATCGCCGCGTTCCTCCTGGACGACTGGTTTTCGGGGAAAGGAAGAGGTGAAACGCTGAAAGGTCTCGCCGTCGCGGGGGCTGTCGTCCTTCTTCTCTTCCTGTTCGCCTCCGCGGGCGAACCGTTCTACCGGGCGTGGGGATCGGCGTTTCGCGGCGACCTTCCGCCGGAGAAGCTCGCCGCCGCCGTGGGAAACGCCGGACGGGTCCAACTCTCCGCGCTACTGGCGCTCCTTTCGATCGGCGCCGTCGTCGCCCTTCTCGAGGGAAGCTGGAGAAGAAGATGGCCGGCCGAGGCGACGGCCGCGGGAATCGCCCTCGTCGTCTTTTTCTCCGACTGGCGGACCGACGCCGATTTCGTCCGCGCCGTCCGTCTGGGGGATTACATCCGCGAGGACGGTGCGGTGAGCGCCATGCGAAACGACGATTCCATCTTCCGCGCCACTTCGTTCCTCCCGAACTACCGCGATAACGTTCTGGGAATCTTCGGTATCGAGGCGGCGCGGGGCTTCTTCGATAACCGGATCCGCTGGTACGATGAGCTGATCGCCGGGAAGAACCTGAACAACTTCGGCCTCCTTTCCCTTCTGAACGTGAAGTATCTCCTTATACCTCCCCCCGGCGGCGATTTCCCCACCCTCGAGGAGGTGGTCCGGGAAAAGGATCGCATCCTTTACAAGAACCGCACCGTTCTCCCCCGCGCCTTCCTCGCGGACCGCTTCGAGGTGATCCCCGACAGGGGGAAACTTCTCCGGGCGATGCTCGACCCCGGCGCCGACCTTGCGGGCACCGTCTATCTCGACGTCGATCCCCTTATCGAATCCGGCGGCGGCGGGGGCGATCTCCCGCCGGTGAAATGGATCGAGAAGGGACCGAACCGCTATACCGTCGCCACCGATGCCGATCGGCCGTCGATCCTCCTCGTATCGAACAATTATCTTCCTTACTGGAAAGCCTCGGTCGACGGTGAACCGGCGCCGCTGCTGCGGGCCGATTACGCCCTCCAGGCCGTCGCCCTTCCGCCCGGTTCCCACGAAGTGTCGCTCGTTTTCCGTTCGGGGCCGTACGCTGCCGGCCGGGCGGTCACCCTCGCCGGTTGCCTCTTTCTTCTCGCCGGGGGAACGACTGCGTTTTTCCGGCGTGGAAGGGGAGAAGGAGAGGAGAAACGATGAGTGTGGAGGGAAAAAAGACGATCGTCGTCATCCCGACGTACAACGAGCGGGAAAACATCGAGCGGATGCTTCCGGAAGTGCTTGGCGTCGGCGATTCGATCGAAATCCTGGTGGTGGACGACAACTCCCCCGACGGGACGTCGGAAGCGGTGGAAGCGGCACGGCGCATCGAGCCGCGGATCCATCTTCTTCGACGGGAGGGAAAGCTCGGCCTCGGGTCGGCGTACAGGGACGGCTTCCGAGCCGCCATCGACCTGGGCGCTGACTTCATCATGGAGATGGACGCCGATTTCTCCCACGACCCGAAGTACATCGCCGACTTCCTCCGCGTTATCGACGTGGCGGACGTGGTGCTCGGCTCCCGCTACCTGAGCGGCGTGAACGTGATCAACTGGCCGATTTCGCGGCTCATCCTTTCGTACGGCGCGAATCTTTACACACGAATCGTAACCGGCATGCCGATCCTCGACGCCACCGGCGGGTTCAAGTGCTTCCGCCGTGAAGTGCTCGAACAGATCGACTTCGCCTCGTCCCGTTCGGACGGCTATTCTTTCCAGATCGAGCTGAATTACCGTTGCTGGAAGGGGGGATTCCGGATCCGGGAGATTCCGATCGTCTTCGTGGACCGCCACTCCGGCTCGTCGAAGATGTCGAAGAGGATCATGTGGGAAGCGGTTTGGATGGTCTGGCGCCTCCGCCTCGGAAGCCTCTTCCGGGGAAGGACGGCGTCTTGACATGGAGCGGAGTGCGCCCAGGCTCTCGATCATCCTCGTAACGCACAACACGTGCGACGACGCCCTCGCGTGCATCCGGTCGATCGAAGAGAACGCGTCGATCTATGAGACGGAAATCATCGTGGTGGACAACGCGTCGGTCGACGGCGGGCCGGAGGAGGTGGCACGCCATTTCCCCCACGTCAGGGTGATCGAGAACGATACGAACGCCGGTTACTCGAGGGGCGTCAACCGGGGGATCCGCGAATCGGCGGGAGAATTCTTCCTCATTCTCAATCCCGACATTCTCGTTCACGAAGGGGCGCTCGACCGCCTGGTGGAGCACGCCGCCGCGAACAGCGACGTCGCGATCGTCGGACCGAAGCTGCTCAACCGGGACGGCACGGTTCAGTATTCGTGCCGCCGGTTCTACACGATCCGGACCTTTCTCTACCGCCGCACGCCCCTCGGACGCTTCTTCCCCGACAGCCCGGTCCTGCGGGACCACCTGATGCTCGACTGGGATCACGAAACGAACCGGGACGTCGACTGGATGCTCGGTGCCTGCCTTCTCGTTCGCCGGAGCGCCGTCGACGACGTCGGCCTGATGGACGAACGTTTCTTTCTCTATTTCGAGGACGTCGACTGGTGCTACCGGATGAAGGCGCACGGCTGGCGGGTTGTGTACGTGGCGGACGCGACGATGACCCACGCCCACCGCCGGGAATCGGCCGGGCCTGTGTGGAACCGGCGCACGCTGATGCACTTGGCGAGCCTTCTTCGTTTCTACGACAAGTGGAGCCGCTTTCTCTACCGCCTGAAGAGCCGGAGGCATGTGGCGCGCTTCCTTTTCGCGCTGGTCACCGATCTCGTCGTGATCAACGCCTCCTTCGCACTTGCGTACGGCATCCGATACCTCCTCGGAACGGTTTTCCCCAACCCTCTCTTTCCCTTTCACACATACCTGCGCTTCCTCTCTTTCGTAAATCTAACCACCGTGTCGAGTCTCTTCTTCGTCGGCTTCTACGCGCGCGCCGCCGGTGCGGGGGGCGCCGGACTCGTCACCGACCGTTTCATCCGTGCGCTGAGGGCGGCGGGCGTCGCCTATCTCGTGGTGACGGCCGCCACGTTCCTCACCCAGTCGCGCATCTATTCGCGAATCCTGGTGACCATCTACTTCGTTCTCCTCCCCTTCCTCCTCGCCTGGGGACGGTATCTCCTCCATTCGGCCTACCGCGCCCTTAGACGGGGGGCGTACGACCTCCGGCGCGCCATCGTCGTCGGAAACGACGAGATGGCCCGGCGCGTGGGAGAACAGTTCCGGGCGTTTCCGCGCATCGGGTACGACCTCGTCGGCTACGTGGCGGAGAATGCGGGCGACAAAGGCGCGGGCGTTCTCGGCACCACCGCCGACCTCCCCCGTCTCGTCCGAGAGCACCGCGTAAGCGACGTCCTTTTCGTCGGTGGAGGCGACCCCCTTCCCATCGTTTCCACCCTCCTCGTGCGGCTCGCCGACGCGCCGGTGACGGTGCGGGTCGTCTCCGACCTCTCGGCGATCACCCTCGCCCGGGGGAAGACGGAGGAGTTCCTGAACCTACCGGTGCTCCGGTTCGACAGGAGAAGCCTTCTCGGATACCGTCCGGGAATGAAGAGGTTCGCCGACTTCGTCATCGCCCTTTTCGCCTCGGTGATCACCCTCCCCGTCGCCGCAGTCGCCCTCCTTCTCCTTCTCGCCGGCCGGATCCGCCCGCTGCTGCGACCGATCGATGTGCCGGTCTTCCGCGGCGGTTCCGTCCGCCGCCCCCGCTTCCGCGTACCGCCGCCGGGAGAAGGGGGCGTTCCCGGCGCTCTCGCGCGCCGGTTGTTCACGGCGTTCCCGCTCGCCGCCGCGATACCATCGCTCTATACCGTCCTCAGCGGCCGTTTCTCCTTCGTCGGTCCCTCTCCACACGCGACGGAGGAGGGGCGCTTTCTCGATGAATGGCAACGCCTCGCCGCCACGGCGAGGCCGGGGCTCTGCGATGTCGGCGCCGTTTCGGAACATCGGTGGGTTCCTTTTCGTGACCCTCTCGGGTTGAACGTGTACTATATGCAGCAGTGGACCGTCGGACTCGACCTGCAGATCATCATCCGCGAACTGATCCGGTCTTTCCGGAAAAGCGGCAACGGAGGAACAGCGGCCGGCCATGAATAGATTCGCTCTCCTGATCATCCTCGTTTTCATCGGGGCGCTCCCCGCAATGGGCGCCGACACGTGGGAGGCCTTTCTCACCCAAAGAGACGCCTTCGATGTCGCCCGCGACGGGAGATACATCTGGCTTACCACCGCCGGGGGCGTGCTTCGATGGGACACCGAGGGAACCGGCTCCGACGCCGATCGCTACGAAGTCTTTCTCCCCCAAGACGGTCTCGGTGCCGTCAAGGTGGTATCGGTCGCAGTGGATCGGCACCATTCGAAGTGGTTCGCCCACAGTGCGCCCGACGCGGGCGTCTCGGTGCTCGATTCGGCGGGGAACTGGTCGATCGTGTCGTCCTTCGACGGCCTCGGCCTCGCGCCCGGGAAGGGGGTCAACGTGGTCCACGCCTCGGGCGACTCGATCTGGATCGGCACGGGGAGCGGCGCCACCCTTTTCGAAGACGGCGAGCGGCGGATCCTCCTCACCGAGGACGACGACGGAATCCTGAGCGATAATATCTTCGCCATCGAAACCTTTGACGGCGAAGTGTGGCTCGGGACGGAGAGGGGGCTTTCCCGGTTCGACCTGCACGGCGTCCGGAACTACACGAGCCAGACCGACTCGCTGCCGAACAACCAGATCAACGCCCTCGCCGTCGATCCGTCGGGAAAACTCTGGGTCGGTACCGCGAAGGGTATCGGCTGGATCGTCGACAACGAGGTCGTCCCGGCGGAAGGGTTCGCCTCTCTCGAACAGCTGAACATCCGCGACATCTCGTTCGAAGTCGATTCGCTAGGGGAGATCATCCCGTGGTTCGCCACCAATAACGGTCCCTACCGGAAAACGACCCGTCTCGCCCAGCAGGTGAACAGCGGCGATCCGATCGGCGCGCCGGAAGAGACGAACGCGATTCTCGTCGACAGCACGGGCGCCGTATGGTTCGCCAACGGCGACCGTTGGCTCTTCTAATTCAATCGCGACCAGCAGGCATGGGACAACCGCCGTCTTCCCGGCATGGTGACGAACTTTATCTCCGACGTGGTGGTCGACCGGGCCGGTTACGTATGGACATCGAACGCGGACAACCTCGAGTTCTCGCCCCCCGGCGAGCAGAGGGGAATACACCTGTTCACCGGGGAGCGCTGGACGAACATCTCGCCTGGAAAACTCTCCCAGACGATCGTCGGCGTGGCGGTGGACAGCGCGGGGAACCGCTGGTTCGCCTCGCGCGCCACCGAACCGACCGCGGGGAACCTCCTCATGCTCGACGCATCGATCCTGACGGTGCCCGACTCGTCCGACTTCGTTCACTACGACATCGCCGCGGGGGCGCTCAACTCCGAAACGGGAGGCCAGCCGGCGTTCAATGTCGAAGTCGATCCTTTAGGTAATGTTTGGACCGTCGTCACCCGCGAGGGGGTCGCCGCGCTCGACACGCTGCGCGACGAGCAGCGCTGGGGTGTCTGGACCGCGCCTGAATGTCTCCGTCTCGATGATTTTACCGGGGTGCTCGCTCCGTCGGTGATCGATCTCGCCTTCACGCCCGACGGGCGGGCGTGGGTCGCCCTGGAACTCAGTTACGCCACCATCATCGATTACGGGGCCAGCCTCGACAACGGTGCGGACGACAACTGCTTCCATTGGCGGGTCAACAATTCAACCATTCCGAACAAGCTTCGCACCGTGCGTGTCGATCCGCGCGGCCGTGTCTGGTTCGGGTCGGCGAGCGGCGGAATCGCCGTGTTCGACCCTTCCGATTCGACGTGGGTGAATTACACCCGCGAATCGACGAACGGCGGCCTCCCGAACAACCAGATCCGGGCCATCGCCTTCGACCGCCTCGGCAATACGTGGGTGGGGACCTTCGGCGGAGGGATCGGCATTCTCCAGCCGGACGGCCGTACGTGGCTCGAGCCGTACACGGTGGAAGCGAACGCCAGGAGGGGTTCGGGGCTGACGAGCAACGACATCCAGGCGATCCGCATCCACGTGAACGACGAGGACGAGGAGGAATTCTGGATCGCCACCTGGGGGGGCGGCGTGATCCGTTTCGTCCCCGACCTCAGCGTGACGACCGGCGCCGGCGAGACGAGCCGCCCCGACGTGATCCCCTTCCCGAACCCCTACCATTCAGGAGAAGAGAGCCGGCCGGGAATCGTCTTTCCGAAGACTCCCGTCGGAGGGGTGATCGATATCTATACGCTTACCGGCGAATTCGTCGACGAAGTGACCGGTCCGGCCACCGAGGCGGAGGCCGTCACCCTCGAGCCTACGTGGAAGCTGACCAACGACCGGAACGTCCCGGTGGCATCGGGTGTCTATCTCTTCGTGGTCCGCGTCGACGGCGCGATCTACCAAAGAGGGAAGATCGCCTACGTACGGTAGTCCCCTCCCGCCGAGTGCAATTCGCAATCCCCACGCGCAGGACGCACCACATCGCTCGCCGCGGCCGTCCGCCGGCGGATGATCTTCCCCGAACGGAAGAACCATTCGTGTTCAAAAAATGCCGTATCGGGCTGTTTCTCTTTTGAACACGCCTCGGTACAAACTTTGCTCACACTGACAGACCGTCCGGAGGACCCGATCGATTGCGCATTTTCGATTCACATCACGCCCTCCGCGACGAAGGAGAGAAGTGTGAAAGAAATCGCCATTATCGACAGGAACCGGGAATCGGTGAGGAAACTCGAGGCCCAGCTCCGCGGGCGGGGGTACCGTGTCGAATCGTACGGTGATGAAACGGTCGCCCTCGAGCGGATCGGCGAGCGCCCGCCCGACCTGGTGATCTCCGAGCTGGCCCTCAAGGAGCACACCGGGCCGGAGATCATCCGCGAGCTGAGACGGATCGCGCCGGCGCTCCCGGTGATCATCATCACGGGTCATTCGAATACGCAAAACGCGATCGACTCGATGCGCGAGGGGGCGTACGACTACTTCGCCAAGCCGCTCGACACGGAGAAGACGCTTCTGGCGATCGAGAAGGCGCTCGACCTGGGCAGCGCCGGGGACGGCGTTTCCTTCACAGGCGAAGGAGACGAGGCGCCCCTCGGGCACGGGAGCCGTCTCATCGGGAAGAGCCCCGAGATGCTCGAGATCTATAAGCGGATCGGGCAGGTCGCCGCGTCGGATGCCGCCGTGCTTATCCAGGGGGAGAGCGGCACGGGAAAGGAACTCGTCTCCCAGGCGATCCACGACAACTCGAAACGCCGCACAGGGCCGTTCCTCGCGGTGAACTGCGCCGCCATCCCCGAAACACTCCTCGAGAGCGAACTGTTCGGCTACGAGAAAGGCGCTTTCACCGGCGCCGTTTCGCGCAAGACGGGAAAGTTCGAGCAGGCGAACCACGGAACGATCTTCCTCGACGAGATCGGCGACATGACGCTGTCGATCCAGGCGAAGGTTCTCCGCGTTCTCCAGGACAAGGCGTTCGAAAGGGTGGGGGGACGCGAAACGATCCAGGTGAACACCCGGGTGGTGGCGGCGACGAACAAGTCGCTCGTGGAGTGCATGAAGTCGGGCGCTTTCCGGGTCGACCTCTTCTACAGGCTGAAGGTGGTGTCGATCTTCCTCCCTCCGCTGCGAGAGAGAGGGAGCGACGTCCTCCTCCTGGCGGAGTTCTTCCGGAACCACTACAACACCCTCCTGGGGAAGAACGTGCGGGGGATCTCGGCGGAAGCGGTCGAGCTGTTGCACGATTACCACTGGCCGGGCAATGTGCGCGAACTGGAGAACAACGTCCAGACCGCCGTCCTTCTCAACAAGAGCGGCGTCCTCTCATGCGAGGATTTCCCCGTCTACGCGGAGCGGGAGCGGGGCGAAAGCGCGGGGCGCCCCGGCGAAGAGAGCGTCGATCTCCACGAGGCGTTCCATCAGGTTCTCGCCGGCCGTTTCGCCTCCCTTTGCATCGACCACAAGGGAAGCATCTACGATAAAACGGTGCAGGATTTCGAGAGGGCGCTCATCGGCCTCGCCCTCGGGCGGGTGGGGGGGAACCAGGTGCGCGCGTCGAAACTACTCGGCATCAGCCGCAATACGCTGCGGAATCGGATCGAGAGATTCGGCGGCCTCGACAACCTGAAATAGGCGATCGGAACCCGGAGGTTACGCTTTATCAACAAGATAGACCCGTCTGAGCTTGACACCCTTTCCAGGCCGGTGCTACTTTGAGCCGTGAGAGAAAATCGGATCGCCAGTCACGCTCGAAAGCGCCGGAGGTGGGCAGTAATGGGCAGGTTTTTCATCGTCACCGGAATCGCGTTCCTATTTCTCCATCTCGCCGCCACCGTTGCGCCCGCGCAGGCGACGGGATCGGAGGCGTACACCATCGGCGTGGGGGACAGGCTGCGTATCTCCGTCTGGCAGGAACCGAGCCTCGACCGGGAGGTGGAAGTCGGGGTGGACAGCATGATCGTCCTTCCTCTCGTCGGTCCCTTGAAGGCTGGGGGCTATTCGCCGGTGCAGCTCTCGCGGGTGCTCACCGAGCGGTTTTCCCTCTACAAGAGGGATATTTCACAGGTCGAGGTGGTGGTGGTGGAATACAACAGTCGCGAGATCTTCGTCATCGGGGAAGTCGCGAAGAGGGGACGATACACATTTCAGAGGATTCCCGATCTTTGGACGGTGATCATGACGGCGGGGGGGCCGACGCAGAACGCCTTCCTCGGCGAGGTGCGCATCCTCAGGGGAGCCGGCGAAACGGAGAAATCGATTCTCGTGAACCTGAACCTCTATCTCCTCGGGGGCGATGCGTCGGCGTTGCCGAAGCTGCAGCCGGGAGACACGGTTTACATTCCCGAGGCGTCGACCCGCGGGGTCGATGCCTTCGCCACGAGCGTGATCCAAGTATCGGGCGAGGTGACGAATCCCGGTCTCTACCTGGTCGACGAGAACCAGGATCTCGTCGGCGCGCTCCTCGTGGCGGGCTGGCTCAGCGCGGACGGTGATCCTTCGACGGTGCGCGTGATCCGCGAGGTGGGCGATCGGGTAGTGGTGAACACCGTCGACCTCGACGATTTCATGAAGCGCGGGGAGATCCGGGGGAACCCCCTTCTCAAGCCGGGGGATACGATCGAAGTGAGCGCCAGGAGATCGACGGGGGTGAGGAGGTTCTTCCAGGAACTGATCACCCCGTCGTTCCAGACGGTCACCTCCGCCGTCGCCCTGGTGGTGCTGATCGATCGCCTCGGAACGTATAGGAACTGACGGAGCGGCATGGACAGTATCCGGAAATCGATCGATCCGAGGGTGATCGGCGAAATGATCGCCGCCAGGAAGTGGTATTTCATTCTTCCTTTGCTCATCACCCTGGGAACCGGGGCGTACCTGATCGAAAACATGACCGAGATCTACCGCGTCCAAAGCCGGGTGCTCTACGAGGACCGCTCGCCCCTCGCACGGGAGATCGAAAGCCGACTTCTTCCCGGATCGCAGGAAACGGGAAGAAAAAGGCGCGAGGAGAGCGTCGAAGAGGCGAAGATTCTCCGCGAAAAAGTGCTCTCCGAGGGTTTTCTCATCCAGATCGCCGACGATATGGGGATTCTCCACAACCCCTCGACCATGGCGAGCGCCGCCGAGAAGAAGGCGCTCACCGGCGATCCGACCCCCGTCGAAGAGATCGCCCGCCAGACCATCGCATCCCGGCTGAAATCGATGATCGAGATCAATCTTTCCGGCGGCAACATCTACCAGATCGTCACCACCGGGAGCGACCCGGTGATGATCTTCAAGTTGGCGAAGATGATCAACTCGAAGCTCCAGTCGGCGATCCAGGATGATCAGCTCTTGAGAATCAACGCGGCGGGCAACTTAACGTCGGAACAGATCAAGGTTTACCAGCAAAAGACCGACACCGCCAGGCGACGGCTCCAACAGTTCCTTGCGAGCGAACCGCTCCCGGCGACCGAGGGCGCCGGACCGATCACGGTGAACCGGGAGGAGGCGCTGAAGCTCGCCGAGGAGACCGGTTTCGAGATCACCCGGCTGAACGAGAAGATCGCACGCGCCGGGGAGGAACTCGCCCGGTCGTACGCCGTCGATCTCGACCGCTTCTCCACCGGCCTTTCGGGTGAAATCAACCTTCTTTCGGAACGGCTCGTTTCGATGGAGAAGCAGCTCGGCTACCTCCTGCTCGAAAGGGACTGGAGCGATCCGACGGTGATCGCTCAGAACGCCAGGATCGGCGAAACGCGCGACGAAATCGAAAAGATGATCCGTCGAGAGGCTGAGGCCGCCCTCGCCGACCGCTCCTCCGCCGTGCAGTACCTGACGGTGGCCGCCGCGAAGGATAGGATCGTTCTCGACGCCCTCGAGACGAGACGGAGCACGTTGAACGCCCAATCGACCGGCGCACCCGGACCGGGCGCGGCCGAGCTGAGCCGGCGGGCGGAACGG
>JAJRWB010000027.1 GCA_024276995.1 Candidatus Eiseniibacteriota bacterium | reverse complement strand
GACGTCGATGTTCGTCGTGAAGATCGCCGCGAGAAGGCCGTACGGCGTGTCGTTGGCGATGCGGATCGCGTCGTCGAGGTCGTCGAACGGGTAGAGTATCACCACGGGAGCGAACACCTCTTCGCAACCGACGCGGGCACCCTCGGGCACATCGACGAGCACCGTCGGGTCGTAGCACGAGCCGTTCCGCTTCCCGCCGGTGAGGAGTTTCGCCCCCGCTTCGACGGCGTCGTTCACCCACGACTCGATGCGGATCGCTTCCCGTTCGGTGATCATCGGCCCCATGTCGCTCTTCTCATCGAGCTGGGCGCCGACGCGGATCTTCTTCGTCTTCTCCACGAAGGCGTCGCGGAACGAATGGAAAGCGCCCTTCTCGATGAAGATCCGCTGCACGCCGATGCAGTTCTGCCCCACCGCCCAGAACGCCCCCGATACGCACGACTCGACGGCGAGGCTCATGTCGGCGTCCGCCATGACGATGACCGGCGAGTTGGAACCGAGTTCCATGCCGATCTTCTTGATCCCCGCCTTCGCCGCGATCCGCTCGCCCGCCTCGGGGCCGCCGGTGAACGAAACCATGCGTACACGCGGATCGCTGACGAGTACGTCGCCGATCTTCGAGCCATGGCCCGTGATCACGTTGAGCGCCTCCGGCGGCAGCCCCGCTTCGAGAAACGCCTCGGCGAGCTTGAGCGCCGAAAGGGGCGTCACCGTAGCAGGTTTGAGCACCACCGAGTTCCCCGCGGCGATCGCCGGACCGAGCTTGTGGGCCACCAGGTTCAGCGGATCGTTGAACGGGGTGATGGCGAGGATCACGCCGATCGGGAAGCGGTAATAGTAGCCGATCCGGTTCTCGCTTCCCGGCACCGAGTCGAAGGAGATCGTCTCCCCCTCGATGTGCCGCGCCTCGTCCGCCGCCCACGAAAGGGTGTTGGCGCAGCGAAACGCCTCCTTGCGCGCCTCGTGAATCGTCTTCGACCCTTCCGAGGCGATCGTTTTCGCGAACTCCTCCTGTCGGCTCTCCACGATGGCCGCGGTCTTGCGCAGAATCGCGACGCGCTCGTGGGTCGCCATCCGTTTCATGATTTCGAATCCCCTGCACGCGCTTTCCACCGCGGCGAGGGCGTCTTCCTCGTTCCCCGAGGGAACCGTATCGATCACGGAATTGTCGAAGGGATAGAGGACGTCGATCTTCTCGTCTCGATCCTGCCACTCCCCGCCGATCAGCATTTTCATTTTCTTGTTCTCCGAGCCGGGTCATCTGAAGTGTGAAATATCATGCGCCTCGCGCGATTTCGATCATATCCGCGTAAAGCGAAAAGCCGGTCTCCGTCCTGCCCGCGCCGGCGCCCACCACCGTCACCGGGCCGAGGAGGTCGGTGTCGAAGGTGAGGGCGTTCGTCGCCCCACCCACGCCGGCGAGCGGATCGGACAGGGGAAGCGCCACCGGCCTCACCGACGCCTCGATCGCGCCGCCCGCCGCGCGCTTCGCGCTCCCGATCAGCTTGTACCGCTTTCCCGCGGCCGCCGCGTCGGCGATCTGTCCGGGTGTGATCTTCGTGATCCCCTCCCGGTCGACGTCGCCGGGCGCGATCTTTGCGCCGAGAAGGAGATTGCTCAGGATGACCACCTTCCCGACGGCGTCGAAGCCTTCGACGTCGGCGTCGGGAACCGCCTCGGCGTAGCCGAGTTCCTGCGCCTGCGCAAGCGCCTCATCGTATGGCTTGCCGTTTTCCATCTCGGTGAGCATATAGTTCGTCGTCCCGTTGAGGATCCCCTGGATGCCGCGGATCTCGCATCCGGCGAGATTCCTCATGGCGAACGAAAGGGTCGGCGTGCCGCTCATCACCGTTCCCTCGAAGAGGAAGCGGACCTTCTTCGCCGCGGCGCGATCGATCAGTTCGCGGGCGAAGAGCACCACCGGTCCCTTGTTCGTCGTCGCCACGTGCATGCCGCGGTCGATGGCCGCCTTCACGTGGGACGTCGCCGGCTCGCCCGTCTTGATATCGGTGTACGTCGCCTCGAGAACGATATCGGCGTCGCATTCGGCGATCGTCTCGATGGCGGTGCGCCCGGGCATCGCCCCGCCGCACGACTCGAGCGTTCCCCCCTCTTTCACCGCGTTGAGCGCGGCGGCGAGATCGACGCCGGTCGCGTCGAGGAGCGACCCTTTCTGCATATCGGAAACGGCGGTCACCTCGAACGCCACGCCGTCGCTCTTTTCCAGGTCCTCCGCCTTGTTCAGGATGATCTCCGCCACCCCCTGGCCGACGGTGCCGAAACCGATGATGGCGACTTTCAGTTTTTTCATGGTGATCGTCTCTCCCCTGCCGGGTGTTCTCGGGTCGTTTTCCCTATGCGTCGAGCGCCTTCTTCAAGTCGCGGATGATGTCGTCCTTGTGCTCGATGCCCACCGAGAGCCGGACGAGGCCGTCGGTGAGTCCCCGGGCGAGACGTTCCTTCTTCGGCACCGACACGTGGGTCATCGTCGCCGGATGGGTGATCATCGTCTCTACCGAGCCGAGGCTCTCGGCGAGGGAGCAAAGGCGCACGGCGTTCATCAGCTTCTTCCCCGCCGAGAGGCCCCCTTTCAGCTCGAACGACATCATGCCGGAGTAGCCGTTCTTCATCTGCCGGCGGGCGATCCCGTGCTGCGGGTGGCTCTCCAGGCCGGGGTAGGAGATGCGCTTCACCTTCGGATGATTCTCGAGGAACCGCGCCACCGCCATGGCGTTTTCGCTGTGCCGCGCCATGCGGAGCGAGAGCGTCTTGATGCCGGTGAGGACGAGCCAGCAGTCGAACGGCGAGGGCACGGCGCCCACCGACTTTTGCATGTAACGGAAGTGTTCGTACATCTTCTTCGAGTGCATCACCACGTAACCGCCGATGACCTGGTTGTGTCCCGAGACGTACTTCGTGGAGGAGTGCATCACCAAATCCGCGCCGAAGTCGAACGGGTGGATCAGCGCCGGCGTGGCGAACGTCGAGTCGACGCCGAAGAGCACCTTCTTCTTCCGGCAGATCTCGCCCACCGCCTCGAGGTCGGTCACCTTGATGAGCGGGTTCGTCGGCGTTTCGATCCAGACCATCTTCGTGTTCTTCCGGATCGCACGTGCGACGTTTCTCGCGTCCGACGAGTCGACGTAGGTGAACTTGAGACCGTACCGGCTGAGGATCTCGTTGAACAGGCGCGACACGCCGCCGTAGACGTCGTCCGACGAGACGATGTGATCGCCCGGATTGAAGAGACGAAGAATCGCGTCCACCGTGGAAAGGCCCGACGCGAAGCAGGCGGCGTAACGCCCCCCTTCGACGGCGGCGAGATTCGTCTCGAGGAGCTGCCTCGTCGGGTTCGAGGAGCGGGTGTAATCGAAGCCCTTATCCTTGCCTACCTGCTCGAGGACGTACGTGGCGCTCTGGTAGATCGGCGGGACGATCGCCCCGGTGGTCGGGTCGGGTCGGACGCCTGCGCGGACCACTTTCGTTTCGAATTTCATGGCTTTTTCCGGTATTCCTCTTTCTGTTCTTAGGATCTGTTTCCGCCGGATGACAACGGCATCGAGAATAGCAGAGGCGCCCTTTTCGGGCAACCGCGACGAGGCGTACCCCCGGGCGGCGAACGTCTTTCCGGCGACGCGGTGCTCTGGTATGATCTCCGGCGGTCCGGCGAGGCCTCGCCGGACCGCACGGAGGAGGATTCTCTTGATCTACGTCGTTCTGGGCATGCACAAGTCGGGCACCACGCTCGTCTCGCAGATGCTCCACCACGGCGGAATCTTCATGGGTGAGAATCTTGACGAGGGGATCAGCTACGACAGGGGTAACAAGTACGAGGATGACATTCCGTACAGGCTGAACCTCGAGTTCCTCCATGCGCCCGACGATCAGGTGCTCTATCTCGAACCTCCGGGGAACCTGGCGGCCGACAGCGCGCAGCGCGAGAGGATGCGCGCCTACATCGACGATCGAAACCGACGCGGTGGCGACTGGGGCTTCAAGGATCCCCGAACGTGTCTCACCTATCCCCTCTGGGAGGGGGAGTTGGGTAAGCACAGGATCATCGCCGTCTACCGTCCCCCCGAAGAGGGGTGGCCCCGCTTCCGCGGCCAGGGGCTTCGCGACAAGTGGAAAGATCCTATCGCCGCGTGGGCCTTTCTCAGCCGCTGGTGCGAGCACAACGGCAACATCCTCGAGATCCTCGAGCGGACGACGATGGATCACATCCTGCTGGGTTATCACGATCTCATGACGGGCGACGCCGAGTTGGAAAGACTCCGTCGCTTCGTCGGCCGGCCGCTCGAAGACCGTCGCCGAAAGGATCTCTACAGGAGCCGTCCCCGAACGTATCGTCTTCTCGAGTGGACGAAGAAACGCCTTCGCTCCGTCGGCCGGTACGACGCCGATACGATTCTGGAACGGCTCCGCTCATTCCGCACCAATACCTGACCGTCCAGCGGACGCCTCTTTTTCCGGATCCACCTTCGCCCGGTCGAGATCGACGGTGCACAGCAGCGCCCCGCCCGCGATGAAGAAGACGACGAGCGCCGCGATCGCCGCGCGGCTCGTGCCGGTGACCTGGCCGACGATGGCGAAAAGGAGCGGCCCGGCGATACCCGCGAAGCGGTGGCTCACGCTGTAGAAGCCGAACCACTCGGCGGATCGGGAAGGGGGGACCATGGAGGCGAAAAGGGAGCGGGAGAGCGCCTGGGTTCCTCCCTGCACCGTTCCGACCGCGCCGGCGAGGACCCAGAAGTGCCACGGCGCGCTGAGAAAGAAGCCGCCCGCGGCGATCAGCGTGTAGACGAAAAGGCCGATGAGAATCGACGGACGCGCGCCGATCCGGTGCGCGAGACGGCCGAAGAGGAGTGAGAAAGGAATGCCGACGAACTGCACGAGGAGGAGCGCGCCGATCAGGTCGTTCCTGCCGATGCCGATTTCCGTTCCATAAATGGTCGCCATCTTGACGATCGTCCCGATGCCGTCGTTGTAGATCCAGAAGGCGATGAGAAACTTGAGCGGCTCCTTTCGCGCCGCGATCTCGCCGAGCGTCGCCGCGAGGCGCCGGAAGACGCCGGCCGGGTCGCCCGATCCGTTCCCTCCGGCTCGCTCACTCGGCGCCGGTTCCTTCACGCGAAGGGCGAGGGGGATCGAAAAGGCGATCCACCACGCCGAAACGGTAAGAAATGTAATCCGCACCGCACCGCCCCCCGGCGGGATACCGAACTTCGCGGGAAAGAGGATCATCGCCAGGTTGACGGCGAGGAGGATTCCGCCGCCGAGGTAGCCGAGGGCGTACCCACGCGCGGAGATCGAGTCGAGCCGGTTCTTCGGCGCAATGTGGGGAAGGAGGGAGTCGTAGCAGACGATGGAGATGACGAAGGCGATCTGGGCGAGGGAGAAGAAGATCGCCGCTCGAAGCCATGCGCCTTCGGTCACCGTGGCGAGCAGGGCGGTGAAGAGCGCGCCCGAGCCGGCGGCGAGAAGGAGCGTCCGTTTCCGTCTTCCCGCGGCGTCGGCGGCCGCCCCCGCAAGGGGGGAGGCGATTGCCGCGAGGAAAAGGGCGATGGCGGTGATATAGCCCCAATAGACGGTCGGTCGGTTGCCGGGGAGGCCCTTCGCGGCGACGGAAGCGAAGAAGATCGGAAAGACCGCCGCCATGATAGTGGTGGCGAAAGCGGAGTTCGCCCAGTCATAGAGGCACCAGGCGCGGATCGACGCACGGTCGGTTTTCGCGAAAGTGGTCAGCGGCAGTCCCTCCCAAGGAGGAAGGATACCCGGCGCGCTCTCAGCCGGCGAGAATCATTTTGCCGGCCGTGGGGTGCCGACGCCGCGTCGAACTCCCCGGCCGGCCGGCAGGACAACTTGCGCGAATGTGGAAAGAATGCGAGATTACTTTCATAAGCGACGCGCCGAAGGATCATCCCTCGAAACGGCTGTCGGCCGCGGGGCGGAATCGATGAAGCTGAAGAACGATACATTTCTCCGGGCGTGCCGGCGAGAGGAGGTCGAGCGCACCCCTGTCTGGATCATGCGCCAGGCGGGACGCTACCTCCCCGACTATATGAAAGTGCGGCGAGATCACAGCTTCCAGGAGGTGTGCAAGACGCCCGAACTCGCCGCGGAAGTGACGATCCAGCCGGTGGAGAAGATCGGCGTCGATGCGGCGATCCTCTTCGCCGACATTCTCACCCCGGCGGAGGGGATGGGTATCGATCTCGCCTTTTCGCCCGGCCCGGTGATCGCCCAGCCGGTGCGCGACCGGAAGGGGGTCGAGGCGCTTCGCATTCCCGATCCCCGGGAATCGGTGCCCTATGTACTCGACGCCATCCGCCTCGTTCGCGAACGGCTCGACGGGCGCGTTCCTCTCATCGGTTTCGCCGGCGCTCCTTTCACCATGGCGGCCTACCTGGTGGAGGGAAAATCGAAGCATGGTTTCCCCGGGATCCGCTCGATGCTCTATCGCGACCCGGAAACGGCCGACCTTCTCCTCGGAAAGATCGCCGATATGACTGCGGCGTACCTCGCCGCGCAGATCGAGGCGGGCGCCCAGGCGGTGCAGCTCTTCGAGAGTTGGGCGGGACTGCTTGCCGGACGTGAATTCGAAAGGTTCGCCCTTCCCCATGTGAAGAGGATCATGGAGGCGATCGCCCCGCTCGGCGCGCCGCGCATCTACTACGCCGGCGGCGGCGGAGCACTCCTCCACCTTCTCAGCGATTGCGGCGCCGACGTGATCGGCGTCGACTGGCGCGTCCCTCTCGGCGAGGCGTGGAAGAGGATCGGCCAGGACATGGCGATCCAGGGAAACCTCGACCCGTGCGCCCTCTTTTCCCCCGCCGACCGATTGGAGGCGGAGGTGAGAACGGTGCTCGACGGCGTGGCCGGACGGTGGGGCCACATTTTCAACCTCGGCCACGGCATCCAGCCGGACACGCCGTGGGAAAACGCCCGTCTCCTCGTCGAGACGGTGCACAAGCTTTCTCGATGGGGTGTGCGGTGAGCGATGGCGCGATCGATCGCAAGGTGACCCTCGATCTTTTGAAGAAATACAACAAGGCGGGGCCGCGCTACACATCGTATCCGACGGCGGTGGAGTTCCATGACCGGTATGGAAACGAGAACTACATCGCCTCCCTCGACGAGGCGAACCGAGCGATCACTGAGCCGCTCTCTCTTTACATTCACATTCCGTTCTGCGAGGAGCGCTGCACCTTCTGCGGCTGTCACGTGGTGATCACCAAGAAGCGGGATGTGTCGCGTCGTTACATCGATTATTTGAAGCGGGAGATCGAGATGCTCGCCGCACGCCTTCCCGACAGGCGCGAGTTGGTGCAGTACCACTGGGGGGGCGGCACGCCGACCTACCTCGCCCCAGACCAGATGGTGGAGCTTCAGCAGGCGGTGACCGGCCGCTTCCGCATCGCCGACGGCGCCGAGGTGGCGATCGAAGTCGATCCGAGGATCACGACGAAAGAGCAGATCGACCTGCTGAAAGATCTCGGCTTCAACCGGATCAGTATGGGTGTGCAGGACTTCACGCCTGAAGTGCAGGAGATCATCCACCGCAACCAGGACGAGCGTTCCACGGTGGAACTTTATGAATACTGCCGAGCCGCGGGCTTCCACTCGATGAACCTCGATCTGATCTACGGACTGCCGAAGCAGACGCCCGGTACGTTCGAGAAGAACCTGAAGCGGGTGATCGCACTTCGCCCCGACAGGGTGGCGGTCTACTCGTTCGCCTTCGTGCCGTGGATCCGGGGGAACCAGAAAGGCTTCGACGAAAGCGATCTCCCGTCGGCGGAAGTGAAGCTCGAACTCTTCCAGCTCGCGCTGAGCGAGTTTCACGACGCCGGCTATCTCCAGATCGGCATGGACCACTTCGCCCTGCCGGAGGACGAACTGTCGATTTCGATGAAGGAAAGACGTCTTCACCGGAACTTCATGGGCTACACCACGAAGCCGGCGAGCGACATGCTGGGGCTCGGTATCTCCGCCATCGGCGACGTGCGGGGCGCCTTCGTGCAGAGTCAGAAGAAACTGAGCCGCTACTACGCCGCCATCGACGCGGGGGAGTTTCCCGTCTACCGCGGTTTCGAGCTCGACGACGACGACAAGATCCGCCGCCATGTGATCATGCGGCTGATGTGCAATTTCCACCTCGATCGCGCCGACGTGGAGAAGCGGTTCGACATCGTTTTCGCGGACTATTTCCGCGCCGAGCTGAACGATCTGAAGGAACCGGAGGGTCATGGTTTTATCACGATGGACGGCGATGCCCTCGAGGTGACCGGAACGGGACGGCTGTTCATCCGCAATATCTGCATGATTTTCGACAGGTATCTCAGGGATAAGGATGCCGATGACGGCCCCGTCTTCTCCAAAACGATCTGATCCTCCCCGCGTCGCGGTGGTGGGTGGGGGAATCGCCGGTCTCGCCACCGCTTTCGAACTCGTCGATCGGGCGAAGCGAAGCGGTGCGGAAGTCGACGTCGTTCTTTTCGAGAGCGCCGAGCGCGCCGGCGGCAACATCCGCACCGAGTCTGCGGACGGGTACACGTCGGAATGGGGGCCGAACGGGTTCCTCGACAACGTGCCCGCCACGCTCGATCTCGTCGAACGTCTCGGCCTCGAAGAGAGCCTCCTCCCGAGCGGCGATGGCGCCTCGGACCGTTTTCTCTTTCGCTCCGGGCGGCTCCATCCCCTTCCGATGAGCCCGATCGACTTCCTCCGCTCGCCGGTGCTCTCCCTCCCGGGAAGGCTTCGCGTCTTTCTCGAGCAGTTCCAGAAGACGGGCGGCGGCGCGGATGAGTCGGTCTTCTCTTTCGCGAGTCGGCGGATCGGGAAGGAAGCGGCGGCGGTGCTCGTCGACTCGATGGTGTCGGGCGTCTTCGCCGGCGACGTGCGCTCGCTCAGCCTCAGGAGCGCCTTTCCGAAGATGTTCGACATGGAATCGACGTACGGCACGCTGACGAAGGCGATGATCCACAAGATGAAGGAGGCGAAACGGAAGGGTACCCGGGTGGGGTCGGCGGGCGGCTTCTCCGGGAGGCTGACGTCGTTTCGCGGCGGCCTCGCCACGCTGATCGACACGCTCGAAAAGAGTCTCGGCGATCGGGTCCGTCTCCGGTGCGCCGTCGGTTCGCTGGAAAGGAAGGGGGAGCGGTACACGCTTCTCACCGAGGGTGGGCGGGAGGAGGCGGACGCCGTCGTGCTCGCCGCGCCGGCGTGGAACGCATCGTCCATCGTCGGCCGGCTCGACGGCGAACTCTCCATTGAGCTTGCCGCCATCCGTTCGGCGCCGGTGGCGGTGGTGTGCACCGCCTTCGACGAAAGCTCGGTGGGGCGGCCGGTGGAAGGTTTCGGCTTCCTCGTGCCGCGGGGAGAAGGATTGCGAATCCTCGGGGCGCTTTGGACGTCAAGTATATTCGAAGGGCGCGCCCCGGCGGGCAAGGTTCTCCTCAGGAACATGATCGGCGGCGCCCATGACGCCGGAGCGCTCGAGCTCGAAGACGGGCCGCTCCTCGATGCGGTTCTTCACGATCTTCGCCCCGTGATGGACCTGCACGGCGAGCCGGAATGGGTGAGAATCTTCCGCTTTTCGAAGGGGATTCCCCAGTACAACGTGGGGCACGGGGCGAGGCTCGAGGCGATCGCCAGGAGGCTGAAATCGCTCCCCGGCCTTTTCCTCGCCGGCAACTCGTACCGGGGCGTGGCGATCAACGCCTGCGTCGAGGAGGCGGCGCGCACCGCAGACGCGGTACTCGTGCACGTCGGCAGTTTGCATGACGCGTGAGGGTTGCTCGCTTGGCTGATCAAGAGGGAGGAGGATCGCCATAATCGCGGAACGAGAGAAAACCTACGAGGAACTACTGAAGGAGATCGACGCGATCACGGCGGGCGAGGATGACGCGATCGCCAATCTCGCGAATGTGGCGGCGCTGATCCATGAGAAACTGCCCTTTTCCTGGGCCGGTTTCTACAGGGTGATCGGCGACGAGCTGGTGCTCGGCCCGTTTCAGGGAAAAAGCGCGTGCATCCGCATCGGAAAGGGGAGGGGAGTGTGTGGGGCGGCGTGGGAGCGCGATGAGGTTCTCGTCGTCTCCGACGTCTCCCGCTTCGAAGGGCATATCGCCTGCGACGGGGAAACGCGCTCGGAGGTCGTCATTCCTCTACGTTCGCCGGACGGTTCGGTGTGGGGCGTTCTCGACGTGGACAGCCGCGTGGAAAACGATTTCGGCGGCGTCGATGTCGCGGGACTGATCGACGTCGCCGAGCGGGTGGAGAGGTTTCTCTCCCGCGGGCGGTGATCGGCGCCGGGAAGGCGTTCCTTCCCCCTACTTCCCCTCCGCCGCATCGACATCGATGATCTGAACTTCGTGGCCCAGGTCCTCGAGGGGGATGTCGAATTTCGAATCGTCTCCCACCACGAGAATCTTCAGCCCGTCGGGATCGATCTTCCTTTCCATCGCGTCGTGCACTTCTTCCACCGTCGCGGTCTGGTATTGCCGCAGTGTTCGCTGATAGTAGTCGGCCGGAAGGCCGTAGTAGTCGAGGCGGATCATCCGGCGCACCATCGCTTCGGGATCCTCGTACTGGAATACTTCCCGGTTCACCAGTGAGTTGCGGGCGATCTCCAGTTCCTCCTCCGTCACCGGTTCGTCGTGGATCCTGCGGATCTCCTCGAGCATGATGCCGAGCGTCTTTCCCGTGTTCTTCGCGGCGGTCTGCGCCACGGCCATGAAGACCCCGTCATAGGCGTGCGCCGGCCTGAACCAGCTTCCGGTGTAGTACGCGAGGCCTTCCCTATGACGAATCCTTTTATAGAGTCTCGACGTCGAGAACGAGCCTCCGAGAATGAAATTGCCGACCTGAAGTTTTGCCCGGTCCGGATCGTCCATGCGAATAGAGAGATGACCCGCGAGGAGGGTGCTCTGCTCGGTCTCCTTCCGCACGAGATACACCTCCATGCCCCGCTCCGCCGATTCCGGCCTTGCGGGAAGAGGTGGAAAGACGATCTGTTCCGGTTTCCAGTCGGCGAAGTACTTTTCCACCACGGCGCGCGCCTGTTTCGCCGTGACGTTCCCCGACATGCCGATCCACAGGTTGTTCGGCTTGAAGAAGGCGTGGTGGAAATGAACAATGTCGTCGCGGCGGATCGCGTCGAGGCTCTCGAATGTCGCGTAGCGCGCCGCCGGGTGGTCCTTCCCGTAGAGGATGCCGAGTTCCACCCGCCTGGCGATCCGCTCGGGATCGTCGTTTCGCCGGCGGATCTCCTCGCGCATCTGCCCCCTCGTGATCTCCATCTTTTCCGGTTCGAACGCCGGATCGCGGAGCGTCTCGGCCAGGATCGCGACTCCCTCGTCGAGCTTCGCCGAGAGAAGGTTCATGTAGACACCGCCCGATTCGGTGCCGATCCACGTGCGGAACTGTGCCGCCATGGCGTCGATCTTCTCGTCAACTTCAACGCTCTTCCATTTCCCGGTCCCCCCGGTGCGAAGGAGCCGTCCGGTCATGTCGGCGAGGCCCGCTCTTCCGGGAGGTTCGTACAGCTCCCCCGTGCGCACCATGACGACAATGTCGACGAGTGGGAGGCGATCGTTTCTCAGGACTAAGAGACGGATCCCGTTGGCCAGTTCGGCCACCTGCGGATTCACCGGTTCGATTTCGATCTTGGGGATATCGATCTCTCGCCGGTCGGTCTTCGGGACCACCGCGCCGGCGCTCAACGTGGAAGCGGCGAGCAGGAGGCCTGCAAGGATCATCCCCGCTCCGACCGTTCCCGCCCGCGCGATCCTCTTTTCGCCGCTCATCGCTCCACCTCCGAATCCGCTTCGGCCACCGTCTTTTCCGGTCTCACGATCCATGCCACCGTACGGTTTTTCCGGCGAAAAACCTTCCGTGCGGCGGCGCGGATCTCCTCCGGCGTCACGTCGCGGCAGGCGGTGATCTCAGCCGTGCGCGCCATCCAGCTTCCGAGCACCGCCTCGTCGGTGCCGAGCTTGATCGCGGCGTTCAGATTGTCCGCGAACTCCCGGACGTAATTGGTTTCGATGTACGTTCGCGCGCGGTCGAGTTCGGCTTCGCTCACGAGGCGTTCCTTCATCGTGTCGAGTTCGGCGTAGATGGCGTTCTCCGCATCCGCCACCGTGTGGGGCGACTGCGGTTCGACACCGAAGAAGAAGAGATTCGGGAAGCGCTCCCCGGGCGAATCGACGTCGGACATGATCCGCCTGGCGATCCCCTTCTGGACCACGTTGCGTGTCATCCGGCTCGACCGCCCCCGGTTCAGGATCACATTCGCCATCCGCAAGGGGGGACTGAGGGGATCTCCGGTGGCCGGCTTATGGTAGCCGATGAACAGCGACGGTTCGGCGTCGAACTCGACCTCCAGCCGGTGTTCCCCGATCTGCTCCGGCTCCACCGTCTCCACCGGTTCGGGATCGGGCATCCTCTCGAAATCACCGAAATAGGCCTGCACCATTTCCACGGTCTTCTCAGGATCGATATCGCCCACGATGCTGATGATCATCCGGTTCGGCGCGTAATATGTTTTGAAATAATCCTCCACCTCGCTCCGGTTGATCGTTCTTAGATCGGAATCCCAGCCGATGATCTCCACACCGTAGCGGTGCGCCCGGTAGGCGGCGGCGAGCGCCGTCTCCCACAGCTTTCCCTGCGGGTCGTCCTCGACGCTCATCAGGCGCTCTTCCCGGATGTTCTCGATTTCCGTGTAGAATCCGCGAAGCACCGGTGCGCGGAGACGCTCCGATTCGATGTACATCCAAAGCTCGAGCCGGTTCACCGGGAGCGAGATCATGTAAACGGTGTAGTCGTAATTCGTCCCCGCATTGAACCGGCGGCCGCCGTTTTCCGTGTAGATCTTTCCGATCTCCTCGGGGCGGCCGAGCTTATCCGCCTTTTCCCGCACCGATTTCCACTCTTTCCGGAGCGAAGCGAGAACGCCGTCGTCGGCACGATCTCCTTTTCGTTCTTCCTTGCGGATTCGCAGGCGCAGCTCTTCCACCTTCTCGAGGAGCGGTTCCTCGAGTTCCCAGTCGGTCGTGCCGATGCGGTCCGATCCCTTGAAGAGCATATGCTCCAAGATGTGGGTCGCCCCGGAAATGCCGTCGTGTTCATCGACGGAACCGACGCGAAACGTCGTTGCGAGTCCCACCGTCGGGGCCACATGGTTCTCCATCATGAGGAGCGTGAGACCGTTGTCGAAAGTGTGGCGATAAACCACCAGGTCCGCGCCGCCGATGGAAGTCACCTCTTTCTCGAGGGCGCTCGACGCTGCGGCGATCGCCAGCGAGAGGAGGGTGACGAAAAAAAACGTTCGCATGATCTTCTTGCCTCCTGGTGCCAAACGAATCGCCGCTCCACGGGGCCGCGGCGACCATGGATACTCATGCGGTATCATACAGTCGCCCGGAACACAAGACCGTCCGCCCGCCCTCCCGGCGGATCGCGCTCCAGGCAGGTGACGGCCGGCCGGCGATGTGGTACTTCTTCTCCATGACCCGCGCGACCGCCATGCCCACCATCGTCGTTGCTCTCGTCCTCCTCTTCGCCTCGTGCGCCGGGGAACGGAAAGGGAAGACGGTCGAAAGCGCCGTGATCGTGTTGATCGACACGTGCCGCTATGACGAGGTGGGAAAGGTCACCGCCGCCGGACCGGTGACGCCGAATCTCGATCGCTTCGGCGAAGGCGCCGCCGTCTTCACCCGGTGCAGCGCCACTTCCCCATGGACCCTTCCTTCCACCGCGTCGATCCTCACCGGCGTCTACCCGACGATTCACGGCGCATCCGGTCGCTACCCCGATTTCACCAAGATCCGCTCCACCGTTCCCACCCTCGCCGAAGTGTTCTCCGATGCCGGCTTCCGCACCGGGGCGTTCGTCAATGTGGCGTTCCTCGACCCGGTGCTCGGCCTCGACAGGGGATTCGACACGTACGACTATGTCGGCGGGTCGAACCGGAAGATCCGGCGCGCCGCGGAAACCTTCGATGCGGCGGGCGACTGGATCGACGAAAGGAAGAACGACCGTTTCTTTCTCGTGATCCATCTCTTCGATCCCCACATGGATTACGATCCGCCCCCTCCTTTCGCCGGTCGCTTTCTCGCTGCCTACGAGGGCGACCGGACACCCCCGTTCACGGATGTGAAGAAGTGGCGCTCGGAGGCGCCCGGAAACGTGGACGCCCTCGAGTTCGCCCGCGATCTCTACAGGGCGGAAATCGCGGCGGTGGACGAGGCATTCGGCCGTTTCGTCGATCGACTCGACAAGGCGGGAACGACCGGGAGCACCGTCGTCGTCGTCGCCGCCGATCACGGCGAGGAGTTCGGCGAGCACGGCGGATTCGAACACGGCCACACCCTCTTCGAGGAATTGATCCACGTTCCTTTTATCGTAAAGGTTCCGGAGGCGCGTTTCGTTTCGCGTGTCGAAAGCCGTGTCAGCCTCGTCGACGTGATGCCCACCCTCCTCGATCTCCTCGCCGTGCCGGCGCCGGAAGGACTGAACGGGGAATCGCTGGTTCCCCTCCTCGAGGGGAGGAAACCGGTCACGCCCCGCTACCGTTTCGCCGAGGCGCTTCTCTACGGCGAGGACCGCAAGGCGGTGATCGGGGACCGGTACAAGTATATTCTCGGCGAAGGGATCCCCGCCGGAATTCTCTTCGATCTCGACCGCGATCCGGGGGAGACGCGGAACCTCGTCGGGATCGACCCGGAGAAGACGGATGAAATGAATCGCGCCCTTCGCGAATGGCTCCGCGCCGTGCTCAGGAGAACGAACAGTTCGATGAACAGCGGCGAGAGGGTCGATATGGAAAAAGAGGTGGTGGAGAAGCTCCGCGCTCTGGGGTATGTCGATTAGGCCCCGATGGGGCGATCATGGCCGGTCCTCGGACCGATCGCCGTCCGAAGCGGATCTTTCGGATCGCCGCTTCCCCTCCGGGTGATACCTCGGGTCGAGGAGCGTTCCCCAACGATCATCATAAGGGTGGACTTCCTCCGTCCGCCCATCGTCTCGGTAGACGGGACGTCCCTCGTTCGCCCACCGGAAGATCGAGCCTTCGAGATTCAGTACGCCGGTGATCCCCCTTTTCTCCAGATCGGCGACGAGCGCCGCGGAGCGGTATCCCACGGAACAGTACGCCACCACGAGTCGGTCTTTCCTTTCCCGTCGAAGTACGCGAAAGGCGTCGTCCACGTTTTCCGCCCGGACGGCGCCTTTCAGGTGACTCACACGGTACTCCTCTTCGGTGCGGACATCGAGGAGGAGGGGAGGTGGGAAGGTATCGGCGGCGAGGATCGCGGCGAGTTCTTTGGTGGTGATCTCCTTCACGCCGGGGAAGCGCGCGTGGATCGTCTCTTGCAGCTCCGGCCAGGAGGGCGGCGCATCCCCGATGCACGCGCCGCCGGCGAGGAGGAAAGCGACGAGCGCGCCGCCGGCGGCGATCGAGCCCCGTCGCGTCGCGTTCCGCTTCACATCGTTTCCGTTCATCCTTCCCCTCCTTCGAGCAGGCGCAAAGCTCTTTCCCGGTTCTCATCCAGACCGGGGTAGCCGGGGTCGATCGCATCGAGGCGGTCCCAGAAACGAAGCGCTCCCCGGGCGTCCCCTTCGAGAGCGCGAATCATGCCCGCGTTGAACAGTCCGCGTGGAGAGTCGGGTGACAAGACGAGAACCTCGTCGACGAGGGGCGATGCCTCGCTTCTTCTCCCCGCCCGGATCAGGAGCGCCGCGAGATTCAGAAGTGTTTCCTCGCTCTCCGGCGCGATCCGGAGCGACCTGCGAAGGAGCGCTTCCGCGCTCTTCGGATCGCCCCCGGCGATCCGCACGGCCGCCAGGTTGGTGAGTGCCGCGGCGTCGTCGGGGTCGCGATCGATCAGCTCTTCGAGCAGACGTGCCGCCTCGTCCGTTTCGCCGCGCGACGCGAGGAGCGTCGCCATGTCGTTACGGGCGTCATCGCCGGCGCCGGGAATCTCCAGCAGCCGCCGGTAGATCGCGAGCGCCCGGTCGTCCAGGCCGGTGCGCCGGTAGACCTCGGCGAGACCGGAGAGGGCCTCCGCGCGGGCGGGATCGATGTCGAGCGCCCGGTGGTAATGTTCCCGGGCCCCTTCGACGTCGCCCGCGGCGAGAAACGAACCGGCGAGGCGGCTTTCCGGCGCGGCGAAATCGAAACGTCTCACGGGGAGGTTGCAGAACACGACGAGCGGGACGAGGAGAAACGCGCCGGCGAAGCGGCGATCGGCGATCTCGCGCGTCACCGCGACGACGCCCGCCGAGGCGAGAACGATAAGAGGCGGAAGCGCCCCGAGGCGGTAGCGCGCGGTGACGAAAAAGAGCATCGCGCACGCGAGGGAAGCGGCGATGAGCGCCGCCGGGAAGACGGCAGAACCGCCGCGGACGGTCCACCGGACGAGGGCGAACAGGGCGAACGGCGCGACGAGGCCGAAGAGCGGCAGGGGAATCGCCAAGGGATAGGAGTAACGGCGCAGGAAATAGAGATCCTCGTTGTTCGGGATTTCATAGTCGTTCCAGAAGAGGAGGAACTTCTTCGCCGCGAGAGCGATCAAGCGGCCCGGGTGGGCGCTCATCCAGGCGATCGCCTTGCGCGACCAGAAGCGCGACACTTCCGCGGGCGTCATCTTCACGCCCGTTTCCGACTCGGCGAGGCGGCGCGCGTCGACGTCGAAACCGGCCGGTGTCGGCTCGATCCCTTTCACGGGAGAGAGGCGACCGTCGGCGCCGTCATGGTTTCCGATGAAAAGGTGAATGCCGCCGTGGGCGCTCACCGGGACGAAACCGCCGGCGCGAAGGCTGCTTAAAACGGTGACGGGCGAGAGCGCGAGGAGTGCGCCGGCGGCGAGCGACGCGGCGCGCCGTTTCCCCCGTCCGGCGGCCGCGACGGCGGTGGGGAGGAAGAGGAGAAGGGCGAGCGCGTCGGGCCTGTCGATCACGAGAATGCCCGTCACCACCCCGCCGAGGAAGTGTGCCCGCGGCGAACCGGCGCGGACGAGCAGGTAGAGAAGAAGCGATACGAGGAAGGGAACGAGTGCCGCGCTTTGAAGGGTTCCTTCGTAAAGAAGAAAGGGGGGATAAACAGCGGCGATCGTTCCCG
The DNA here is from genome assembly GCA_024276995.1 of Candidatus Eiseniibacteriota bacterium. Taxonomy (GTDB): domain Bacteria; phylum Orphanbacterota; class Orphanbacteria; order Orphanbacterales; family Orphanbacteraceae; genus JAJRWB01. The sequence continues at coordinate 24,939 of JAJRWB010000027.1, read as the reverse complement.
CGATGCGTCCCGCCGCCGGCCCGGCGATTCGCCGCGTCGTAACGTAGAGGAGCGTCGCCGCCGTCGCGCCGAGAAACGCCTGGATCAGGCGTGGGGCGAGAAACGGATCGCCGAAAAGGCGCGTTACCCCGCCGAGGTACCATGCGTAGAGGGGCGCCGCGTGGAGGAGCTCAGCCGGGACGAGTGCGCCCGAGGCGATCAGCCTGGCGAGGCGGACGTAGAGGGCGGCGTCGAGACCGGCGTAGGGATGGTCGAATGATGGAAGCGACCGGATGGCGGCGATGTGGAATACCCTGAGGGCGAGGGCTCCGAGAAAGACCCCCGACCCCTCGATCGATCCCGTCACGCCGTTTTGCCGCAGGCTCATCGTTTCTTTATAACACGCCGGCGGAGCGGAAAACACGGTCTCACCCCCGCCGGCGCCGTGTGCTATGCTCATGGCGGACGAAAGGAGGAGCGATGCAGATCTGGCAATCGAGAACGGGCGGTGTTTTCTGCGTAAGAGTCGACAGGGGCGAGGAGATCTGCGGCGCACTGCGCGACGTGGCGATGGAGAAGGGGATGCGCGCCGCTTCGGTCACCGGCATCGGCGCGTTGAGGGAGATCGAGCTCGGCTACTTCGACGTCGAAAGGAAAGAGTACGACAGATTCACCCTCGACGGGAGCTGGGAACTCCTCGCTCTTTCGGGGAACGTGACCCTTCGCGACGGCGAACCATTTCCCCATCTCCACGGCATCTTCGGCTTCACGAAGGGAAAGGTCCGCGGAGGACATCTCTTCTCCGGCGTGGTGAGCGTGACGGCGGAAGTCTTCCTCCGTCCGTTCCCGGTGCCGATCCACAGAACCATCGATCCGGAAGTCGATCTCGCCCTCATGGACCACTGACCCCTTCCTCTTCGCCGGTCGTTCGGATTGGAACGACCGCGTGCCCACGGTTGTACCATCTCCGCCGGTGCCGATGCGTCCGGCCGCGCCCCGCGCGACGGCGGCCGGCCGGAACCGCTTTTCTTTCAGCACGTTAAAACGAACCTCACGCCGGGCATCCCTTCGGGAACGATCTTTGCAAAGGAAAGCGGACACGGCCCGCCGCGACGGGTCGCATGCTTCCCCGCATGGAAAGGAGAGGTTGGTGAGAGTGAGAATTGTGCTGAACGTTCTGGTCTGTGTGGGTCTCCTCTTCCTGTTCGCCGGATGTTCGAGCAACGATGGTCCGGCTACCGCACCCGGCGCCGATGATGGAGGACAGCTCGATCTCGAGTCCTCCTTCGGCGGCTACAACATGAGCGACGAGGAAGTCGGCTTCGGCGACCCCGAGTTGATGAAAAACGAAAATGACGGCGTGGCGGCGGAAGACGCCTTCGGAGAGGATCCCGCGGTGCTGACCCTCGGCGCCGATGCGAACACCGACGTCTACTCGGTGAGGCTCACCTGGGGAATGCTCGAATACGACTCGTCCGTCACCGATCCGACCGACTGGAGCGGTTCGATCGCCCTGGCGGTGGACGGCGCCATCGTGGTGGAGCGGCTGATCCGATTCGAGCCGGAAGATCACATCGTGAGGCCCCGCACCGATCGGAAGCTCGTCGAGCTCGTATCGAGTACCGCGCCCGGCCTGGACGGCGTGCTCCTTACGCTTTTCGATCCCCGGGGAGACGTGGCCGCGAAAACCGGCGAGGTGAACGAACTGAAGATCCGTCTCGGTGATTTCGAAGTGAATTATCTTCTCACCGATCTCGACTCGCTCGACGAGGTGATCGACGTCGGTACGGGGGGCAACCAGTTCGCCATCCACGCTTTCCTGGTGAAGGATTATTTCTGTCCGCGCGGTTTCCTTTCCGGAAAATGGATGCCCACCGGTCCCGATCGCGGCATCTTCCGGGGGCGCTGGACTTCCCGCTTCGGACTCTCCCACGGTTTCCTGAAGGGCCATTGGGGGGTGAACGAGGAAGGAAACCAAGTCTTCTTCGGAAAGTACATCGGGCGGGGTGGTGAATTCCGCGGGCTTCTCCGGGGAGTGTGGGATCATGCCCCCGACCGCGCGGGAGGCACGTTTCACGGCAACTGGCACGGCCGCAACTCGGTGGCGGGCGCGCTGAGAGGCGTGTGGTCGGCGCCGGCGTGGGCCGGCGGGGGCGGAGACGGCACCGATGCCGCTTCCTTCGACAGGCCGGCGGTGCGCGGCTTCTTCCAGGGGGAATGGCGGGCGAATTGCGACGCCTCCCTCGATCCCGACGGCGGCGATTCTCCACCCGCCGACCCGGCCGGCGGCGAGGAGGCATCGGCGACCGACCTGTAGAGGAGGGATCACTCCTTCGCGTTCTCCGAAAGACTCCTTTCGGCAAGATGATCGGGAACGCGCGCGGGACGCCGGAAACGGCGTCCCGCTTCTTCGCGGGCGGATGTGGGAAGGTGCGGGAAGAAACCGGTGGGTGCGGCGACCGGCGGCGGGCGCCGTTGCACATCGACGACAACCGGGCGAAATGATACGGTAGGCTTCGCATGCGGAAGAGAGTTCTTCGCCGGGGAGGTCGCAGTGGTCGCGGGGACGCCGCTTCATCGATCGTGTTCGACGCGCGGCCCCTGGGGGGTTGCGGCGGCGATTATCATCTCGCTTCTCCTGAGTCGTTGCGCCGGGCGGGGCGGGGGGGACGACGCGCCGGGCGATCCGTGGCTCTTCCTCGACGGTGATCTGACCGCGCTTTCCCGGCAAAGCGAGGGGAAGGAACTTCTCTTCTCCAGCTTCGACCGTACCGGGGGAAACGACGACGGTTTCGCCGGAACCTTCTCCGCCCTCCGGCGCGACGACCGGGGAGAGTTCGTTCTCGCCGAGACGGATGGGCCGGGCGTGGTGCGGCGGATCTGGCTCACCTGGCCGGGGAGATCATCGAACCTTCGCATCTATATCGACGGCGCCGACGAGCCAGCGCTCGACGCTTCCCTGGAAGAACTCTTTTCCGGGAAACTCCCTCCCTTCATCGATCCTTTCGTGGGCGGGTCGAAACGGTTCGGCGGCGTCTGTTTCTCCTACATCCCGATACCCTTTCGCGAATCGGTTCGGATTACCGCCACCGAGGGGCTGCGCTTCTACCAGATCAATGTGGAGCGACTCGCCGGGGCGGGCCGGATGAAGAGCTTCTCCTTTCCCGCCGCTTCGGCCGTGGAACGCCGTCTCGCGGCCGCCCGCGCCGCCTTGGCGGCTCTCCCGGCGCGCCCGTCGATGAACGCCCCGTGGACCGTGCCCGGCGCGGCGTCGATGGAGGTGCATCGCAGTGAAGCGACGATCGACGCGAGCGGCGACGAGGTGGTTCTTTTTGAGAGCGATGCGCCCGGATCGGTGGCGGAACTTCGTCTTTGCGTGGCGGATCCCGCGCGGACGCTGCGCGAATGGACGCTCGCGGCATCGTGGGACGGCGAGGAGAAGCCTTCGGTTCTAGTGCCGCTGGCGGATCTTTTCGGGAGCGCTTTCCTGCCGGCCACGGTCCGGTCGTGCGCGATCATCGCCGCCGGCGGTTGCGGCATTCTCCGGTTTCCCATGCCCTTCGACCGTGCCCGGATCACCCTTCGAGGGCCGGTGGGCGGAAAATGCGATGCCGCGCTCCTTGTCGATCGCACCGCGCCGCGCACCGGTCTTCGTTTCCACGCCCTCTGGAAGGAGCAGCGGAGCGAAAAGGGGAAGCGCGTCGCACTCCTCTCCACGCGAGGGAGGGGGTTCTACGCCGGGACGATGCTCAGCGTCATCGCCGCCGGGAAGGAGGGCTTCCTCGAGGGGGACGAGAGGGTCGTGGTGGACGGCGACGAGAAGCACGCCTTGAGCGGCACCGGCACGGAGGACTATTTCAACTCGGGCTGGTACTTCGCGAAGGCGGGCGAGCCGCGACCGTTCCACGGCGCCTCCTTCGTGGATCGTGAAAACGCCCCCCGCTTCTCCGCGTTCCGGTTTCATATCCCCGACAGGATCCCTTTCCGTTCATCTATCGAGTTCTCCTTCGAACATGGCGACAGGAATTCGGAGGAGGGGTGCATCTACGCTTCGGTGGCGCTCTGGTACCAGGAGGGGGAGGGCGCGCCCACCAGCGCTATTCCGGACGGGCTTTCATTTCTTCCGGGCAGGCCGCTCTACCCGGCGTACATCCGGCCGCTGAAAACGGAGGCTCCGTCCGATTCGTTTCAATATAAATCGATTGCACGTTGGTCCGATTTCTCGACCGCGTGGATCGACCCGCCCGGCGCGGCGGACTCTCTCCCGCTTCTCGCGCTCCTCGACGGTTCTTCGCGCCCGGTTCGCGCGACGGCCGATGTTCCCGTATCCGGAACGTACGACGTCCGTCTCGTGTTCGCGCGCGCCCCCACCTTTGGTGAGGTGGATGTTTCTTTCGAAGGGACGAGCCTGGTGCGGCGTCTGCGGTGCGATGCCGATCGTCTCGAACCGGTGAATCTTTCCGACCCGGTGCGACTTCTTCTCAAGGCGGGAGAACTCGAACTCCTCCTCGACGCCTCGGCCCCGGTGCGGCCGGTTTTGAAGGGGGAAGAGAGGGTGATCGCCCTGTTGGACGGCCTTCTCCTCGATCCGGCGGGTCCGTTTCTTACCCGGTGGCGCGTGGTGGGACCGTTCGAAAACCGGTACGACCTCGGTTTCGAGAAAGCATTTCCCCCCGAAAAGGAATGCCGCGCGGGAGGCGTCGTTCCCGCCGGCCCCTACACGGGCTTGGGAGGGAGACCGGTCCGCTGGATCGAGGCGAAGGCCGACACTTCCGGGTATGTCGATTTACGCTCCCTCCTCGGGGGGGGCGCCCATCGCGTGGCGTACGCGGCGACGCGCGCCGTCGCCCCTGCCGCGCGCGAGGTGCTCTTTTCCATGGGAGGCGACGACGGCCTCGCCGTGTGGGTGAATGGGCGCGAAGTATGGCGGAACCATGTCCACAGGGGGTATGCCGCGGACGATGACCGCTTCGTCGCGGACGTGGAGAAAGGGGAGAACGAGATCGTGGTCAAGGTCGATCAGTACATCGCCGGGTGGGGGTTCTCCCTTCGCGTCAACGACCCGGGCGGTGTTGCCGCGTTGCGCAACCTCTCGGACTGAACGGGCGCATATCCGGCGCGGTTCACGCGGCGCCGGGCGACGTGAGATGGAGCAGCCGGAGCACTTCCGCCACGGTCCACGCCTGTGCCGGGCAACCGCGCGCCGTGAACGGGGCATCGCCGTCGAAGATCTCGCTCAGGTTTCCCACGCCGTGCTCGTCGATCGTATCGAGTAGGGGAAGGAGATACGCGCGCGCCAGGGCGGCGTCGCCGTGTACCCTGTAATGGGCGGCGGCGAAAGGCCCGATCAGCCATCCCCATACCGTCCCTTGGTGATACGCCCCGTCCCGCGCACGGCGGTCGCCCCCGTAGCGGCCCTTGTAGTTCTCGTCGCCCGGGGCGAGCGAGCGGAGGCCGTGCGGCGTGAGAAGATCGATTTCGCACCGCGCCGTCACCGCGCGCCGGCGCTCCTCGTCGAGGGGCGAATAGGGGAGGGAGACGGCGAGGATCTGGTTCGGCCTGAGCGTCGGGTCGTCATCGCCGTCGGGGGAGTCGATCACGTCGTAGCAGTAGTCTCCCTCGGCGTACCAGAAGCGGTCGAAACTCGCCGCCACGCGGTCGGCGGCCTCTTCGTAGTAGTCGAACGGTTCCCCCAGCCGCGCCGCGAAGCCGGCCATGGTTCGCAGCGCGTTGTACCACAGGGCGTTGATCTCCACCGGCTTGCCGATGCGCGGCGTCACCACCCACTCGTCCACCATGGCGTCCATCCAGGTGAGCTGCACCCCCGGTTCGCCGGCGTAAAGGAGTCCATCGCCGAGATCGACGTGGATGTTGTGCCGTGTGCCGCGAACGTGATGCTCCACGATCCCGGCGAGCACGGGGAAGATCTCTTCGAGAAAATCGGTCCTACCGGTCGCCTCCACCGTGACGGCCGTTGCCTCGAAGAACCAGAGCGATGCGTCCGCCGTGTTGTACTCCGCTTCCTCGCCGTCGTCGGGAAAGCGGTTCGGAACCATGCCGCGGTCGACATGGTCGGCGAAGGTGCGGAGAATCTCGATCGCCGTCTCTTCGCGTCCGGTGCAAAGAGCGATCCCCGGGAGGGCGATCATCGTGTCGCGTCCCCAGTCGGTGAACCACGGGTAGCCGGCGATGATCGTGCGCCCGGGGGCGCCGCCGGGACGGCTTCGCTTCGCCATGAACCGGTCCGCCGCGAGAACGAGCTGCTCCACCGTAGGCGCGAGGCTTCCCGCGCCTGCGATGAGACCCCCCGCCCGGCGAAGGAGCCGATCGTCCCGCTCCCTCCGTTCGGCGAGGGCGCTTTCCCCGTCGATCTCTTCCTCCTCCTCGGCGGTGAACACCACCGTTACCGCCTCTCCCGGGTGGAGGCGGAAGAGGAAGTCTCCCGCCCGAAAGAGCGACTCCGTATCGTCGAGTCCCCTGTACGCCTCCATGGCGAGGAAGAGTTCTCCCGCCCGGCCGGGGCGCGCCTTCGCCTCGCCCGCCGCGGAGAGGATTCTAAGATATGGGTCGCCGCGAAGCGAGATTTCCAGGCCGCCGGGCGCGGCGGCGACGCCGATCTCCCGGTCGATCGGGCCGGCGAGATCGTGGTAGTCGCGGAATGCGACGCACGGCGAGACGCGAAGAGAAACGCGGGCGCTTCCGGCGGAGAGGAGGTAGCGAACGTATGTCGTGTTCGCCCCCTCTTTCATCCAGATCCGCTTTTCGAGGATGCCGCCGCCGGTCTCGTACTCCCAGACCGGGATCGACCGGTCGAGGTGAAACGAAAGGATCCGGCGGTATCCTTCTCCTTCGATCCCGCCGCCCGGCCTCCGGTCGACGTGCAGGGGGATCTCCCCCGCGGCGGAGAGCAGCACCTCCTCCGATCGGCCCGCGAGAAGGGTTCTCCCGGTCGGCGCACCGAGCGCCGCGATCAGCGTCCCGTGGTAGCGCCGGGTGAGAACGCCCGCCACCGTGCCCATCGCGAAACCGCCGAGACCGTTGGTAACAAGCCACTCCCTGCGGCTCGCGCCGGCGAAGTCGAAGGGGCGCGGTGACGCGGCGTTCATCGCCGCCTCCGCGGGGCGGGGAACGGGGCTCGTTTCACAAGATCCTCTCGAGAAGGAGGGTGTCGATCTTCCCGGAAAGATAGCTCTTCACGTTTCTCAACGAAATGCGAGTGGCGTGATCCACAACCGATGACTTCGATCCGATCGTCATCGTCCGCACGATCGACCCCCAGACGCCCGCGGCAGGTTTCTTTCTCGCGCCGCGCGCGTCTTTCTCGTGATGCAGGAAGGAGAGGAAGAACTCGATCGCCAGTTTTCGGTTGCCGGCCAGCCCGGTGTCGGAAAGGAACACGAGACGTGTTTCGCCATGAGCGGAATCGAGGGTGACCCTCCGCGAAAGGGAGCGGATCCTCCATCCCCTCCTCGCCGGCGACAGCTTCTTCACGTTGAGACGGATGTCCGCTCCTCGTTCCCTTTCCTCCTGCACGTCGGGGATCACCGCCACGGTGCAGTCGAATCGTGCGAGGCTCTTCTTTTCCTCCACCCTTTTCCGGTGCACTCCCTCTTCATTCCGAAGGAGCCCGAAGGCGTTCATGCCGCCGATCAAGAGGAGCACGGCGCAGCTACCTTCGCCGGCGCCGTGGTTCTCGCCGAGCACCTTCGCGGTGTAACCGCGCCGCTTCGCCCACCCGAGGTAGACCCCCGCCAGCTCCCGGATCCACTCGACATGCCGCTTCGACCGGCCGGTCCCAGAAATTCGGTTCCTCCATGCGGCCCTGGATCGAAGCGCGCTCGCCGACCAGATCGTCGAAGCCGAGTCTCCCATTGAGCCCCGTGATTCTCTGTCCGGCGGCATTGACCATCCTGCCGATTCCACTCGGCGGAATCTTCAGTTCCTTTCTCGCCGCCGGGGCGTCGCCGACGATGCGCAGATCGTCTTCGTCGAGAGGAACCGTTTCCGCCACGGCGGCGCTCCCTCGCAGGTTGATCCGGATCATGCCGCCCGGACCGGGATCAGCCGATGAAAGAAGCCGAGCGAGAGGCATGGCCACGTGTCTTTCCACGGCGCGCCGTCGAGTTCGTTCCGGTCGAGAAGCTCCGAGAGTTCTTGGTACCCGGATGGAACCTCTTTCCCGTCGGCCAAGGAGAACTCCTCGCGAAAAGGTGCGGTATCGGCCCGCATGATTCTACAGGTGAAAACGTGAAACGGCAACCATGCGGGAAAAGCCGCGGCCGTCCCCTCCGGTGGAGACGGCCGCCCTTCCGATCGATCTTTGTCCCGCCGGAGCGACCGGTCGCTACCGCCCGCAGGCCTTCGCCCCTCCTTTTCCCTTTCCGGACATCAAGGGATGATCGGGATCGGAGAAACTCCTGTCGTGGCAGTTGGCGCACAGCGCCTCGCCGCTCGCCATGGCCTCGAACTCTCCGGTGGTGGAGTTGAAGAACGAAGGGAGCGGTCCGGGGGCGTGCTGATCATGGCAGGCATTGCAAGCGACATTCGGCCACTCGTCGGTATGCGCCACCGTCGTGTTGGCGGTGAACTTCCCGCCCTCGGTGGTGAAGAAGTAGCCTAGCGCCTCCTCTTCCGTCATTCCCCCGTTCGCCAGGATCGACGTGGGGCCGTGGCAGGCGATGCAGTCCGCCGGATTCTCCCCGTGGAGCACATCGTAGGGAGTCTGACCGGCGTATCCCGCCGCGAGGCTGTCCGCAACGTCCTTCTGGGTGGCGGAGTGCAGGCTGCTCTTCCATTGGTCGTACGTCTGGTGGTCGGTGTCGAAGCGAAGCGAGCCGTGGCACTGGCCGCACAGTTCGCTCGCCCCCGACACGGCCGCGTATTCCGCGGTGGGAGAGTCGAAGATCGAGAGGACGGGGGCGGTGGAGGGACGATGCTCGGGGACGTTGTGGCACACCTCGCAGCCGACGTGCGACCATTCCCCGGTGTCGAGAGCCTCCGTGTTTTCCGTGAACACTCCGTTCTCGGTGCTGAAGAAGTGGGCGAGCGCCTCCTCTTCCGTCAGCGAGTCGCCGACCGTCACGGCCAGCGCGCCGTGACAGGCGATGCAGTTTTCCGGATCGTCGCCGTGGAGCACCTCTTCCGGTGTTTCGCCGGAGCGCTCCTCGGCGAGTTCCATCGCCACGTCGGCCTGCGTATCTCCGTGGGAACTCCCGCTCCATTTAGCCTCGATGTCTGCGTGACAGTGGGCACAGTCGAAACCGGAGACATTTTCGACATTCGTGATGTTTTCGACGTTTGTCGTGTCGGAACATCCCAGGAACTGGAATGCCGCCAGAATGATAAGAATCGATCCGAGTCGCAGGATAGAACTTCCTCCGAGTCTTTGTTCCGCGACCACCATCTCACACCTCCATGGAGCCGGCCGGCGACTCCGGTTCAAGGCCCGCCGGGGAGTATGGGGATTTCGGCCGGCGTGGCGCCGCCGGCATCTCCTCCGAAGACGCCCGGCCGACCGACTCCCCATCCAGAAGCTAGGACCGTGAATCGGTGAGTCAACGCTTTTTCGCGTGTCCTCGTGTAACTTTGAATCTTCCACAATAGTAATGTGCGCAAGGGGGCGCCGGTCCTACCCGGGCCGCTGGAGGAGGGGAGGGGAATCGGTTACAATGCGCACCGGGCTTCATCCCGGGAGAGAGGGGACGACTTGATCACATGGACTGTTATCGGAAGCGGAACCCACAAGGCGAACACCGGTCGATCGTCGCCGGGCCATCTCGTTCGCTGCGGTGAGGCGGCCGTACTGGTCGATTGCGGAAGCGGCACATTCCGTGGCGTTCTGTGCGCGGGGAGGGCGCCGGAGACTCTCGACGCCTGTCTGGTCACCCACCTTCACCCCGATCACATCGCCGACCTGTTGCCCCTCCTCTTCCGGCTCAGAAACGAGGCGAAGAAGACAGGTCCCAGGGAACTGCGGCTTTTCGGGCCGCCCGGAACGGCGGATTACGTGGAAGCTCTGGCCCGTCTCCATGCTCCCTACCTGGAGCACGACGCTTTCACCCTTTCCGTGGAGGAGGGGGAAGGGGGAGAATTCGTTATAGGCGAGCTTGCGATTTCGCCCTTTCCGGTGGCGCACGGTGTGGCCGCGGTGGGATACGTCTTCACCGACGAGGGAGGGGCGAAAGTGGTCTACAGCGGCGACACGGGCTTGTCGGCCGAACTGATCCGCCGGGCGGCGGGCGCCGATCTGCTCGTTGCGGAAGCGAGCTTTCCGAACGGCGCACAAAAGCCGTTCCACCTCACCCCCGAATGGGCGGCGTCGATCGCCGCCGAAGCGTCGGTGCGCCGCCTGGCGCTCGTCCATCTCAACCCGGAGATGGACGGCATCGACATCGTCGCCCAGTGCGGCGGCTCATTCAAGGGTGAAGTGATCATCTGCCGCGACGGCATGTCGATCGAGTCGGGGAGGGCGACATGAAAGAGCTCGGCATCGGCCTGATCGGCCTCGGGCGACACGGTGTCCGCTACGCCGGCCACCTGGTGAACGGGGATATCGTCGGCGGCCGGCTCGTCGCGGTCGGCCGGCGGAATCATCGAGCCGGGAGGGAGCAGGCGGCGGAGTGGGGCGCGACGTACCACGAAAGCGCGGAGGCTCTCGCGGCGGACGACACGGTGGACGCGGTAGTGGTGGTCTCCACTTCCGATCATCATGTCGAGGGCGTTCGCGCGGTTCTCGATGCGGGAAAGCCGGTGCTCATCGAGAAACCTCTCGCCCCCGATGTTCGCGGGTGCGACGCGATCGCCGCCGCCGCCGCGAGGAGTAATGTTCCGGTCATGGTGGCGCAGACCACGCGGTACGAAGGCCCCGTGCTCGGGCTTCTCGACGCACTCCCGCGGATCGGCCCGATCCGGCAGATCGCCTTTCTTCTCCGCTCGGAGGACAGGACCCACGACGCCTCGGGCGCTTACCTCCCGAAGCTCGCCGACGGCGGCGCCCTTCTCGATTCAGGGGTACATTATTTCGATCTCGTCCATCTCGTGGCGGGCCGTGTCCGCCGCGTCTGGTGCGACACGCTTTTCGTCCGGCGCACCGAGCTGAACGACGGTTACGCCGCGGTGCTTCGAACGGACTCGGACGTTCAGGTCACACTCAGCATGGGGCGCTGGGGAAGCTCGCGGTTCGAGACGGTCGAACTGGCGGGGGAGAAAGGATCGATCCTCTTCTCCCGTACGCCGCCGTCGCTCCGCCTGGTGCGCGGGAGAAAGATCGAACCCCTCCCCTTCCCCGACGTGCCGGGCACCCTCGTTCCGACGATGACCGACTTTCTTCGCGTCTGCCAGGGAGAGATCGAGCCCCCGATCACCCTCGCCGACGGCCGCGCGGCCGTAGCGGTGGCCGAAGCGTGCTGCCAGAGTGGCGGCGCCTGGCTCGACGTTTCCCCATCCTAACGGCGGACCTCTGCCTGCCAATATGCCAGATTGGCAGTTTTTGCCGTGACTCCATCACGATCCGATAATCGGCCAATCGGCTTAATTCTTTCAAAATCAGTCAAATAGGGAGAATCCGCTTCCATGGTACGCCCTTTGCTATCAAAGAGCGTGAATTCCGGTGCGTGCCCGACCTTTCGCCGGGCACGGCCGTCGTCCGCAATCACGATCGTCCGCTCTTTGCGGAGATCGATTGGAATCGATACCCTGATCTGAGTAAGGAAAGGAGCAAGGGGATGAATATCAAACCGCTGAACGACCGGATCCTGGTGAAGCGCCTCGAGGCGGAAGACAAGACCGAAGGGGGCATCATCCTGCCCGACACGGCGAAAGAAAAGCCGAACCAGGGGAAGGTGATCGCCGTGGGAGAGGGCGCGAAGGACAAGGATGGAAAGCGGATTCCCGTGCAGCTGAGCGTGGGCGACCGCATCCTTTTCTCCTCGTATGCCGGCACCGACCTGAAGCTGGAGAACAAGGAATACATCATTCTTCGTGAAGACGACGTCTACGGCGTTATCGAATAACCACGAAACGATCAACGAAAGGATAGACGACCATGTCCGCAAAGCAGTTGAAATTCCACGATGAAGCGCGCCGGGCGATTCTTTCCGGCGTGGAGCAACTCGCCGCCGCCGTGAAGGTCACCCTCGGCCCGAAGGGACGGAACGTGGTGCTCGACAAGAAATTCGGCTCGCCCATCATCACCAAAGACGGCGTGAGCGTGGCGAAGGAGATCCAGCTCGAGGACGCCTATGAGGATATGGGCGCCCAGCTCGTGCGGGAAGTCGCCTCGAAGACGAGCGACATCGCCGGTGACGGCACCACCACCGCCACCATTCTCGCCGAGGCGATCTACCGCGAAGGTCTGAAGAACATCACCGCCGGCTCGAACCCGATGGAACTGAAGCGCGGTCTCGATAAGGCGGTCGTCGCCGTGGTGGCGGAGCTGCACAAGATGTCGAAGAAAGTGCGCGACCGTACCGAGATTTCGCAGGTGGCCACCATCTCCGCGAACTCCGATCATGAGATCGGCGAGATCATCGCCGACGCCATGGACAAGGTGGGCAAGGACGGCACGATCACCGTGTAAGAGGCGAAGTCGATCGAGACGATCCTCGAGGTGGTGGAGGGGATGCAGTTCGATCGCGGCTATCTCTCGCCCTACTTCGTCACCAATCCGGATGCCATGGAGTGCCAGCTGAGTGACGCCTACATCCTGATCCACGAGAAGAAGATCTCCAACCTGAAGGATATGCTTCCTCTCCTCGAGAAGGTCGCCCAGTCGGGCAAGCCGCTCCTCATCATCGCCGAGGACGTGGAAGGGGAGGCCCTCGCCACGCTCGTGGTGAACAAGATCCGCGGCACGCTGAACATCGCCGCCGTGAAGGCGCCCGGCTTCGGCGACCGGCGGAAGGCGATGCTCCAGGATATCGCCATTCTCACCGGCGGACGGATGATCACCGAGGATCTCGGCATCAAGCTCGAGAACGTGACGATCGCCGATCTCGGCAAGGCGAAGCGGATCACCATCGACAAGGAAAACACGACCATCGTGGAAGGCGCCGGCAAGAAGGCGGACATCCAGGGCCGCGTCACGTCGATCCGTCGCGAGATCGAGGAGACCACTTCCGACTACGACCGTGAGAAGCTGCAGGAGCGGCTGGCGAAGCTCGCCGGCGGGGTGGCGGTGATCAACGTCGGTGCCGCCACCGAGACCGAGATGAAGGAGAAGAAGGCGCGCGTCGAGGACGCCCTCCACGCCACCCGCGCGGCGGTGGAAGAAGGGATCGTGGCCGGCGGCGGCGTCGCTTACCTCCGGACTCTTCCGGCACTCAAGAAACTCGATTTGGAAGGCGACGAGAGAGTGGGCGCCGACATCATCGTGCGTGCTCTCACCGAGCCGATCCGCCAGCTCGCGGCGAACGCCGGCAAGGAAGGCTCGCTCATCGTCGAGCGCGTCAAGAGCGAGGCGAAGTTCACCGGGTACGATGTCGGCGCCGACAAGTATGTCGATATGTTCAAGGCGGGCGTCATCGATCCGACCAAGGTGACTCGGACGGCGCTGCAGAACGCGGCGTCGATCGCCGGGCTCATGCTCACCACCGAGGCTCTCGTGACCGAGATCCCGGAGAAGGACAAGCCGGCGATGCCGGCGATGCCGGGCGGCGGTGGTGGTTACGGCGACTTCTAGGAACGAAGAAGTCGCTCCATAGATCGGGCCCGCTCCCCTCGTGGGGGCGGGCCTTTTCTCGTGGTGGTGCGATCGCGTCGCCCGGTGGGACGGCCCGTTCGCCCATCCTACTTCAGATCGATTCTGTCGACATAGAGGGTGAACGGCCCGGGCGGACGATGCAGGAAAAGGAGAAACCTGGAGATGCGCGACAGGTCGAGCCTCCGATTCGCCGGGCCGGTACGCACGTCGCTCAGGGCGATGACCACGCGGTTTTTTCCCGGGCGGAGAGTGAATGACCCGTTGTACCGGTTGTCATACTCCTCTCCCGAATCGATATCGTCGATGCGCACCACCAGTTCGAGGGGGAACGACGCGTCGTTGAAAAAATCGATCGATAGCGACCGGGCGCCCGTCAGGTCTGTGGGAAAGTCGTTGAACGCCACGCCGGGGTAGTGAAGGCGGCCGAACTCGCACTTGAGGGAGCGCTCTCGAGACGTGGCATGTTCCCGGGAAAGGGAAAAGCGCGCGCGGCAGCGCCAAACGAGGCGGTCGAGGTCGGACTCGTTCTCGAAATCGTAGAGAATCCCGGTGGGCGGCTCCTTCGAGGAGCACGAGAGCGAGACGACGAAGAGGAGAAGGGCCGTTAGCAGCGCGCACACCTTGCCTCCCGATCTCGGAGGGAATAGGAGGGAGCGCGGCGCCGGCGTGAAGATCATGGCGACTCTCCCGGAAAGCGAAGCACGGTGATCTCGGGCGGACAGCCGATACGGATCGGGATATCGTTCCAGCCGATTCCCGGGTTGACGTGGAGCCACAGGGAGCCGATGGAATATAGTCCGGTCCGGTATTGCATGTGCTTGTCGGGAAGCACCTTCTGGAGGATCGGGTCGGGGAGCGCCACTTGGCCGCCGTGGGTGTCGCCGGCGAGGTAGAGAAGCGCCCCGTCTCTTTCGGCCAACTCGGCGCAGAAAGGGGTGTGACCGAGGACGAGTGCGGGTATGTCGCGTGGAAGCGAGCGGAGGATGCCCGCCGGTCCGGGCGCGCCGCTGTTCCAATCCCGCCCGTCGTACTCGTCCACTCCGGTCAGGCTCAGCTTCTTCCCGTTCCTTTCGAGAAGGATCGTCTCATTGCGGAGCATTCGGATCGGACCATTCCGGCGAAGGGTTCCTGCGGCATCCTTCTCGTGGCAGAGAGAGCAGTATCCCCGCTGGCCATTGTAGTCGGTGTTGCCGAGAACTCCCCAGATCCCCTCCCGCGCCGGAACGGCCTCGAGGAGATCGAGCACCGGTCCATACGGGCTGTTCTTCTGACTGAAATCGCCGGTGATGAAGACGTAGTCGGGGTCGATCTTCTTGAGCAACTCGAGCAGTCGCCGCTCCCTCCAGCCGAAGCGGCGCATCTGGAAGTCGCTCACGTGAACCACCACGGCATCGTCGAAGAAGCGCGCCAGGGGCTCGGACGGAATCTCCACCGTTCGCACCACGACATGGTTCGGCTCGATCACCATCCCGTAGAGGAGGATCAGGGCGAAGGTCACGACGCACAGACGAAGAGCGAGGCGCAATGAACGGCTCCCGTGAACGGGGGGCGGCGACTTCGGAAATCTCTCACTACCATCACTTTTCGTCAAGGGGCGGGTGATCTGGAGGAGTTTCGCGTCGTCGTGCTATACTCCTGCCCGGGCGTTCGAGGAGATACCGGAAGGAGGGCGTCGTGGTCAGAGTCGGTGTGATCGGTGTGGGGTACTGGGGACCGAATCTCGTGCGGAATCTCGCCGGAACCGACGGTGTCGAACTCGTCGCCGTCGCCGACCGGGACGAGAAAAAAACGGCTGCCGTGGTGAGACGCTTTCCCACGATCCGACCTCTCGTCGAGGGAGCCGACATCATCGCCGACACGTCGGTCGACGCGGTTGTGATCGTCACGTCGGCGGAGAGCCATTACGCCATCGCCCGACAAGCCCTCGAGGCGGGGAAGCACGTTCTCGTCGAGAAACCGCTCACCCTCGACCCGGACGAGGGGGCGCGTCTCGTCGAACTCGCCGCGAAGAGGAAACGTACCCTCATGGTGGGCCATACCTTCGAGTACAACCCTGCCGTGCGGCGACTGAGGGAAATCACCGGCAGGGAGGATTTCGGAAAGATCCTCTACATCTATTCCACGCGGGTGAACCTCGGAATCTTCCGGCCCGGCATCAACGCGATGTGGAATCTCGCGCCCCACGATGTTTCGATCGTCAACTATATTACGGGGGAATCCCCCATGGCGGTGCGTGCCGTGGGCGAATCGTTCATCAAACCGGGCATCGAGGACGTCGTGTTCCTCTACTTCGAGTATCCCTCAGGCGTCGCGGCCCACGTGCACGTCAGCTGGCTCGATCCGTCCAAGGTGCGGCGCGTCACCGCTGTGGGCGAGAAGAAGATGGCGGTGTACGACGACCTCGACAGCGAGCAGAGGCTGAAAATATATGACCGGGGTCTCGAGAGCACCCTCTTCGAGGAGGGGGGGATCACCGACTACCAGGTGAAGCTTCGTGCCGGGGATATACTCTCGCCGAAAATCGCGAATACCGAACCGCTCCGACTCGAGTGCGCTCACTTCATCGATTGCGTGCGCTAGGGGAAAAGACCTCTCACCGATGGAGAGAACGGACTGCGGGTGGTGAAAGCACTGGCGGCGGCTCAAAGGTCGCTCGCCAGCGGCGGCGAGAGGGTGACCATCGACTGAGGTGTTTCGCCGGCCCTCTCCGGGGCCGCTCCTATTCCTCTTCGTCTTCGAAGAACGAGAGCCCCCGTTTCATCATCGCTACGAAGGCGCCCGGGTGCGACGCCGTGGCGGCGGCGCGGAACGCCTCGAACGATTCACGGAAAAGCTCGAACACTTCCGGCGAATACCGGTTGAGGTGCTGGATGTCGTAGTAGAGCCTCGGGTTCTCGCCCGCCACCTGTGAAGCGGTGCGCGACTGCTTCAGGTAGGTCGTGGTCGCCACCTTCCTCAACTCGCCGCTGTTCAGTCCGCTCCGGGTGAGCGCCTCGGTTAAGATGATGTTCACCGCGTGGCTCAGGCCGAGAACGATTCCCATCGCCCGGTCATGCTCCTCCACGGGCACGGCGACCGTCTCCAGGCTCGTGCCGCTGAACAGGTCGGCCACCTTGCCGTCCGCCTCCGTATCGCCGCACGAGCAAAGGAGAAGAATCCTGTCGGAGAGGAGGTAGACGTCGGGGCCGAAAAGAGGATGGATACTCGTTACGCGGATCCCCCGGCCGAGGGCGCGGGCGATCTCCCCGAGTACGGGTGTCTTCAGGCTGAACAAGTCGACGATCGTGCCGGCGGGCTCCAGGCTTACCACGCGCCGGTACGTTTTCGCGGCGGCGTGAAGGGGCACGGAAAGAACGATGATGTCCGCGCGCTTCACCGCCCCTTCGAGCGACCGCGTATGATGAAATCCCTTCACCGCGCCGGCGGTGTCGTATGTCGTCACGCGGTGGCCCCGGGAGTAGAGATAACCGGCGAGCCACCGGCCCATCTTTCCCGCGCCGCCGACAATCGAAATTCTCCTCCTCGATCCTTCGTAGCGCCGTTCCCTCAACTCCTCCTGGATCTTCACGGCGCCGCCGATAAGCGCGCGGGTGATCTCCCTGCCGAGCGTCTCGTCGAGACCATGCTTCCGGCAACGCTCGGCGGTGAGGGCGAGCACTTCCCGTTCGGTTTCGAAATCGCGGACCGGTATGCCGTGTCGGAGTTTCCACAGGCCGATCTTTTTCGCCAGATCGATCCGTTTCCGGGCGAGCCGGAGGATCGTGTCGTCGACATCGCGGATCTCGGAGCGGAGGTCGTCGAGCTTCCGGCGGCTCACTTCGCGTCTCCTTCGAGGATCGACTCGAGCGCGCCGGCGAGCGCGCGGTTCTGGGACGCCGTCCCAATGGTGATCCGAAGACACTTCGCAAGCCGTCCGCCCGCCTGGAAGACGGGGCGAACCAGAATTCCCTTTCGGAGAAGGCGATCGTATGTTCTCGCCGGATCATCGAGGCGAAGGAGGAGGAAGTTCGCCTCCGACGGGTAGACGATGACGCCGGGGAGCTTCGCGAGAATCCGGGAGAGCTTCTCCCTTTCCCTCACCACCGCATCGACGCCGCGGCGGATCGTCGCGCCTTCATCGAGCACGATCTCCCCCGCCACCTGGGAGAAGAGATCGATCGAATGGGGCGGCTTCCCCCGTTCGACGCGGTGGAGCACTTCCGGATCGCCGAGAAGCGCCCCGATCCGAAGTCCCGCCACGCGGTACGCCTTCGAGAAGGTGCGCAGGAGGAGAAGATTGGAGAAGCGATCGAGAAGCGGGAGAAGATCGACGGAAGAGAACTCGCGGTACGCCTCGTCGATCACGACGAGTGAGCGGGTCGCGCCGGCGATCTGCTCGACCTGCCCGGCGGAAAGAACGTTCCCGGTCGGATTGTTCGGCGAAGGGAAGAAGAGGAGATGCGGCTTTACGGCGCGGATCGCCTCGATGACGGCGCCGATGTCGTAGCGGAACCGGGCGTCGAGCGGTACGGTGATCCGCCTCGCCCCGGCGAGAGCGGCGGCGAGCTTCGCCACCGGGTAGGAGGGGGAGGGGAGGAGGACGGTACGTCCCCTTTCGAGGGTGGCGAGGGCGACGGCGTAGATCAGCTCGTTCGAGCCGTGCCCCACGAGAACCTGTTCCTCCTCCAGATCGTGGAACCGGGCGATCTTCCCGGTGAGCCGCCGCGGCGGGTAGTCGGGATAGCGCGACCACCGGCGCCGGAGAAGTTCGGAGACGATTCTTTTCCGCAGAGCCGGTGGAAGCTCGGCCGGCGGTTCGTTCTGGTTCAGCTTGATCTCATGGGGGGGATTGGCCACGCGGTACGGTTCGATGCGGGCGATGGCGCGGCGGAAGGGGGGCAGACGTTTCTTCGATGAAGCCATGGATCCTCCGGGCCGCGTCACCGCAGGATCGTAACGGTGCGCGACGGCACGGTCAAGGGGATGGCGTGACACGTACGCCCGGGTGGACATGGGCGGGGAGGCTCCTGTATCGTCTGCGCGACGCGCCGTGCAACACGGCCCAGCGGGGATTCATGAGAAAGAGCGACTGGAACAGCTTCTGGGACCGTGCCGGCGGGGGGCGTTTCACCTCTGTGAGCTGGTCGAAACGGCGGATCGAAGAGGTGCTCGACCCGTTTCTCGGCGAAGGAGTCCGTGTTCTCGATGCGGGTTGCGGATCGGGATATTTCTGTGGTCTCTTCCTCTCGAAGGGGTGTCGCGTATCCGCACTCGACTCGTCGGAAGAGGCCCTCGGAATCGCCCGCCGCGCAACGCGCAACCGGTGCGAGGAATACCTCGCCGAAGATCTCCTCGACCGGTCGTTCTCCCGGAGGCATGCCGGGCGCTTCGACTTGGTGTTCACCGACGGGCTTTTCGAACACTTCGTCGAAAACGAACAGGAGACGATCATGGAGAATCTCACCGGCGCGCTGCGGCCCGGCGGGACGATGGCGACCTTCGTGCCGAATCTCTTTTCCTGGTGGACCGCCGCCCGTCCATTGTTCATGAAAGGGATCCACGAAAAGCCTTTTCGCAGGAAGAAACTCATCGCTCTTCATCGCTCGCTCGAGGTGATCCGCATGGGCGGAATCAGCGTCGTGCCTTTCCGCTTCTCTCCGGAGAGACTTCTCGCCGCGCGGTTCGGCATGCTCCTTTATGTGCTCGCCCGCAAGGGCGCGGGCGCCTCCCGGACGTGAAGCGCGCGATCCAGATCGCCGCAGGCCTCGCCCTGTTCGCCTACCTCCAATACGCCCTCGGAATCGGCCGGTCGGTCGAGGCGATCCGCTCCGCGCGGTGGTCGGCGCTTCTCGCCGGCGGGGCGGCGTTCCTCCTCGCCCATGGAATCCGCCTGGCGAAGTGGGCGTATTTCCATCGTCTCGCGAAGATCGACGCTTCGCCGGGGAGTGTGGCCCGGTTCTATTTCGACCTGAAACTGTTCGGCCTAGTCACGCCGGGAAGGCTCGGCGAGTTCATGCCCGCTTTCATTTCGGCCGGCAAGAAGGGCACGCTCGTGTCGCTCACCACGTTCGACCGGATCGCCGAGTCGTTCGTGACGCTCGTTCTCGCCTTGTTCGCCTTCGCCTTCGTGCTGAAGGAGAGGGACCGCCTCCCCCTTCTTCCCGCGCTTCTCCTCGTCGCCTTCCTCCTCGCGGCGGTGGTGATCCTCCTTGTCCGGAACGAATGGATGGTCGGCACGGCGCGGCGTGCCGGCGGGTGGCTGGAGCGGTTCGCCGACAACCGGTTCGCGCGGAAACTCCTCCTCCGCCGCGGCGAGATCGGCCGGGAGATCGAAGAGTTGCGGGATTCGATTCGCGGGCTCTTCCGTCCACCCGTCGCGGCGGTCACCCTGGCGATCACTTTCATCGCGGTGGCGGCGGACCTGCTCTTCTGGCGATGGATCTTCCTTTCCGTCGGAATCGATCTTTCCGTCGGGCTCCTGATCGGAGCGGTGACTCTCTTTAACATGTCCGGCTTCCTCTCGCCCACGCCCGCCGGGTTCGGCGTGGCGGACGCTCTCGCCGTGATCTTTCTTCGCTCCGCCGGAAAGGAAGGCTCCTTCGGATCGTTTCTCCTCCTTCTGCGCGTGGTGCAGTTCGTTTTCACCGTCCTTCCCTGGATCCTCGCCCGCTCCGCGCGGGCGGCTACGGAAGAAAGACGAGCTTGATGAGGAAGAGCGCCACGAGGACGTAGAGAACGGCGTGCACCTCCCGCGCTCTTCCGGCTGTTGTCTTGAGAAGAACGTACGCGGCGAAACCGAAACCGATGCCGTCGGTGATGCTGAACGAGAAGGGAATCACCACCATCGGGATGAAGGCGGGGAGATACTCGGTGGGATCATCCCAGTCGAGCGAGCGGATCGACCGGAGGAGCATCGAGCCGACCACGATAAGGGGCGGCGCGATGAACGGATAGAGCGTCACGCCGCCGGCCGTTTCGATTCCCCCGCCCACGGAGCGCACGAGCGGGTAGAACGCGAGGGAGGCGATGAACAGGCCCGCCGTCACCACCGAGGCGAGTCCGGTGCGCGCCCCCTCGGCGACGCCCGCCGCGCTTTCGATATAGGCGGTCACCGTCGATGTGCCGAGCACGGCGCCCGCCACGGTCCCCGCGGCATCGGAGAAGAGCGCCGCCTTCGCGTTCGGCAGTTTTCCATCTTTCAACAGCCCCGCCGATTCTCCCACGCCGATGAGCGTACCGATCGTATCGAACAGGTCGAGGAAGAGAAGCACGAAGAGGATCGGGAGGAACGTGATGTCGCGGAATACCGGGAGGATGTCGAAGCGGAAGGCGGCCCTCTCCGCGATCGCCGGGAAGCCGAAAATCCCCTCGAGGTGGAATAGGCCGAAGAACGATCCGGTTGCGGCGGATACCGCCACGCCGACAAGAAGAGCGCCGATCACTCCTCTCCCCATGAGGGCAAGGGCGGCGGCGGTGCCGGCCAGGGAGGCGATTACAGCGGGCGAGCGGAGATCGCCGAGACCGATGAACGTGCCGGGCGCGGAGGTGACGATGCCGGCGTATTCGAGTCCCACCAGGGTGATCAGCAGCCCGATACCCACGGCGATCGCCACGCGGAGACACGCCGGAATCGCGTCGAGAATCGCCGTCCGTATCCCGGTGAGGCTGAGGAGGACGAAGAGCGAACCGGAGACGAACACGGCGCCGAGGGCGCTCTGCCAGGGATAGCCGTACCCTCCCGCCTCGACGGCACCGCATATGGTGAAGGCGAAAAAGATGTTGTGCCCCATCGCCGGAGCGAGGGCGATCGGCTGGTTCGCGAGGAACGCCATGAGGAGCGTGGCGAACGCGCCGGCGACGCACGTGGCGAGCGTCACGGCGCCGTGATCCATACCGCACGACGAAAGGATCGCCGGCTGCACGAAGAGGATATACGAAAGGGTGAAGAACGTGGTGGCGCCGCCCACGACTTCGCGCCGTACATCGCTTCCCCGTTCGGCGATGTGAAAAAAAGTCGCCGGTCGGTTCATGGCCGGTCTCCTGCCCCGCAAGGAAGACCATAGCGTCCGAGACGATCGACCTCAAGCGATCATTGCCCGCCGTCCGATTCGATGCTAGCCTCTCCCGTGCGCCTGTCCGGCGGGGGGAGGGACCGGATTGATCGAAAGAGTCGAAAAATCGCCCGGCCATAGGGGCGACGTTTTTCTTCTCGTGGTCTTCTCTCTCGCGTGCGGCGCGGCCAACTATCTCTTTCTCCGCGACGATCCCTTTCTCTCCCATCCGATTATCGACGCCGCGGAATATGTCGCCGAGGCGAGGGCGATCGTCGCGGGAATCCATCCCGCCGCCGCCGCGTCGATACACGGCATCGTCTATCCTCTCCTGCTCGTCCCGTTCGTCCTCGTTTCGGGCGCCGTCCCGGCGACGGTCTATCTCTTCCAACTCTTCCTCGTCGCCGCATCGGCCGTTCTCGTCCGTTCGTGCGGCGTCCGACTCGTGTCGAGGCGTTACGGCAATGTCGCCGGCGTCCTGATGGCCGCCTCGCCCGTCCTTCTCTACTTCCAGGTGCAACTTCTCCCGGTGGTGTTCCAGGTATTCCTCCATTCGATGATTCTTTATCTTCTCATTGTTCGCGGGAACGCCGGTTCGAAGACGGTGGCCGCGGCGGGCGTCCTCTGCGGCCTTTCCTGGCTGACCCATCCAGGGTCGGGCCTTTCGACGGTCCTGATCGCGGCGGTGCTATGGCGCCGGGGAGGATGGCGCGCCGCCGCGCCGCTGGCGGCCGGAGTCGTTCTCGCGCTCGCCCCTCTTTCGGCCTTTCGCGCGGCGTCAAGCGAGAATCCCCTTCCGCTGCAGGGAAACGCCGGTCTGAATATCTACATCGGGAACGGCGAAGGAGCGAACGGCGCACCCCGCGTGCGGCCCGGCTACCGGTGGGAGAAACTCGTTTCGTGGCCCGAACTCGCCGGCGCGCGGGGAAGTGTCGACTCGAGCGCGTGGTTTCTTCGGGCCGCGTGGGACGATGCCCGGCGCGACCCCGGGCGTCAGCTCGGCCTGTTCGCGAGAAAGGCGGTTCTCTTCGCGTCCGACTACCCGATCGACGCGAGCCAGGACGTCGGTCGTTTCGAGCGACAGTCGCCGCTCCTTCGAAACGCGCTGTTCAATGCGGCGTTTCTCGTTCCTCTCGCTTTCGGTTTTCTCGTCGCCGCCGCCGGCCGCGGCGCGTTCCGCTTCTGCGCGGCGGGATTCGCCGGTTACTGGATCACCGTGATTCTCACCGTCTTCGCCGTGCGTTATCGTGCCGGCGGATGGCCGTTCATCGTGCTCCTCGCTCCCGGCCTCTTCCTCGGCCCCCCCGTCGTCCGCCCGGTCCGTCGCGCGGCGGGTCTTTCGGTCGCTATTCTCCTGTTCATCGTCACGGCGATCGATCCATTCGGCATGAAGCACTACAACCCGGTGCGCACGGAGTACAATCTCGGGCGGATCTATTATATGGAGGGAAACGGACCGGCCGCTGAGAAGTGGTTCCGCGAAGCGGTGCGCCGGGAAAACGACGATCCCGATCCGTGGAACGCCATCGGCGTGCTCGCCGCGGCGCGGGGCGACACCGCCGCCGCACTCGCCGCATATCGCCGTTCCCTCGACCTCGCCGGAGATTACGCCGCCGCCCACTGCAACCTCGCCCTCCTTCTGGCCGGACGTTCCGATCTTGAAGGGGCGAAGGAACACCTTCAAAGCGCCATCCGCGCCGTTCCTTCTCATGCCGCCGCCCACTATGCCTTGGGCGTTCTCTACGAGGAAGAGGGCCGAACCGAAAGCGCCGAGAGCGAGTACCGGATCGCGTTGAAATACGATCCCACACGGGACGATGCGTGGGCCGCCCTCGGGGTGCTCTTGGCGAAAGAGAACCGGCGAGCCGAGGCGGAACGCTGCCTCAGGAAGGCGGTCCAACTGAATCCTTCCTCCTCTGCCTCGGCGGCGAACCTGGAGAAACTCCTCTCGCGGTGATTCGCGATCGCCGGTGTCGGTCGACCGTGCAGATCTGCACCGGCCGGATGCAGAATGACTCTTCCTGCGCGGATGGCGCCGTCCGATCATCGATGCGTACAGGCAGATCGATGCAACGCAACGGCTTGCGATCGCGTCCTCCGAGCGGTCGCTGGCGCGGCTCTTGCATCTCCGGGAGGCGCAGAGAAAATGCGCCCCCGAGGCGCTCGACACGGAGGACCAGGAATGAGAAAGCTCGCGGTTCTGTTACTGCTCGCGGGAGGACTCGGCGCCGGATGCGCGGCCTACACCCGGCCGGCGCCGCCGCCGCCGAAGGCGGAAGTCCGCCAGGGTGCGCCCTGCCACGGAGCGAAATGGGTGTCGGGACACTGGACTTGGCAGGGCCAGCGAAGCGGCTACCGTTGGGTGCCCGGGCACTGGCGCTGCCCCTGACCGGCGGACCGCCGATCGAACCGAAACAGCCGATCCCCGCCGATGCGATCCGTCCCGCGGAAAACTCGGCGGGGTTCGGTGTGTCGCTTCTTCCGTGTCGCCCTCGCCGATTTCCTTCTCCGCGAACGGACATCCGCTTCAATGAAAATCGGATCACGCCGTTCTTCACGAAACGACTCATCTTTTTCGCGAATCTGTCGAACCGTGGTTCGATCGATGTTCGTCCGGGAACCGGTCGACTTCAAGAAAGCACGGATCGATTTGGTTTGTTCATGAATCGAAATACACCGGCCGAGCGATGAGTCGCGGTTTTTGCCGGGACAAAAAAAAGTGAAAAACGATGAAAACAAGTTGACAGCGTTTTCTTCAATTCCATATATTGGGCTTGAATTTTCAGGATTAGCCTCGAAGGGAGGACCGGGTCGAAGAAATCGCAACCTCGTCGATCTTAAAACTCGGCGTTTTTGAGATAAAAGTTCAGCGGGCGGGTGTGGGGTTGTGAAGTTCTCTTTGGAAGAATTCGAACGGTGCGGAAGGTTGGATCGTTAACCTTCGAAACTAAGGAGGCAATCAAGGTGGCTACGAAGAAGAAAACTTCAACCAGGCGTCGCGTGAAAGCGGGAGCGAAGAAGAAGACGGTTCGCCGGAAAGCGACGAAGAAGAAAGCCACGAAGAAGAAAGCTCGCAAGAAAACCACGAAGAAGAAAGCGACCAAGAAGAAGGCTCGCAAGAAAGCCACGAAGAAGAAAGCGACCAAGAAGAAAGCTCGCAAGAAAGCCACGAAGAAGAAAGCGACCAAGAAGAAAGCTCGCAAGAAAGCCACGAAGAAGAAAGCGACCAAG
>JAJRWB010000026.1 GCA_024276995.1 Candidatus Eiseniibacteriota bacterium | reverse complement strand
GGAGGAGGCGAAGAGACTTGCCGGGGAAGAGAGCGGGATCCTCGGGAGTCTGATGAAACTCGACGAGGATTTGACGCTCACGAACCGCCTTCTGAAGGGGCTCGAGACGAAACGAACGCGCATCGAATCGATGCTCGATGAGCTGCAAAAGGAGAAGGCGCGGGCGGAGACGGAACTCGCCCGGCGCAGGGGACTCCTACGCCGAAGGCTGCGGGCTCTTTACATCTTCGGAGGTTACCACGAGTTCGAACTCCTTCTCGGTTCCACGTCGGTGGTGGAGCTTGTCACCCGTTTCGACAGGATCTTCCGCGTCGCCAGGAGGGACGACGAGCTGTACCGCTCGATCGTAGTGGAGCGGGACCGACTCGATAAGGCCCGCGAGGAGCTGGCGGCCCAGGATCGCGAGTTCCGTTCGGTCGAGGAGGAGCGCACCCGCGAGCGCAGCGCCCTGCTGCGGCGCAAGAGCGAGCGCAAAGAGCTGCTTGACGACGTTCGCAACAAAAGAGAGAGTTATGAGAAGCTCGTGAAGGAGCTGGAAGAGGCGTCGAGGGAACTGGAGAGGATCCTTGCCGAGCGTGCCCGGGCTCCCGAGGAGGAGGACTTCTCGGGGCCTTCGCCGTTCGACGGTGGAGGGGATCGTCTCCCCTGGCCGGTGAGGGGGAAGATCATTCGGCGCTTCGGAAAGATCCGCCACCCGGAGTTCGGTACGGTGGTGGTGAACAACGGCGTCGATATCGAGGCTCCGTTCGGCACGGAAATCAGGGCGGTCGCCGCCGGGACGGTGGAATATGTCAGCACCCTTCCCGGCTACGGGAACTGTATCATTCTCCGGCACGGGGGCGGGTACTACACGCTCTACGCCCATGCGTCGGAAATACTCGTCACCCGGGGAGAGACGGTCGCCCCCGGCAGCGTGCTCGCCCGGGTCGGCGACACAGGTTCGCTCTCGGGCGATTCGCTCCATTTCGAAGTGCGTAAGGGAACGAAGCCGCTCGACCCGATGCGCTGGTTAAGGTAGGAAGCGATGTCCGTGAAACTCGTGGAACTCCGGTTCAAGGGACGAAGACAGCACGTCTATGTCAACCGCCGGGAGATCGACCTGAAAATCGGCGACTACTGCATCGTCCGCGCGGACCGGGGCGAGGACATGGGCAAGGTGATTCATATCGACTCGCTCGACCAGTCCACCCTTCCCGACGGGAAAGCGTTCGACGTGATCCGGAAAGCGACCCCTCCCGACGGGATGGCGCTCTTCCGAAACCGGTCCCGCGAGGAGGACGCCCGCCGGATCTGCCTCGGCCGGATCGATGCGAGGAAACTCGATATGAAGCTGGTCGACGTCGAGATGCAGTTCGACGGGAACAAGATCACCTTCTTCTTCACCGCCGAGAAGCGGATCGATTTCCGGGAGCTGGTGAAGGATCTCGCCTCGACGTTCAAGACCCGCATCGAACTGAGGCAGATCGGTGTCCGTGACGAAGCGAAGAGGATGGACGGCGTGGGACCGTGCGGGAAGAGGCTTTGCTGCTCCCAGTACCTGCGGGAGTTCCAGCCGATCACGCTAAAGATGGCGAGGGACCAGCATCTGGCGCTTTCACCGAACAAGATTTCCGGAGTGTGCGGCAGGCTGATGTGCTGCCTCGCCTACGAGCGCGGGCTTTACGTGGAGACGCTCAAGTCGTTTCCCCGCATCGGCAGCCGAGTCCGAACGGCCGCGCTCGAGGGGAAGACGATGAAGGCCGACGTCTTTTCCAGGACGCTCGCCGTACGAACCACGGAAGACGAAGAAGTGCGTGTCTCCGTGGAAGAACTCACCGAGGTGATGCGCGACGGGAAGTGGATTCCCTTCCCCGGGCGAAGAGAGAAGAAGAGGAAATGACCGATCCGAAGGTTTTCTACCTGACCACGGCGATCGACTACGTCAACAGCAGGCCCCACATCGGGACGGCTTTCGAGAAGATCGCCGCCGATTGCATCGCCAGATTCGTGAGACTCCGCGGCGGGAGCGCCTTTTTCGCCATGGGAAACGACGAACACAGTCTCAACGTGGAAAGGGAAGCGAAGCAGAGGGGAGAGGACACCCTCGCGTACTGTGACGCCATGGCGGGCGTGTTCGAACAGATCTGGAGTTCCCTCTCGCTGTCGTACGACCGCTTCATCCGCACCACCGAACCGGCCCACCGCAGGGCGGTGGAGGAGGTGTTCCGGCGCATCGAGAAGAAGGGGGACATCTACAGGGGGACGTACAAGGGGCTCTACTGCGATTCGTGCGAGAACTTCGTCCAGGAGAAGGACCTCGTCGACGGCAACTGTCCGAACCACCTGACGCCGCCCCAGGAGATCGAGGAGGAGAACTATTTCTTCCGCCTCGGGAAGTACGCCGAGCCGCTCCTCGCCCATATCGAGGCGCACCCACAGTTCATTCTCCCTGAAATCCGCAGAAATGAGATCGTGAACGTCATCCGGTCGGGGTTGATCGATGTTTCGGTCTCCCGGTCGAGCCGTGGGTGGGGGATTCCTCTTCCGAACGAACCTTCCCACGTGGTGTATGTCTGGTTCGATGCGCTGATCAACTATCTAACCGCAGCCGGATTCCCCGACGACATGGAAGGTTTCGAGCGGCGCTGGCCCGCCGACCTTCATGTCATCGGCAAGGATATCACCCGCTTCCACTGCGTCATCTGGCCCGCCATGCTCATGGCGGCGGACATGCCCCTTCCGAAGAGCGTCTATGCCCACGGGTTCATCACGGTGGACGGCAGGAAGATCTCGAAGTCGCTCGGCAACGTGATCGACCCCCGGGAGCTGGTGAACCGGTTCGGCGCCGACGTGGTGCGCTACTACCTGCTCAGGGAGGTGTCGTTCGAACAGGACGGCGACTTCTCGATCCGCCAACTCAAGGTGAGAAACGATGCCGATCTCGCCAATGATCTCGGCAACCTGCTCAGCCGAACGGCGGGCATGGCCGGGAAATACCTCGACGGGAGATTTCCCCGCTGGAGCGAGACGGACGACGACGACATCCTGCGCCGGCTCGCCGCCGACGTGGTCGATCGATACGTCGCCCATCTCGAACGTTACGAGTTCCACAATGCCCTCGCCGCCGTGTGGGAACTGGTGCGCCGAAGCAACCGCTACGTCGAGGAGACCGCGCCGTGGACGCTGGCGAAAAAGTCCGACGGGAGGGCGCGGCTCGAAACGGTCCTGTTCAACTGTCTCGAGGCGCTCCGAGTCACGGCGGTGCTCGTCGCCCCGGTGATGCCCGGAAAGGCGGAGGAACTCCTCGCCGCCCTGGGGGTCCCTTCCGATGCCGGAGATCTCCGCCTCGACACCGACGGAACGTGGCGCACCGAACCGATCGACGACCGCCGGCTCTCGGTGGAAAAACCCCTCTTCCCGAGAATCGAGGAAGAGGAAGCTCCCTCGAAGTGATCGACAGCCACGCCCATATGACCCACGGTGATTTCGCCGACGACGGGCCGGAGGCTCTGATCGATCGCGCCGCCGCGGTCGGTGTCGAGCGGATCGTCTGCGTCGCCTTCGACATCCCCTCGTGTGAAGAGGTGACCGCCCTCGCGCGGGATCACGAGACGGTGGACGCCGTTGTGGGGATCCACCCTCACGAGGCGGACCGTTTCACCACGGACGACCTCGCGAGGGTGGAGGAACTCGCCGGAAGGGACGAGGTGGTCGCCGTCGGGGAGACCGGTCTCGACTTCTTTCGCCGCTGGTCCGATCCCGAGCGCCAGAGGAGCCTTTTCCGGAGTCATCTCGAATTGGCCTCCCGCGTCGGAAAGCCGGTGGTGATCCACGACAGGGAAGCCCACGACGAAGTGGTCTCCATTCTCCGCGAGCATGCGGGGAACTTCCCCGGGGGCGTGCTCCATTGCTTCTCCGGCGATATCGCGCTGCTGGAAGCGGTGCTCCCCCTCGGCTTCTACATTTCCATCCCCGGCACGGTGACGTTCAGGAAGAACATCGGCGGCGTTCTCGACGACGTGATCCGCGCCTGCCCGGCGGATCGTCTCCTCGTGGAGACCGACTGTCCCTGGTTGACGCCGGTCCCTCACCGGGGGAAGCGGAACGAACCGGCGTACGTCCGGTTCACCGCCGCGAGGGTGGCCGAAGTGCTCGGCATCGAGGCGGTGGAACTCGATACGATCACCACCGGGAACACTCTTCGTCTCTTCCATTCGCGGGATTGAGACATTGCCGTCGGAGCGAAAGAGTCCCGCCGGCAGGATCGAGTCGCTCAAGGCGTCCGGTTTCATTCCGAAAAAAGGTCTCGGGCAGAACTTTCTCGTCGATCCGAACCTCCTGGTGAAGATCGCCGACGCCGCGAAGATCAGGCGGGGAGAGAGGGTGGTGGAGGTCGGATCGGGCCCCGGCACGTTGACCGAACTCCTGGCGGCACGTTCCGGCGATGTCGTGTCGATCGAACTCGACGGTCGCCTCATGGAGGAGCAGCGGCGCAACTTGAAGGGGATCGCCGGCGTGACGTTCCACGAGGGGGATTTCCTTGAATATGATCTTCGCCGGGCGGCGGGAAATGGTAAAATCGTTGTGGTGGGAAATATTCCATACCATGTGACGTCTCCCGTAATCGTGAGGATTCTCGATTCTCACCGTTTCGTCGACCGCGCCCTTCTCCTCGTGCAGAAGGAAGTCGCCGTCCGGCTCGCCGCCCCCCCGGGAGGGCGTTCGTGCGGAAGGCTTACCGTAGCGGCCGCGTACCGTGCGGAAGTGAAGCGCCTCTTCGATGTGGGACGGAACGCCTTTTCGCCGAAACCGAGAGTCGATTCCTCCCTCCTCCGGATGCGGATGCTGGATCCTCCTCCGTTCGCCGTGAAGGACGAGGCGCTTTTCTTCCGCCTTCTCGAAGGCCTCTTTCGAGGTCGCCGGAAGATGATCCGGACCGGCCTGCGCGCCACGTTCGGTCTGGCGCCGGGTGACATCGCCGGCGTGGCCGACCGCTCCGGCATCGCCCTCACGCGGCGTCCGGAAGAACTGCGTGTAAGCGAGTGGTGCGCCCTGTGCGACGCCGTTGGAAGAGTTCTTTGAAACGGCGATCGCTCACGGAGCCGTCCCGATTCGCGGCGCGTCTCGCGCCCCTTTTCGTTCTCCTTTTTCTTTCGGCGCCCGTTGCGGTACTCGGCGCCGATGATCGCCGGCTCGACGAGAACGGGGAAGTCCGTCTCGATTCGGTCTGGATTCCCCTTCTCACGGGCGATTCGGTCTGGGTCGATTCGTCGATGGTCGATTCGGTGGTGCACGCCGATTCGCTGCAATGGGAGAAGCGAAGGAACTCGGTGGAACTGGCGCGGGTCCCCCCGGGCATCCATCCTTCCTATGTGGGGTCGTGGGAGCAGATTCGGACCACGGCGAAATGGAATCATAAGCTCGCCGTGGCGTACCGGGTGTCGGACGTGATCGTCGTCGCGGACACGAGCAGCCTGGAAACGCAGACGTCGAGCACCACGGATCGGTCGAGGACGACACGCATCGACAGGGGAGGGGTGAATTATTTGATGCCTGGAGGGGTGCGGTTCTCGCTGAACTTCAAGCGACAGCTCGACACCGATAGGCCGGCGGGGGAGCTGAAGAATATCGACGAGAGGGGGCTCACCTTCGTCACGGCGCTCCAAAGGAAGCCGTGGGAGGGGGCCGAGCTGTCGATGTCCGGCGGCGGAACGCTCAGCAGGCGGGACAAGACGGACGAGAAACCGTCGTCCACATTGGGAATGACGACCCGGCTCGAGCAAAGGACCGGACTGAGCGGGAGGGGAAGCGTCAATTTCGAGTACAAGATCGGATCGGGAATGAAACTCAAGAGCAGTGCGCGGCTGGTGTCCGGCAGAACGCGGATCGAGACGTCGGGAAACACGATCGAGACGAGCGTGGTGGACGGCAACCGGAACGATTCCCGCGAGGCCCGCGTCTCGTTCAACATGCGAAGATACGACTTCGCGCGGGTGGCGTATTCGAGCGGCTTGGAAAAGGTGGTCACCAGTTTCGCCAATGTCGCCGGGTCCGGCGTGGAGGAGACAACGGACAAGAGATTCCGCAACTCCGTGCGCGTCGAGGGAGAACTGACGAAAAGATTGAAATACGAGGGATCCGTCAGATTCAACAAGGCGCAGAGACGCTATGCCATCGACGCCGGGAAGTCGAGCGACAGGCTTGAACTGAGCAGCGATCTGACGCTTCGCTATAAACTGCCGTCGCGTATCAGGAGCGTGATCCAGCTCGAGCGTTCGAGGGTGGAAGACACATACTTTCCCGATCCGGGCGATCCGGACAGAACGGGACGAACCGAGAGGGGCCAGGTGGCGGTGAACCTGTCACGCTCCGCGTGGGCGAGCACGAACCTGGCGGGCGCCGCGTCGATTCTCATGACGAGAAGAGTGCTCGCCGACTCGACGCAGGACAAGGACGATCTGTCGCGAAGACTCACCTTCAGCCTCGATCACAAGCCGAAGGGGAAGAATTTCTCGGGCGAGGCGACGATCAGCGTCGATGAAGCGCAAACGGTGAATATCCACTCCAGCCGGAGCGGGAACAACCAGACCCGCCAGACGTGGGCGCTCACGCCGGCGATCACGTATAATCCGACCGCCGTGGTCAGTTTGCGCAGCGCGTACAACCTCCGTCTCGTCTATGTCTTCAATGACGCGAATTCGAGCCGGAACACGATGAACCGGATCCGGGAACTGAGGAGCACCGGCCGGTGGAGCATGACTTCGCGGAGCACCCTCTCTTCGACCTACCGTTTCAAGGTGGACGAGAAGGGGAGGTTCGAGGAAGAGGGCTCCACGAGGAGATTCCTGAGGGATGGGGAGACATCGACGCAGAAACTCTCTCTCAATCTCCGTTTCGAGCCGGGGTGGAACCTGAAACTTCGATCGGGGCAGTCGATCGAGGTGACGAAACGTTATGATATCGGCGAGAAGAAGGAACTGCTCGATTCCACGAGTCGTATGCAGATATTGAACCAGGTCGACTGGTCGAGGGATTTGCCGAAAAGTTCGACGTTTCGTCTGACGGCGAAGCAGATCCAAAACGCCCAGATCCCCGTGTTCAAGTCCACGGGTTCGCTCGGCAAGGTGACGAGAAAAATCGAATGGGAGGTGCGGACCTCCCTGAACATCAAGCTGTAGGATGAGTACAATGTGGAAGCATGGAAAAACTTCGGCGGCGACGGCGATCCTGATTTTCCTTCTCCTCGCCGGCGCCGGCTGTTTCTTTACTCCCAGGGAGCCGGACGAGGGAAGCGGTGTGGTGGAGGTGTGCGAACCGGTGCAGACGGCGGACGATATGCTCGAGCGCATGCCCGACGCCATGGAGAAGTTCGTTTCCACGGGATACCAGTGCCTCCTGTCGGAGAACAACTTCGTCTTCAACGCCGACGTATTCGATTCCACCGATCTCGCCGACCGGGGAATCGATGTGTTCACGACCCCGTGGACCCGGGAGGATATGATCGACGCATTCGAGCTTCTCATCACCTGCTTCAGCGACCAGAATACCCGTGTCGGGGCGATGGTTCTCACCTACAAGGGCGACATGGTGGTGACCGATTCCACGACGACGGCGCAGATCTACGAAACCGACTATGAATTGATGATCCGGTCGGTGACGGTCGCCACCGGCGTGGAGGATTCGGTCCGGTTGGGCGGTTCCCTCCGTTGGGTGGTGGAGGATGAAGGCGACTCGTGGCGCATCACCCGGTGGGACGATTTCCGCAAGGGGGAGTCGCCCACGTGGGGCTTTTTCACCGGCAGCGCGGAAGGGGGAGTCGACTTCTGCCCGGAATAGATCGCCTCCCGCCCCGCTTCAGCCGACCGCAGAAACTGCCGATCTTCAGAAAAAGCCGAAGCCGCCCCGCGTTCGGGGGGAGTTGACACACATGCCTTCGTATGTTATTCTTATTTTCTGCGGGTGTTTGCGACAGGTTTCCCCCTCCCCTTATCACCGGCTGCGGGGTTTGAAGAATCGATGAGATGCCGGGAAGAAAGACACAGATAAACCCGGAATTCCACTGGAGGGCCGGCATGGTGACTCCGAAATCGACGACTCCTTTTTCCCGGGCGGTCCTGCTCCTTTTCTGCTTTATCCTTCTTCTCGCCGGATCAGGCTGCATACTCAGCCCCAGCGAGGGTGGCGGCGGCGACGGCGGCGGCGGCGGGGGAGGAACGAAGGCGGATCGCTCAACGAGACAGAAGCTCCTCGAAGACTATTTCAAGGAAGTGTACAACTCCCAGGACAGCACCGGATACGAGGCGATGCTCGATGAGCGCTATGAATTCGAGAGCCTCCCATCCGATCCGGATGATCCTCTTACCGCGGAGACTTGGGACAAGAGAGAGGAGCTGAGAATCGCCGGGCGCATGTTCAGCGGTTGGGAGAATCCCGATGGGAAGACCGTACAGGCGATCGACCTGAAGATCCTCTTCCAGAGCGAAAAGGAGACGAATACTTTCTTCCAGGACCAGCCGGACGGGGAGAAGTGGTACGACGTGGACACAGAGGTCGATCTCACGGTGACCCTGCACGTTCCTCCGAGTGAGGGCGACGGCAGTGAGATCTTGAACAAGGTGGTCTTTTCCAGCCAAAAGTTCGTCGTCCGGCCCGATCCGGACGAGAGCGGAATGTGGCTGATCAGGCGCCAGGTGGACGAGCAACCGATTACGAAACGCTGATCCCCCTTCCGCGAACCGCAAATCGATCTTCCGATCCGGGGCGCTTCGGCGCCCCTCTTTTTCGCTCTCCTTCGCCGCCGCTTCGTTCCTCCCGATCGACCTGAATTCGATTGACAGAAAGCGCACCCACCCCGTAAGCTGTATACCTTTGTGTCACCGATGGGTCGCTGGTGGTCTGAAAAGGGGTAGTTGCCCATGGAATTGCCCCGGAGAGGGCCGCGCAGATCGGTTTCGGCGTTTGTCGGGGGGGTAGCGCTTATTCTCGCGCTCCTCCCCTCCGGAGGGTCGGGGGCGCCCCGGCTTCCGGATGAACCGCGGCTCGCCATCGTCGTGGACGACTTCGGGTATTCGTACGACGGTACGGTGACCGGGTTTCTCTCGATCGATGCGCCGCTCACGTTGTCGGTGGTCCCCGGGACGCGATACGCCGGCCGGATCGCAGAGGAGACGATCGAGGCGGGGAAGGCGCTGATCGCCCATATCCCGATGGAGCCGATCGAGTATCCGGCCAAGAATCCGGGGCCGGGCGCGCTCATGGTCGCCGACGACGAGGAAAGCCTGCGGAGAAGACTGGCGGACGTGCTCGACTCGTTCCCTTTCTTCGAGGGGGCGAACAATCACATGGGCTCTCGGGCGATGCTGGACCGTCGCATCGTCACCGTGGTGCTCGAGGAGGTTTCCGCGAGAGATCTCTATTTCATCGATTCGAAAACCATCGCCTCCGATCTGGCGCGGGACGTGGCCGATTCGCTCCACGTCCGGTTCGGAGAGAACCGTCTCTTCTGGGATACCGGGTATGACGACGGCGAGGAGATTCTCGCCAACTTGGACCGCCTGGGAGAGATCGCGATGCGCACCGGCGCGGCGATCGGAATCGGTCACCCGCGGCGGATTGCGCTGGAGGCACTGCGTCAAAAACTCCCCGAGTTCGAGAAGCTCGGGATACGGCTCGTCTTCGCGAGGGAACTCGTGAGGGGAGCGGAATAAGTCTCGATCCGGAGGAACGAACGGATGGGCAAGAACCGTTTGAAGATCGTCCTTGTGCTCGCGGCGCTCGTGTTGAGCGTATTCTATCTTTACCCGACGTACCGGGTGATCACCCTCTCTCCCGAGGAGAGGGAGAAGATGGGAGAGGAGAAGTACGCCGCCCTCAGAGGGAAGGCGCTTCGTCTCGGCCTCGACCTGCAGGGGGGGATGCATCTCGTCATGGAGGTGGACAAGTCGGGGCTCTCCGAGGATGAGGCGGACGACGCGATCGACCGCGCCCTCGAGATCATCCGGAACCGTGTGGACCAGTTCGGCGTCTCCGAGCCTTCGATCCAGAAGCAGGGCGAGGACAGGATCGTCGTTCAGCTTCCCGGGGTCCAGGACGCCCAGCAGGCGAAGAAGCTGATCGGCCAGACCGCGTTGCTCGAGTTCAAATTGGTGCGATCGGCCGCCGACTTCACAGAAACCCTCCGGCGGATCGACGAGTATCTCTACCTCCAGTCCGACGCATCGAAAGAGAAGAAGAAGACCGATGAGACCGTGGCCGACTCCTCCGACAGTTCCGCGGCGGATGATTTCCTCGCCGACGAGGAGACGGCGGCGGACGAGGAAGCGAAGACGAGGCTCACGTCCCTTCTGCGCTTCTTCCGTTCGGGCGCGCAGGACCAGGCATGGGTGCCCGAGGAGTCGGTCGCCAAGGTCGATTCGATTCTGAACGATCCGGGTGTCAAGGGGATCATGCCTTTCGGAACGCTTTTCGCATGGGGAAGGGATCCGAAGGATTTCCAGGGCCAGAAGATGAAGGCCCTCTACCTGCTCAACGACCGGGCGGAGATCACGGGAGCGTCGATCTCCAACGCCCGCGTGCAGATCGGGCTCGATAGAAACGCCCCGAACGCGCCGGGTGTTTCGCTCACCCTTACGAGCGAGGGAAGCCACGAATTCGCCCGCGTCACCGGGGACAACGTCGGCCGCCGTCTCGCCATCGTGCTCGACGGTCACGTCCAGTCTGCGCCGACGATCCGGGGGAAGATCCCGAGGGGGAACGCGTCGATTACCGGCGGCTTCGAAATGGACGAGGCGAAGATCCTCTCCATCGTTCTCCGTGCGGGCGCGCTGCCCGCGAGCCTCAAGTTCGTCGAGGAACGGACCGTCGGTCCCTCTCTCGGGCGCGACTCGATCCGCCAGGGAGTGCGCGCCGCCGTCATGGGGGTGATCGCCGTGGCGGTGTTCATGCTGATCTACTACAAGGGCGCCGGGGTGGTGGCGAATATCGGCCTCTTCCTGAACCTCGTCTTCCTCATGGCCGTGATGGCCGGCCTGAAAGCGACGCTCACCCTTCCGGGAATCGCGGGGATCATTCTGACCATCGGCATGGCGGTGGACGCGAACGTGCTGATTTTCGAGAGAATCCGCGAAGAGATCCGAAACAGGAAAACGGTGCGCGCCTCGATCGAGAGCGGCTACAGCAGGGCGTTCCGGACGATTCTGGACGCCAACATCACGACGCTGATCACGGCGTTCGTGCTGCTCCAGTTCGGCACCGCCAGCGTGAAAGGTTTCGCGGTGACACTGAGCGTGGGCATCCTTTCGTCCATGTTCTGCGCCCTGATTATCACCAGGCTGATCTTCGATTTTCTAGTGGACCGGTTCGCCGTGAAGAAACTGAGCATATAAAAGACCGGGATTGAGGTGAGGAGCGAATCAAATGGAATTCCTGACCAACGTTAACTTCGAATTCATCAACAGGAGGCGCGGCGCCTACCTGATCTCGGGAAGCCTGATCGCCATCGGACTCTTCTCGATTCTTTTCCACAAGGGGCTGAACTACTCGATCGACTTCAAGGGGGGAAGCGTCCTCGAGGTCCGTTTCGATCAGCCGGTTCCGGTCGAGGGGATCCGTGCCGCCGCCGAGAAGGCCGACGTCGGCACCTTCGAGGTGCAGGAGTTCGGCGATCCGCGGGAGATTCTTCTGCGCGTGGAGAAGTCGGATGCGAGCGGGCAGCTCGGGCCGAAACTGCTCGGCCGGTTCCGGGAAGCCTATCCCGAAAGGACGGTGGAACTGCGTCGTGAAGAGACGGTCGGTCCGCGTATCGGGAAAGAGCTGAGAGGAAAGGCGTTTCTCGCCATCCTATTCTCGATCCTCGGCATCCTCGCGTACATCTCCTGGCGTTTCGAATTCCGATTCGCCGTCGCCGCGGTGATCGCCCTCATCCACGACGTCTTGATCACCCTCGGATTCTTCTCCATTGTGAACTACGAGATCTCCCTGGCGGTGATCGCGGCGTTCCTCACCATTGTCGGCTACTCGCTGAACGATACGATCGTCGTCTTCGACAGGATCCGGGAGGATCTGAGGTTGTTCGCGAGAAAACCGTACGACAGGGTGCTGAACACGGCGATCAATCGGACGCTTTCGAGAACCATTCTCACTTCCCTCACCACGCTGGCCGTGGTGGCCTTCCTGATCATCGTCGGGGGATCGGTGATCCGCGACTTCTCGGTCGCGCTCCTCATCGGTGTGATCGTCGGAACGTATTCTTCGATTTTCGTGGCGAGCCCGATCCTGGTGGAATGGACCAACTGGTCGACCGCCCGGGCGCACGCGGCGAAGGGGAAGGCGAAAACGAAGAAATAGCCGGCCGAGCGCCGGGGGAGAGAGGATCGACCTCCTCCTGTCCCCTCTAAGCTACAGGGGATCCTCATTCGTGGACGGTCGTCCCCGGGCCGGGCCGTTTTCACGGTTGTAACAGATCCTGTAACAGCCGATTGCGACATCCTACCCGGCCGTGCGGTGGCACGTCCCTTGCGGATTCCGGGAGAGGGCCGGTCCGCCGGGCCTGCTACGGGATTTCCCGGGGGAGGATGTCGTTTCATGCGGAACAGACGAACGCGGTTCTTCCATTTCCCCCCATTCTCTCCCGGCCGGCGGCGGCTTTCCGCGTTCCTTCTGTTCTTCGCCGTTGCCGCCGCCTGCGCTTCCCATTTCGCCGGCCCGCGGGGAGGCGAAGGCGCTCCCCCCCGCGGCCGGAACGTCTACCCGCCGGAGATGAGACGGCTCATCGAGATCCTCTCGGTTCGGGTCGAGCGGTTCGCCTCGTTCGCACGGAAGATCGCCGAAAACGATGCCGTCGCGGGGGCGGTCCGGGCGAACGCCTCCCGCGACGCCAAGATCGCCGCTTTCGATCGTCTCGCGGCAATGGCGGAGGAGATGCCCGACCGGTGGCGTTCGTGGGGCGTCTCCCTCGACGTCGTCGGGATATCCGGGGGGGCGAAGGCGCCCGTGGCCTGGTGGGGCGAACTCCCCGACCTTGACCCGCCCGGGGGCGTGCAAAAGGTCCGCATCGTCGCCGATCCTTCCCGGCTCTTCCTCGTGGTGGAGACTCCCGTTCGATCCCGCGAGGGCGAAATCGAATCGGAGCCGGCGGGAAGCGTGAGGCTCGTCGTTCCCGTCGGGCGCAATCCCTCTTTGGGCGGTGAGTTCGGCCGGCCGGTCCCTTTCAGCGAATGGCTCCGGGACGAACTCGGATGTGACGTGACGCTCTACCCGTCCTCGGCGGGCGTCGGCCGGTGGATCCGGCTGGAAAAGCGGGGAGCGATCGGCAGGGCGACGACCGTCGGCTTCGCTCGGGACGGATGGGCGAAACGGGCGGCGGCCGGTTCTTCCCGGATGGCGGCGGTGCTTTTCTTTCTCCTGGCGCTCTCCCTCCTTCCCTGGAGGAGCGCGACGGATGATTCGAAAGGTGCGGCCGGCCCGCGGGCGATGATGCGGTCGATGCCGGTGTTCTCGATCGTGGCCGCGCGTATCCTTCTCGCACTGTTCGATCTCCCCGGTCGGCTCGGCGTCCCCCTTTTCCTGGGCGACCGATCGCCCGGCATGGTCACGAGGCAGCTCCACTCGCCGGTCGAACTGGTCCTCACATTCTCCGTCCTCTTCCTGGCGGCGATGATCGTGCGCGAGAGGGTCGCGTCGCCCGGAAGGGACGACACGTCGCCGCGCCGGCGCCGCCCGGGCCGGGCATTGGCCGTGATGCTCCTTCTCAGCGCCGTCACCGCCCTTTTTCTCGCCGGCCTTTCCCACGTGGTCGCGTCGTCGCCGGCCGGTCTCTTCGCCGGGCCGACCCGCACCGAGTCGCCCGCCGCGCTCCTCCTCGAGTCGGCGCTCTTCCTCTGCATCGCGTCGTACCTTCTCTTCATCGACGGGGGATTCCTCCTTGCGGGAAGATATGGTTTTCCCGGAAGACGGGTCGGTCCCACGCTGACCTTCCCGGTCCGGTTTCTCATCGCCGCCCTCCTGGGCGCGGCGTCGGTCGCCCTCTCTTGGATCGCGGTCAGCACCGGCCACGTGATTCTCCTCTCCCCCGCGGTGATGATGGCGAACGCGCTCCTTCTCCTTTTCCTTCTTCGGGGACGGGCGTGGCGCCTCTGGAAAGGACTCGGCTTTGTCGGCGCCGTGGCGCTCGTCTCCTACGCCCCGAT
The DNA here is from genome assembly GCA_024276995.1 of Candidatus Eiseniibacteriota bacterium. Lineage (GTDB taxonomy): Bacteria > Orphanbacterota > Orphanbacteria > Orphanbacterales > Orphanbacteraceae > JAJRWB01. The sequence continues at coordinate 19,584 of JAJRWB010000026.1, read as the reverse complement.
ACGCGCCGCCTCGGCGGAGATCGAAAGAAACCGGGTCGAGGAGAGGGCGGTCCGCTTCGCAGACAGGGAGGACGAAACGAAAAGGTCGGTACTCGAAGAGTCGCTCCGTTTCCTGATGGACGACGACGCGCTTCTGGCCGATCTCACCCGGCCGGGCGCGGAACTCGACCGGGAGGCGTTTCACGCCTGGATCCGGAGCGGCCTCTCCCGCCACGACTACAGCTGTGATCTGAAAATCCTCGACCGGCAAGGGGCGGTGGTGAGCCGCTTCTCGATGGACATGCCTTCCGGGTCGCCCGTGCGCGCCGCTTTCGTTTTCCAGCAGATGCGCGGGCGCACCGGGCCGCGGATCTTCAAGAGCCGCCGGCGTGTCCGCGGAGAGGCGGTGGAGATCTACACCGGCGCGGCGCCGCTCTTCCATGAAGGGGAACTCGCCGGTGCGGTGATCATCTCGATTCCCTATTTCCTCGAAAACCTGGAGTACGCCTCGAAGCTGAGCGGCCCGTCGGCGGCGATCTTCCGCAACTACAGAACCGTGGAGAGCACGCTTTCGCGGTTCCCGGAGGAAGTGGAGATCGTTCTCTACGAGAACGGCGAGGTGACGGCGACGTCGAGCAACGAGACCCCTTCCCTGCCGCCTCCCGGGGAAGAGATCGTGCGGCTCGTCGAGGGGGGCGGATCGGCGTGGCGCGTCGCCCGGGCGGCCGATCGACGGTACGATGTGTTCTACACCGGCTGGAAGGACCCGGACCGGAAGGGCGTTCTCGCCTTCGCGCTTCCCAGGTGGAGCGTGGTGAGACACGTTTTCGCCCTCATCGATCTCACGCTCACATGTGTCGCTCTCGCGGCGCTTCTCCTCGTTCTCGCCGTGCCGGCGGCGCTCCTAGTTTCGCTCCTCGGCGGCGGCTCGATTTCTCGCGGGGTGGAATTCACCTTCCAAGATAAGCTGGTCGTCGCCTTCCTCTTGATCGCCCTCGTTCCCGCGATCCTCCTCGCCGGGACCGGAAGGAGGATGGTGGGAAGATATGTGCGTGAAGCGGCCCGCAAGGAGGCGCGCACATCGCTTCGGGCCGCCCGGTACGCGCTGGAACAAGAGACGATTCGCGAGGCGGAGGAGCTTTCGAGGAGCACCTTCGTCCGGCGCCGGGTGCTCGATATCGACGAGGAGAGGCTCGTCGACCTGGAATTGGGTCTGAAACGGTTCGGAATCTTTACCCCCGAAGGGGATCTCGTTCTGCAAAACGGCCGGATCGGCCCGGTCGACTCGGAGGCGCTTCGCGAAGTGCGTGAACGTCGGGCGCCGGTCACCTACTTCGAACAGGGCGACCCACTCACCATGGTCGCCCTCGTGGGGATCGTCATCGAGGGATACGAGAACTCCCTCGAGGGGATTCTCCTCCTTTCGAAACCGGTGAACGAGGAATGGGCGCTCGATCTTGGCGAGAGGGTCGGCAAGGACCTCACCTTCTTCACCGGCGGAGTGCTCTCGGTCTCCACCCGCGCCGAACTCTACCAGGCGGGCGTTCTTTCCGGCCGTCTTCCGGCGCCGGTGTACAGAAACCTGGAGCTGAAGGGGGACAAGGTGAGTTTCGGGTGGGAGACGATCGCCGGCACCCCCTACCTCGTCGGTTACGGCGCGCTTCGCGATTTCGGGGGAAAGCCGGTGGGCACTCTCGCCGTGCCGCTCCTCTTTCGCGACAACGAGGCGCAGCGTGCGGTGAGCCGGGCGTACGCGGGAATCACGTATCTGACCTTCCTCACCCTCCTCATCATCGTGGTGGTCGCCGAGGTGATGGGGCAGCGGATCGCCCGTCCGGTGGCCGACCTGACGAGGGGGATGGCGCAGGTCCGCTCGGGCGTGTTGAGCATCACGATCCCGCACAGGGCGCGCGGGGAGATCGGCCGCCTCGTCGCTTCGTTCAACCGGATGACGAGGGAACTGCGCAGGAGCAGGACGGCCCTCACCGAGAGAACGCGTTTCATCGAGACGATTCTCGGGAGTGTCGCCGCGGGAGTGATCGCCTTCGACAGGAGCGACAAGATCGTGACGATCAATGCGGCGGCTTCGCGGATCCTGGAGATTCCCGTGGACCCGTCGCAGTCGAATCGGGGCGATCGGGTGCAGGGCCAAGCCGTCGCGGTGTTCGGGAAGATCCTCGATCGGCTCGATCGGTCGGAAAGCGGCTTCCTGGAAAGGGAGATCGAGCTGCGCGGACAGGGGGGAAGGATCACACTCCGCGTCGTGGCGAGCCTCCTCACCGACCCGGACGGGAACCGGCTCGGCAAGGTGGTGGTCTTCGAGGATCTCACCGCGCTGATCCAGTCGAAGAAGCTGGTGGCCTGGGGAGAGATGGCCCGCCAAGTGGCCCACGAGATCAAGAATCCCCTCACACCGATCAAGCTCTCCGCCCAGCAGATCCGCCGGGCGTTCCACGACGGGCACGATCGGTTCCCCGAGATTCTCGACGAGTCGACCGAGCTGATCATCGAGGAGATCGAATCGCTCCGGAGGATCGCCACCGAATTCTCCGCCTTCGCCCGCATGCCGCGCCGGAGGATCGAGGAGGTCTCACCGGTGCCGCTCGTGCGCGAGGTGGCCCGGCTCTACGAGGAGTCGGCAGGAGGGGGCGTGATCGAGGTGACGGCGCCGGAAGATCTCCCGCCGATCCGTGTCGACCGCGAGGAGATCCGCCGGGTGCTGATCAACCTTTTCGAGAACGCCGTGCAGGCGACCGGCGGAAAGGGGACGATCACGGCGTCGGTCGAGATCGCCGATGGACCCCCCGTCAATGATAAGGGGTGGGAAGTGTGGGAATCGACATCCGAGCGACCGCGAAAGGGGCCGCTCCTCGTCATCACCGTCACCGACGACGGCCCGGGTGTGTCGGAAGCGGCCCGAGGAAAGCTCTTCGAGCCGAACTTCTCCACCCGAACGAATGGAACGGGGCTCGGCCTCGCCATATCCCGTTCCATAGTAGAAGGTTATGGCGGCTCGATCGTCATCGGGTCGACGGCGGGCGCCGGGAGCGCGGCGATCGTCTCGCTGCCGGTTTGACCGGCGGGAGGGGGCACCGTATAGTCCATATCATGAAGCTGTTCACCCGTCTCGGAGGCGCCGCGCGGTTCTTCGCCTCCGTTCTTCTCATCGCCGCCTCCACCGCCGCCCCCTCTCCCGCCCGCGGGGAGGAAGGGGACGCGTTCACAATTGCGCGGGTGAAATACGACGGCGGGGGCGACTGGTACAGCGACCCGACGTCGCTCCCGAACCTGCTCGGCGGTCTGAGGGAGAGGACGAATATCCGCGCCGCCCGCGAAGAGGCGCGCGTGGAGATCCTCGACGAGGAGATGTTCCGTTATCCGTTTCTCTACATGACCGGCCACGGCATGATGCGCTTCTCCCGGGGAGAGGCGGAAAGGCTTCGCTATCATCTCGTCCATGGCGGCTTCCTCTGGGTGGACGACAACTACGGACTCGATACGCACTTTCGCAGGGAAATCCGGAAGGTCTTCCCCGACGAGGAGCTGAGGGAACTCCCGTTCGATCACCCGATCTACCATTCGTTTTACGATTTTCCCCGCGTACTGCCGAAGATTCATGAACATGACGGCGGTCCGCCGAAGGGATTCGGCATCTATCACGATGGCCGCCTCGTCGTGTTCTACACGTACGATACCGACATCGGAGACGGTCTCGAGGATCCGGAAGTCCACCACGATCCTCCCGAGAAGAGAGAAGAGGCGCTTCGCATGGCAATCAATATCGTCAACTACGCCCTGACCCATTGAGGAGATGCGACGGATGACGACCGACCAGGCATACGGTTCGATCAGGAAGCGGCTCACATCTCTCAGGAACCACTTCCTCGGGCTGGAGATCTCTGTGTTTCTCCTGCGGCTCCTCGCGTGGGGCATCGCCCTCCTCGTGGTGAACGTTCTCATCTCGTTCCTTCCGATCCCCCCCACCGCGGCGAGAGCACTCCTTTACATCAGTCTTGCGCTGCTTACCGGCGTGGCGGTGTTTCATGGGATGCTCCTCGTGCGCCGGTGGCCGACGCTCGACTCGATCGCCGCCGAGGCGGAGCGCGTCACCCCGGAGCTGGACGGCGATCTTCTCCGCGGGGCTCTCGACGTCTGGCGGAAGAGGAAGGGGAGCGTTCTCGGTTATTCGCCCGGACTGATCGACGCGCTCGTCGAGTCGGCGCTCCTGAAGTCGGAGGCGATCCGGGAAAGGAGCGTTGTCGGACGCCGGCGGTTCTATCGCCACCTATTCATCCTTCCGGCGGCGGCGCTGGCGGTGGCGTTCCTCTTCCTCGTCGTGCCGGCGAGAACGGCGCTCGTGATCCGCTCCGTGGCGCCCCTCGATCCGGAAGCGGCGATCGCCGCCTTCGGCCTTCACGTCGAACCGGGGGACTGCACCGTCCGCGCCGGCGAGGCGGTGAAGGTGACCGCCCTGTTCGATGCTTATGATGGAGAGGCGGTCCGCCTCGCGGTGAAGCGTCCCGGCAGCTCGTGGACCGCCTACCCGATGGGCGAGACCACCGCCGGCACCGCGCGGCGGTTCGAGGGGACGGTGGCGGACGTGGAGGAAGGGACGGAGTATTCGATCCATTTCGCCGGCGGCGAGAGCGACGTCTACACCATTACCGTGAGCACTCCCCCCGTGGTGACGGGTCTCGCGTACGACCTTCTCTATCCCGGGTATACCGGCCTCGAGAAGAGGCGCGTGGAGGAGAATCACGGGAATGTGCGTGCCCTGTTCGGCACCACGGTAAATCTGGAGATCACGGCGAACGAACCGCTGAGCGAAGCGTCGATCCGCGTCGACGGCGGGAAGGAGATCGCCCTCGCCGTCGACGGCGACCGGTGCACCGGTTCGTTCGGCGTGACCGAACCGTTTTCGTACACCCTTCACATCGTGGGGAAGAGGGGTTTCGAAAACGTCGATCCGATCCGATACGAGGTGATTCCCGTGCCCGACGAGAACCCCTTCGTCCGGATCAGCTCTCCCGCCGAGGATCGCGTGCTCGACGAGAGCATGGTCTTGCCGATCCGTTTCGCCGCCCTCGACGACTACGGCGTTCGCGAAGTGAACCTGCTCTTCAGCCGGAACGGCGAGCCGCCCGAGAAGCTCCCGTTCTTTAAGACCGAAAAGAGTGTGACGGAAATCGACAGGGAAAGAGAATGGGATCTTTCGGAGGAGCGGCTTCTTCCCCAGGACGTGGTTTCGTATTTTCTGGAGGTGTGGGACAACGATCCGCTGAACGGCCCGAAGAGGAGCGTCAGCCGCACCTGGACGGTGCGGATGCCCTCGCTCTCCCAGATGTACGCCGAGGTGAAAGACGACCAGGAAGAGAATATCGGCGAACTCGAGGGCGTGCGCGAGCGGAGCGAAAAGCTCGAGGAGAAACTCGACGATCTCGCCCGGGAGATCCGGAAGGCGGAAAACGTCTCCTGGGACGATAAGAAGAAGATTGAAAGCGTTCTCGAGAAGCAAAAGGAAATCGAGAAGCAGCTTCGCGACGTGGCGAAGGAACTCGATCGGTCGGCGCGCGAGATGGAGGAGAATCGTCTCGTTACGCCGGAGACCCTCGAGCGTCTCCAGGAGCTGAACCAGCTTCTTCAGGAGGTGGCCACCGACGAGATGAAAAAGGCGATGAAGGAACTCGCCGAGGCGATGGAGAAGATGGATCCCGGCGAGATCGAAAAGGCGGCCCAAGAGCTGCAGCTCACCCAGCAGGACTTCATGGAAAGGCTCGATCGATCGATCGACATGCTGAAGGAGATGAAGGATATGCAGACCCTCGACGCTCTCGCCGAGGGGATGCGCCGGGTCGCCGAGGAGCAGCGAAAGCTCCGGGAGGAGACGAGGAAGGCGGACGGCGGAGAGATGAAGGAGCTGTCGAAGGAACAGGACGCTCTTAGAAAGGAACTGGATAAGCTCGAGGAACAGATGAAGAAACTCGCCGAGGAGTCGGCGGAGCGTTCTCCCGAGTTCTCCGAAGAGGTGAAGAAGACGTCGAATCGCCTGGAGCAGAAGAAGACCGCCTCCAAGATGAACAAGGCGTCGGAAAAGATGCAGCAGCAGAAGAAGAACGAGGCGATGAAGAAACAAGAGGAGGCGGAGCAGGATCTATTCGACATCGCCTTCAAGCTGGTCGATTTCCGCAAGGCGTGCCAGATGGCGTCGCAGAAGAAGACGAAGGCCGCGTTCGGCGAGAGCATCCGCGATCTCCTTCACATTTCGGACGGGCAGGAATCGCTTCTCGACAGGGCGAAGGGACGTCGTCGCCCATCGGTGACGGAGAGGCGCTCCCTCGCCGAGATCCAGCAGGAGATGGACGGGGGCATCGGCAAGGCGATGGGCAAGATCCGTGACGTGGCGAAGGATGCTCCCGAGCTTTCCTCCCTCATTCTCGATCTTCTTCGCCGGACCCGCATGAAGGCGGAGGAGGCGGCGGAGCAGTACGAGACGGGCGATCTCAATCTTGCCCGCGCCCGGGGGAAGGAGGTGCTCGCCGACCTCAACCATTCGGTGGTCCAGCTGTTGCGCTCGCAGGAGAACTACAACTCGTCGTGCTCCAATCCGGACGGCCAGGGCCAATCGGGACAGCAGCTGCAGGAGATGACCCGCCGCCAGCAGGGGCTGAACCAGGAGATGGGCCAGATGCCCATTCCGTCCGGTAACCCGGGCGATCTTTCGTCGCAGACGATGGCGGGCATGAAGCGTCTCGCGGCGGAGCAGCGGGCGATCCGGAAGGGGATCGAGGAACTGTCCGGCGAGGTGGAAGAATCATCCGACGTGCTTGGAAGCCTCGACGAGATCGCCGAGGAGATGAGAGACGTCGAACGCGCCCTGGAGAACGCCGACATCTCGCCGGAGACACGGGAGAAACAGGAACGGATCCTCTCGCGCATGCTCGATGCGCAGCGCTCGATCCGCGAGCGGGGATACAAAAGGGAGAGGCGCTCGCGATCGGGCGGCGAGTTCGAGGCGGCCGCGCCGGCGGATCTTCCGGGCTCTCTTTCCGAGTCGAGGGAGAAGATCCGCGACGACCTCGTTCGGATGCCGAACTTCGAGTATCCTCCCGAATACGAGGAACTGATCCGGTCATACTTCCGGACGCTGACGAAATGAAACCGCGCGCGGCGTTCTTCATTCCGGCGGCGATCGTCTTCCTCGTCTATGTCGTTACCCTCTGCCCGGTGATCTACGTGGGGGACTCGGGAGAGCTGGTCACCGCCGCGGCGGTTCTCGGCGTCGCCCATCCTCCCGGCTATCCCCTCTACGTTCTTCTCGGCCGTCTCTTCACGCTCCTCCCTTTCGGGGAGACGGCGCTCAGGGCGAACCTCCTTTCCGCAATGGCGGGCGCCGCCGCGGCGGGGACTCTTTCCCTCCTTCTCCTCTTCCCGGGAGGCGACGGACGGCCGGTCCGGAACGCGGGCATCGCCGGGGCGTTCACGGCGGTGTTCTTGTTCAGCTTCTCCCGAACCGCCTGGTCGCAGATGGTGGTGGCCGAGGTGTACGGCCTGAACGCGCTGATGACGGCGCTCATCCTGCTCGCCCTCTTCCGCGGAAGACGCCCGATGCTCACGTTCTTCCTGCTCGGCATCGGCGCGGCGAACCACCAGACCGTGCTTCTTCTCCTCCCGGGAATCGTCTACTACTACGTCGCGACCGGCCGCATGTCGTGGCGTCTCGCCGCCCGGGGGGCGGCCGCCTTCGCGGTTGCGTCGACGCTCTATCTCTTCCTCCTCGTCCGTCCCGACTCGCCCGACCTGTTCGCCTGGAGGAAACCGTCCGACTGGACGGGGCTTTTCGCGCACATCACGAGGGCGCAGTACGGGTCGCTTTCGAAGCTCCCCCGCTCGCTCCCCCTTCTCGCGTCGCAGCTCGCCTTCGCGCTTCGCTACGCGTTGAAGGAGATCCCCCTCGCCGTGCCTCTCGTTCCAACGGCGCTCTACCTCGCCTGGCGGCGCAGGGGAGACGCGACCACGAAGACGTTGTCGATACATTTCCTCTTCACTTCCGTGGGGCTTCTCCTCCTTCTCAACCAGGGAACCGATCCGCTCGACGCGGCGGTGGCGACGGTCTACTATATTCCCGCCGTTCTTTTCGCCGCGCTCCTCATGGAGCCTCTCTTCCGCGCGGCGGCGCTTCGCCTCGAATCGATTCGCCCCTCTCTCGGCTATGCCGTAACGGCGCTGGCGCTCATCCCGCTCATCATGAACTATCGTGTGTGCGACGCCCGCACGTTCCGACTCGGCGACCAGGCGGGCCGCGCCATGCTCGCGTCGGTCGAACCGGACGGGGCGATCCTCACCGAGGGGGACAACGCCACGTTCGTGCTCTACTACCTCCACCTTGTGGAGGGGGTGCGGCCCGACGTCGAGATTCTTGACAGGGATCTCAATTTCTTCTCCTGGAAGCTCGGCGTCGACCCGACTCTCCCCGGCCGCCGCTCGGCGAGGGACCGGTCGATCTATCGCCTCGTCTCGACGGGCGAAAGGCCGGTGTACGCCACGGGACGGTTCGAGGAGAAGGAGATCGCGGGGAAGAGCCTCGTCTCGGTCGGCCCTCTCTATCGTTTCATGGGGCCGGAGGAGGAATTGAGGCCGGCGAGTCTCGACCTGCTGCACCGGGAGGGGATCGACGTGACGCACCTGAGGGAGGACTACATCGCGCGGCGGTTCGCCGTGGCGTACCTCGCGAAATGGGTCGACCACTACGGGCGCACCGGCGACCGGGTCGGGTTCGAGGAGAGTCGCGCGAGAATCGAGAGGATCGGCGGCGATCTCAAGGAGGCGCATCTCGTCATCGGCCTGGGAGACGCGTCGTCGGGCGACACGACGCTCGCCGTCGAGTCGATCGAAAAATCGCTCGCCGTCGATCCCACCTTCGTCGCCGCCAGGAGGGAATTGGCGAACCTCTACGTGGGGCTGGAAAACTATGAGAGGGCGGCGGAGGAATTCCGTCTCGCGGCGGAGCGGGAGAATCTCGCGGGAGACTGGCTGAACCTCGGCAATTCGCTCTACTTCGACGGCCGGGAAGATGAGGCGGAGGCGGCCTGGCGAAAGGCGCTCGTCGCCGAAGGGGTGAACGACAGGGTGATTCTCGGCGTGGCGAAGGGGATGGGGAAGCTGAAGATCGATTCGGTGGGCGTCCCCCTTCTGGAGAAGCTGCGCAGTCGCTCCCCCGGTTCGTTTCGTGAATTCGAGGATCTCGGGGACGGGTATGACCGGATGGGGATGCCGGAGAAGGCGCTCGACCTTTACCGCGCCGGCATCGAACAGGATCCGAAGAACCCGGCGCTTCGCTACAAGGCGGGGGTCGCGCTGATCCGTCTCGGAAAAACCGTCGAGGCGAAGGGGGAACTGGAAAAGGCGCTCGAGACGAGCGGGCGGACCCCCGCGGCGCTGAACGCCCTCGCCTATCTCTACAGCGGCGAGAACCGGAATCTTCCCGAGGCGCTCGATCTCGCCGAGGAGGCGGTGAAAAAGGCGTCCGGGGAAGAGATCGGTTACTACGAAGACACGAGGGGTGTTATTCTCAGCCGCCTCGGCCGTCTCGACGAAGCGGAGGCGGCGCTTCGCCGCGCCCTCGAGAAGACACCCGAAAGCGACCGGTCTGCGCTCGTCGATACATGGAACCATCTCGGCGATCTCCTCGAAAAGCGGGGCGACCGGCCGGGCGGCGAACGGTGCAGGGCGAAGGCGGATTCCCTTCGCGGACTGTGAGTTACAGGGCGGGGGAACCGGATCGGCCGGGCGGTGTGGCACTGTCGTTCTCGCCGGGATGAGCGGCGCGTGTCGCGCGAACGCTTCAGGAAGGGGATGCTCTTGAGACGACGATCGAAACGGAACAACCGCTTCTCGGCGGTGCGTGGCGGTTTCGCGCCCCGCATTCTCGCGGGGACGGTTTTCATCGCCCTTTTCGCCGCGGCAACCGTCGTCTCTCCTCGCGCCCAGGAGCCGGCCAAGTCGGACAGGCTCTTCCAGCGCAATCTCGACGAGGCGTCGAGGCTTCTTCGCCGGGGGAATGCCGAGCAGGCGAGGAGGATCTTCGAGGATCTTCTCCGGAAGAAGCCGGACGATCCTGGCGCGTTCGTCGGATACGTCGAATCGCGCATCGCCCTGTACGATCTCGACGGTCTCGCCGGAAAGCTCGGCAAGCGGATCGCCGCCGACTCGACCGACGTGGAAAGCGTGCTCCTTCTAGGCGATGTACGCGCCGCCGAGGGGAAATCGGAAGAAGCGCTCGAGATCTACCGTTCGGCGGTCCCTCTTTTCGCCGATTCGACGAAGGGATACGGCGCCGTGGCGGCGAGGATGGGAAAGCAACGGATGGTTCTCGAAGCGGTCGATCTCCTTCTCGCCGGACGGCGTGCGACGGGGAGTCCTAATCGCTACGCCCGGGATCTCGCGTCGCTCTACGAACTCCTCGGCAATGGGGAGAAGGCGTCGGAGGAATGCGTCCGGGCGGTGGTGACCGGCACGATGAAGGACGGCGAACTTTTTCGGAAGCTGAAAGAGATGCGCGACGACGGAACGATTGCCGCCTACCCGTACGAACAGCTCGAGGCGGCGATCGACACGGTTCCCGAACTACGCGGGGTTCGTGAAGTGCTCGCCGGCTTCTACCTCGATGACGGCATGTGCGACAAGGCGCTGAGGATTTACGATGAACTCGACCGGCAAAGCCGCGGATGCGGCAGCATTCTCATCCGCTTCGCCCGAACGGCGAACGGCGGGAAGTGCTACGCCGCCGCCGCCAAGGCGCTCGAGACGGTAGTCGAACGGTGCGACAGGCCGTCGACGCTGATCGAGGCGCGTTTTCTCCTTGCGTCGGTGTACACGAACAGCGGCGACGCCGAGGGCGCGGCGAAGGTGTACGGCGAGCTGATCTCTTCCACGCTCAACCCGGGGGATCTCGCCCGGGCGCGCCACGACCTCGCCGTCGTCTGTCTCGATAACCTGGGCGACCCGAAGCGGGCGATCGCGGTGCTCGGCGAACTGCTCGCCATGAAGGAGAAAACGCCGTATCGCCTCGAGGGGCGGTTCACCCTGGCGCGGGCGCACATCGTTTCGGGGGATTTCGATGCCGCCGCCGAAGAGTACAAGGCGATCGAGGAGAACGCCGCCGACGACGACACGAGGGAACGGGCGATCTTCGGCCAGGGGGAGGCGGACTTCCACGCCGGCAGGATCGACGACGCCCTCGCCGACTACCGCCGCGTGATCGACCAGTACCCGGCGGGGCGTTACCTCAACGACGCCCTCGAGCGCTCGATCTTCCTGAGCGAGCACCGGGATGTGGGCGACGCTCCGTTGAAGGTGTACGCCGACTGCGTCCTGCAGGTCGACCGGAAGGAATACGACGCCGCCCGCGCGAAGATCGCCGAAATGGTGGACGGCCTGATCCTTTCGAACCTGCGGAACGACTTCATGTGGCTCCTCGTCCGCATCGAGGAGGAGGAGGGGCGCTACGCGGCGGCGGTCGCGGCGATCGACTCGATGATCGACGAGTATCCGATGGAACGGCTCTCCGAGGAGGCGGACGTGAAGGCCGCCGATCTTCTCTGCGGGCCTTTGCACAACCTGGAGGCGGGAATCGCGCGGTATGAAGCTTTTCTTGTAAACCATCCGAAGAGCATCCTCACCGGCGAGGTGCTGCGCAAGAAGCGGGAAGCGAAGCGGCGCTATGAATCGTAGGCTTCTCTTCCTTCCGGCGCTTCTGTTCTCCTTCGCGATCCTCCCCGCGGCCGCGGCGGCCGATTCCTATCTCATCCCGATGGACCTCTCCCAAACCGATCACCTCAAGGCGTACGGCGTCGCGTACTGGTACCTCGAACAAGGGGTCCGGGTGTCATGGCTTCTCAACTACCGCGGCGGCTCCTTTCTCGCCGAGGGGGGCGATTTCGTTCCGAAAAGGGCCCAGCTGAAGGGGGTCACCATCGAGAAGATCACGCCGGCGGAGAAGGCGAAGATCATGGAGAAGATCGCCGGGGAAAACATGGCGGACGTGCTCCTCGAGAAGCCGCCCCGCGTGGCGATCTACACCCCGCCCGACAAGCAGCCGTGGGACGACGCCGTCACGTTGGCGCTCACCTACGCGGAGATTCCCTACGCCACGCTCTGGGATGACGCGGTTCTCGCCGGCGAGCTGGAGAAGTACGACTGGCTCCACCTGCACCACGAGGATTTCACCGGGCAGTACGGCAAGTTCTACGCGAACTTCAAGGATGCCGAGTGGTACAGGCGCCAGCAGGTGCTCTACGAGATGCTCGCCAAGCGCGCGGGATACGCGAAGGTGTCGGAACACAAGAAGGCGGTGGCCCGGAAGATCCGCGGCTTCGTTTCGCGCGGCGGCTTCCTCTTCGCCATGTGTTCCGCCACCGATACGTACGACATCGCGCTCGCGGCGTGGTCCACCGATATCTGCGACGTCATGTTCGACGGCGATCCGCCCGATCCGAACTGCCAGGCGAAGCTCGACTACGACGAGACGTTCGCGTTCACCGGCTTTAGGCTCGTTATGAATCCCCTCGTCTACGAGTTCTCCGATATCGACGTGAGCAACTACGCCCAGGCGGTCGGCCCGGAGAAGGATTACTTCACCCTCTTCGATTTCTCGGCGAAGTACGATCCGATCCCGGCGATGCTCACCCAGGATCACGTTTCGGTGGTGAAAGGATTCCTCGGGCAGACCACGGCGTTCCGGAAATCGCTGCTCAAGAAGCAGGTGACCGTTCTGGGCGAATCGGAAGGGTCGGGCGAGGTGAAATATATCCACGGCCAGTACGGGCGCGGTACGTTCACTTTTCTCGGCGGTCACGATCCGGAGGACTACCAGCACGCCGTGGGCGACCCGCCCACCGATCTTTCGCTGCACAAGAACTCCCCCGGCTACAGGTTGATCCTGAACAACATCCTCTTTCCCGCCGCGAAGAAGAAAGAGCAGAAAACGTAGCGATTGGGCCTTTCTTAGCCCGCCAAACCATTCAAGATATTGCACTTCCGGCCGAGAATCCCCTTAGGAGCGCGATACGGCCCCGGGGCCGCGTGCGGGAGACCCGATGAGTCCTCATGGCTGGAAAAACACGGCGTTGCGCACGGTGGCCGTTCTTCTCGGGGGAGCGTCGATCGTGATCCTCTCCCTCGGTGAAAGGGTATCGGTGTCCCATGTCTGGCTCGCCGCGCTCGTCGGCCTCGCGTGCGCGGCGGGAGTGTTGATTTATTCGTACAGCCGCCACGGGTTCCTCCACAGAGACTCGCAGGTGAACCTCGAGTTCCGCCGCGAGGTGGAACGCTATCTCTCTTCCGCCGCCACCGGCACGCCGCGGGAAGACCGGATGAGGGAGGCACGCAACGAGAAGCTCGAACAGGAAGATGAAGATCCGGAGCGCCCGGCGAGGACGAAACAGCCGCTCCTTCGCGCCAGCGCGTCGGCTACCGATCTCCTCGGAAGGCTCGTCGAGAATATGGAGGTTCTCGGCGGGTACCGGAAGGACCTGGTGGCGCTTCTCAACCTCTACCGGAAACTCGAGGATCCCATTCTCAACCCGCCGGAGAGGGAGAAGGCGCGCGACGAGATCAAGCGGTTCGAGAAGGTGGTGGCGCTCCCCTTCCTGCTCGAGGATTCCGATGCGGTCCAGGAGGAAACGACCGCCCTCGTGGAGGACCTGAGACGGTGGCTCTCCGACGGCAACACGGCCCGTTCGGATGACGAGGTTTGGTCACCCGTCGACATCCACAGCCGGATCGAAACGGCGATCGAGAAGCTTCCCGATGAGCGGGGCAGAAGCGCCTGGTTCGAGAGGCACTTCGGCGACGTGGCGCTCGTCCTCACCCGCCCGACGGCGATGTTCCAGGCGTTCTACCACATTCTCGACTACTTAACCGAAACGGTGGCGGGCGGACAGGCGATCCACATCCGCACCGCGCGGCGCGGCGAGTACGCGTGGATCGGCGTCGGTGCGGCGCCGAACGGACGCACTGCGGAGACGCTCGCACTCGACGAACGGATCCGCGACGCCGGCGCGATCTGGGGAGACCTGGGCGGGAACATGGTGACCGGCGAAAACGAAGTCCGCATCCTCCTTCCCCTTCACGGCCCCGTGCACCTCTTCCACGCGGAAGCGGGCGAAAGTGCCGGTGAAAAAACGACTTGACGGGCAATTTTCCCCGGTGATACCGTTTCCCCCGGCATATTTCCCATACGATGAAGCGAAGTGATTCGCCTCCAACCGGTGGAAGAACCACGGCACACGCCACCCCCCGGGAGCCGGTCGAACTCTTCAAATGGGAAACGTAGTGAGGAACGATGTGACGGGAGGAATCGACTCGATGGAAAACACCTACCCCACGTGCAAGCAGTGCTCGAACGGCGTGCTGCTCCCCCTGTCGGATTACGGCCGGGAAGGCGCATCCATTCAGTACAAGGCCTGGGTCTGCTCCAACCCCGACTGCGGGTACAACGTGAGAATCGATAATGGAGAGATCAGCCTCGGACGGCCGCTCGGCCACTCGATGAAGTAGAAGAGGTCCGGGGCGCAGAGAATACGGGGGGGAGGTGGCGCTCGATCGGGGCGTCCCTTTCCCCCGTTCCTTTTTCGATACTCTTTCCGTTCCTCTCCCCCATTTTCCGCAGGAGTGATGCCATGCAGCTGATGTCGCCCGAAGAGATGCGCCGCGCCGACCGGATCGCCATCGACGAGATGGGCGTGCCCGGCATCGATCTGATGGAGCGCGCCGGCGCCGGCGTTGCCCGGGAGATCGCCCGGAGGGTGGAGGTCGCCGGGAAGGAGCTCATCATCCTCTGCGGCAAGGGGAATAACGGCGGCGACGGCTTCGTCGCGGCGAGGCATCTCGTGGAAGGGGGGGCGGTGGTGGAGGTGATGCTCTTCGCGCGGGAGCGCGATCTGCGCGGCGATGCGGCGGCGATGTTCGGAAGACTCGCCGGTACGGGGGTGGTCGTCAGCGACCTGTCGGGCGGGGAGGGCGACGGCGCGGCGGCGGAGAGAATCGCGCGGGCGATCGTGGTGGTGGACGCCCTCCTCGGCACGGGGTTCAGCGGGAAACCGCGCGGGCGCGTGGCCGACGCGATCGGTCTTGCCGGCGGAGCGAAAGGGATGGTGGCGGCGGTGGACGCCCCCTCGGGGGTGAACACGCTGAGCGGCCGCGTCGAAGGGGCCGCCGTGCGGGCCGACCTCACGGCGACGCTCTGCGCGTCGAAGCACGGCCTTCATCTCTATCCGGGCGCCGCGTTCGCCGGGGAGGTCGTCGTCGTTCCGATCGGTATCCCGGCAGAGGCGGTTCGAAAGGCGGCGGGAAAGACGAGCCTCTTCGCGCCCGGGCCGGGGGCGATTCCCCGGCGGCGGCGCGACGCGCACAAGGGGGAGTTTGGCAGGATCGTCATCGCCGGCGGGGCACTCGCCTACGCGGGAGCGCCGATCCTCGCCGGACACGCCGCCCTCCGTTCGGGCGCGGGCCTCGTGACGCTCGCCCTGCCGCACTCGGTGCACCCGCTCGTGGCGGGGCGCGTGCCGGAGCTGATGTGCCTTCCCCTCGAGACGGGGGGCGATCTTCACGGCACGAAAGGAGCGGCCGAACTGCTCGATTCGGGCATGAAGATCGACGTCATCGCCGCGGGGCCGGGGCTTGCGCGCGGCGAGCACCCGGCGGCGTTCATGAAGGCGCTGCTCGCTCGCTGGGACGGGTCGCTCGTGATCGATGCCGACGGGATCCACGCCCTCGTCGGGGAGAAAGAGGCGATCCGCCGGTCGGACGCGAAGATCGTTCTGACCCCTCATCTCGGTGAAATGATCGCTCTCACGGGCGCATCGAAGGAGGAGATCCTGGGCGACCCGATCGGCTTCGTGCGGCAGCAGGCGGCCGATCTCGGCGCGGTGCTCCTTCTCAAGGGGAACCCGACGATCGTCGCCGATCGGGAAGGGGCGGTCACGCTGAACACCACGGGAAACCCGGGCATGGCTACCGCCGGGTCGGGCGATGTCCTCACCGGCGTGATCGGGGCGATGCTCGGCGCCGGCTTCGAGCCGGCGGAGGCGACGAGGCTCGCCGTGTGGCTCCACGGCAGGGCGGGCGATCTTGCGGCGGAAGCGCTCGGCGAGGAGGGGGTCATCGCGAGAGATGTGATCGAGATGCTCCCCCGCGCCATCCGGGAGGTAAAATCTTGACACTCGAAACGATCGGCGAAAGGGAGCTGATCCGCGAGATCGCCAAGATCATCGGTCCTTGCGGGAAGAACACCCTCGTCGGTATCGGCGATGATGCCGCCGTGATCCGCCCTTCGAAGAAGACCCAGGTGATCACCACCGACGCCTTCGCCGAGTGGATTCACTTCCGGACCGACCACATCTCCCACGACCAGATCGGCGCGAAGGTGATCGCCGCCACGGTGAGCGACTGCGCCGCCATGGGTTGCGCGCCGAAGTGGGTGACCGTGTCGATCGCCGCGCCGGAAGAGACGGCCGTCGAGAAGATCCTGAGCCTCTATCACGGGATGAACCGCGCGGCGAAATCGTACGGCTGCGAAATCGTCGGCGGCGACACGATCCGGTCGATGGCCGACCTCACCCTTTCCCTCACCGCCGTGGGCGAGCCGTTCGGCGACGAGCCGGTCACCCGCTCGGGCGCACGGGTGGGGGACGATCTCTTCGTCACCGGCATGCTCGGCGGCGCCATGGCGGGCCTGCTGCTCCTTTACAAAGATCCCGCGCTCTCGCTCGAGAAGAACTACCGCTCGAGCGTGATGCGCTACCTCGAGCCGGAAGCGCGCGTCGATGCGTCGCGGCGGATCGTCGCTCACCTCCCGGTGACTTCCATGATCGACGTGAGCGACGGACTGTCGGTGGAACTCCATCATCTCGCGCGGGAGAGCGGCGTCGGCTTTCACGTGGAGCTCGACGCCGTGCCGGTGCTTCCCTCCGCTATCGAGGTGGCGACCGATCTCGGCGAGCCGCTCGATGCGCTCATCTTCCAGGGAGGGGAAGAGTTCGAACTCCTCTTCACCGTCTCGCCGGGGTGGGAGGACGAGACGATCGAGGCGATCCGCCGGGAAGCGGGAGTGGAGATCACCCGGATCGGGATCGTCGCCCCCGCGGAAGAGGGAGTTCTTCTCGTCGGACCCGACGGCGACGGCCGCGCGCTGAGCGAAGAGGGCTTCGAGCACTTCGGAGAGGGAGGGGCGAAGGAAGATTGACCGATCCGGCGCGCTCCGGGGCGTGGGGGTGGGTGGGGTGAAGAACCGGCTCAACTAAGTTTGAGGCGTGCCGTGGCCGCCCGGGATTAGGCTGACCTGCCTATGGGGGGATTAGGCGCCAAAGCTTCGCAGCCTAATACCTGAAGTTTCACTGGCGAACTTTCTGGAAAGTGCTATGCTGGATTGAGCTTGGACGGGGATGGCGACGAAGGCCGCCGGGATTAGGCGGCGTGGCTTGCAGGGTTTGCGGAATTAGGCGGAACTGTCTACTAGTAGTTAGAGAAGAAACATGGATGCAGGATTGCTTGAGTCATTAAGTAAGTATCGACCGCGAGAAGGTAAAGATTCGTTAGAGAATTTCATAACGGAAGCGTTCGCATGGATTCTAAATAACCACTCGGACTTTGCAGGGTTTTTTCTAAACAAAGTCACAGATAACCCCAATATGCAATTGCAAGATATAGATAGAAAAGATTGCGAATGGTTAACGCAATATAATTTCGATGGCGTTTTTCCTGATATGGTTTGCCTTTCAAATAACCGTGCAATTGTATTTGAGCATAAAGCTTGGAGCCACCTTCACAAGAATCAATTGCAAAATTACAGGGATTACGCTGCAAGAAACTTTATTGAAAGCAAAGTGGTTCTAATCACAGCCTCTAGCTATCAGCACAGTCAAAACCCAGACTTAGCATGGTGCTGGAGTGATGTTTGTGAACTAATTTCCATCTGGCTAGAGAAAAACACTAATGCTTCGTTTATAATTCAAGAGTTTTTGAGGTTGATTAATAGCGAAGGCATGGGTCCGCCAGCGCCAATATCCCATGAGTCAATTCTTTATTATTACGCCTCAGTCGATATAAAGAAAAATATAGGTAATTTAATAAAGCGTATAGAGAATGAGAATTGGTCAGTAAATATAAAAAGCGATTTTAAATTATTCGTCGAAAATAAGAGCAGGTTAGCATATGGCGAAGCATGGGGTCGAATGGGTCTGCATCTATTAACTTCCTGGCGGCCAGGTATATTTGTTGGCATTTTGTTGGATGGCAATGACCATTGCACTAAGCCGATAAACCCCATAAAAGGCCCCGATTTTTGTCTAATCATTGACTTTGATAATGATTTGCACGGGCAGTATCCATCAAACAAACACTATATAGAACTCGTTAATAAGCTTTCGAAAAAGGTTGCTAGCCTACAGAATGGATTCCAATTTTATGATCATTTAGCAGACACCAAGATAAAGAGCAAGAACAAATGGCATCCGATCCATATCAGAAAGCCAATGTTAGATGTTTTTGTCGGATCATCAACAGTAGATGAGCAAGCTAAGGTATTCTACAAAAATGCAAACGATCTTATTAGATTAGTGACAGAGGAAGAGAGTTTTTGGAAACTGAGAAATGATTGCAAGAAAAATCTCTAACAATCACATGCACTCGGACAGCAAAAAGTGGCGCGGCTTTCGCTACGCTCCAGCCACCCCACTTTCTGCTGCCGGTGATGTGAAGCGTTAGCCATAAGAACCATACTGCGGTAGAACTGCTTCTTCGTTTTTGATAAGGTTCCAATATGAATACAGAAGATATGGAAATACGGCTCAGAAAAGCGGTTGCCCACTACTGGGTAACGAGAACATCTCAAGCTGCTCGGCGGGCGGCCCTTCCGATCCCGGATCCTCTTCCGGTACGGACCACGCCACCGAAGTGAGTCTGCGCGAATCGACCCAGGCGATCGAGGATGCCTTCGTATCGGGCGACGCCGACAGCGCGCTCGCGACGCTCACCGAAACGGCCCGGTCGATCTACGGCGAAGGGATCCGCGGCGCCCCGGCGGAAGATCTCGTCGAGTTCGGCGAAGCGCTCCAGTCGCGCAGGCTGAACATCTACGGCGAGACGTACGCCGAGTACACCTACTCGTTCCACGGAAAATACTAAACCATCGGGCTCGCCTTCCAGATGGATGGCACCTGGAAGATGATGAGGTTCTAGCGAGGTGGCGCGGCGGGTACAAAGGACGTTCCGTTTCCTTATCGGCTTCGCCGCCTACGCGGTTCTCGCCGTTCTCCTCACCGGCTACGGCCATCTCACTTCCCACCGCCAACTGAACGAGATCATCGTCACGAAATTCATCGATCGGGCCGGCCGGGAGGCCGATTTTGCCTACTGCGCACGAATCTGAACACTGATTTCGATCCAATCTGAACACTGATTTCGCTCAATCTGAACACTGATTTCGCTCAATCTGAACGCTCATTTCGGTCAATCTGAACAGATGGCCGGGAGGCCGGTGCATTGTGTAGCCGGCCACGGGGAAAGACGCTGTTCGAGGGCGAAAACCGGTCCATCCTCTCGAGTGGG
>JAJRWB010000025.1 GCA_024276995.1 Candidatus Eiseniibacteriota bacterium | reverse complement strand
TGCCGGCGTTTCTCGCCGGTTTCGCGGTCGGTATAGATGCGTGTGGCGGGGAAGACCCACTGCCAGGCCCAATCTCTGCCGGCGTTGGCGTATTTCCGTTGGAGCGCGCCGGGGAGTTCGACCCATCCCGCCCCTTTTTCGATCACCGGACCGTCACGCTCACCACTCGGTCCCGGTCGGTAGAAGGCGGCACGGGACAAGCCCACCGCGGCGCACGCCTTCTTCTTGCTCAGCCCATGTTCTGCCACCAGGAACGAGGCCGCCTCCCGTTTCCCTGGTGGCCTTAAAGCTTTCGGTCGATGAGGTCTTTCAGGGCGTGATTCTCGAGCGACAGATCGGCATACATCTTCTCTAACCGACTGTTCTCATGCTCGAGTTCCTTCAGCCGCTTGAGGTCCGAGGCTTCAAGGCCGCCGTATTTCGACTTCCATTGGTAATACGCCGCTGTAGAAATGCCATGCCGCCGGCACAGGTCTTTCACCGTGCCTCCGGCATCCGCTTCTTTCAGGATCGCAACAATTTGCCCTTCCGTGAATCTCGATCGTTTCATTGGAGCCTCCTCGCATCTCAAGTATGCCAGATTGCTCTACTTTTGCGGTGTCTCAATTCAGGGGAAGCTTACGCCCCGGGTTTACAGGAGACCTCATTTATAGAGAGGACGGGGCATCTGTTTCCAGTGGGGTCCATTGCTGCTCGGGTACAAGCCTTCGGGGGGTGAGCGAGTCAGAAAAGGCGGACAGGATTTGCCGGGTGTTTGTGACAAAGCGGCATGAATGTCACTTCCCCTCGGGTCTTGGATCGGGTCTTGTGTCCCCCTTTCCTCTCTCGAGCCGCTTCGCCCGGCGGTATTTCTCCGCCGCTTCGTCCTTCTTTCCCATCTGTTCGAGCATCTTTCCCCACTCGATCCAGGGCGCCGGCGAGCGGGGCTCGACGGTGGCCGCCTCACGGAAGGCGTTTGCCGCATCATCCATATCGCCGAGGGAGGCGGAGATTCTCCCGCGCAGGAGAAGCGCCCCGAGGCGGTTGGTACCGTCACGCACGCGGCGAAACCATTGCCGCGCCTCTTCGTACCGCCCCTCTTCCATGGCGATCAGCCCGATGCGCATGCACGCGTCGGCGAGGTCGGGCCGGAGCGCCACGGCGCGGCGGTACGCGTCGGCCGCCTCCTCTTGCCGGCCGAGTTCGTCCTCGCTCCTCCCGATGCCGATCCAGGCGCGGTAGTCGTCGCCGTACGTTTCGAGCGCCGCCCGATACTGCTTGAGCGCTTCGTTGAACCGCTTCGCCTCGAAGAGCGTCTCCGCCAGGAGGAGGCGGCTCCTCCGTTCGCGCGGCATTTCGGCCACCATGGTGGAAAGGTACGCCGCCGCCTCATCGAGCCTCCCCGCTCCTTTCAGGATCCTCGCCCGAAGGGTGCGCAGCGAGCGATCTTCCGGGTAGATCCGGTACGCTTCCTCCTGGGCGGCGAGTGCCTTTTCATAGTGTCCCAGACGAAGTTCCCTCTCGGCGATCGCCTCGTACGATCGGTACGACTTCGGAACGGCGCGGATCAGGCTCTCCATGAATGTCTCGTGATCGCGCCAGTCGCCCCCCCGGGCGGCGCTTCGCACCCCGAGGGGGAGACCGGCGAGGAGGGTGATCGCCACCGCCGCGGCCGGTTTCTTCCGGAGCGCGCCGTGGAGCACGCCGCCGGCGAAAAGGGCGAATCCGACGAGAGGAAGATAAAGGAAGCGCTCGGCGATCACCGCGCCGATCGGGAGGATCACATTCGATACCGGCGCGAGACCGGCGAGTAAGAGGAGAATCCCCGCCGCGGCGCTCCGGTTCCGCTTCAGCGCGACGACCAGGGCGGCGAACGTGGCGGCGAGGAAGGCCAGCCCTGCGATCGCCGCGCCGTCGAGCCGGGCGGAGACGACGATCGCGTCGGGCGAATAGTCGC
This sequence comes from Candidatus Eiseniibacteriota bacterium, assembly GCA_024276995.1. GTDB lineage: Bacteria > Orphanbacterota > Orphanbacteria > Orphanbacterales > Orphanbacteraceae > JAJRWB01. Next base: position 4,927 of record JAJRWB010000025.1, on the reverse strand, counting down.
CGGCGAGGCGGAGGGGGAAGAAGAGGAGGCGTATATACTCGGCGTAGCCGCGGAGCATCGTCACCGCCCGCGTGGCGAGGTCCGCGCCGCCGAGGATCTGCCCGCCCGCCGGCACGCCGATCGCGCCGGTGGCGTTCATCCGCATGGCGATGTAAAGGGCGAGGGCGGAAAAGAGCGCCCCGGCGCGCCCGGGGGAGATGCCCCGCCCCGTCCGCTCGCAACCGGCGCGGAGCACCGGCTCGAGAAGCATCGGCACGAGCCACACGGCGCCCGATTCCTTCGACAAGATGGAGAAGAGGTAAAGGATCGTCGCCGCCGCGAGCCCTTTCGCACCGCGGGGAAAGAGGTACCACGCCGCCAGTCCGAAGAAGGCGGAAAGGAGTCCCGAGAGCCCGGCGAGACCGATCACCGTTTCCGACACCGCCGGGTGGAGGGCGAAGAGGAACGAGGCGATCCACGCCGGCGTCGCGTCCGCGAAGAGGCGCCGTCCCACGGCGAAGAGGAGGAGAACATTCGCCACGTGGATCGCGAGGTTCACCGCGTGCCACGGCGCGGGGTCGGTGCCGAAGAGGGAGTACTCCAGGGTGAACGCGGTGAGCACCGCCGGGCGGTAGATTCCCGTGGGATAGTCGCCCCCGACATAGTCGGTGACGAAGAACGAGGGGATGGCGGCGACGTGGCGGATCCTCTGGTTCTCTTCCACCAGGATCACGTCGTCCCACACGAAACCGCACGAGATGGCGCCGGCGAAGACGAGCGCCGCGAGAGCCGCGGTGAGAGGGGCGCGCGCCGTGCCGCGGGAAGGGGAAATCATGGCATATCTCTTCGTGCCCGGAACGGGCGGCACCGGCATCGGCCTGGCCGGGCCCTACCCGGCATCGCCTCCGGCTGTGGACGGTTCGACCGATTTCTCCTGGATCATTCGCCGTCCGGCGGGCTTTGTGATCACCCCGCGCTTCTCCACGTCCGCCATGATCGCCTCGGTGAGCACTTCGCCCAGTCCGCGGACCGAGTCGGGGCGGAAGCCGAGGTATTTCTCCGGCTGGCTCCGTGCGACGTAGTCGACGGTGGCCACGGTGTACCTCTTTTCCGGATCGACCTCCACAGTATCGCTTCCTTCGGGCCCGACGAGCGAGGCGTTCACCACGTAGACGTCGTTCCCCGCCCGCCCCCATCGCACGAGCAGCCCGGACGACTGGAGGATGCCGTGATCCTCGGTGACCGCGGCCGCGAGGTTCTCCTCGATGATCTCGATCAGCTCGGCGCCGGTGCAGGTGAATGTGCAAAGAGCATTGCTGAACGGGAGAATCTCCTGGATGTCGAGTTTCTTCACGTCGCCCTTCCGCAGATTCTTCCTCAGGCCGCCGCTGTTCAGGAACGCCACGTCGGCGCCGGTGATTCTCCGCACGCCGTCGGTGACCCAGTTCCCCAGGTCGCTCTCGGCGTAGTAGCTCCGACCGAGATTCGCGTCGGAGCGGGCGATCACCTGGCCGTACTCCCTGTCAATGTTCTCTTCGAACCGGCGGATCAGACCGGTCACGCCGACAGGCTCCTTCACGTCGGCCGCCCAGAGGGGAACGAGGCGGCACGACGCTTCTGTCACATGGTCGCCGTTCACCGTGAGATCGATCACGCCGAGGTAGCGGAGCTTCGATCCCGCCTGGGCGATCAGCACGTCGCCGACCCACTCTCCCCTGTCGAGGCGGGTGTGGCTGTGGCCGCCGATGATGACGTCGATTCCCTTCACTTCCCTTGCGATCACACGGTCGCCGCCGATGCCGAGGTGGCTGAGCGCCACGATGAGATCGCTCTTGGCATCGACCTCCGGCACGAGGGCGTTCAGCGCTTCCACCGCAGGCGTTACCTCGAGCCCCTCGAAGGCGGTTTCGCTGATCAGTCCCTCGAGGCCGTTCGGTGTCAGTCCGATGATCCCCACGCGAACACCGCCCACCTCGCGGATCACATAACCTTTTCCCGTGAAGTATTTTCCGTCCGGTCCTCGGAGGTTCGCCGCGAGCACCGGGAACGATGCGCTTCGGATCTGCGCGAGAATGTTCTTTCTCGACTGATCGAACTCATGATTTCCGAGGGCCATCGCGTCGAGGCCGACGCGGTTGAACAGCTCGACGAGGGCGCCCCCCTTCGTGCCGCCGTACTCGATGTTCGAAATCGGGTTGCCCGTCATAAAGTCGCCCGCGTCGAGATAGAGCGAAGGCGCCGAGCGCTCCCTCTCGACCGAAAGGTGCCACTGGAGCGCCTCGAACCCGCCGATGAGCGGCTTATCATCTTTCCAGGTGGCCACCGAGGGGACGAAGGAAGCATGGGTATCGTTCGTATGGAAGAGGGTGATCGATCCTTCCCCCGCGAACACGGCCGGAGTCGTCGCGAGAAGAATCAAGAGCGCGGCGGCGAGAGCCGTCGTTCGGGCGGAAAACGTCATCGTTCGGTGACCTCCTGTGGGTGAGGGGGATCGTCGGGGAGATTATAGCCGAAACGATGTCGCGGCGCACCAAGCGTCGGGCACGGCGATCGTCCGGCGCGGCGGATCATTGCCGAGGGAACGCCCGATCAGCGTGCCACGGCGATCACGTCGTGGGAGCGATGTTCGTCGAAGGGCTCTCCTCCGTATGACCCGAAAAGTTCGATCTTGTCGAAGCCGCCCCGCCCGAGGAATGCGACGAGTTCGTCGAAGCGGAGCGCCCTGAGAATCGAGGAGGTAGTGTTCGTCAATCGCGCCGTCTCCTCCGCCGGCCGCCTCATGAGGGAAACCACTTCGAAATGGACCCGCCTTTCGTCGAGAAAATCGAGGAGCCTGAGGAAGATCGCCTCGTTCCCGTCGCCGCCGTCGCGGAAATTGAGCGGAAGATGCCTGACCTTCCCTTCGCGAAGGCGGACATAGTTCAGGATCTGGATGATCAGCGCGCCCCCCGGCGTAATCCGCTCTCGGAGCGCACGAAAGAGCGATACATACGGTTCGTCGTCGAGGAAATGAACGAGCGTGTTGCCGAGACAGATCGCCCCCGCGGCGCCTGTGGCCGCGGAGAGAGGGAGCGCCGTGAGATCGCCCATGACGAAGAGCGAGCCGGCGGGCGCCTTCCCCGCGCGCTCGAGCATCGCCTCCGAGCGGTCGAGGCCGATGACCCGATATCCCTTCTCCACGAGGGCACGCGTGTGGATGGCGGGGCCGCAGCCGAGGTCGAACAGCGGCGCGGCGGACGGGGGGCCGAGCTGCTCGACGAGGAAGGGAAGTTCCCTCGCGAGACGGCTCGTCCAGTCGATCATCTTCCCATAGTCGATCCGGCGGTACGACTCGCTCCGGTCCGCCGACGCCGGTCCACGGCCCTTCACGGCGCTACCGCCAGGGTGAGGGAGCCGTACATGTGGGGTGTCGCTTGGGTGTCGAATCTCTTCGTGTTGTAATCGAACGAGGCGGTGATCCGCAGGAGGCCGACTTTCGCCCCCGCACCCAGCGTGCCCATCGCACGGGCGATGTTCTTGTGCACGCGGGGGCTCTTGCCGAACGTGTTTCCGTCGAGCACGATATCCCTTCCGACCAGTTCCCCGCGAAGTGCCGCGAAGAGATGGACGCCGAAGAAAGCAGGCTTCCCCTCGCTTTTCGCGGGCGGTCGTTCGCCGTCGCTCTCGACGGGAAGGAGGTCGCTGCCGTAGTTGTCGGGAAGCCGCCAGCCGAATCTCGTCTCGACGCCGGCGCCCGCCGAAGTCTCCCTGTTCCCGAACCGGAGCGTCATGTCGGGGAGGAGGTCGGCGCCGAATCCTCGCCGCGCCCGATCGGTTCTCAACCTCCAGAGTCTACGGTAATCGATATTCAAAATCACCTCGTCGCGGATCTGGTTGGCCCACCCTTCCGGCGCCGGGGAGCCGATCCATTCGTGCAGTTCCGTTTGGAGTCTTTCCGCGCCCGAATGAGGGCCGACGATGCCGGCATCGATGCGGAGCGTGGAAAGAACGCCCTCTTGCTTCTGGTGGAATCCGAACGAGGCGAACGCCAACCCGGCATACGGATGGTCGTTGGGAATCGCCTCGGCGGTCCGGATGTTATCCGGTGTGTACACCCCCTGCCAAAGTGTGACCGACACGTTCCGTCCGATTCCGGGCGATCCTGCCCGCGTGAGAAGATAGAAGAACGGCCTTCCCCAGATCGGCGCGCGCCGCCGGCTCGTGAAATCGGAGGAAATCCACGTCAGCCCGAGCCCGTTGGTGTACTGGCCGTCGGTCTTCACGAACGTATCGTTCGCGAAGGAGAGGGCGACCGATCCCCCCTGCGCGCGGGCGCTCTGCGCCGATGCCGCCGCGAGGAAAGCGACTAAGACGAGGGCCGGCGCGACCGGCCCTTTTTTTCGCTCGTCGAACATACGTTGAATATGCTGAATCGCCGCCCTCCCGGCAAGGGAGGCGTCGGCTCAAAGAAGGTTTCGGAGGGTGTCGATGTCGCCCGAACGGGCGGTGAGGATGCGCCTGAGAATCGAGTAGTGATCGGCGTTGAAACCGCTCAAATCGATGATCTTCGGATCGATGAACGAGAGGAAGTCCTCGTGGCCGCTCATCACCGACGCGAGATCGCCGATGTGCACCGCCGACGTGGCGAGAAAATATGAGCCCGCTCTCAAGGGATAGCGGAAGTGGTGGATCGGTTCGACGATGCACTTCGGGAGCTTCCAGTCCTCCAGCATCCCGCCGAGGTGGCGGAGCATCCCCGCGGCGGCGATCGATCCGCACCCGGGAAACGAGAGAAGTCTCGCCGTTTCCACCGCGGCGACGCCGCCCCACACCGAACCTTCCCACACTGGATAGACTTCCTCCCTGTCGACGCCGTTCCCCTCGCCCGCCAGGGCGTCGAGAACGAATCGGACGGTGAGCGCCCCGGCGAGGCTCTCCGGATCCTCCGGGTCTCCACCGGTGAGGTGGC
>JAJRWB010000024.1 GCA_024276995.1 Candidatus Eiseniibacteriota bacterium | reverse complement strand
TTCGGGACAAGGGAGAGATTACACGAAGGGGAGATCGTCGTCATGACCGACCAGGGACCGACATACGATGAGGGACATCTTTTCATCGCCGCGATCCGTGTGCTCGACGCGAAGATCGGCCGGCCGCCGTCGGTGGAAGAGGCGGGCGAGCTTCTCGGGCGCTCGAGCGAGATCGCCCATATGATCGTCAGGGGACTCGAGACGCTCGGGGTCATCCGGGTGGTGAAGACCCCTTTCGAAACGCACCTCGAAATCATCGATCATCTTCTTCTTGAAGAGATCCCGAAAGGAGAACGATCCTCCGCCTTCGGCGATGACCTCGAGGCGTTCCGCGAGAAGAAGAAGAAGGAACAAGAAGAGTTGGAAGCGTTCTTCCGCTCGGGCGGTGTCGACGAGAAGAAGAGGAAGAAGGCGGAGAGCCTGGAGAACGCGTTCCGCAAGTTCCGCGAATCGAAACGGTCGATCTTCCGGGACGACGAAGAAGAATAAGGGGGACCGGACCGATCGGTACGTTTCCCCGACTCTTCCGCGCGGAGAGCGCCCGGACGCCGGCCGTGTCGTCCCGACTCGGCATCGCGCTGCTCTTCGTTCTTCTCGTCGCACCGCCCGCCGCCGGCGCTTCGACGCTCCACCTCGGCGATCATCACCACGACGCGCGCTGGCGGCGGATCGAGACGGAACACTTCCGGATCTTCTTCCCCGACGGGTCGGAGCGGACCGCCGTGCGGACCGGGCGCATCGCCGAGGCGGCGTGGCTCCCCGTGACCACGCTGACCGGCGGTACGCCTCCGGGCCGCGTGGAGATCGTGCTGCGCGATTTCTCCGACCGTTCATCCGGTCTCGCGCGCGCCGCCTGGCCGCGCATCGAGATCGAACCGTATCCCCTCGATCGGGACGGCGCGTCGATCGACTTCCTCCGGCAGGTGGTAGTCCACGAGTTCACCCACGTGGCGATGTTTTACGCCGTCGGCGGGAGACGGCTCGAGCCGCTTCTCGCCCCTCTCGCCCTGGAGAACCTTCCCGACTGGTGGGTCGAGGGACTCGCGTCGGCCGCCGAGAAGAGGGCCGCCGAACCGCGTGAAGAGGATCTCGTCCGCGTCACCGCGATGAGCGGCGCGATCCCGACGCTCCGGCGGCTCGACGACATCCGCCAGGGAGACCGGCTCGATACGGCGCTGATCTACCGGCTGGGGGAGTCGAAGATCCGCTATCTCGCGCACCGTTTCGGACCGGGGACGATCGCCGCCGTCCACCACGCGATGCGCCCCCTACCCTGGTCGTTCAGCCACGCCCTTAGAAAGGTCACCGGCCTCGACGAGGGGGAACTCGACCGGGCGTGGCGGGAGGAACTTGCCGCGTACTATCCCGCGCGGCGGGACGGCGCCGGCCGGGATGAAGACGCCCCTCTCCTCGACACCGGCCCGATTGAGCGGCCTCTCGGCGCGGCATGGTCCTCCCGGGGCGATCTCGCCGTCGCCGGCGTTCGCGATGAAGACGCCTGGTGGATCGAGCTGTATCTCTCCCGCCGCGAATCGCCGGGCCGATTCGAGAGGATCGAGGGGGAGAGCGTATCGCCTGATTTCCGCTGGTCCCCCGACGGGTCTTCGATCGTCTACTCGCGACCGACGCCCGGCCGCTCCGGCGCGTCATGGTACGATCTTTATCGCTACGATCTCCCCGGCGGAAAGTCACGCCGGCTCACCTTCGGGAAGCGCCTCATCTCACCGGTATGGATCGACGGCGGCCGGAAGATCGCCGCGATCACTTGGGATGACTCCGCCGCGGCGAGCCGGATCGTCGTGCTCGACACGTCGGGCAGCGTGGAAAAAGCGATCCCGCCACCACCGGGCGTGTTGCTCGTCATGGAACTCGCAGCCTCTCCCGACGGCTCCCGAATCGCCTTCACCGCGCTCACCGACACCGACCGCCGAGACCTGTTCCTTTACGACATCGCCGGCGAAAAGAGCCTGCGCCTCACGACGGATGACACGGCGCCCTTCGAGCCGGTCTGGCGGGACGACGAGACGGTTGTCGTCCTTCTCTATCGCGGCACACTTCCCGAAAGGACGGCGATCCACATCCCGGACGGTGCGCCCCGGACCCTGGGCCCATCCTCCCGGGCGGTACACGATCTTTTCGTCGCCCCCGACGGCGAGATCCTCGAGGTCTCCTCCGCCGAACGATACCGATCGTCGATCCGCCGGGGAGATCTCCTCGGAGCGGCAAAGCCGCCGTGGAACACCTTTTCCCTCTTCCCCCCGCTTTCCGAACCGGTCGATTCCCCCGGGGCGCCGCCGCGCGGCGACGCCTACCACGGCGTGCTGTCTGTGCGGCCGCGGCCCGACGCGGCGATCTCGTCGGTGAGCGAGAGTCGCGTCGCCTTGGAGATCAGGAATCTCCTCTCCGATCCGGTCGATCTCCACCGGATCTCGGCGGGCGGAAGCCTCCGCTACGATCGGAAAGCGAAGAGCGCATCGGTATCGTACATCGGCCGAGCGATGATGCCCACGCTGCGCGTCGACGGCCGCTACGGCGAGGAGGAGGGCGTCTCCGGCCCCTGGCGCTCCGTCGATCGGGCCGTTTCCGCGCGGCTCGACCTCCCCGTCCGTCGGGACGCGCTCTCGTCGCAATTCACGATGACCGCCGGTTTCTCGGTGGAAAGCTCGAACCGGATCGCGACGGACAGCGTCTCAGCAGGAGAGGAACGTCTCCGCACGAGCGATCTTATCGCCGGGGCGGCATGGCGAAGGTCGCGCCCCCGCGAGGGGGAAAGCTTCAACATTCAATGGAGACGGGGCATGTCGTCGTTCTCCTCGACCTCGCGGACCGAGCGGTGGAGCGGCGCCGCGTCGCTTCGAAGGGCGATCATCCGGAGCGATTCGTTCCTCCGGTTCCACGCCTCGGCGGCCGCCGAGACGGGCGGAGAGAAAACGCTCCTCGCCGAGGCGCCGGCGGGAATCGCCTCGCCGAGCGGCTTCGCCGCGGGGGATGCCATCGCCGGGTATGGCGTCGACGGATGGTGGCCCCTCTCGGAAGATCTCGGCATCGCCGCCGGCCCCTTCTATCTCGAGCGATTCACTTATCGGACCGGTTTTGCCGAAGGGCGGTCGTGGGTCGACGGAAGACCGGCGGGGATCGTCCGCTCGGTGGTGACCGAACTCGACCTCACGATCTTCTCCGGCCAGTTCCTCCCCTTCCTCGGCACCGACCGGGCGGTCGTCCGGGCGGGATTCGCGGCGGAGTTGTCCGGCGGGCGGAACGAGGAATGGTTTTTCGCCCTCCAATCGTCTCTTTTCAGCGACCGGTGGACGAGGGAGAAGCTTTCCGCCGATGTGTTACCCTGAGCGAAGGAAGGAGGAGTCGACCATGCCCCGCCACAACTTCGCGCCCCCCCGGGGCGCGCTGGAAACGATCACCCTCGAGTCGGAAGCGCTCGCCGGCAATCTCCTCGGTGATCCCGTCCAAAGATCGGTCGCGGTCTACATTCCGAAGGAGTGCGCCGGCGGCGGGACGTTTCCGCTCTTCGTCGATCTCGCCGGGTTCACGGGGAGCGGCCTCAGCCACATCGGGTGGAAACCATTCGGCGAATCGGTGCCCCAGCGGGTCGATCGGCTGATCGACGAGGGAAAGATGGGACCGGCGGTATTCGCCTTTCCCGATTGCTTCACATCGCTCGGCGGAAACCAGTACATCAATTCCGCTGCCATGGGACGGTGGGAGGATTTCCTGATCGACGAGATGATCCCCCGCCTGGAAAGCGGTTTTCCCATCGAACCGGGACGCGAAAAGAGGGCGCTGTTCGGCAAGTCGAGCGGCGGGTACGGCGCCATCGTTCACGGCCTTCGCCACGGCGAGACATGGAACGCGGTGGCGTGCCACTCGGGGGACATGGGATTCGACCTCGTCTACCGCTCCGACTTCCCGAAGGTGCTCGATTGTCTTGCGAAACACGACCGGAATATCGCCTCCTTCCTCGACCACCTCGAAGGGAAACCGAAAATCGAAGGCGATGAATTCCACGTCCTCATGACCCTTGCCATGGCGGCGACATACGATCCCGACGCCAAGGCGTATAAGGGGATCCGCCTTCCGGTGGATCTCGAAACGTGCGAGCTCGACCGGGAGAGATGGAACGCGTGGCTCGCGAACGACCCGCTCCGCCTCGTCCGAATGGAGGAGTGCCTCGAAAGCCTTCGCCGCCTCGCGGGGATCTACATCGACTGCGGCAGCCGAGATCAGTACGCATTGCACTACGGGGCGAGGCGCTTCACCGCGGCGCTGAAGGAAGCGGGAATCGACCATCGCTACGAGGAGTTCGACGACAACCACTCCTCCGTCGACTATAGGATGGATCTCTCCCTTCCCTGGCTCTACCGCGCGCTCGATACGGCCTCGTCGTGAGCTTCGAGATCCCTTCCGATCTCTCGTACACCGGCGCGGTGGCGATGCAGCGCCGCCTCGCCCCGAAGCTGATCCTTCGCGGCACGGTGCGCGCACCACGCCTCGTGGCGGGGGCGGATCTCTCCTTCCGTCGCGGTTCGAACCGTTTCTTCTGCGCCGTCGTCGTTCTCGACGGGAAGACGATGGACGTGGTGGAGGAGGCGTTCAGCGAGGGGATCTCCCGCTTCCCCTACATCCCCGGACTCCTTTCGTTCCGGGAAATCCCCTTCATCCTGAAAGCGTTCGCGAAGCTGAAGCGCTCGCCGGACGTACTCTTTCTCGACGGCCACGGTCTCGCCCACCCGCGCCGGTTCGGCCTCGCCTGCCACGCGGGACTCGCCCTCGACGTACCGGCGATCGGCTGCGCAAAGTCTCTTCTCGTCGGCGACTATGACGAGCCGGGAAGGGAGAGAGGTTCCTCGTCGGCTCTGGTCTTCCTAGGAAGACGCGTCGGCATGGTGCTCCGCACGCGAACGGGGGTGAAGCCGGTGTTCATCTCGCAGGGCCACCGGATCGCCCTGGCGCCGGCGGTTCGGATTGCGTTAAGCTGCGCCAGAGGGTACCGGATTCCGGAGCCGACTCGGCTCGCCCACCGGGCGGTGAATCGGTTCCGCAAGAGGAGGGAATCGGAATGACCGAAGAACAAAACGAAGAAGTCGTAAGAGAGGGACCTCCCTGGGAAGACCGCGCCGGCGAAGGCATTCTCGTCGCGTTCGCGCGCACGGTGGAGGAATCGGCGCTGAAGCCGACCGCTTTCTTCTCCTCCCTCCGGCCGAGGGGCAATATCCTCGACGCCGCCCTCTACGGCATCGGCATCGTGATGATCACCGCCCTCGTCGATCTCATCTGGTCGGCGATCATCCTTCCCGTGCCGTTTCTTCTCCTCGGAAGGCTGGGTGGCACGTCGTTTCCCGAGGTCGCCTCCGCGGCGGCGATCTCGTGGATCAAGTTCTTCGTCTCGCCGGTGGTCGCCGCGTGCGTCACCGTGATCCTCGCGGGACTGGTCCATGCCGGCCTCTCCCTTCTCGGGAGCGCCAAGCACCCCTTCGAGACGACCTTCCGGATCATCTGCTACTCGGCGGCGCCGCTCTTGTTGACGCTCGTTCCCTTCTGCGGGAACCTGGTAGGCGAGGTGTGGATGATCGTTCTCACGGTGATCGGAATCCGTGAATGCCACGAAACGACGACCGGCCACGCGTTGCTCGCCGTGCTCACGCCGCTCATCCTCCTCTTCGGATGTTGCGGTATGTTCCTCTTCGTGCCGGTCGTGGCGAAGCTGATGTGACCGTGGCGGCGCGCAGCGGCACGCCCATCCTCTTCGGCGCACTCGCCGTCGCCGCCGTGGCGGGCAGCGCGATTCTCGACGCGTTGGGCCTTACGTTCGGCGAGTGCCCCTTCGCGGCGATCATCGGCCTCCCCTGTCCCACGTGTTTCACCACGCGCGCCTTCCTCGCCCTTGGAAGGGGCGACGTGGCGGGCGCCTTCGCCGTGCAGCCGCTCGCCGTCTCGACCGTGATCCTTCTCGTCTTGTGGGGCATCGCCTCGGCCGCGCCTGCGCTCCGCACGGTGTCCGATCGCGCCCGTGCGCTCGTCCGGCAAGGGAGGCGCATCCTCCTCGTCGCCCTGCCCGCACTCGTTGCGCTGAACTGGCTCTACCTCGTTCTGCACGATTGAAGAGCGATACCGCACGAATTGCGCTATAATTAAGGAATCATGTAATGGGAAGAAGGATACTACGAACCGGTGCGCCTCGTGGAGATCGCCACGATGGCGAGCGATCCCGAGTCGCTCGTGGTGAAGAGCATTCTCGAGAGCCACGATATCACCGTGGTCATCCGATCACCTCTCACGCAGTCGGTCTACCCGATCCCGGTGAACGGTGCCGGCAGGCTCCGCCTCCTCGTGCCCGAAGAGGACGCCGACCGGGCGCGAGAGATCATCGATGTCGAAGGGCTACCCCGTTTCGCCGGTGAATAGGGGGAAACGGAACCGCTCGATCTCGCTCACCAGCTTCTCGAGGTCTTTCCGCCACGACGGCCCCTTGTAATCGTGCTCCTCGATATGCCTGCGGATCACCGGCCCTTCCACCTGTTCGATCCATTTTTCGTACTCCGGTTGCAGCGCGCGGACCATCTCCTCGACCCGCTCGTTGAAGGCGCTCTCTTCCCGTTTGCTCAGCCGCTCGACGAGCAGCTCGATCGGTCCATACAGGTAGATGATCACGTCGAACGGAGGAGCGCCGCGCAGGAGCTGGCCCGCCACCTGTTCGTAAAGGTGGAAGTCGGTTTCGTTCAGCAGCCCCCGGCTCTTACAGTAGGGCGTGAAAAGGCTCACGTCCTCCTGGGGCAGCCGGTCGACGACGACCATCTTCCGGCGGTTCGCCTCTTCGATGTCGAGGAGCTTATTCGACAGGAAGGTGAGCTCGGCCTGGAGGGCGGTCTCCTTCTTCCCGGAGATGAAGTCGTCGAAGTAGGGATTCGCCTTCTCGTCCTCGAGGATGAGGATACCGTCGTAGTACCGGGCGACTTCGCGGGCGATCGTCGATTTCCCGGTGCCGCAATTGCCTGCGAAGCCGACGAGCATGGCGTCCCCGATGGTGGGCGGTGAGCGTTCGACCGCCATTGTAGCGCCGGGCGACGCCTGTGACAACCGTCGGATGGCGGCTGTAAGATTCCACTATCACGCCGGAGATCCGACCATTCTGCTATCCTTTCGGCACACCCGTGGAAGGAGCGGCGCGATGAAGAATGAATCGGCGGAACGGCTCGAAAGGGCGAAGGAACTCCATCGGCGCGTCGTGGTGCTCGACTCCCACATCGATACGACGCTCCACCTCGGCGAAGGGGGGCGGGATCTCGCGAAGAGGAACGACGACGGCCACCTCGACATTCCGCGCATGAGAGAAGGTGGCGTAAGCTGTGCCGTCTTCGCCGTGTGGGCGCCGAACCCGGAGGCTTCCGGCGAAGGGATCGCCGCCGCCCGCGACGGGATCGAGAAGATCCACCGGGCGATCGAGCGGTACGGGGACGATCTCTCCCCGGCGGTGAGCGGCGCCGACGTCCGCCGCGCGAAAGAGGCGGGAAAGATCGCCGTTCCCCTGGCGATCGAGGGGGGCTACCTCTTCGAAGAGGATCTCGACGTGCTCCGCGAGTTTCGCGCCGCCGGGGCGATCTATCTCACCCTCACCCATGGGTTCCACATCTCCTGGGCCGATTCGGCGGGCGTCCACGAACCGCTCGGCCCGCTCCACGGCGGGCTGACGCCGTTCGGCCGCGACGTCGTGCGGGAGCTGAACCGGATCGGCATGATCGTCGATGTTTCCCACGTGAGTGACGATACGTTTCTAGACGTGCTCGAGGTGGCCGACGCGCCGGTGGCGGCGACACACTCGTCGTGCAGGGCGATCGCGAACCATAGGCGGAATATGAGCGACGACATGATGCGGGCCGTCGCGGAAACCGGCGGCGTCGTGCAGATCAACTTCTCCGCCGCCTTCATCGATCCCGACTTTCCGGAGATTACGAACGAGTCGAGCCGGGCGTGGCGCGAATCGAAGGGCACCGTTCCCCTCACCGACTATGTGACGCCTTTTTCGATTCTCGTCGATCATTTCGACCACGCCCTCCGGACGATCGGCCCCGACCACGTGGGCGTCGGCTCCGACTTCGACGGCGTGGCATGCCTTCCCGAAGGGATGGGCGACTGCTCCCGCCTCCCCTACCTGACGGCGGCGCTCCTGGAGAGAGGTTATTCCGAGGAGGACCTCGAAAAAGTGCTCGGCGGGAATTTCCTCCGTGTCATGGAGACGTGCTCCGAGAGGTCAAAGCACTGATCAAGATGCCCGCCGCCACCGCGGCGTTGAGCGAGCACACTTCACCCAAGGGGACGATCCGGCACGTCAGGTCGCACTTTTCCTCCACCTTGAGGCGCATGCCGCGCTCTTCGTTGCCGATCACCACGATGTACGGCCTGTCGAGAGGTACGTCGGCGAGATCGCGCTCGGCCCGCTCCGACGTGCCGAGCACCCACAGTCCCACCTCGCGGGCGGCGACGAGGGCGCGCCCGAGGTTCGTCACCCTCGCGTGAGGCACGTACTCGACCCCTCCCGACGCCACGTCGTACGCCGCGTCGTTCAACGGCGCGGTCCTGTCCTTCTGGAAGAGGATGCCGCGCACGCCGAAGAAGGCGGCCGACCGGAAGACCGCCCCCACGTTGTGGGGATCTTGCACCGTATCGAGGGCGACCCAAACCCCCCTGTCATCGCCGACCGCGCCGGGCGGGGAAAACAGTTCCTCCACCGATACGTCCTCCCGGCCGATCACCACCGCCGAGGAGGATTCCCCCTTCGCCGGGCGCGCGCAAGGCACACCGTGACGCGCCGCGAGGCGCGCCGCCTCGTCCCATGGCCCGGACGAATTCGAGGATACATGAAGGGAAACGACCTGGTGAGGACGCTCGCGCAAAGCCGCCGCGATGGAGTGGGGGTTTTTCAGTGTGAGCTTGCGGTTCAAACGAACGCCTCGTTGCATACTTCCCACGACGGACGGCCGGCCGCGAAAGACCCGGCGGCGGGCGACCAATCGAATTGCGGGTGCAGTATAGGGAATCGGGCGATTCGAATCCAGAGCGGGTGGGCAGGTCGCCGTGGCGCCGCGCCCGACAAAGCGGCCGGGAAGAGTTCATCTTCCCGGCCGCAATCATTTCAGAATCTTCGACGCCGGCCTTACCGGAAGAGTTTTTTCACTCCCCCCCATGTCGTCTCATCGGCGCTTGTCGATTCGAGACCGAGCTTCGATCGGAAGATGAAAACCGTGCCGAAAGGCTGGTACTGGTACGAGTCGTACCAGATCCACGTGGCGAGGGGATCGACGTCCGGCACCGTGGCGATACCGAACCAGGGCGCGCCGTTCGTTGACGTCCCGTACGGCGTACCCCAGCCGCCGCTGCTTTCGATCGACGCGATCTCCGCCGCCATGGCGGCATCGCCCGGGAGGGCCGACGAGGCATCGTACCCGGTGAACGACGTGGGCGCCACCTCCCACGAGCCGTCGGTGTAGCTGATCCCGGCGAAAGTCTCGAAATCGCCGAGCACGCCGCCGATCACCTTGTTGTCCCACGCGGCGATATAGACGTACTCGCCGAGATCCATCGCGAAGGAGAGTGTTTCCGCTTCGCTCCAGTTGTATGTCCCCGGACTGCCCGACTCGCCCGTTTCGTTCCGACCACGAAAGGTGAGTCCTCCACCCGAATCGTCCGCGGTGTAGACGCCGTAGTGGTTGTCCGCCGTCACGTGGGCGGTCACCGAAACGGCTGCGGGCGCGGCGCCGGCGATCAGGAGAGCCGCCGCCGAAGCGAGTGCGATAGCTGTTGCCTTCATGAAGTCCTCCTCCTCCCGCCGGCGCGGCCGGCGGTCTATTCCCCGAAAACGACGATTTTCCTGGTCCAAGGATCGGGCCGGCGACGGAGACGCTGAACCATCCCCGGTTCGGAAGGGGACAGGAGGGGACAACGAGGGAAAAACCGTTCAAAATCTACCGCATAAGGAGATCCCCGCGCAGGCGGGGATCGTCGGGAACGAGGAGCCTATAAAAGGGGCGCCGGCTACTCCGGCGCGTCGTGCCGGGCGAGGGCTTCCTTCTGGATTCTTTCCGGATCGCCGGTCGATTCGAAATCGCTGTGGCACGGCGCCTTCTCTCCCGCGCCCGCGCGCACCGCTTCGAGCGTCTTGCCGGCGAGGCGGTGAATCTCTTCGGGGGTGAGCACGCCGCGCGCCTCGAGGATCTCGCGCTGCTCGTCGGTGAGCGCGCCGGTCACCTTCGGCCCGTCCCAGTCGTACTCCTTATCTTTTCCACTCGTGAACTGCTGGATCTCGCGGCTGATCCTCACGGCGCACCAATCGTGGCCGCACATGGCGCAAAAATCGGTATCCACGTCGAGGTCCTCGTCGTGCAGCGCGCGCGCCGTGTCGGGATCGAAGCTAAGGGCAAGATGCTCTTCCCAGTTGAGCGCCGCGCGCGCCTTCGTCAGTTCGTCGTCGCGATCGCGGCTTCCCGGAATGCCGAGCGCCACGTCCGCCGCGTGGGCGGCGATCCGGTACGCGATGCACCCCTGCTTGACGTCTTCCTTCTTCGGCAGGCCGAGATGTTCCTTCGGCGTGACGTAGCAGAGCATCGCCGCTCCGTGATACGCCGCCGCCGTGGCGCCGATGGCGCTCGTGATGTGGTCGTAACCGGGAAAGATGTCGGTCACGATCGGCCCGAGGACATAGAACGGCGCGCCGTGGCAGATCGTCCGCTCGAGCTTCATATTGTATTCGATCTGGTCGAAAGGGATGTGTCCCGGCCCTTCCACCATCACCTGCACCCCCTTCGCCCACGCCCGTTCGGTCAGCTCGCCGAGGGTTTCGAGCTCGCGGATTTGCGCCTCGTCGGTGGCGTCGGCGAGCCCTCCCGGCCGCAGACCGTCACCGAGGGAAAACGCCACGTCGTACCGGCGCATGATGTCGCAGATCTCGTCGAAGAGATCGTACATCGGGTTCTGCCTACCGTGATCGATCATCCACTTCGCCAAGAGCGATCCCCCCCGCGAAACGATCCCGATCAGCCGGTCGCGAACGTAAGAGAGATGCTCCCGGAGAAGCCCGGCATGGATGGTGAAGTAGTCGACCCCCTGCTTCGCCTGTTTCTCCAACTCGGCGAGAATATCCTCGTACGTCAGATCCTCGATCCGCCGCCCGATGATCATCGAGTAGATCGGCACCGTTCCGATCGGCACGGTGGAATGGCGAATCAGCTTCTCCCGGCACCGGTCGAGATCGCCTCCCGTGGAAAGGTCCATCGCCGTGTCGGCGCCCCACCGCAGCGCCCAGTCGAGCTTCTCCAACTCCTCGTCGGCGCCGCTCGTGACGGGCGACGCGCCGAGGTTGGCGTTCACCTTCGTTCTCGCCGCCCGGCCGATGCACATCGGGTCGAGCCCGTGCGAAAGATGGACCGTGTTCGCCGGGAGGATCATCCTCCCCGCCGCCACTTCGTTGCGCACCGCCTCCGCCGTGAGGTGCGCTTCCCGCTCGGCCACGCGGACCATCTCGGGAGTGATCTCGCCGAGGAGCGCCCTTTCGAGCTGCGTCACCGGCGCGGTTCCCTCGGGCAGCGGCCGGGCGAAATCGGCGGCGCACTTTTCCGACACCGCCGGCATACCGGGTGTATCGGGCGACGAGAAAGTGAGCGGCCCGCCGATGTCATTTTTCAGGGCGAAGCTCGGCGGCGTGGTACCCCCTCCCTTCGATGCGGGTGTTTCCGCGCCGCGGAGGGGAAGAACATGGCCTTGCCCGCCGGTCGGCGCGGGGGGATTCGTATCACGGGAAGATCGTTTCATGGCTGAGCACCTCTTTTCGTTCGAGCGCCCGGCCGGTGCGGAAATCGTGCGGTGTTTCGCATTTCCTACGCCGGTCCGAACCGGGTCAGGTTCAACGGGTACATCTCAGCAGCGGCGCCCCGCGGTGCCGCCGCGCCCCGAGCGAACAGGTTTGAATGTAGCACGGAGAGGAGAACCGGGCAAGGGAACCGACCGCCCAACCGTGGGGGAGATCCGGCACGACGATTCCGACTCCGGCGGAAATCACTCCCGGTTCGGGAGTGATCGGGTTGACGGTGCCGCAGACGGCGGGGAGAGCGGGAGCGACTCTCAATTCGAGAGTCGTGGGCCGATTTCAAGCGGGCCGGGAAAGGTGTTTTTCCGGCGTAGATGCCGTTCGTCCGACGGAAGCTATTTCGTAGAGTGCCCCCATTCTCCTCAGCGGAACAGCTTCTTGATGCCTCACCAACTCGTCTCTTCGGTCCGGGTCGGAGGACCGGTGCAGTAGCGGACGACGCGGAGATCGAGTTTCGAGGTCTTGTATCTGGTGCCATTTCGGAAGCCTCCAGTCGCCATATCCCCCCCAATGAAGGGAATCGCAGAACTGGAGCGCCTGCTGCCACGGCATTGCCGGGAACGCGGCCTGCGTCCACTCGAGCCCGGTGTTGTCGTCGATCACCGTCTCCTGGCCCGGCACGTTCGACACCAGCGTGTAAGAGAGCGGATTGTACGCCGTCGCCGCGTCCTGTCCCGGGAAACCGACGGCCGGGCAAGGGACGGGCCCCCGGTTGTCGTAGCACTGCGTCTGCCCGGTGGCGGGGAGAGTGCACTGCACGGATACCAGACCGAGGAGGGTGCTCAGAACCAGAAATCCCCAGAATGCCTTCTGGAATCGCAGATGCTTTCTATGGCCATAAATGTTCACGATCCCATCTCCTTCGTTGCTCGCTTTCCCGGTTGCCTGAGCCGGGAAGTCATTTCCTTCCCGGTTTCTCATAGAAGATGGACCAGTTTTTCGCTCACCCTCTCGTCCCCGGAGCGCAGAACGAGGAAGTAGACGCCCGCAGAGACGACGAGAGTGTCCGGTCCGTTGGTGACCTTCCCGTCCAAACCAGCGACTACAGAAAGAGTTGCGGCTGCGGGGGGGGGGCGAAAAGGAGAAAGGCGACGATCAGACCGGTAAGTGGGGGAGAGAGAAACCGCATCACGACCTCCTCCTTGTTCGAGCTTCCGGCAACGGTGCGCCCGGCTGGGAGGACCTTCGATGCGGGTTCGATCCGGCGCGCCTGGGAATTCCATTACACCGGGAGACTATCATCGTGTCAATCTTCCAATCGGTTATGGGCTCACACCAAAGCGCCGTTCACCCACCCGATCGGTCTCGTGTTCGCCCCACACGAAACGGCCGGCTCCCGTCGAAGCCGGCCGTCCGCGTCGCACGCGAATCGATTCCTTGGCGTCTCGATCAGTCGTAGTACTCGTCGCCGAGATGGGTGATCAGATCCTCGCCCACCATGTCGCGCAACGTGTTCTTCAGTTTCATGAGCTGGATGAACAGGTCGTGCTCCGGGTAGAGTCCTTCCGCCGCCTGGGGCGACTTGAAGTAGAACGAGAGCCACTCCTGGATCCCCCGCCTGCCGGAGCGATGGGCGAGATCCATGAAAAGAGCGAGATCGAGGACGATCGGCGCGGCGAGAATCGAATCTCTGCAAAGGAAATCGACCTTGATCTGCATCGGATAGCCGAGCCACCCGAAGATATCGATGTTGTCCCACCCTTCCTTGTTATCCCCGCGGGGCGGATAGTAGTTGATCCGCACCTTGTGGTGGATCTCCTTGTAAAGGGCCGGGTAGAGTTCCGGCTGGAGGATGTGATCGAGCACGGAGAGTTTCGACGCTTCCTTCGTCTTGAACGAACCGGGATCGTCGAGAACCTCGCCGTCCCGGTTCCCGAGAATGTTCGTCGAGAACCATCCCGACAGCCCGAGGAGGCGCGCCTTGAACCCGGGGGCGAGAATCGTCTTGATCAGCGTCTGTCCCGTCTTGAAGTCTTTCCCCATGATCGGCATGGAGTACTCCCCGGCCATCTCCACGATCGCCGGAAAGTCGACCGTCAGGTTCGGCGCGCCATTGGCGAAGGGAACTCCCGACTTGATCGCCGCGTATGCGTAGATCATGCTCGGTGAAATCCTCTCGTTGTTCTCCTTGAGTCCCTGCTCGAACGCCTTCATCGACTGGTGAACATCGCCCTGTTCGATGAATACCTCGGTGGAGGCGCACCACACCATGACGAGACGGTCGGCACCGCTCTTCT
>JAJRWB010000023.1 GCA_024276995.1 Candidatus Eiseniibacteriota bacterium | reverse complement strand
CCCGGATCCCCATGCCGGAGAGGGAAATGGGCGCCATCCTGCCGATCTCCACCAGGGGCATGAGAAGGAAGAATACCGCCACCGGAAGGGAAAGCCCCATGGCGACGGCGAAGACCCAGCAGCCGACGATCCAAACGGAGCTGGAGAGGATCGAAAGGACGAGCGCGCCCGATACGGCCGCTTTCTTTCCCTTGTACAGGTCGAGGAAATCGTAGAGCCGCCCTCCCTTCTCGCGGACCTGGAAGCGGTCGAGCCATTTCTCCAGCGGACGGGCCAGCGGGGCGAGACGGCGGATCGTGCTCCGGCGGATCGCGACGGTGCCCGCGAGAAAGAGCGCCGCCATCCCGGCGGTGGCGACGAGGAAGAGCCCGCGCCTAGGTAGGGTCGGGTAGAGGATAAGAAACGCCGTCAGGCCGAGTGGGAAAAGTGCGTAGAGCCCCAGGAGCCTCTCCACCATGATCGAGGCCATGGCGGACGACTTCTTCCCCGTGTCTCTCGACAGGTCGAGGATACGCATCACGTCGCCGCCGATCGACGTGGGCATGAAGTTGTTGAAGAACATGCAAACGAAATAGTAGCCGGCAAGGCGGATCATGCCCACCATGGTGCCGAGCGCCCCGATCAGGACACGCAACCGCCACGTGTTGAGGAGAATCATGAGGAGGTTGAGACCGTATGCGGCGATCACCAGGTCGATCCGCGTGCCGGCGCCGATGCGCGCGAACTCCGCCCAGTCCACCCTCCTCAGGATGAGAAGGAGGAGCAAAGAGGTGACTGTGAGCCGGACGAGGTTCCCCTTCACGGTCGCGCTCCCCTCGGCGTGTAGAACCGGATATCGCCCATCGACTCCACCAGGTCGAACTCCCTCTCGATGGCGGCGCAGACAGGGGCGGCGAAACGGGTGAACCGCCGCTCTTCCCTCCCATCGATGGCGTAATCCCGGAGGATCACGAGCTTCGTTCCTCCGTCGAGGATGTCCCGGATATACTGCTCTTCTTCCTCCCGGTTGTCGAGGGCCCTCCTCAGGTGAACGTACCGCGTCGGATTCTTTCGATCGAAAAGGAAATAGAGGAGTTGGAAGCCGGGCACGGTGAGCATGGAGTCGCCGGGCGACGTGTACCGGTCGATCCTCTCTCCCACGGCGCGGAGGAAACGCGCCTGGCGGGGAGGGACGCGCAGCGGCGCCCGGGGCAGTTCGAGCCTCACCGAGGGTTCCCCGAGCTGCGCCACCGATCCGGTGTAGTAGGGCGGGATCGGCTGGATCCCCTCGGCGGCGATCCGCCCGGCGCCCCGGTCGGACCGCCACGTTTCGCCGTAGACGAGAAGCGCGAAGAGCATGAGCAACGGCGCGCCCGCCGTCGCGATCGCCCCCCGGGCGTGGAACCGTTTCGCTGCCGCCTCGATCCCCCCGATCGACAGCGCGTAGAACGGAGGAAGCGCCTGGAGGAGGTGGGCGAGGTCGCTCCGCCAGAGCGCCTGGTTCCACGAGGCGACGCCGAAGAAGACGAAGAGCGCCGCGACGATGCCGCCGGGAACCCGGCGAAAGAGCGCTCTCGCCGATACGACGGCGGCGACGGCGTAGACGAGGGGGGGGAGGTAGTAGAGCGACCGGATCAGGGCGAACGCCACGCCGGTCGCGCCGGGGGTCACGCCGTGAACGAGCGCCGGGAAGGGAAGGGCGTTCGTGCGATTGTCCCTCATGCCGGCGAGGAAGATCTTCTCAGCCGCCTGGGGGAGCGCATGGTTCAGCAGGAAGTAGAGCGCGGCGGGCAGAACGGCGATGGAGGCGGCGAAAAAAAAAGAGCACCCTGTCGCGCCGAAACACCTGTCCATCGCTTCAGAAGAACGAGAACTCCCCCCGCGGCGAACGTCGCGGCGCCGAGGTCCTGGCGGAAAAGGAGGGTAACACCGGCGACGATTCCCGCCTCCACGGCACGACGCGCGGAAGCTCGGGGATCCGCCATCCGCCCGAGAGTGACGACATTCGCCAGGAGAAAGAAGTGGAAGAACGACTTGTGCCACGGTCCCGGCGCGACGATCAGCATGACGGCGAAGGCGCCGGCCCCCCAGCGCGAAAGGAACGGCCTCGCCGCGAACCAGGCGAGGATGACGATCGCCACCCGCATGACGAGCCAGAGCGCACGGAGGGTGAGGAGATTCTCCCCGGCAAGGCGGAAGAGCGCCGCCACGAGATAGAAACGACCGGGCGCGTAGGTATGGTGGAAGTCGCGATAAGGAACCTGTCCGTCGAGAATGCGGGTCACGCCGCCGAGGAGGTATCCCTCGTCGTCGTTCATCCCGTAGTCCCAGTACGAAAGGAACGCCGCCAGTGCTGTAACGGCGATGAGGAGGAGGATCCATCGGTCCGCCGAGGACGATGATTCCCTATCCCACATACCCCATCCCTTTCAACCGATCGATGATCTCCTGCCGCTCGGTGTCGGACAGTTCCATGCGCGACTTGTCGACCCGTTCGTAAGGCCGGCGCATCCGGACCGGGTGGCTTTCGATCCACTCTTTCCGGAAGGCGTTTTCGATCACACGTCCGTCCATGTCTTCCGGAACGGCGAGACCGAGGGCGTGGAGCACCGTGGGCGCCACGTCCATGATGGAGATCTCGGGCAGCCTCTCGGCGCGGACGTCGAATTCCCCTCCCTTCGCGAAGAAGACGCCGTTCATCCGGTGGTCTCCCGAGTTGCCGAACGTCGGCTCGATGAAGTGCCGTGTGGTGAAGTCGACAATGCCGAGCGCCTTGTACACCATGTTGCCCGGCTTGAAGAGAACGTCCGGCATTCTTTCCACGTAGGCGCCGGTGTATCGTTCGCTCCGGTGAAACACATCGGACATCAACTTTCCGCCGGTGTCGGGATCGGGGATCGCCCGGAGCGCCTTCTTCAGCTCCTCCACCACGGCATCGTACTCGGAAGGGTCGACCGATCCGTCGGGCTCCCGTCCCTTCAGGTTGACGTAGATCTGCCCGTAGTTCCCCTTCGAATACGCCCTCGTCCGTGTCCAGTCGATATTCTCCAGCGAGAGGAAGATCGAGTTGATCATGTCGAAGATCACGTTTCTTCCGCCCACCCCCTTCGATAGACGAAGCCCGGCGAGCCCGAGCTTCATCGCCGTCCGGTAGCCGAAAGCGGGGGTGATTCCCAGCGTGAAGATCAGTCGCTTCAAGAGGGTGAGAGGATCGCGCTTCAGCTTCAGGAATCCCTGTTCGAGGAGCCAGACATTCAGGTTCAAATAATAGTGAATCGGGCCGAAACCGTGGTCGGACATGATGATCACCGCGGTCTCGCCGTCGTCGACCGCCTCGGTGAGGAGGCGCACCGTCTCGTCCACTTCCCGGTAGAAACCGAGGACTTTCTCCTTGTAACGGGCCACCTCCGACCGTGTCGAATGGGGGTGGCTCTCGTCGTGGATATGCCACACCTCGTGCTGCATCCGGTCGGTGCCCTCGAAGTAGGTGATCGCGAAGTCCCACTCCCTTTCCTTCAGAAGATCGAGGGTCATCTCGCGCCGGTAGCGGAGGATGTCGTTCGCCTCGTCGATCACCCTGTCGACCTTCCCCTTCTGGTAGACCTCCTTGTGGTAGATCGGGTAGGGGCCGTATCTTTTTTCGATCTCATCGAGCAACTCCGGAGGATGGGTGAAATCGCGCGCCCCCTGGGGGGGGAGGAACCCGCCGACGAGCACGCCGTTCACCGGCTCGGGCGGGTAGGTGACCGGTACGCCGAGGGAGATCACCTTTTTTCCTTCTCTCGATAGGATGTCCCAGAGGGTGACGCCGTCGCGGACGGTGGCGTTCACCGGGGCGAGGTCGAAACTCGACGAGCGGGAGTAGAGGAACTCGAAGATCCCTGTCTTTCCGGGATTCATGCCGGTCATGAAGGAAGCCCACGCGGGGGCGGTGATCGGAGGGAAGATCGAGTCGAGCGACGCGTGGACGCCGCCGTCGCGGAACATCGCCGTGTTCGGCAGGATCCCCTCTTCCATCCATGGGTCGAAGGTGTCGAAGGTGATGCCGTCGAGACCGATGATGAGAACTCTCTTCAACGTTTTCTTCCTCTTCCATGAGACGAGAATATGAGCGCCAGCGTCAGAAGGGCGGTTACGGCCGAGATCGCGCGGCCCACGCGGAAAGACGCGGGGCGAAAAGCGAATTCTACCACATGATGCCCTCGAGGCACAGCGACGGCGCGAAACGCGTAATCGGCGCGCAGAACCGTCGCCTTCTCCCCGTCCACCGTCGCCTCCCAGCCGGGATACCACGCGTCGGTGAGCAGAAGAACACCGCTCGAATCGGTGCTCACCTCCACCGATACCCGGTCGGGCCGGTACTCCAGAATATCGGCCGACCCGCTCCCCTCCCGAAGAGGGGGGGGGCCGGCATCTCCGGCGAGGAAGAGTTGTTCCGCCGGACGGAAGTAAGGGGATGTGACGCGGCGAAGCGTCTCTTCATCGCCGGCGGATTCCCACCGGTAGTGGAAACTCGCCCTGGGGAGCGGGTCGTGCCCGCCCGGCAGGAAAAGCACCCTCCCGGAGCGATCGACGGTGAAGACGCGGGCGCCGAGGAGATCGAGAAGGGGCGATGCGAGTGTCTCCTTCCTCCGGAACGGACCGTAACGCCGGCGCTGGTAGAGCCCCGGCTCGACGCTCTCCATCAGCCGGTGATACCGCTCCAGGTTGAGGGCGTTGATCCCCGCCACGTCCTGGATACCGTAGAGCGATGCCGTTCCCGGCGGGAGGAGTTCCCCCCCGTCCCCGGCGAAACGGGCGATCCTGCCGTACCGGCCGAGACGATCGCTCACCATCGCGATCTCCGGGGTGCGGAAGAAGGTCGAATTCTTCGGAAGATCGAGATGGAACCGCGAACCGAAGAGGAAGAGGTCTGCGCCGGCGAAGAGGGTCATCGCCGCGATGAACACCGGGCCGCGCACCTTCGGGCGGAAGGCGATCAGCGCGAGGGCCGCCGCCGCGACGGCCACCGTGGTGAAGACCGACGCGTTCACCGTGGATGCGGCGTAACCGGGGGGAATCCTGCCCGACGAAATCGCTCCGGCGATCGCGTCGCGGAAGACGCCGATCGCCGCCGCCGCCGCGAGGGCCGCCGCGATACCGGCGGTCACGCCCGGCGGGACGCGGCCGGCGCGCACGATTCGATCCACCCCCGCCCCGAAACCGATCGAAAGCGCAAGGAAGGGGAGGACGATCAACCGGTCGACGCGGGAAAAGCGGAAGCCGGGGAGATGCCACGCCGCCTGCGCCGGCGGAGTCCCCCAGATCACCAGGAGCGGAAGGAGAAGCAATGCCGCGAAGAAGAGTTTCTTCCTCCCCGTGAAAACGCCGTACACGCCGATCACGAGAGGGAGAACGCCCATATAATTTATAGTTGAAACATAATTCTGGCGAAAATATCCGTTTCCCGTGGAAAGAAGGGTCGACCAGAGATTCCCCTGGAAGGGATTGCCGAAGAAGTCGGGCACGAGCATTCGCAGCAGCATGGCGGGGTGATGGGTGCCCGAAAGGAAGGTGGGAAAGTCGATCGGCGCGCGCGTCGAGAGCTTCAGAAACTCCGCCGTCGGAAGGAACTGGAATGCGCCCAGGGCGAACGAGAGCAGAATCGAACCGGCGGCGGCGAGGAGGAACGCGCCGCTTCGCGCACGGCCGTAGCGCGCCAGGAGTGCGGCGGCGAAGAACCAGGCGACCATATAATAGATATGGATCGCCGTCTGGGGAAACCCGGCGAGCGCCGCCATGGCGAGGGCGACTGCGAGATGTGCCGCGGAACGACCCGAGGGCTTTCGCACGACGTCGATCGCGGCGCACAACGCCAGCGGGGCCCAGACACCGGAGGCGACGAACGTGGGATGGCCGGCGCGACTGAGGAAGAAGGAATTCAGCTGGAACACGACCCCCGCGGCGGTTGCCGCGCCGGGCGAAAGACCGAGCTTCCTCGCGAGAAGGGATGCGAACCATCCCGCCAGGGCGATGTGGATAATCAGGAACCACCCCATGGCGCTTTTCGGATCGAGGAGATACAAGGGCAAATTGACCGGGTAGAGAAGGGCCGACTGGAAATTCGCGAGGAACGGTTGCCCCGTGAAGGAGTATGGATCCCACAGAGGGAGGTCCCCCCCGCGGATCGACTCGGTGGCGAACACGCGGCGCGGGTAATACGCGAGGGCGCAATCGGTGTTCACCGCCGGCGGCGCCGCTTCCTCCGCCGTGACGTGGGCGCTCCAAGGAGACCATCGGTTCGGATTGCACGGCATTTCGAAACGATCATGGAACGCCGCGCCCCGGAAGAAGAGGAGCGCCACCGCGAGGTGGAGGAGCGGTAATAGACGATGGCCTTTCATGCTTTCCGGAGGCTACCCTTCTCCCCCGCCCGACGCAAGGAAAGGAGCGCCGCCGCGGCGGCGATGAGGAGCGATCCGAGGGAAACGGCGACACCGCGCCGGAACGAGGGAGGATCATAGCGGAACTCCACCCGATGGACGCCGGCGGGAAGCACGACGCCGCGGACGGTGCGGTTCACCCTGTGGATCGGCGTCTCTTCTCCATCCACCGTCGCGACCCATCCCGGGTAGTAGCAGTCGGAGAGGACGAGCATCCTCCCTCCCCGGGAGGCGCAGTCGATGACGATCCGCTCCGGTTCATCGACGACGAATCTCACGCGGTCGTCGAGACGATCGGCGGGCGCGAAGGAGGTCTCCGCCCCGCCATGGGCATCGAGCCACGAGCCGACGGTGCTCCACTTCTTTTCGTCCTTTTCGAGATGAACCTCCTCCCTCTCGAGAGTGGTGGTCAGCCGGGGCGTCGACGGGTTCGATAGCAGTTCGAACGCCTGGCGGGGGCTGTTCACCGCGGCGAGGCGGTAGGTGAGATACGCCCTCGGGTAGGCGTCTTCGTTTTCGAAGACCGTCATCTCGGCGTCGTACATTACGGGCAGGTCGGGGGGCGTCGTTCCGCACGCGCTGATCACCCATCTTCCCGCCACCCTGTCGAGAAGGGGCGAGTGGACCGAGACCACCGCCTTGAGCGGATTGATCCTCCTCTCCTTCACCGACGGCGGCGCCATGGCGGCATAGTAGCCGCGGTACGAACGGATGGTGAGCGCGTTGTATCCCGCCACGTCGCTCACGCCGAATAGGCCGGGGAGACTCGGAGGGAGGACGTCGTCCTCATAGCGCACGACCCGTCCCCTGTCGCTCCGGTCGACGAGGAAACGGACGCCGGGCGTCTCGCGGGGGAGTTTCTCCCCGGGCATCGTCACATGACACCGGCGCGAGTCGATCGCCGCGTCCCCCACGAGAAGAATCGCCGCGAGCGGAATCATCCACCCGCGCCGTGGTGCGCCGGCGGCGAAAACCACGACGAACGCCACGGCGGTCAGGAAAGCGAGCGGCAAGAGCGCGCCGGACATCGGGGAAAGACGGGCAAGGTAGGGGAGAACGGGAGGCCCGGCAAGGGCGAGAGCCGCGGAATCGCGCATGAGCGTAAGCCCCACGCCGGCGAGAAGGAGAACGGCCCAGCCGGCGATGAGCGTCCGCCGCGCCGTTTCGCCCCGCGCCGCGCGGTCGAGCCCGATCGATGCGAGCACCACCAGGGCGATCACCGGGATGTGGACCACCCGGTCGACCCGGGCGCCGCCGAGTCCCGGAACGAGGGAGACCACCCGGAGAAGGGGCGTTCCGAAGAGGACGAGTGCGCCGGTGCCGCCGGCGAAAAGAAAGAACCGCGCCGTGCGGCTCGAGCGCCACACCGCCGCCCCCGCCGCCGCGAGGAGGAGGGTACCCGCACCGGCGTAAGCCCCGGTGGAGATGAACGATTGGAAGTAGTGACCGTTCCCCCGGCTCAGCAGGTGGAACCAGTCGGTCCCGTCGAGCGGGGAGCCGAAGAAGCGGGGCAACAAGAGGCGGATCAGCATGGCGGGATGCCACGAACTGGAAAGAAGTGTTTCATAGGCGAACCGGATCCGGCCCGACTGCGAGATGAACTCGAGCGTCGGAAGGAGCTGCGCCGCCGCCATGCCGGTCCCGAGGGCGAATCCCCCCGCCAGGGAGAGAAGTTTCGCGCCCCCTCTTTCCTTCCGCCCTGGCCACCAGCACCAGAGCGCCCACGGGAGGATGAGAAGCGCGCCGTACGCGAGAATGGGAGGGAACCCGGAGAGCACCATGCACGTCCACGCCAACGCCAGGGGGAGCGGATTGCCGCCGCGGGCGACCCGCCCCGCGAGGAAGAGCAGCAGCGGTATCCAGGCCGGCGTGGCGAGCATGGTGCTCTGCCCCGTGCGAACGGCGAGGGCGCCGTTGGCCGCGAAAAGGAGGGCCCCCGCGAGTGACGGGACGGACGAGACACGGATCGACGAGAGGAAAAGATACATCCCCACCGCCGCGAGGAGGAGATGAAGCCACACGTACGCGCCGAGCGCCCGCTCCGCCGAAAGGGGAAGAAGGAGGAGGTTGACCGGGTAGAAGACGCCCGATTGGAAATTTGCGAGAAAAGGCTGCCCGCAGAACGAAGTGGGGTCCCAAAGGGGAATCCGCCCGGCGAGGAGCGCCTCGCGTGAAAGCACCCTGCGTGGATAATAGGATTGGAGGCAGTCGGGGTTGAACGAAGGCGCCGGCGGCGCGTCGTCCCAAGGGGCGAAATTCGCCGCGTCGTACGTGACGAGGAACCGCCCGGGTGCCAGATCCATGGGGTAGAGAATCAACAGCGCCGCCGCCAGGATCAGGAAGGGCGCCAGGGAACGGAGAAGCTCTTTCCCTTTCATTTCCCTCTGTCCGAATGGACGTAGATGCGGAACCACATCTCCACGAGTTCGGCAATGGTGGAGATCACGTGGCTCGGCCGGACGGTGGAGCTTCCCTCGGTCCTAGGGTAGTGGCGGACACCGATCTCCGTCATCGTCATACCGTATTTCTTTCCCTTCGCGAGGATCTCGGTGTCGACGAAGAACTTCTTCGATTCGATGTCGATCCGGTCGAACACTTCACGGCGAAAGAGTTTGAACGCGCAGTCGATATCCCGCACCCGGATCCGGAAGATGATCCGCGCGAGAAGATTATACGCCCACGAAAGGACGAGCCGGGAGAAGGGATCGAACCTGTAGATCCGGAAACCGCACACCATGTCGTAATCCTCGATGGCGGGGAGGAAGTTCTTCAGCTCGCCGAGATCGAACTGGTTATCGGCGTCGGAATAGAAGATGTACTTCTTCGTCGCCGACGTGAACCCGGTCTTGAGCGCCATGGCATAGCCCTTGTTGCCGTCGTGCCGAATCAGGCGGATCTTTTCGTTCTTCCCGTGGAGCGCCTCCACTTTCTCCGCCGTAGAGTCGCTGCTCCCGTCGTCCACGAAGATCACTTCGTAGTCGTCGATACCCGCCGATTCCGCCGCAGCCACGGCGCGCCGCGCCGCCTCGTCGACGTTCCCTTCCTCGTTGTAGGCGGGGAAGACGATACTGATTTCGCTGATCATGTAAAACTCCGGGATCTATCCCTTCGCGGGATCGGTTTCGCCCTCGAGGACCACCTTGGAAAGATCGGCCAGTTCGTTGAAAAGATGAGCGATCCGCCTCAAAAGAGCGATGCGGTTCGACCTCACGGCGTCGTCGGGATCCATGACGAGCACACCGTCGAAGAAGTCGTCGATCGTGCCGCGCAGGGCGAGAAGAAGTTCCATCGCCGTGCGGTAGCGCCGGGCGCCGATCGCTTCCTCGAGGCTCGGAATCATCTCCTCCACCGCGGCGTGAAGTCTCTTTTCGGCATCCTCCCTCAAAAGCGCCCGGTCGACTTCCCCCGCCCCTTCCTCCGCCTTCTTCAGGATGTTCACCACACGGCGAAAACCGAGGATCAGCCCGGTGAACGTGTCACTCTCCCTGAAAGCGGTGATCGCCGCGGTCCGGCGCTCCACGTCGGCGGGGTCGTCGAGCCCGCCGGCGAGCACCGCGTCGACCACGTCGTACGGGAAACCCTTTTCGGTGAGAAGATTCTTCATCCGACCGGCGAGAAAACCGAGGCACGCCTCCTTCACGGCGGCGGGATTCTTCACGATCCCGCCGTACCCCTCGACCGCGGCGCCGACCAGGTCGGTGAGGGGAAACGCGACGGCGCCGCCGGCGAGGATTCTCAGAATCGCGCGCGCGTGCCTGCGTAGCGCATACGGATCGCGCGAGCCGGTGGGCGCCTTGCCGATGGCGAGGCAACCCGCAAGAGTGTCGGCCCTGTCGGCGAGCGAGAGGATCGCGCCGGGGATCGACGATGGAAGATCGTCCTCGGAAAACCGCGGGAGGTACTGCTCGAAAAGGGCGAGCGCCACATCGTCGCTCTCGCCCGACTCGCGGGCGTACTCCATGCCCATATATCCCTGGAGGGCGGTGAACTCCTTCCCGTCCCGGATCATCTCGGTGGTGAGGTCCGCCTTGGAGAGAAGAGCCGCCCGACTCACCGTGTCGGACATCTCCGGCGCGCATCGCTTCACAACCGCCGAGGCGATTCTTCCGATACGTTCCGTCTTGTCGAGCATCGAGCCGAGCCCTTTCTGCCAGAGAAGCCTGTCGAGACGAGCCGTCCTGTCGGCGAGGGAAACCGACCGGTCCTCGTTCCAGTAGAACTCGGCGTCGGCGAGTCGCGCCGCAAGCACACGCTCATTGCCGGCGCGCACGTCCGGTTCGTTCTTCGCCGTGCCGTTCGCCACGGTGATGAAGCGCGGCGCCAGCGAACCTTTCCGGTCCCGGAGGGCGAAGTACCTCTGATGGGAGCGCATGGCGGTGATCACCACCTTCTCCGGCAGTTCGAGGTAGCGCCTGTCGAAACGGCCCGACAGGGCGTGGGGGTACTCGACGAGGAAATTCACCTGATCGACCAGTCCCGGATCGGGAAGAATCGACTCCCCCCCTTCGCCGGCGACCCGCTCGATCTCTCTTTCGATCCGAGCCTTGCGCTCCTTCGCCGACGGGATGACGAACGCCCCCTTGAGCGCCGCCTCATATGCGGCGGGAGAAGGGATCTCTACCGGCGCGCCGTGGAGGATCCTGTGGCCCCTGCTGGCGCGGCCGCTCTTCACCCCCGCGATCTCGATGGGGATCACATCGTCGCCGTAAAGAAGAACGATCCACCGGATCGGTCGAGCGAATAGAAATCCGCTTTCCTCCCAACGCATCGTCTTGGGAAAGGGAATCGACGAGATCACGCCGGGAAGAATGTCGCCGATCACGTCGCGCGCCGGTCGCGGCGTCTCCAGGACCGTGACGGCGACGTACTTCCCCTTGGGCGTCTCCACCACCCGCAGCTCGTCGAGGGAGACGCCGTTCGTCTTCGCGAAGCCCTCGGCCGCTTTCGTCGGCTTTCCGTCGGCGTCGAAAGCGATCCGCGCGGGAGGCCCGGTCACCTCCCGCCGAGACTCGCGCTGCATCTCCTCCACGCCGGTCACGAGCAGGGCGATCCTGCGGGGCGTGGAAAACTCCGCCGCCGCCCCGCGGCCGATTCTCTCCTCCTCGAGCATATCCAGGAACGCCCTTGTGAAATGGGCTGCCGCCGGCGACACATACGACGCGGGAATCTCCTCGGTCCCGATTTCGATGAGCAGGTCCGCCTTCACGACGCGCTTCCTTTCCGGAGGAGGGGAAAGCCGCTTTTCTCTCTCCGCTCCACGTAGGCGAGCGCCGTCCGGCGTGCCATGGCGCGGATGCGGCCGATATACCCGGTACGCTCGGTCACGCTGATCGCGCCCCGCGCCTCGAGCATATTGAACGCGTGGCTGCATTTGATCACGCAATCGTACGCCGGGAAGAGATGGCCGAGATCGATCAGCCGGATCGCTTCTTCTTCGTAGAACCGGAAGAGTCGGAGATGGAAGTCGATGTCCGCTTCCTTGAAGTTCAAAGAACAGAAATCGACTTCCGATTCACGCATCACGTCACCCCAGGTGAACCGGTCGTTCCACCGGATGTCGAAGATGGAATCCACTTCCTGGATGAACATGGCGAGCCGCTCGAGGCCGTATGTCAGTTCCACGGAGACCGGATCGAGATCGATGCTCCCGGTCTGCTGGAAGTAGGTGAACTGCGTCACCTCCATGCCGTCGAGCCACACCTCCCAACCGAGGCCCCACGCGCCGAGGGTGGGCGACTCCCAGTCGTCCTCGACGAATCTCAGGTCGTGGCGGGAAAGGTCGATGCCGATCGCCCGGAGCGATTCGATATATAGGTCCTGCACGTCCGCCGGGGCGGGTTTGAGGATCACCTGGTACTGGTGGAATCCCTGGACGCGATTCGGCTTCAGAGCGTATCGGCCGTCTTTCGGTCGCTTCGAGAACTCGACGTACGCGGCGCTCCAGGGCTCGGGGCCGAGAACGCGGAGGAACGTCGCCGGGTTGAACGTACCCGCGCCCACCTCGGAGTTGTAGGGCGTGGCGATCACGCACCCTCTCCGGCTCCAGAACTCCTCCAAGGCCATGATGATTTCCTGGAACGTCAAAACGTTTCTTCCTCCACGCCGCCGACCAGATCCTCGAGCGGCCGGAACGGCGACCGGCCGAGGCCGTGCTCCACGAGAAAGCGGCGAAGCGCTTCCCGTCCCTCTGCCGCTTCGCGCAGAGCGGGACGAATATCTTCTCCGTCGCCCGCGGCGGAGCGTTCGAGGAGATGTCTCGCGCCGGCGGAAAGGGTCAATCCCCCGCCGCCGTGGCCGAGACAGACGATCCCCCCGGCGCGGGCGTCGAATCGCGCGTCGGCATCGGCGCCGACGTCGCGGCCGCAGTGAAGGCAGCGCCCCAGTTCCGGCCGGAAACCGGCGTCGTCGAGCGCCGGGAGGAGGAACGACCAGAGCGCCCCTTCGAGAAGAGATGCGTCGCACCTTTCCATCCGGCCGAGCGCTTCCGCCGCCAAACGAAACAGTTCCCCGGCGGGTCCCTCTTCCCTCTTGAGACCGATGAGGCAGTTGATTATGGCATAGGCATATGCGAGCCGCAAGAGACTCTCCCTCAAGCGGGGAAATGACCGGACCACGTCGCACTGGGCGAGAAGCTGGAGATCGCGGTTCTCTTTCCTGTAGTAGACGGCGTAGACGAGATTCGTAGGCTCGACCGTTCCGCCGAAGCGGCTCCGCGCCCGGCGGGCGCCCTTCGCCACCGCCCGCACGATGCCCCGGTTCGCCGTGAAGAGAGTGACGATGAGACTCGATTCGCCGAGTCTGCGCCTGTCGAGAATGAGGGCGTCGTCCTTCTCGATCGCCACGGTCAGCCGCCCGAAAGGATGACCGACGCCACGGTGAAGTAGATCAGCAGGTTGACCACGTCGTTCATGGTGGTGATGAACGGACCCGACGCAAGGGCGGGATCGAAATGGAGTTTCCGGAGCGCCATCGGGACGAGCGTCCCGGTGGCGGACGCCCACAGGATGCACAGGAAAAGTGAAATGCCGATGATACGCCCAAGCCGGAGATCTCCCTTCCAGGCGAGCGCCACGGCGGTCAGAATCCCGCCGAGGACGATCCCGTTGATGAGCGCCACCAGCACTTCGCGGATGATCCTCCTGCCCATGTGGTACGCCTCGAGTTCTCCGAGAGCGAGTGAGCGCACCACCACGGCGGAGCATTGGATCCCCACGTTGCCCCCCATGGCGGTGATCACCGGAACGAAGAAGGCGAGAGCGAGGGTGCTCTCCAGTTCGAGGGTGAACCGACTCATCAGGAAAGCGGAACCGATGCCCCCCACAAGCCCGGTGAAGAGCCAAGGAATCCTCAGCAACGTGATGCGCCACACCGATTCCTCGTGCACGTCCCCCTGGCGGGTGCCCGCCATGCGCGCCATGTCCTCGGTCGCTTCTTCCTCGATCACGTCGAGCAGGTCGTCGAAGGTGATCCGTCCCACGAGGCGCCCGCCGGCGTCGACCACGGGGATCTCGACGAGTTCATACCTCGTGGCGAGGGCGGCCACTTCCTCCTGGTCCATATCCACCGGCACGGAGATGAATTCCCTATCGATCAGGGGCGTCACTTTCTGCAGGTCGTACGAGATGGCGAGCCTCCATAGCTCGAGGATTCCCACCAGTTTCCCGTGGTCGTCGACGGCGTAAACGTTGTGCACCCGCTCGACCTTCTCCGCCACCTCCCGCAGCTCCTGGAGCGCCTCCGCCACCGTCACCCCCTCGGGCACGGCGACGAACTCGCTCTCCATGATCCCGCCGGCACTCTCCTCCGGGTAGCGGAGCAGTTCCCTCAGGCTCTCCTTGTCCTCCTCCTCGAGCATGTTGAGCACGCGGCTGGCGTCCTCGTCGTCGAGTTCACCGATAATGTCCGCCGCCTCGTCGGTGGGCAGTTCGTTGACCGCTTCCGAGATCTCCTTGTCCGACAGTCCGGTGAGAAGCGACGTGAGGGTGGCGTCGCGCACGTTGGCGAGCACGTCGGGCGCCATCGCAGCCGGAACGTGCCGGAAGACCTTCGCCTTGTGCTCCTCGTCGACGTAATTCAGCACTTCGGCGATATCGCCGGGATGTTCCTTTTCGAAGAGAGCCCCGAGTTCATCGAACCGGCCGGCATCGATCCGTTCGACAACGGCATCGGTCAGTTCGGGTAGCGAGCGGTCCATGGTCGATCCTCTCTCACGATCCGCGCCGGGGGGAGAGAGCGCTTCCCCCGCCCGGCGGCATGACCGATCCCCCCGAGATCACGAGCTTGATCGCTTCCTCAACAGTCATGGAAAGAGGAATCACGTCTTCTTCCGGAAGGATGAGGAGAAAACCGGACGTGGGATTCGGAGTGGTGGGCAGGAAGATGGAAACCATCGGTTTCGCCTCTTCCACCGGAAATCTCGTCGATGTCCGGTTCGTGATGAACGCGATCGAGTAGATCCCCTTGCGGGGATACTCGAGCATCACCGCCTGTTGGAAAATCTGCCGCTTCTCCGCGAGGAGCACCGCGGCGATCTGCTGCACCCCGGTGTAGATCTTGTAGACGAAGGGGATCCGCGCGAGAATCCATTCGCCCAGGGCGATCAGTCTTCTGCCGATGAAGTTCGAGGCGAGCAGCCCGACGAACCAGATCGCCAGTATGGTCGCCGCGAATCCGGCACCCGGCACCTGGTAGCCCGAGAGGTCGCCGATCAGCCCGCCGAGAAAACTGTCCCCCCAGCGGAACACCTTCCATAGGACGTACCCGGTGACCACCACGGGTAGCATCACGAGCAGCCCCGTGGCGAAATAGTTGCGCAGCCTGATCATCACGCCGTTGCTCACCCGTTACCTCCGGGCGGTGAAAACCGGCCTCCCCCGTGGGGGAGCGGATCACCGCTGATCGGGAGTTTCTTCTTCCACCGCTGGATTCTTGCGGATCCGAACGCTCGAGATTCTCTGACGATTCACCTTTTCGACGGTGAACTCGAGCCCGTTCTCTCGGATCACCTCCCCCTCGGAAGGAATACGGTCGATCAGGTCGTACAGATAACCGCCCAACGTTTCATGGCGATCCGCGGGAAGGCTGATTGTAAACCGCTCGTTCAGATCGTCAATGGAGATCTTGCCGTTCACCACCGCGGTCGAATCGCCGTGGGGGACGAAGAGGATGTCGTCCGGATCGTACTCGTCCTGAATCTCGCCGACGATCTCCTCGATCACGTCCTCGAGAGTGACGATCCCCGCGGTCCCGCCGTACTCATCCTTCACCACGGCGAGGTGAACCTTCTCCTCCCGGAACTCTCTGAGAAGATCGTCTACCGCTTTCCCTTCGGGAACGAAGAACGGTTCGCGCATCACCTCCCCGGCCGGGCGATCCCACTCGGCCGAGCGGGCGATCCTCAGCAGATCTTTCGCGTAGAGAATGCCGACGATCCTGTCGCTGTTTTTCTCGAAAACAGGGATGCGGGAGTGTCCGCATTCGCTGATTTTCTCCAGGACGTCCCCGATCGGCTCGTCCCTTTCCACCGCCACCATGTCGACGCGCGGCACCATCACTTCCCTAACGGAAGTGTCGGCGAGGTCGAAGATCGAGTGAAACATCTCACGCTCCTCGGCCTCGATCACCCCTTCCTCCTCGCCCGCCTCCACCACGGCGATCATCTCTTCCACCGTCAGGTAGGGGACGATCCTCTTCAGGCCGAGCCGGGAAGCGGCGCGGCGCATCACGCCGAAGAGGAGACCGAGGGGAGGGCCGGTGAGGAGTCTTAGGAAACGGACCGCCGGCACGGCGAAAAAGGTGAACCTCTCGGCGCCTCGGATCGCGAGGGAGCGGCAGAGCATCTCGCCGGCGCCGAGAAGAACCGTGGCGAGCACGAGGTGGATCGCCGCGGCGACGATCAGCGGCAGACCGAGCCGCCCGGCGGCGCGCAGCACGAGGAGAAACGTTACGCCGACGAAAAGAACCCGTACCCCGATATTCGTGAATCGAATGATCAGGTCGAGACGGCGGGGATTGGCGAGCATCTCGAGGAGCTGTGTCTCCCTTTTCGTGCATTCCCCTTTTTCCTGGAGCACCTCGAGTACCGGGCGGGGAAAATAGAAGAATGCGCTCTGCACAGCCCAAAGAAACAGGTTGACCCCGAAAAGAAGGATCGCCGCTCCGCTCATGGCCACGAAGAAACTCAAATCGCTAGTATGCCTCCTCCGGTTTGTGATCGCACATCGAACCGGAAACGAGGGCGTCCTTCAGATCGGCGGGGGAATCCTCTTCCCTTCCGGCCAGCCGGAGCAGGTATTGGAGGTGATTCTCCCGGCAGAACCAGGTCACCACGGCGAGCGGCCTCCCACCGACCATGCCGGTTCCCCAGCTCGCCACGTGTCCGTTCACCCGAGTCCGTCCCTTCTCCGACAGGCCTTCGGCCGCCATGTCGATGGTGCGGTCGAGCTTGTCGGGAGGAAAGACGGCGCGGGAAAAGGCGGTGATCCCGAACTCCTCCCCCTTCTCGCCGGTGAGCGCCGCCTCGGTCCGGTAGGCGAGGAGATAGCTTCCCGCCTCGGCCCCGGCGCGCTCGGAGGGAATGGCGTTCCTCTCCATCGTGGCGAACACGCCGGCCCACCGGATGGGGGAAGAAAAGCGATACCGCGCCAGGATGAACCAGATCCGGTCGCCGTCCTGGAGAAGGTGTCCCTTGAGAGGGTAGGCGTTGTATTTCGGTTGCAGGGCGATCATCGCGTCGAACGCTTTCTCGTGGCCCGTTTCCTCGAGGTCTCTCGGAATCTCGAACTCGATGCGTGAATGACCGTCGGTCACGATCGGCCCGTCGCCGGCGAATTGCCGCGCCTCTTTTTCGCCGAAAACGAAGTGGCCGAGCAGCAGATAGGGAGAGTCGAGTTTCACCCGGGCGAGGTCCGAGCCGATCGCCGGGAGGTTCAGCCGCCTCTGCATGGTGGAGACGTCGATCTGCAGCGGTGACGCCGACCCGAGGAGAATCATCCTATTATCGACGTTCCACAGCTGCGCGTATTGGAAGACATCGAGAAAAGTGCGGATGATCGAACGGAACGATTCTTCCGCGATTCCATAATAGTCGAACGACAGGCAGGCGATGCCGCCGTCCTCCAGTCGATCGAGCATCGCCTCGTATGTCTCCCGGTGGTAGAGAATCGCCGCGTCGGGCAAGTACGGTTTCGACGGCTCGGCGATGATCACGTCGTAGCTGCCGGCATCCGAACGGAGGAAGTTCCTCCCGTCGGCGTGAACGATGCGGGTGTTCGGTTTTCGATCCGCACCCTGGTTCCACTCGTGGAACTCGCCGATCGCCCCGATCACCTCGGTACTCTTCTCCACGCAGGTCACCTCCACCTCCGGGTAGGCCGCCACCGACCCGAGGGTGACGCCGTTACCCAGGCCGATGAGGAGGATCTTCCTCGGATCGTCGTGAAGGAGCATCGGGATCTCGCCCGCGAGGGTGTTCGCGACGAAATCGAATTCGGTGGAGCTTTCCATCCGGCCGTTCACTTGGAGGGCGAGGTCGGCTATTCCCTGGCCCACCACCACCGCCACCGAGGGTCCTTCGCGCAATTCACGGATATCGTGGGAATAGATCGATTCCGAGAATCCCTTCCTCGATATATTGCCGATCGAATAGCGGGGGTGGTCGTAGAAGCCCGCGTTCAGCCGGTAACGATCCCATGGGCCGGTGCGAAAGGCGAAAACGATAAAGATCACCACCGCCGCGACGGGCAGGACGAATCGGCCTTTCCCTTTCGCTTTGCGGAAAAGGTCGGATTCGATCGTTCCCGCCGCCAAGGCGACGAGCGCGCCGGCTATCAGCGTTCTTCTCGTTCCCATGACGGGAATCAGTGCGAACGTCGCGACCGGCAGTCCAACTGCGCCGCCCGCAACGATGGCGGGCCAGATCGATGCGAGCCCCCTTACCGCCCCATACGAACGACGGGCGCGCAACCGGCAGGCGAGGGGAGGGACGGCGCCCCAAAGCAGCATCGGGAAAAAGATCACAATCGACGCGATCACGAAGAGGATCGCGAGGTATCCCCCGAACCGATCGCCCCACCTGATGAAGAGCGAAATGAAAAGTGCGGGGAGACGGTCGACCAGCGCGCCGGTGACGAGAGTGGCCGCGGCGAACAGGTAGAACACGACGGAAAGCGCCGACCGAGCCGAGCCGATCTTTCGCCCGACGAGGGATGTCGCCGCCACGCCGAGAGCGGCTGCGGCGAGAACCAGGGAGAGCCGGACCGCCGCGGCATAGACCGAATCGCCGATGACGAAGGAGAGGGCGCGCGCCCATGCGATGAAACAGATCATCACCGCGAGCCCGGAAAGGAAGAGGGTGACCGCCGCCGCGCCGCCGGCATCCTTGCGCGCGGCATCATCCCGCGCGGGAGTCTCCTCGGGCACGACGTCGCCGGCTTCGTCGCCGCCCGGCGAGCCGCCCAGCAACCGTGCGAGCAGTGCGGCCGCCGCGGCGAGCACCACCGCGACGAGGTTCGTCGCCGCCGCCCCCAGGGGGCCGATGAGAAAGACGATGGCGGTGAGAACACCGGCGGCGCCCCCGGCGGCGTACACTCCGAAGAGCGTCGCGAAACGGCTTGTCGCCACCGGCAGGATCGCCCCGATGAGCGCCGCGGGAGGGATGACGAGGATGGCGCAGAGGAGCGCGCGGACCACGCCCTCCACCACGCCCCCGCCACCCAGGGAACGCACCGTGAGGGGAAAGATCGTGGTCGCGGCGCGGAAGAGGAGCGGTTCGACGAGTCCATAGACGGCGAGCGCCGCGAGGAGCAGCGGGAGTCCCCCGGGCCGCTCTTCGCGTCGTGATGCGATCGAAGCGCCCCGGAGTGCCCCGAAAAAGAGTCCCGCCAATAGCAGGGTGAGCGCCGTGACGCGCGCGCCGGCGGTGACGCCGAACAAGGCCGGTATCGATCTCGTCCACAGGAGGAGGAAGATCAGCGCCGCGGCGCCGGAAAGAAAGGTCGAAACGATCAAGGATACGGGTGTCCTGCTGCGGGTCATGGTGCGTCGGTCTCTCCTTTCCCTTCAATCGTGCCGCCATGAACGGCGATGTACTTCTCCTCGAGGGCGCGCATCCGCGCCCCGTCCTCCTCGGCGTCATGGGTATGCCCCGCGAGGTGGAGCAGCCCATGAATCATCAGCCTGAGAAGCTCCTCATCGAAGGAAACTCCCCTTTCCATCGCCTGGCGCTTCGCTGTATCGAGTGATATATACACGTCTCCGATCACGCCGCGGTTCATTCCGTCATCATCCATGGCGAAGGAAAGAACGTCGGTGGGGCGGTCGACCCCCCTGTAGGTCCGGTTCAGTTCACGGATACGTCCATCGGAGATAAAAACGACACTCGCCTCCCCGTCCGATCCCAGGAGGTCGGTGAGGATCTTTGTCGCCACGCCGGCGAAAAGACCGGTCGCCACATCATAGTTTTTCAGGAGGTTTTCTGAGTAGATCTCCAACCGCGAGCTGTGCCTCCTCCCGGCGCATCTCGTCCGGATAGCGAATCCGGGAATGGAGCGAGCTGGTCAGGATCGGGATGAAACTCCCCTGAATCAGCCTCAGTTCCCGGAAGGTGAGGTCGCAATCGTCGAGCTGGCCTTCTTCGAATTTCCTGTTCGTCACCTGCGTGATTCTCTGCCGGATCCGTGCCGGTGTCGGATCATCGAGGGCGCGGACGCACGCCTCGCACACGTCGGCCAGCATGATGATACCATTTTCCTTCGTTCCCGGCTTCGGTCCGGGGTAGCGGAAATCGCCCTCGGGCACCTCCGCCTCGGGGGACGATTTCTTCGCCTTGTCGTAGAAAAAGGCCATGCACGTCGTGCCGTGGTGCTCCCGGATCGCGCTGATAATCTCCGCCGGCAGCCCTTCCTTGCGCGCCATCTCCACCCCTTCGCGGACGTGGGATACGAGGATGAGCGCGCTGATCTTCGGCGAGAGCTTATCGTGCTTATTCTCCATGCCGACCTGGTTCTCGACGAAGTACTCCGGTTTCGACATCTTCCCGATATCGTGGTAGTAGGCGCACACCCGGGCGAGGAGGGAGTTGGCGCCGATCTGCTCCGCGGCGGCCTCGCTCAAGTTCCCCACCATGATCGAGTGGTGGTACGTGCCGGGCGCGAAGAGAGAGAGGTTCTTGAGAAGCGGCCGGTTCAGGTCGGACAGCTCCAGGAGAGTGATATTCGTAGTCACGCGGAAGAGCGATTCGAAGACGGGCAGGGCGATCATGGCGAGTCCCGCACAGGTGAACGCGCTGAGCAGGCCGAATCCGCACCGGCGGATCGTCTCGGCGCTCGGCGCGAGATGGAGAAAATCGGTGGCGCTGATCGAGATGATATAGGCAGCGGCGATGTAGCCGAGGGTGTACCAGAAACTCTTCCGTTCCCTGAGGCCGGAGATTCCGTAGCACGCCGCCGAGCCGGCCACGGCGAGGGTGAACAGGAGCGGTAGAGGAAGCCCCTCCACAAGGCCGATCACCACAAGGTAGGCGCCCACCAGTCCCATGCCGACACGCTCATCGAAGAGCATGGTGGCGAGCATCGCCACCAGCACCACCGGGAAGAGGTAGGGGGAAAGATCGAAGGTGTTGATCAGCGCCGTCAAGCCGATGCCGGTAACGGCGATGACCGAAATGAGAATCAGCTTCCGGTCACTGGCGTAGATCTTCTTCCGGTGACGGCTGAGGAAGACGGAGAAAAGGGCGATCACCGTGACGATGACGAGAAAGCGCCCCAGGTGCGGGTAGATCTTGAGCCACGGCTTGACGTCCGACACTTCGTCGGCGAGTTTCTTCGTCATCGACTCGAGAATCTGCACGTGCCTTTTCGTCACCCGCTCGTGAGCGCCGATGATCTTCTGGTCCTTCAGAAAGATCTCGGTGTAAGGCGACACACTCTTCTTGCGCGCCTCCTGGCGACTGGCGGTCTCGGTGACATCGTAGAAGAGGTTCGCCGCCCGGAAGTGATCGACCACCTCGTAGAACGTGGTGAGCAGGGCGTTGTTCTCGCCGAACACCACCCTCCCCCGCTCGGTGGCGAGCAGTTTCAGTTCTTCCACGTCGTGGAACTGGTCGAGACCGAGGGTGTATTCCTCACCGTCGCGGATGACGCTCACCCTTTCGTGGCCCGTCTCACGGAAGAGATCCTTGTCGGTGAGCACGCCCGCATCGAGTACGTCGTCGAAAAAGAGTGTGACCTCCTGGCGGAGTTTCGTCTCGCTCGCGAGATCGAGAAGTACGTTTCGCGCCGATTCGGTGAACGGAACATCGAGATCACTGATCATCCCGTGCTGCTCGGCCACCTCGCCTTCGGTATCGATGATGCTTTCGAGTT
Source organism: Candidatus Eiseniibacteriota bacterium (assembly GCA_024276995.1). Lineage (GTDB taxonomy): Bacteria > Orphanbacterota > Orphanbacteria > Orphanbacterales > Orphanbacteraceae > JAJRWB01. Next base: position 47,302 of record JAJRWB010000023.1, on the reverse strand, counting down.
CGAAGAAGAAATCGCGAAGCTTGCCACGGATCGTCTCGGTCATTTCGTCGCTGTAGCGGACCACGGGGAGCACCTTCCGCGCTTCCGCGGCGCGCTCCCTGTCGAGATCGGCCTGGTTCTTCAGTACGGGAAAATCGAAGGGCGCGATGATGTTGCTCTTCGCTATCTGCCCCTCGGTGAGGAGATAGCCCTTCGGCGCTCCGGGGCCGACATAGAGCGCCATGATCACCGCCACCGTAACGGCGGCGATGGCGCCGCGCCGGAGGAACCGGCCGTGAAGACGGAACCACGCTCGCAGGCGGAAGAGGCCGCCCCTTTTCTTTCGAGCCGGGGCATTTCTTCTCGCGCCCCGCGTCGCCGATTTCATGGGAAAAATCTTCATTCCTTCCGTTCCCGCTTCTCTTCGGCCGGCTCTTTTCGCTCCGACGGTCCGCTCCCGTTTCCGGCGGCGTGGTCGTCGAAGGCGCGGATGATCTGCTGCACCAGGTGATGCCTCACCACATCCCGGTGCGTCAGGTAGAGAAAGCCGATTTCGGGCACTTCCTGCAGTATCGGCTGGATCCGGACGAGACCGGAGTCGGAAGGATCGGGCAGATCGACCTGGGTCACGTCGCCGGTGATCACCGCCCGCGAATTCGCGCCGAGCCGGGTGAGAAACATCTTCATCTGCCCGATGGTGGTGTTCTGCGCCTCGTCGAGGATGACGAAGGCGTCGTTCATCGTCCGGCCGCGCATGTACGCCAGGGGAGCGACCTCGAGGATCCCCATGTCGAGAGAGCGCTGGATCCGGTCGGCGCCCATCAGGTCGTGCAGTGCGTCATAGAGTGGTCGAAGGTACGGATCGACCTTCTCCTGGAAGTCCCCCGGCAAAAAGCCGAGATTCTCCCCCGCCTCGACGGCGGGGCGGACGAGCACGATCCGGTTCACCTGTCGCCTCCGAAGCGCCGACACGGCGGCCGCCACAGCGAGGTAGGTCTTGCCCGTTCCGGCCGGACCGATGGCGAAGACGACATCGTGCTTCTCGAGGGCGCTGACGTATCGCTCCTGGCCGAGGGTCTTCGGCTTCACCTGCTTCTTCAGATGGAAGTATTTCTTCTTCGAATCGTAGAGGCGGGAGATCTCCCCTCCCCCCTCCTCGAGGGCGAGGCTGGTGAAGTAGCGGATGTCCGACTCCTGGAGCGTCCGGCCCGACTTCACCATGGAGATCATGTCGAGGAAAAGGCCCTCCACGCACTCGACCGAGGCCTCCTCCCCCTCGAGGAAGAGATCCGCCCCCCGCCCGACGATCTGGACGTGGGAGAATGCGTCCTGGATATGGCGAAGGAAGACATCGTTTCGACCGAACACTTCGATCGGGTCGACCTCCACCAGATGGAGTCGTTTGACCACCTTGGCGCTCACCGGGCGCATCACCTCCTGCCGGAGCCGGTTCCGGGGACTGCGGCCACGATCAGGTCCAATGTAGGGCAATCAGGGAAAGGGTGTCAATCGTCGCCCGCCGTTTCTCCTTGCTTGTAAGTAAGAAGTTACTTACATTCAAGGCATGAAAACGGAGAACCGGAGAAAACCGACGGCGACACGGAAAGAGGAAATCATCCGGGCGGTGCTGAAGATCGTCGGCCGCCGGGGGATGGCGGCGCTCACCACGACGGCCCTCGCGAAGGAGGTGGGCGTCACGTCGGGGGCGCTCTTCCGGCACTTTCACAGCCGAGACGAGATGCTCCTGGAGACGGTGCGTCACGCGGCGGAAAGAATCGCGAGAACCTTTCCCGACCCGAACCTCCCCCCACTCGAACGGCTCCTCGCGCTCGCCCAAAACCGGGTGCGTCTGCTCGGCGCCGACCCGGGGCTGGCGTGGTTCCTCCGCTCGGAGCAGGCGTACCTGGCGATTCCGGAAGAGGGCGTCGAGATTCTCAGGACGATCGTCGCACGCTCGAGGAAATTCATGCTCGCCGCCCTGAAGGAGGGTGTAGCGGGCGGTGAGATCCGCGGCGATATCGATGCGGAAACACTCCTCGTTCCCGTGGTCGGCACGATCCACGCCCTGATCGGCATGCCGGGGGTCCATCGCTCGATCGCCCGCGGCGCCGACGACGTGCTCGATGCGCTCGCGACGCTTCTCGCCCCGCCCGGCGGGGCGCGGACGATATCGCATTCACCGATGAAGGAATGAATCCCCTGCTATACCGAGGAAAGGAGAAATGAAAATGAATATCGACAGAAACACGACGGTGGGGAAGATTGCGACCGAGTATCCCGCCGCCACCCGGGTCTTCGACAGGCACGGCATCGACTTCTGCTGCGGCGGGGGTAAACCGCTTGCCGACGCGTGCGGTGCGACGGATGTCGACACCGTTCTCGCCGAGATCGAAAAGGAGATCTCCGGGAGCACCGCCGCTCCGGAGCGGTTCGACGACGCGCCGCTCGATCGCCTGATCGAACATATCATCGACACATATCATAAGCCCCTCGCCGCGGAACTTCCCAGGCTCGAACAGATGACGGCGAAAGTGCTTGACGTGCACGGCGAGAAGAACCCGAAGATGTTCTCCGAAGTTCATTCGACGTTTCTGCAGCTGAAGGCGGAACTCGACAAGCACATGATGAAAGAAGAGCAGATCCTCTTCCCGATGATCCTTTCCGGGCAGGGCGCCATGGCGCACGGGCCGATCACCGTGATGGAGCGTGAGCACGAGTCGGCGGGCGACGCCCTCCGGCATCTTCGCCAACTGACGGGCGACTACAACGTACCGGAAGAGGCGTGCAACACGTGGCGCGCCCTCTGGCACGGCCTCGCGGAGCTGGAGACGGCGCTCCACGAGCATATCCACCTCGAGAACAACATCCTCTTTCCACGGGCGCTGTCGGGCGAGGCGTAAGGGAAAGGGAAAAGAGGGGGGCGGGGGGGCTGCTCCCGCCCCCCTCCCCTATCAACTCCCATCGCTGAGAGTAATCTGAGAAGGATAACGTCCGGGCCGGAAGGAACCCTGACCATTGAACAGGATCGGCTCGGGCGATTCAGGCGTTGTTCTTCTTGCCAATCACGGTTCGGTCCCTGAAAGAGTGATATCGAATAACTTCACATCCCGGTGCCACGGCCTTGGCGACGAAACGGAGCGCCTTGTACTGTTCGCAATCATCCGTCACGAACCTTGCGATTCTGGGCAGGTAGACTGCATACCAAAGGTCGAGGATTCCGGCGTTCTTCCGACCGTAGTTCTCGATTGCCACGGTGCGCTTCTGGATCGAATACGCCCAGGCAAGAAGAAAGCCTGCAAGTTCCGGCACAGCCAGGAGGAGATCGGCCACCTCGGATCTGGGTAAGTCCTCTCCGACCCCGCGGCGATAGATTCGATTTACAACATCATGTTTTAGCATTTCATCCGCCATGTATACGCGAATCAGATCAGCCGCACGCGACGGCCGAGAACATTCACCCCGAAAGTAGCTCTGAAAATGCGGCCGGGCATTCTTATGGGTCAGGGAGAATTCTTTTTCGAGTTCCTGATGCCAAGCGTAGAGTTGCCGGCGTTGATCTTCATCGACCGAGTCCGGAGCATTGAGAATCTGCCACAGGGAATCCGTTTCTTCTCCGACAGAGCAGTTCGCGGACGGAGTGCGCTGGAAGTATGCTGAAATGTACCGCCGAATCAGGAGTGTCGGAACTTCCAGTGGGCTGCCGTCACCGGTCATCTTCTTCAGCAGACAGAGAAGAGAATTCCGACGTTCCTCGTCCGCGGTGCATCCAGCCTCCACGATGTTGAGTGATGATACCCAGATCTGATTTGTCGCCTTCAAGGCCGTGATCAAGGCCGTTCCATCAGGGTCATCGTAAAGGCGGTTCACTCCACTCGTATCGAAGAGGTAGATCACTCGCCCCCCCTTCTCATTCGATCAGCGCCTTGAAGACCGCGTCCGCCGAATCGCCATAGAACTCGATGTTGAGCTTCGTCCAGAGGTCGTACCGTACCCCCGAGGTTGAGGGAACCGACAATGATGGTGCCCCCCCGCGTGTTTCGCTCCAGAAGCGCACCGACCAACGCGATCAGCACCGGCAGACCGACTCCCACCCCGCTTTTATCCGCATCCATCGCTCTCATCTGAATCGAGAACTCATGAGAGCGGGGATCGCGGTCGCCCACCAGCTCTTTGGCCCGCACGTAGAGGTTCTGCTCTCCCACCTATACTCTTTCTTCTTCTCCTCCCCCCCCAACGCGCCACTCCCCCGCCGCGGCGACCACCCGTCCGGGAGGCTTCGCAGCAAGGCCGGCGGGCCCTGTCACGGTTCAGGGTGGGCCCGCCCCGGGTCCGCCAGGAGCCGCGATGGGCCGGCCGAGCGGAGAAGCGAGGTCGCTCCCGAAAGGGAGTGACCGCAGCGGCCTCCCGGCGGGTGGTCGCCGCCGCAGGGGAGTGGGCGCACCATCCGCCCGCCCCCTCCTCCCATCTCCCTTGCCGCCGGCTCCCACGCCCTCTACAATGAACTTCTTCGTCCGCTCGCCGGCGGACGAACCCACGGGGAGAACCGGTCACGGAGGAAACCGATTGGTGCACGGCACCGCGAAGAGCGGCTTCAGAAGAATGAACTTCGCCCTGATGGCCGCCACCGCCATCACCCTTTCCCTCGAACTCCTCTTCACCCGATTCATTTCGCTCCTGTTCAACAACTACGAAGCATACTGGGTGATCGGCATCGGCATGCTCGGCTTCGGCGCCGGCGGGGCACTCGTCGCGGCGGCGCGCGAGAAGATCGGACCGTCGGCGGAGCGCCTCTTCCCGCTTCTCATGACCGGGATCGGCGCGGCGGGAGTGCTCCCGGTGCTCCTCTTCCGGATTCTTCCCCTCGGCCCGGCGGCCGAGAGAAGCACCGTCGCCTATTACGCAATCTACTCCGCCGCGTCGCTGGCGTGCGTGATCCCGTTCTTCCTCGCCAGCGTCCTGATCTCCCTCCTTTGCATGACGCGGCGCGAAAAGATCGGAACCCTCTACTTCTTCGATCTTCTCGGATCGGGCATCGGCTGCTTCCTCTTCCTCTTCCTGATGGCGGGAGCGGGGGTGGAAAAGGGGATTCTCCTCCTCGCCGCGGCGAGTGCCGCCGGATCGTTCCTTTTCCTCCGGGGAAAACCGTCCCGCTCCGATTGGATCCTCCCGGTCGCATCGATTGTCTTCACCGCGCTTCTGGCGTTTCTCTGGCGCGGTCCGAGCCCGATCGTCCCGTGCGTTCCGCAGATGCTCACGCTGCTGCGCGACTACCAGGGAGAGAAGGTGCGCCTCGACTACCAGAAGTGGGATCCGGTGGCGCGCATCGACATCACCTCGGTGGAAGGGGAGGAGATCCGTCTACCCGACCGGGCTCGTTACAAGCTGCTCACCCAGGACGGCGACGCGCCGTCGATCCTCCTCGGTTTCGATAAGCCGTACGAGGATCTCGTTTTTCCGGAACGAACCCTCCTCGGCATCGCCTATTGGACGAAGAAAGACGCCGACATCCTGATCATCGGCCTCGGCGGCGGTCCCGACGTGGCGGTGGCGGCCCATTTCCGTCCAAAGCGCGTGAGCGCCGTGGAGATGAACAAGACGAGCATCCGGTTGGTGAAGGAGGATTTCGACCGGTTTGTCGGCGGCCTCTACAACCGGCCCGAGGTGCGCCTCGTTCACGACGAGGGCCGCCACTTCGTCCGCCGCACCGGCGAACGGTACGACGTGATCCAGCTCACCGGCGTCGACACGTACCTCCTCGGCTCGGTGGGTGCGATCCAGAATCTGTCGGAGAACTACCTCTATACGATGGAGGCGTTCCACGACTACTACGACCACCTGAAACCGGACGGCATCCTTTCACTCACTTACCCGGATTTCTCCAACTGGGCATTAAGGGCGCTCGCCATGTCGCTCAAGCTGCTCGACGAGGAAGGCGCGGTCGATCCGGCGGCGCAGATTCTCGTCACCATGAGCGGCGGCTATAATAATATACTAGTAAAGAAGTCGCCCTTCACCACCGCGGAAGTGAAGGAGATCACGTCGCGGTTCGATCAGCCCCTCGTGGGACTCCTCTTCCCGATCGGTCACCGGTTGTGGGGGACCCATCTTCCGGGCATCCCGTGGGCGATGTACTACAGCAAGCCGTTTTTCGAGCGACAGGGAGTTCTCTACGACGGGAGCGGTTCGATGCGAAACGCGTACTCCCACCTCATCGAGAACTGGCCCGGCGCGCTGAGCGACGAAAAGTTCGCGGGTAGGTTCCTCGCCGGTTTCCGTTTCGCCACCGACGACGCCCCCTTCTTCTTCCTTCCCACCATGGTGGGGGGAAAGTTCTTCCGCCGCCTCACCCTCCTGCTCGCCTTCACGGCGCTTCTCATCGCCGCCCCCCTTCTTCTCATCCGCCGGCGCGGCATCGGCGTGTCCGGATCGGGGCCGCTGATCCTCCTTTTCGCGTCGATCGGTTTCGGCTACATCGCCATCGAAATGAACCTGCTGCAGAAGTTCGTCCTTTATCTCGGCCACCCCTCGTATTCATTCGCCGCCATATTGAGCATTCTCCTCGTATCGTCCGGCATCGGCTCGCTCGCCTCCGATCGTCTCGCGCCCACACCGGCGAGGGCGATCGCCATCGCCGGCGCGGCGGTGTTCGTCTACGCCGTTCTCTTCGTCCTTTTCATTCCCGCCGTCGCCCCCGTCCTCCTTCACGCCCCCGCGGCAGGCCGCTTCGCCCTGGTCGCGCTCCTCGTCGCTCCGCTCGGCTTCTGCATGGGCATCCCCTTCCCGAGCGGAATCCGCCTCCTCGAAGGGCGGTCGGGCGATTTCGTGCCGTGGGCGTGGGGGATCAACGGCTCGGCGTCGGTGCTCGGCAGTATCGGCGGGCTCTTCCTGGCGGTGAAAATCGGTTTCGCCGTGCTCATGATCGTCGCCGCCGCCTGCTATCTCGCGGCGGCTGCCGCGGCGTTCACCGCCTCGCGAAATACCTGATCATGTGATGTATCAGGCGCGGTGGAGCATCGAGAGTACCCCCACATAGAGGAACCCGAAGAGGAAAAGAAGCAGAATCGGAACGGCGAGATAGAGGCCGGCCGTGAGGGCATAGAATACCGATACGAAAAAATATACCGCAAGAACCATCTCGATCAAGGAGAGCGTCGACCAGCGGGCCTTGTAGATCTTCTTCTTCCACAGATCCTTCCGGCCGACGACATTGTATTTCGGCGTTCTCAGGAAGGGCGTGCTCTTGCGGGCGAGCGCCTCGAACACGGCGCGCGCGTTGTTCAGCGTCATGCCGATGCCGAGCGACATCAGACCGGGCAGGTATTTCAGCGCCGCGCGCGCCGAACCGGTGGCACGCTTCTCCGCCGCCAGGTAGAAGAGCGTTACCGACAGCGTGGAAGCGAAGAAGACGACGGAATAGAAGAAGACGGCACGATAGATTTCGTTCGACGCCTGCAGTATGAGCACCGGAAAGATGAGAAACACCGGGATGATCATCACCGCGTACGCCAGGTTGGAACTCAGGTGCGCCGTCGCCTCGACCTTCACCTTCAGCGGCACGGCGCTCCTCCAGATTTCGGGGAGCAGTTTGAGAGCGGTCTGGATCGACCCTTTCGCCCACCGGTGCTGCTGGCTCTTGAAGGCGTTCATCTCCACGGGAAGCTCCGCGGGCGACGTGACGCCGTCGAGATAGACGAAGTGCCACTTCTTCAGCTGGGCGCGGTAACTCAGGTCGAGGTCTTCGGTCAGCGTATCGAAGTGCCACCCTCCCGCCGACTCGATACAGCTTTTCCTCCAGATTCCCGCGGTGCCGTTGAAGTTGAAGAAACGCCCCGTACGGCTTCGGGCGATATGCTCCACCACGAAATGGCCGTCGAGGAGGATCGACTGGATCCGGGTAAGGAGGGAGTAATCCCGGTTCAGGTGATCCCACCGCGTCTGCACCATGCCGACCGACTCGTCCTGGAAGTGAGGCACCACGCGGCGGAGGAAGAGCGGATCGGGGGTGAAGTCGGCGTCGAATACCGCCACCAGCTCCCCCTTCGCCTTCTCGAGTCCGTTCTGCAGCGCCCCCGCCTTGAAGCCGGTACGATCGCTCCGGCGGATCTGCACGATATCGTGGCCCGCCGCGCGGAGAGACTCCACCTTCACCGCCACCATGTCGCTCGTATCGTCGGTGGAGTCGTCGAGAACCTGCACTTCGAATAGGGAGCGAGGGTAATCGATCGCCACCACCGAGTCGAGGAGCCGGTCGATCACATACCTTTCATTATAAATAGGAAGCTGAACCGTGACCTTCGGCAGACCGTCCACCTGCGGGGGAAGCTCGGGATGGGGAATACGATTGCGGAGATAGAGATAGAGGAGGGAATAGCGATGCACGCCGAAGAGCGCGAGGAACGCCATGGCGATCACATAGAACGTGATAACGATGTCCGACCAGCCTGCCATTCTTTTGCTCCAAAGACGCCCCTCGTTGGTGCATCATGGCGCCCGCTTCTTACGATCCCGGGGTGAATAGTAGAGAAACGGTCTGTGCGGTTCAAGGAACTCCGTCGGTGGTCGGGTGTCCCGCGCGGGAGCGACGGCGGTGGTTTCGGTTGATCCCCGGGGCGACATGGCGGAGAATAGAGCGGTTTCCGGCGCCGTTTCCTCCCGGGGGGATCCGTATTGGGCAGTTATATCCTGATCTGGATCGGCGCGACGGCGATCGAATGCCTCCTCCTTTGCGGTTACGTGGAACTTTCTCCCGCCCTCGACGTGCTCCGCTGGATGTGGATCCTCATTATCGGCGGGGGGATCCACTTCTTCGTCTCCCATCACGTGCTCAAGCGAGGGACGAGGCTTTCAATGGCGCAGATGACGGCGATTTTCGTCGTGGCCCTCATCTTCCGTCTCACGGTGATCCCCCTCGCCCCGTCCCTGTCGGACGACGCGTATCGCAACATCTGGGACGGTCGCGTGCAGGAAGCGGGGATCAACCCGTACCGTTTCGCCCCCACCGACGAGCGTCTCGCTCCGCTGAGGGACGACGCCGTCTGGCCCCGGATCAATCACGCCGAGCTTAAGACAATCTATCCGCCGACGGCGCAACTCCTCTCCCGCCTGGCGGCGGCCGCCGCCACCCTTCCCGGTCTCCAGGAGAGGGGACCGATGGTCGCCTGGAAGCTCACCCTCCTTCTCGTGGAGATGGCGGGCGGGGCGATTCTCGCCGCGGCGCTCTATGCGCGCCGGCGCGGCCCCGCGTTCCTCATCTACGCATGGTCTCCGCTGGCGGTGGTGGAGTTCTACGGATCGGGTCATGTGGACGCCGCAGGCGTCGGCCTCGCCGCCGCCGCCGCCGGGTGCATCCTTTTCCACCGGCGCATCCTGTCGGGAGTGTTCTTCGCCGCCGCGTTCTTGACTAAGCTGATCGTCGCCCCGGTGGGGATCGCCTTCCTCGCGCTCCGCGGCCGACTCACCCGAGTGAGTGCCGCCGTCGTAGTGGCGATTCTCCTCGCCCTTCCGTACGCCGCCGCCGGACGTACCGCCTTCGAATCGCTCCGGCTCTACCAGGCGGAGTGGGAGTTCAACGGCGTGCTCCACAGAGCGCTTCACGTCGATTCCTGGGGGGCGCTTCCCGGAAGACTGATGGAGCGGCGGTGGGATAGGCTCCTCCACGCCGGCTCGGTGGAGGAGAAACGGATGGGCCGTCTCATCGCCGTCACGCTTGTGGTCGGCGGGGGAATCACGGCCGTGCTTCTCGGCGCGGCCCCGGCGGGGATCGCCGTCTGGACGCTCGGTGCATTCCTGCTGATCCAGCCGACGATCCACCCTTGGTATCTCACCTGGCTTCTCCCCTTCCTCGCCGTGCGCTACGTCCGGGCGTTCCTCGTTTGGACCGTCACCATCCCATTTACATACGAAATTCTTATCGCCGAACGTATCGGGACGGGTTGGGTGGAGAATCCGTATCTCCAAACGGCGGCGATCTTGCCGGTACTCTTCTTCATCGTGTGGGACCTGCTCCGCGGCGATGCGGGCGTGCGTATCGTCGGCGACGCCACGGAACGATCGGACGGAGGCGGAGGCGGCGAAACGTATAATGTATGAAGGTTTGCGGGTCGGGTGCGTCATCCCCGCGTTCAACGAGGCGCCGTCGGTAGGTCTCGTAGTGTCCGATCTGCTCGGCCTCGCGGGGGAACGCGGCGAGAAGATGATCGACGATCTGGTGGTGTGCGACAACGGTTCCACCGACGGGACGGGCGATGTGGCCGTTCGCGCGGGCGCCCGGGTCGTGCGCGAGGAACGGCGCGGCTACGGTTCGGCATGCCTCGCCGGCATCGCAACGCTCGACGAGGTCGACGTGGTGCTCTTCGCCGACGCCGACCGGTCGGACGTGGCGGCGGAGGCGATCGACCTTCTCGACGGGATCGCCGGCGGCGCCGACTTGGTGATCGGATCGCGTGTTCTCGGCCGGGCGGAACCGGGAGCGCTCACCGCACAGCAGCGCTTCGGAAACCGTCTCGCCGCGTTCCTGATCCGGCTGATCTGGAAAGAGAACGCCACCGATCTCGGACCGTTCCGCGCCATGAGGCGCGATTCCCTGGAGATCATCTGCATGGAGGATCGAGACTACGGCTGGACGGTGGAGATGCAAGTGAAGGCGTACCGACACGGCATGAAAGTGATCGAAGTGCCCGCCACCTACAGGAAACGGATCGGAAAGTCGAAGATCAGCGGCACGGTGAAGGGAACCCTCCTTGCGGGATACAAGATTCTCGGCACGATCGCGAAATACGCCGCGGCGCCTCCGCGGCGGCGGGACTGAACCGATCGTTCGCCACCAGGCTGTTCGTACGGTGACGGTTGCCCTCCCTTCCGGAATCTGGTAATATCAACTTGTTCGTGTGGTCGAATTGCGCTCCTCCGCCGGCTCACACCTGATTCTCGGTTCGATTCAACCGTCTTGAAACAGCGCCCCCCAACAGGGAAAGGGAATCGATGCGCAGAAACCTCCTGGTCGCCATGATCGCGGCGCTTCTGGCCGCCGCACCGCTTGCCGACGCCTCCCGACTTCACAACATGGAACTGCTCAGTCAGGTGGACGAATTCATCGGCTACGCGGACATCTGGGGATACAATGCGCCGGACGGGAGGGAATACGCTCTCATCGGCACCGACTACGGCACGGCGGTCTACAATGTCACCGTTCCGGAAACGCCGTTGCTGAAGGGATTCATCGGGGGACCGAAGTCGGATTGGCGTGATCTGAAGACGTATTCCACTTACGCGTACGTCACCACCGAGGGGGGCGGCGCCGGGTCGGGAATGCAGATCATCGACCTGTCGAATCCGGATGCTCCCGTGCTCGCGGCGACTTACAAGAGCACCTTCTCCACCGCCCACAACCTGTTCATCGATACGGTCGCCGCCCGGGTATACGTCGTCGGCACGGGAAGCGGCACCCACATTCTCGATCTGACAAACCCGACCGCACCGGTGGAAATCGGTCTCATTTCGAGTCCCTATTTTCACGACTGCATGGTGCGAAACAACATCTTCTACGGCGGCGCGATCTACCAGGGCGAGTTCCGTATCTACGACGTCGCAAGCGCCGCGTCGCCGACACTCCTTTCCGCCACAGGTTACTCGGGCGCTTTCACCCACAACGTCTGGCCGACCGAGAGCGGCGCCCACCTTCTGAGCACCGACGAGTTGGCCGACGGCCACCTGAGAATCTGGGACATCGGCAATCTCTCCTCGATCACCCAGGTGGCGAGCTACGGCGCGGGACCGTCCGGCTCGATCATCCACAACGCCATGGTGAACGGCAACTCCGCCGTGATTTCCTACTACACCGAAGGGGTTCGCCTACTGGACATCACCGATCCGACATCACCGCAGGAGACCGGCTATTACGACACCTATCTCGCCGCCGGCACGGGGTTCAAGGGATGCTGGGGCGTCTTTCCCTACACCCTCTCGGGGGCGATCTACGCGAGCGACATCGGGAACGGGCTGTTCGTCGTGCGTCATGACCCGACGTACGGAAACGTGACGGGCACGATCGTCTCCGCCGCCGACCTTTCCCCCGTACCGGACGCCAGAATCACGCTGCAGGCGGGAACATTCGACCAGACCTCTATTTCGGACGGCTCGTTTTCGATCCACACGGCGCCTGGGAGCAACCAGGTGCTCATCGATCGATACGGCTTCCTCCCGGTGACCCTGCCGATGAATATCGTGACCGGCCTCGACACGACGGTCAGCGTTTCGATGACTGTTGCTCCGAAGGGCTCGATCGCCGGGATCGTCCGCACCGACGGCGGCACCCCTCTCGCCGGCGCGTTCGTCGCCCTCACCGGAGTCGATCCGGCGATCGATCCGCTGGAGTACTCGGATACCACCGACGCGGCCGGTGCGTACACGATCGCCGCCGTGCCGGAAGGAACGTGGGAGATCGAGGCGACACTCCTCGGTCGAAACCCCTCGCTCCTCGGAGCGGTGGTTTCCGCGGGAACACCGTCGACGGTCGACTTCTATCTTACCGCGTCGATCTTCAGCGACGATTTCGAGACCGACAAGGGATGGACGGTCGGCGCCCCCGGCGATGACGCCACCGACGGCGTGTGGGAGCGCGCCGAGCCGATCGGCAGGGAAATCGGCTTCCTCGTGCCGACGAAGGATCATTCGCCGGGCGGAACGCTTTGCTACCTTACCGAGCAGGGGGTGCTCTACGACCCGATCGATATCAACGAAGTGGACGGCACCACGTCGCTCCTCTCGCCGGTGATCGATCTGTCCGCCGCCGCCGATCCGGTGGTCGGCTTCGAGCGATTCTTTTCGGTGAACATCGGCAAGAATGCCGTGGACGGCGACGCCTGCGTCACGTCGGTCTCATCGGACGGCGGCGTCACCTGGGTCACCGTCGATTCGCTGACGAGCCAACTCCTCTGGCCGGCAAGGCCGTGGCACCGGTTCGAATTCCGCGTTCTCGACTACGTTTCTCTCACGTCCCAGTTCCGCGTGAAGATCTCGATCACCGACAGGAACGCCGATACATCGGTCGAGTCGGGCCTCGACGACTTCGAGATCATCGAACCGGCGGTGACGAACGTGGCGGTCGCCGCGGCCGAAGATGTCGCGCCGGCACGAAGCCGCCTAATCGGAAATCGCCCGAATCCGTTCAACCCGACGACCATGATCTTCTTCGATCTATCGTCGGCGGGGAAGGTCGATCTCGACGTCTTTGACGCATCCGGAAGGCGGGTGCGATCGCTCTTTTCGGGATCGATGCCGGGCGGAACCCATCAGGTGCTGTGGGACGGACGCGACGACGCCGGCACCGAGGTGGGAAGCGGCCTCTACTTCTCCCGGCTGCGAAGCGAAAGCGGAAACTTCACGAAAAAGATGATTCTCATCCGATAAGGCGCGCCCCCGGCGGGACCGGCGGTCGATCGCCGTTATGCCCCGGATCAATCCTCTTTTCGCGGCAGGAGACGAAGGCCGAGATCGGCGAGAAGCTCCTCTTCGACGTCGGAGGGGCTGCCGTCCATCGGTGAGAGGCCGCTCGTCGTTTTCGGGAAAGGGATCACATCGCGGATCGAGTCGCCGCCGGCGAGAAGGGTGATCAGCCTGTCCCATCCGAAGGCGATCCCGCCGTGCGGGGGCGCCCCGTAGCTAAGTGCGTTCAGAAGGAAGCCGAATCGCCTGTCGGCCTCCTCGCCGCGGATTCCCACCACCGACATGATCCGCCGCTGCAGTTCGGGGTCGTGGCAGCGGATCGAACCGGACGCGATCTCCACGCCGTTGAGCGTCATGTCATAGAGCCGGGCATGCACTCTCCCGGGATCCGTTTCGAGAAACTCGATCTCATCATCGTAAGGCAAGGTGAACATATGGTGCGCCGGCTCCCACCGTTCTCCTTCGTCATCCCACTCGAAGAGGGGAAAGCGGTTGACCCATAGGAAGCGGAAATCTCCCGCCGACGGCGGGGCGAGCCGCCCGCCGAGGGCGAGCCGCACCTGACCGAGCGACGAGAGGGCGGTCTTCTCGTCGGCCGCCACCATGACCACCAGGTCTCCTGTAGAGGCGCCCGCCGCGGCGGTCAGCGCTTCGTGATCGAAGAAGCGCCCCACGCCCCCGTCGAGCTTCCCCTCCGATACGCGGCACCACGCGAGCCCCTTCGCTCCGGCCCGCTTCGCCGTCTCCTCGAGACCGTCGATCTCCCTGCGTGAAAGGGAGGCGCCCCCCGGCGCGGCGATCGCACGAACCGTCCCGCCCCCCTCGATCACCGCGCGGAATGCACGGAACTCGGATCGGGCCGCCAATTCACTTATATCCTGAATTTCCATTCCGAAACGGATATCGGGCTTGTCGCTGCCGTATTTCGCCATCGCCTCGGCGTGGGAGATCACCGGGATGGGCGTCGAAATATCGCCCCCCCCCGCTTCTTTCCAGATCGCCGCGAGGAGACCGTCCATGATGTCGAACACTTCCCCTTCGGTGGTGAACGAAAGCTCGATGTCGATCTGGGAGAACTCCGGCTGGCGGTCTGCGCGAAGATCCTCGTCGCGAAGACATTTCGCGATCTGAAAATAGCGGTCGCACCCGGACACCATGAGGATCTGTTTGTAGATCTGCGGCGACTGGGGAAGGGAGTAGAACTTTCCTTTGGAAAGACGGCTCGGGACGAGGAAATCGCGCGCCCCCTCGGGCGAGTTCCGCACGAGGAGGGGCGTTTCGATTTCAAGAAACCCCTTGTCCGAAAGGTAGCGGCGCACGACGCCGGCGGCGTGGTGCCGCAACTCGATCAGCTTTTGCATCTTCGGCCGCCGCAGATCGAGAAAGCGGTACTGGAGGCGGATCTCCTCGCTTGCGTCGGTGTCGTCTTCCACCACGAACGGCGGCGTGACGCACCGGTTCAGCAGGACGAGTTCCTCCGCCACGAGTTCCACCTCGCCGGTCTGAAGATTCCGGTTCGCCATCTCCTCCGGCCGCAGGCGCACCGTGCCGCGCACCTCGGCCACGTACTCTCTCTTGAACTCCCGCGCCACGTCGAGGGAAACGGGCCCGCCCGGTTCGACGACGACCTGCGTCGTCCCGTAGCGATCTCTCAGATCGATAAAGACGATCCCTCCCTGGTCGCGCACGCGGTGTACCCATCCCATGAGCACCGCCGCCTCGCCGGCGTGCTCCTTTCGAAGTTCTCCGCACGTGTGCGTCCGACTCCTCTCCATCACGAATCCCTCTCCTCCGATCGCCGTGCGGCGATCGCCTTCCGGAGGTCTTCGACCTCCTCCTCCAGGTGGTCGACCGACACGCCGGTCTCGTCCCCCGTGTCCATTCTCTTCACCGTCAAAGCACCGCCTGCTCCGAGAAGAAGAACGATTCCCGCACCCGCGCGGCTCGCCCTCTTGAGCACCGTCTTGAGGTTGCGCACTTCGCGCACACCCTCCGTTTTCCATCTCCGGCGGAGACGGCGGACGAGGGGAAAAACATCGCCTGCGGCCGTTTCCTCCACGGGAGCGACATAGATCATCGGCTCGTCCCCCCCGTCCCATTCGATTTCGAGAGACTCCGCCACGGTGATGATCCTCTCCATGCCGGCGGAGAAGCCGACCCCCGGCGTCGGCGGCCCGCCGAGATCCTCGAGGAGACCGTCGTAGCGGCCTCCCCCTCCCAGAGCACTTTGGGCCCCCAGTTCATCGTGGTGGATCTCGAACACCGTGCGCGAGTAATAATCGAGCCCGCGGACGAGCGACCGGTCGAGCTCGAAAGGAATGCCCCCTTTCTCGAGCGTCGAGCGGACCTCCCCGAGATGGGCCGTGCACGGCTCGCACAGATGATCGAGGAGGGAAGGCGCGCTTTCGATCGCTCCGCCGCACGACCGGTTCTTGCAGTCGAGCACCCGAAGGGGGTTCTTCTCCATTCTCTCCTTGCAGTTCCCGCAAAGCTCATCGCTCCGCGCACGGAGATATTCCTTCAGGAGGGAAGTGTACGCGGGCCTGCACCCGGGATCACCCACCGAACCGAGCCTCACCGTGAGCGGTCCGAGACCGGCGGCGTCGAGAATCTCGTAGAATACGGAGATCGTCTCCGTGTCGTACCAGGCCGCGGGCGATCCGATCGCCTCGGTACCGAACTGGTGGAACTGGCGGAACCGTCCCTTCTGCGGCCTTTCGTAGCGGAACATCGGCCCCATGTAGTAGAGCTTCGTCACCGCTTTTCCCCGTCCCATATTGTGCTGGAGATACGACCGCGCCACCGACGCCGTCCCCTCCGGCCGAAGGGTGAGGCTCCTCCCCTTGCGGTCGGGGAAGGTGTACATCTCCTTCTGAACGATATCGGTGTCCGAGCCGATCGAGCGACTGAACAGCTCCGTCGACTCGAACATCGGTGTCCGGATCTCGAGGTAGCCGTAGCGGTCCATCACGGTGCGCACGATCTTCTCGAGGTAGTGCCATCGCTCGATCTCGCCCGGGCGCAGGTCTTTCGTGCCGCGCACTTCCCTGAACCGTTCCACATCAGCCCCCTTTCTTCAGCCTGGCGCGGATCTCCTGGACCGCCTGGGCGAAGGAGACGCCGATCACGTCGGCGCACCAGTCGAAGGGATCCCGGGTGCGGCCGAAAAAGCCCTGGTACGTCTCGTCGAGCGCCCCCCAAAGTGCGCCGAGCAGCACGATCAAGTACCACCGCCGCGGGGGAAGGATCTCCGGACGGAACGCGCGGAGCACCGCTCCCCAGAGCCAGGAAAAACCGGCGTACGCCAGGAAGTGGAGCACCTTGTCGAAAGCGAAGAGGGGGGCCACTTCGGGCGGGATCGACCGGATCGATGACCCGGTCACCATGAGCGCCGTCCACACCAGCGCGGTCGCCAGGATCCCGTATCGTCTCTTGCCGGACACCCCCGCCATTCCCTCCGCGTACATCGGGTAGAAGCGCGTTACGTTACCAAGGAGCGCACTCCCGGTCAAGATCGTCCCGCCATCTCCTCGAGCGCCCGCCACACCTCGTCGACGTCCGCGCCGGTGGTCTTCAGGTTACCGAAAGTGAGGCGGAGAACGAATCGCCCCCCCACCACCGCCCGGGAGATGTGAGCGATACCGCTCCGGTTGAGCCGGTCGAAAATCTCCCGGTTCGCCCGATCGGATGATTCGCCCTCCCCTCCCCCGGTGAAGCGGAAACAGACGGTGGAAAAGTGGACGGGCGCCACTCTCTCCCATCGCGCCGAACGGTCGATCCTGCCTGCGAGGTCGGCCGCCAGGGCGATATGGTGCCGGATGTTCGCGACGAGTCCCCGCCTCCCGTACGTACGGAGAACGAACCAGAGCTTGAGCGCCCGGAACCGCCGCCCGAGCTGGAACCCGTAGTCCATCGGATCGTCGGCGTCTCCGTCGGAGGCGAGATAATCGGGCACCACGGAGAAGGCGTGGCGCCAGGCGCGGGGATCGCGGAAGAAAAGGGCGCTCGCGTCGATCGGAACGAAGAGCCATTTGTGGGGATTGAACACGATCGAATCGGCCCGCTCCCAACCGTCGAAGAGGAGACGCTTTTCTGGAAGCATCGCCGCCGGCCCCGCGTACGCCGCGTCGACGTGGAACCAGAGCTGCTCCCGCCGGGCGATATCGGCGATCGCCCCGGCGGGATCGACACTGGTGGTCACCGTGGTGCCGAGGGTGGCGACGACGGCGAACGGTTTCCGCCCCGCCGCGCGGTCGGCGTCGATCGCCGCAGAGAGCGCCGCCGGATCGAGGCGGTACTCGTCATCCGTATCGACGGCATGCACCGCGTCGAGACCGAGGCCGAGCACGATGGCCGCCTTCTCCACCGATACGTGGGATTCTCTTGAAGTGTATAACACAAGTTTCTCACGCTTCGCGTCGAAACCTTCCTTCCGGCTGCGGAAACCACACGCCCTTTCGCGGGCCACGGCGAGGGAGAGGAGTGTCGCGGTGGAGGCGAGATCGACGACGATCCCGCTGAAATCGCCGGGAAGCCCGACGGCCCTCGCGAGCCATTGGAGGACCCTCTTCTCCAGTTCCACCGACGCGGGGCAGGAGGCCCATTTCATGCCGTTCGTGTTAAGCGCCGCCGAGTACAGTTCCCCGAGGATACCCGGGGCGGAACCGGTGATGGAGAAGTAGGCGAAGAAGCGCGGGTGGTTCCAGTGGGTCACCGCCGGAACGATCCGCTCCCGGAAGTCCTTCTCGATCGCCTCGAAAGACTCTCCCTCCTCGGGCATCTCCTCGGGAAGACGGGCGAGAAGGTCCCCCTCGGCGCAGTCGGGAAGGACCGCATACTCCCTCGTCTTCTCGAGGTAATCGCCGATCCAGTCGACGGCGCGGTATCCCGCCTCTCGGAAACGGTCGATCGGCACCTCTCCGGGACGAGCCGGCTTCTTCTTTCCGTCGTGATCCATGGGAACAGTATACAGGCGCTCGCCTCACCGGCCAGACGATTCATGCTATATTCCGGTGATGGAACCGGTACGCCTCAGACGGGTGATCGCCCGCGGCCTCGCCGCCTCGGCACTGCTTGCGGCGTCGCTGTGCGGCTCGGGATGCGGGCGAAATGAGCGGCCCGACATCCTTCTCGTGGTAGTCGACACCTTTCGGGCCGACCACGCCTCGTGCTACGGCTACAGCCGCCCGACCACGCCGCGGCTCGACTCCCTCGCCCGCGAGGGAGTGCTCTTCGAACGGGCGTACACCACCGCGCCCTGGACGCTCCCCGCCTTCGGCTCGATCGTCACATCCCTCTACCCGTGGGAACACGGCGCATCGAACGACCGCTTCCCCCTCGACGCCGGCGTCCGGACGCTCGCCGAGATCCTGCGCGGGAACGGATACGCCACCGCCGCCGTGGTGAGCCATATCTACACATCGAGTCTCTACCGATTCGACGACGGTTTCGACCGGTTCGAGGAGTTCGGCATCACGAAGGATTACCGTTTCGACGCCGGACGGGAACCGGTGGCGGCGCAAGTCGCCGGAAAGGCGGTGGAGATCCTCCGGTCGGCCGACCCGGCGAAGCCGTTCTTCCTGATGGTCCACTTCTTCGATCCCCACTGGGAATACGGCGCTCCAGAAGGATGGAAATATCGATTCACAGGTGAAACGCTATCCAGTATCGATGGGTCGTACGAGACGATCCGCCGCTATCTTTCCCCCGATTCGCTTCTCGCCCCGCGAGAACTTTCATATCTGGAGGGACTCTACGACGGTGAGATCCGTTACGTCGACGCGTGGATCGACACGTTGCTCGCGGTGTTCGACGATGTGGCGCCACCCGACCGTTCGGTGGTGATCATCACGGCGGACCACGGCGAAGAGTTCCAGGATCACCGTTCCATGGGTCACGCATTCACGTTTTACGACGAAGTGCTTCATGTACCGATGATTCTGCGTGACCGATCGCGTGTCGGACGGGGCGTGAGGATCGGCGAACCGGTAAGCGTCATCGACATCCTTCCCTCCCTTCTCCAGAGGGCGGACATCGCCGCCGAGCCCGGGGCGCGCGGGCGTTCGCTCTACGACTCCGTCCGGGGCGGGGGGGACGGCGGCCGTGTGCTCTTCGCGGGCACCACGCGGGAGGCACGGTACGGGAGGGCCGCCCTCCGGGGCGGGTCGAAATACATCTGGAGCGGGGGCGGCGCGGCGCTCTACCGCCCGTTGGAGGATCGGGCCGAAACAACCGATCGCGCCGGCGACTTCCCCGCCGAGTCGGACTCCCTCGCCGAAAAGATCGGGGAAGAACGTCCTCCGGGCGCCTGGATGATCTCCTGGGCGGGAACGCCGGGCGATACGATCGCCGTGGAGGGAACGGTGAAGGCCGACGGGATGCTCGTCGACGTCGTTCCCGTCGGCGGCCGGTCGGTGCGCCTCGTCCGGGCGACCGACACGATGATCTTTTTCACCGCTCTTTCCGCCGAAGCGGGGGGGATCGCCTTCACCTGCGAGCCGCCCGGCTGCGCCGTCACGTTCTCGATCCGCGTCGACGGCGAGGAGAACGCGGACCGGATCCGGATCGGCCCGAACGGCGCCCATCCTCCGAAACCGTCCTTCGGCATCGATCCCGCCGCGGTGAACGGGCCGACGCTCGAGCGCCCCGCCGGAAACGCCGCGCCCCGCCCGGGCGAAGTGATGATCTGGAAAGATCCGGGGGGAGCTTCCCGCGAGACGATCGATCTCGGAGAATCCGAAAAGAAACGGCTCGAGGCGCTCGGTTACTTCTGATCCCTCCTTCGGCACGACTCCTGCAGACAGTGGATACCGGGAGAACGGACACGGCGTCGGCGTCGGGGCGGAACACTGTAACCTGTTTCCATTCAACGAATTGAAAAACCGGTCTCGCACCGACTTCCGCGGAGTGCCTCATTTATGCGCACTCCGGTCGCAATCTGCACACCCGACGGCGGCGCCGCATATCAAGATTTGTCCGGATGAGTCGAATTTCAGTAGAGATGGAACACCGGGATCGGAATCCGCCCTCGAAGGGACTCTTCGTGCCTGAACGTCTTCGCCATTCCTTCGTTTGGCTCCTCCTTGCCGCCGGACTCTGCTCCGCCGACCCGGTAACCGTCGTGTGGTCCCTCGATTCGACGCAGGGACGAGACAGCTGGATTTCCGAGAAATTCCCCGATACGCCATACGGTTCCGCCGACAGCCTCGTGGTGGGAATCAAGGGAAAGTACCGGCGCAGCCTGATCGGTTTCGATACACCGGCGGTTCTTCCCGGAACCGTTCTCCTCTCCGCCGAGCTTTCTCTTTACGTTCGAGATTTCAAAGGCGCGGCCGGCGACTCGATCGTGCTCCTCGCGCACCGGCTCGCTTCCGAGTGGGTCGAGGGTTCGAGCGACACGGGTGGGGTTACCTGGAACGAGAGGGAAAAGGGGAAGCTGTGGAACCTCGCGGGCGGTTAATTCGACACGACTTCGATCGCTTCCACGGTGGTCCGCGACGCCGGCGGCCGGGCGCGGCTCGATATCACTTCCCTCGTCCAATACTGGCTCGACAACCCGGGAACGAATCACGGCATCCTCCTCCGCTCGGCCGCGGAAAAGAAGCTGACACCGATCGATATCGATATCGGCGTGGTCTCTTTAAGCGGCGGCGGGAATCCCGGGGGTGAGGGAACACTCAAGACGGCCGCCGCCAAGGTGAATCTCATCCTCGGCTCGACGGAGGGTGGCACGGGCGAACTTCCGGAGGTCACGCTCACATTCGCCCCGCCGGGGGACAACCTTCCCGCCTTCACTTCCGCGGTCGCGGAGATGCGCCCGTCCGGAATCGACGGAGGCGGCTCGGCGGACTTCACGGTTTACACGCAGTTCGTATTCACCGGAAACGGGAACGACACCGGCGTGGACCGGTATTTCATTCCCCTCCCGGCGGGATTCTCCGGCCCATCGGTGACCGGCATGCGCCTGGACGGCGTCCCCTTCGCCTATAGCGACGGTAGCACCACCGACAGCGTGATCGTCACCTTCCCTTCCGTCCTCAGCGCCGGGAACCTGTTGGAGATCGACTTCTCCCTCTCGGTGCCCGCGCCGGTCGATCCGGCGATCTTCACGATAGCGCCCTACGCCGACAACGCCGCCACCGGCTACGCCGCCCAGGCGATTCCCGAGGGAGACGGCAACGGAATCCCCGGAGACGGCGACACGCTGACTCTCCTGGTTCACGGCGTGCTCGCGGGTATCGACGTGTCGCCCGCGGGCGACACGATCACGGCGGACGATTCGCTGCAATTCTCGGCCAGGGGGTTCGACTCGGGCGGCAACGAGGTCGTCATCGCGCCCGCGTGGTCCCTCTCCGGGATCGGCGGAACGCTCGATACGGCGACGGGTCTCTTCCAAGCCGGGGCGACCGGTTCCGGTTTCGTCCGCGCCTTAACCGGAGGAGTGATCGACAGCGCGCGGGTCACCGTGTTGCACGGCGCGCCCGTCTATTTCGCCATCACCCCGTCGTCGGCGTCGATCACCGCCGATTCGACGGTCGACTTCAACGCTCTGGGGATCGACGAAGACTTCAACTGGTTCGTTCCCGACACGGTGGCCTGGTCCGTGACGGGAGGGATCGGTACGGTCGACACCGCCGGGCTGTTCGCTCCCGCGGATACGGGATCGGGCACGGTCATCGGAGAGAGCGGGGGAATGTCCGATACGGCGTCGATCACCGTGACGCCGGGCGTACTCGCGACGCTCGTGGTGAGTCCCCACACCGCCCAGGTGAGCAGCGACTCGACCCTCCAGTTCACCGCGACCGGCTTCGATCGGCTCGGCATCGCCCTGGCCGACCCGGGCGTTCTCGCCTGGAGCGGCGGCGAATCGATCGGATCGATCGACGGCGCGAGCGGCCTGTTCAGCCCGGCGACCGCCGGGAGCGACACGATCACGGTCACGTCGGGCGGGGTGAGCGGCTCGAGCGGGACGATCACGGTGCTTCCCGGAGCACCCGCATCGGTCGCCGTCACCCCTTCGAGCGTGACCCTCGTGGCGGGCCAGTCGGTCGCCTTCTCCGCCACGGTGCGCGACGGTCACGGAAACATCACGTCCGATCCGCCCACGTGGTCGGCCGGCGGCGAAGCGGGCGCCATCGACGGCGACGGCGTGTTCACGGGACTCTCCCCGGGCACCGGTTGGGCGATCGCCTCCGCCGGCGCGGCGTCGGACAGCGCGTCGGTCACCGTGCTCTCCAACAGCGGGCTCACCCTCGACGGCGTGATCGAATCGCGCGACGGCGTATCCGCCGGGGAGACAGGCGTTCCCGTTTCGGCGGTGGTAACGAACACGAGCGGCTCGCCGGTGACCGGTCTCGTGGTGAGCCTCGATTTCACCACATCTTCCGGCAACGTCTCCTCCGAATACGCGGTGAGCGCGGCATACACGCCCGACACGCTCGCCGACGGCGACACCGACACGCTTCTCCTGGCGGTGGACGTCGATTCCGCGGCCACCACCGGCGTCGCCGTCACGGTGGGCGGAACGGTGACCGGCATTCTCGCCGGGATCGGCACGGCGCTCGGCAATTCGAACTCCGGCGCCGACGGCGGCTGGACCGTCACCGCGCCACCCCGACTCGTCGACGTCGACCGTTCCCTCTTCCCTTCCGCCGCGGTGGCGGGACAGAGCACCGGGTTCTGGATCGGCCTGAAAAACGAAGGGGGAACGGCGATCCAGCTCGACGGCGGTTCGCACCTCACCGTGAGCGACGGGGCGGCGACCTTCTCCACCGACCTTTCCACCGGTGCACTCCTTCTTCCGGACAGCTCGGTGACGTCTCTCTTCTTCGGCGCCGCGTCACTCCCCGAAAACTTCACACCTGGAGAGTATGATATCGACCTCGCTCTTTCCGGAACCGACGGGAACGGCGCCGCCTACTCCGCCACGGTGCGGACCGGGGCGAACAAGCTTCATATTCTCCCGCCGTACATCCTCGTCGAGCCGCTCGCCGTCGACCCGTCGGTCGTCCACCCGGGCGCCGACTCGATCCCCCTCCTCCGGCTTAGTCTGGTCAACCTGTACACGAACACGCGAACCCTTTCCTCCCTCACCGTAAAGAACTCGACGAGCGCTTCCGGAACGGCGGCCGAAAGAGACGCCGTATGGGATTCCCTCTACCTCGTGGCCGACAGGAACGGCGACGGAAAGTGGAACGCCGGAGACGTCCTCCTCGACGGGGCGCGTTTCAGCGACTCCACGGCGACGTTCGACGCCTTCATCGAGGCGATCGCCCAGGGCGACACGACGATTCTCGAACTGTTCGGCGATCTTTCCATCGACAACGCGCCCGACGGCATCGAACTCGACGCGACGGTCGGCTCGGCGGCCGATATCGACTTCGACCAAGGGAGCACCGTGCAGGCTTCGTTCCCGGCCGATTCACCGGGGAGCCACTTCGTCGACGGTTTCGTGGCGGCGCAGCTCGCGCTGACCGGCTCGGCTCCGGGCGAACTCCCCGCGGGCGCCGACGACTCTCTCGCCATGGAGCTGCACCTCCCGTCCAACGGCTACCTCGCCGACCAGCTGAAATCACTCACCGTGGAAAACGGCGGCTCGACGGACGATATCGCCGAAGTGCGTCTGTGGGCGGACGGGGGGAACGGCCGGTTCGACGACGGCGGCGATGATGAGGATATGGGAACCCTCTTCTGGACGGGAAGCGGCTGGACCCGCACCGGAATCGACAGGACGGTGCCTCCGGGCGGCACCCTCTTCTTCGTCACCGTCGACGTGGTGGAAACCCCGCTGGGAGGCGGCGTGGTCCAGCTCTCCGTGCCCGTGGGGGGCGTCCAGATGGCCTCCGCCAACGACGGGCCGATCGACCAGCCGGCGCTTTCGCCCGTGGTGCGTATCATCGGCGGCGCCACCGGCATCGTTCTGAGCGATGCCCACGGGAGTTCCGCCTCCTCATTCCTCCCCGGCGCCGAGGACGAAGAGATCCTCCGCTTCACGCTGACCAACCTCGACTCGACCGCGGTCGTGCTCTCGGGGCTCACCTTGGCGAACCTCTCGACGAGCCTCTCAGGCGATCCCGATTCCCTGCTCAGCGCGATCCGCCTCGAACAGAGCGGATCGACCGATCCCCCACCGAGCGCTTCCTTCAGCGACGGCGCCGCACGATTCGACTCGATCGGCGTGGAACTTCCGCCCTCCGGAAGCGTCGTTCTCTCGTTGAAAGCGGACATCGCCACCGGCTGCGTTTCCGACGGTGACGAAATCCTCGTCCGCATCGCCGACGAATCCTCTTTCACTTTCGATTCCGACGTTGCCGTGGCGGGGGCGTTTCCGGTGGAGCCGGCCACGGCGATCATCGTGGACGGCCTTTCGGCGGCGCAGATCGACATCGAACCGGTGGAAGGCGGAGCGCTCACACCCGGCGCCGTCGATCGTCTCGTCATGAGTTTCACCGTGCCGGCGAACGGCTGCGCCGGCGACACGCTGAACACCATCGAAGTGGACAACGCGGACGGCACCGCCGGGAGCGCGGACATCGACAGGGTCTTTCTCACCACCGGCACGCCCGGTGCGGACACGGTCGTGGCCGATCTCGTGTTCACCGGGGCCTCCTGGGTGAGGACGAGCCTAGGCCTTGTCGTCGGTGAAGGAGGCCTCCGGCTCAACATCCGGCTCGACATGACCGCGACGGCGGCCGACTCGCGCACGGTGCGGATGCGCCTTCCCTCCGGCGGGCTCGATTTCGCGTCGTCGAACGACGGTCCCGTCGACGGCGCGGTCTCATCCGGCGCCGAATTCGTCGTCACCACGGCGCCGCTGTTCGCATCGTTCGATGAAGATCTTCCCGGCGCCGTTTCGGTGGGACAGTCGTTCGACGTCACGTTGAAAGTGGAGAACGTGGGCGACACGCTGACCCTCTACGACGCGAGTCCCGATTCCTTCGGCACCGACGGCGTGCCGGTCACGATCCTTGCCGCTCCCTCTCTCGACAGCGCCGCCGTTCTCCCGCCGGGCGGATCCGCGCGCTTCACCTGGACGGTGCGATCCGACTCGGCCGGCTCGCTCCGCTTCGTCGGAACCGCCCGCGGCAGGGCGGGAGAGAACGGCGAGGCGGACACGACGTTCGCGGTCGAATCGGAGGAGGTGCGCGTCGA
Organism: Candidatus Eiseniibacteriota bacterium; assembly: GCA_024276995.1. Taxonomy (GTDB): domain Bacteria; phylum Orphanbacterota; class Orphanbacteria; order Orphanbacterales; family Orphanbacteraceae; genus JAJRWB01. Next base: position 21,730 of record JAJRWB010000023.1, on the reverse strand, counting down.
AACACCCCCTTCGGCGGTGGCGCTCGACGCGGTGTCGACTTTTCCGCCCGAGATCCTCCGCGGGGACGACGACATCTCCGCCATGCGGCTTACTTTCTCCCACGGCGATACCGCCTCGGGCCGCGCGCCGATCGAAATCGACGGCGTGCGACTTCGCTTCGACAACGGCGAAGGAGCGCCGATCGACGCGTCGGCATTTCTCGACGGCATCATGGTTCGCGAGAACGGGCGCGTCGCCGGCGGCGCGCCCGGCGACTCCCTCGACGACACGGAGGTGCCCGTTCTCTTCGATGAGCCCCTCAGGCTCGAGCCCGGCGGCCAGCGCTCCCTCGATCTTTTCTTCGACGTCGGCCTCATTTCCGACGTGGTGAACTTTCGGATCATCCTCGACCCGGCCGTCGCCCTTCACGCGACGGATGCCAACTCGAAAGAAGCCGTCCCGTGGGACGCCGCCGATCCGGTCTACTCCGCCGTCGCGGAGATCATCGACCCGCCCACGGGAATGCAGGTCGACGTCGCCCATGTCCTCCCCGCGCAGATCAACCGGGACGCCCACAACGTGCCGCTCATCGACTTCGACCTCACGAGCGAACAAAACTCCGCCAACCCGGCGGACATCACCATCGGCGTTCTCACGATGGTCTTCACCGACGAACAATTCCCATTCGATTCGATCACCATCTCCCAGAGAGGCGCCGCCGTTCCCCACTTCGACTCCGCCTCCTGGACACGAACCGACTCGCTCCTCCGTTTCGATCTCGACCCGGAGATCGTCCTCCCGCCGCGCAGCACGGTGGAGATCGAGATGACGGGCCACGTTTCGACCGACGCGGTCTTCGGCATCGTCCGCTTCGGCATCGTCGATTCCCTCTTCATTGATCCCGTAGGGGCGGGACAGATGAGCATCGGCTACGAACTCACCCTCGACGAACCGCTCGTCACCAGCGTCGTGGAACGGACCGATTCGATCACGGTCGTCTCCCGCGCGGCGACCGACACGTCGTACGTCCTCCCCCAGACGACCGACCGGGAAGTGCTCCGCTTCAATGTCCGCCACGACCAAGGCGCCGACCGGTCGGATGTTTCCGTAGACGAACTTCGTTTCCACATCGAAGACGGCGCCGGCGACTCGGTGGAAGTGCTCTCTCTTCTCGACCGCGCCACCGTCCTCTCCGGCGGAACGGCCGTCGCTTCGCTTGCGCCCCTCGACGACCGATCGGCGACACTGGCGATCCCCCTCGGCGGGAGCGATACGCTCCGCCTCGCCGCCGGGGATTCGATCGAACTCGTCGTCGAGGTGGATATCCGATCGAGCGCGCCGCCGGGGGATTACACCTTCGTCGTCTCGCCCGGCGACCTGGAAATTATCGAGGTGAATGAAGCGACGCCGGTGACGGTGATCCTCGACGGCTCCGCCGGCGACCCGTTCCGGTCGGCCCCGCTCCGCGTCAGGCGCCAGAGCGATGAACTGCTCTACTGGGCCGACCTCGATCTTCCACCGACCACCATCGGCGGAGCGGACCTCCCCGGCGCCGCCGCGCTTCGCCTCCTCGCCGCCGGCGGAGAGGGGGAATCCGCCCTCCACCTGGAGCGCCTCGACTTCGCGGTCGAAGACCGCGACGACGCCGTTGCCGACGCCGCGACGATCTTCTCCCGCGCGGAACTGACCGCCGGGGACTCGGGACGGACCGTCGACGGCGCGCTGGAGAACGAACGGATCCGCTTCACGTTCGCCCCCGCCCTCGAATTGGCACCGGGAGACACGATCGACGTGACCGTCGACCTCACGCTCGTCGAATCGGTCTCCGCAGAGGCGTTCCGCATCGCATTTGAAAAAGAAGGAATCGTTCTCGCCGAGGACGGTCCCGCCGTGGCGCGCTCCCTCGCCGATACCGGGAGCAGTCCGTCGCTTTTCACTCATCTCGCGGGGAAGGACTTCGAGGAGAGCCTCAGGAACTATCCGAATCCCTTCTCGTCCCGGCGGGGGGCGACGACCATCGCCTTCTATGCACGATCCTCGTGCAGGGCGACGGTGCGGATCTTCACCGGCCTCGGAAACAGCGTGCGCACTCTGGAACGGGATATCCCCGCTCCGGGCCTCGTGGAGATCGAGTGGGACGGAAGGAACGGAGACGGCAATGCGGTGATCAGCGGCGTATACATCGGCGCCGTGGAGCTGAAGTACCCGGACGGAGGGAGGGAACATGCGATTCACAAGATCGCCGTTCTCAACTGACCGGGCGGCCGCCGCCGCGGCGCTCGTGCTCATCCTTGTCGCGTCTCCCGTCCTCGCCGGCGGAAGCGCGGGCACCGAGTCGCCCTTCGCCTTCGGCGTGGGGGCGCGCGCCCTTTCCCTCGGCGGCGCGTACGTCGCCCTCGCCGACGGACCCTCGGCGCTCGCCTGGAACCCGGCCGGCCTCGCGGGACAGACGATGAAACAGGTCTCGTTCTTTTATACCTCGCCTTTCGTGAGCGACAATCGTTACACCTTCGTCGGATACGTTCATCCCTTTCTCGACCTGGGAACCGTCGCTTTCGGGAATCTCCGCTACGGCGTCGGAGGAATCGCGAAGTACGACGCCACCGGCGAGGCGCTCGGCGAGTTCTCCGACTCCCAGAACGAGTGGATTCTCGGCTACGCCCTTCCCCCCTTCGGACCGGTCCGCTTCGGAGCGAACCTGAAGATCGAGACCCATTCTCTCGACGGGTACTCCGCCACCGGCGCGGGCGCCGACATCGGATTCCTCTATCGACCGACGGAAACCGACCGGCGTGCCTGGTCGACGAGCAACCTCTCGTTCGGGTTGTCGATCCGGAACGTTCTAGAACCGAGGCTGACCCTTCAAAGCGACGAGGAGACCCTCCCCACCCTCGTACGGAGCGGCGTCGCGTACTCCCTTCCCCTGGGGGGGGCGTTTCTCGACAGGCTCCGGCTCCTCCTTACCTTCGACCAGGGAAAGTGGAGCGGCGGGCGAACGAAGATGGGCGCCGAGCTGACCACGTCGAGGGGGATCGATTTCCGCTTCGGCGCGGGGCCGGATGAAATCGGCGGCGGCATCGGCATGGCGCTGCACGGAGGGACGCTCGATTACTCGTACGGCTCGATGGAACTGGGCGCCGCCCACCGGATCGAGCTGACCATGGCGTTCGGATCGAGCCTCGACAGGCTCCGCGCCGAGAGGGAGCGCATCGAGGAGGAGACCCTCGCGCGGCGCACCCAGGAGGAGATCGAGAGGAACGAGCGCGAACAGATCCGGTCTCACATCCGGGAGGGGAAGAAGAATCTCGAGGCGGGCGCCTACGCCGACGCGCAGTCGTGGTTCGACAGGGCCCTCCTGTGGGATGGAGAAAATACCGAGGCCCTCGCCCTGCTCGACAGCGCGAAAGTGCTCCGTCACATCGCCGAGGGGGATCGCCTCCGCCGGGAGAACAATCTTCTCGACGCGATCGCCGAGTTCAGCGCCGCCCTCGCCGTCGATCCCGACAATCCCGACGCCGCCGCGCGCCTGAGCGACGCCACCGACCTTCTCAACCGGAACACGGCGCGCGATACCGAGGTAAGCCTCAATCTCACCCAGGGGATCGAGTTCCTGGCGCTCTCCAACTTCACCGAGGCGACGCGCTCTTTCGAATCGGCCCTCCAGATGGAGCCGGACAATGCCGATGCTCGGAAATACCTGGCGCGCACCGATTCGCTCATCGATGTGCGCGTGGGAACGCTCGTGGACGAAGGGAAGTGGTATGCCGACCGGGGCGACGGCGAGACGGCCGTGGCGCGGTACCGTGAAGCGCTCCTCCTTCGCCCGCAACGGAGCGATCTGAAACGCGCGATCGCCCGGTTGAACAGGCCGAAAGATGCGACGAAGAATGACGCCGCGAAGACGGCCGAAGAGAAGCGTCCGGTGCGTCGGGAGGTGACCGCCGACGAACGGCGGGAAGCGGAGCGGATGTACCGCGCCGGCGTCGAGGAGTTCAGGCAGCGGAAGAACCGCGAGGCGATTCGCTATTTCGAGTTCGTCTACGGTCTGCTGCCCGACTACGAGAACGTCGAGTCGTACCTGAAGCAGGCGTATCTCTTCCTCGGAATGGAGCAGTACACGAGCGGGCAGCTCGCGGAGGCGATCACGGAGTGGGAGAAGATCCTCGCCGTCGATCCCCGCGACGAGAAGGCGCTCACCTACCTGAGACGCGCCCGGCTCGCCATGGAGAAAGCGAAAGAACTTTCAGGTGGAAGCACCGACCGATAACGAACAGGTAAGACCGGGGAAGACCTACAGTCTCCAGCTGATCTTCGCCCTGTCGGTGATGATCCTTCTCACCATCCTCACCACGGCGTCTGCGAAGATCATCCTCGCCCGGGAGAAGGGCTTCCTCGAGCAGGAAGCGGAGCGGCGGATCTTGGCGCAATGCAGGAGCCTCGCGTCGCTGAGCGCCGCGCCGCTGCTCGATGAGTTTCCCGAGTTCGTCCTCACGCCGCTCATCAAGGACATTCTCAGCGAAAACCCGGAAATGGCGTACGCCTACATTGTCGATCCGAACGGCACGATCCGCGGTGCGAGCGACCTGCAAGACGTGGACACCCCGTACAAGGAGTACCCCGGCCTGGTGGAGGCGAACACGCTGATCCAGAAGAGCCGGGGGGAGCGCTTCCGCACGAACGGCGAAGTCGTCGAGGTGTCGGTGCCGGTGCTCTACCAGGACGGCTCCACCGTCGGGCGGGCGTACCTCGGCATGCGGAACGACTACATCAAGAAAGTGATCCGCGAAGCGAGCATGAGCACCGTCCAAGTTCTCGCCGGTATCCTCGTCATCGGGCTCGTGGTCACCTACTTTCTCGTGTCCAACATCGTCCGGCCGATCAACAAGCTCACCGTCGGCTCGGAGGAGATCGCCCGGGGGAACCTCGACTACAAGATCCGCGTAAAAAGCCGCACCGAGGTGGGGCGACTGGCGTGGCAGTTCAACCGGATGACGGAACGGATCAAGGAAGCGCAGAAGAACTTGGTGGAACAGGAGCGCCTCGACAAGGAGATCGAAATCGCCCGCCAGATCGAGGAGAGACTCCTCCCGAAGAAGAACCTCGCCCTCCCCGGTTACGACGTGACCGGTTTCCACCAGTCGGCGATGCAGGTGGGGGGAGACTATTACGATCTCATCCCGCTCGACGACGAGAACGTCGGTCTCACCGTTGCGGACGTGTCGGGCAAGGGGATTCCCGGCCTCGTGGTGATGGCGATGACGAGCGCGCTGCTACGCACCCACGGCCCGCGCTACTCGTCGCCTTCGGAAACGCTCATCGAGCTGAACCGGATGCTCTGCCCGAATATGCGCCGGGGGACGTTCATCACCATGTTCTACGGCATTCTCCATCTCCCCACCGGCAAGCTCACCTTCGCCGGCGCCGGCCACAATCCGCTCGTCCACTTCAGCGCCCGCTCCGGACTGCAGAGCCTCATGCGCACCACCGGCCCCCCGCTGGGTGTCTACGCCGGAAAGACGTTCGACGATAAGATCCTAAACCAAGCGCTTATTCTCGAGCCGGGCGACGGATTCGTCCAGTACACCGACGGCGTCAACGAGGCGACCAATTCGGAGATGGAGGAGTTCGGAATCGATTCGCTCCTCGAGATCGTCCGCGCCGATTACGAGCAGACGTCGGAACGGATCGTGAGCAGCGTCGTGGAAGGGATCCGCGAATTCTCCCGCGGCATGGCGCAGAGCGACGACATCACCCTGCTCGCCCTCAAGCGCCTCGCCGTGCGAAACGGGGCCGCTTCGGGGCTGTCCTCCACCGGTCAAGTGTTGTCGCCCGGAGACCGATAATATGGGGAAAGGACCGCTCATGAGGGATGAGGAAGACCCTCGCGCCGCCGCATCGGCCGGTTCCGCGGCGTGCCCCCGATCTCCCGACGGAGAGGAGGTTCCCACGATACTCGACAAGCCGAACGGGGCGACCTATGAACTCTCGATTCCGGCGCGTATCGAGGCGGTGGGACCGCTCTGCGCCTTTCTCAACACCATCGGCGAATGCCACGGCCTCACCGAGGTCGATCTCCAGGCACTGGAGATCTCGGCGTATGAAACGAGCCTGAATATCATCGAGCACGCCTACGGATTCGATCCGGAGGCGCGTATTCTGATAAGGATTTCTCTCGGACTCCGGAGAGTGTGTATCGCGTTCATCGATCACGGCACGGGTATCGATCCGGAGATGATCCCGCCCCCCGACGTAAGGGATCCGAACGTGAGAAGGCGGGGCCGCGGGTTCGGCCTCCAGATCATCCGGAAGTCGGTGAACCGTATGCGCTACCGGCGGCTGCCGTCGGGCGAGAACCGTTTCTTCATCCTGAAGGAACTGGCGCGCAACGGCTACCGGGACGCGGGACTGTTCGCAATGCGGGGAGGAGATACGGCATGACGGAAAAAGCAGCGGGTCTGCGATTGCGGGAAGAGACGATCCACAACGATCCGATCGTCTCTCTTCTCGAGTTGGAAGGAAGATTCGACGCCGAGGGGCTGCCTCAGGTGCTCGCCGAAATCGAGCGTTGCCGAGCGGCCGGTTCGAAGCGGTTCCTCGTCGATCTGGAGAAAGTATCGTTCATCGGTTCCGCCGGGATCGGGATTTTCCTATCCCTGGTGGAGGAGTTGAACGGAGAAGGAGGAGGCGTCGTCTTTCTCGGCGTACCGGAGGCGATTCGGAGGATCTTCGACGTTCTGAACGTCCTCGAATTCCTCGATCTTCGCGACCGGAAAGAGAGCGCCATGAAGACGCTTCTCGGCGCGAGCGTCGACGCCACCACCTGAACCGGGGAGCCGATCGATGGCGGGAATGGATCTGTACGGCACGATGGAGGACGCCGAACCGCGCACCCTCCGGAAGAGAATCCTCGGTCTCGAGACGCTTCTCGAACTGAGCCGGTCCCTCGTTTCGGTGCGGGAGGTGGAGCGACTCGACGGACTCGTCCTCCTCACGGTGATGGGACTCCTCTCTGTGTCGCGCGCCGTGCTTCTCACCCGGGACCGGGAGAACGATTCGTTCCATGTCTTTTGCCGCGGCATCCGGGACGCCGACGTGGCCGGCAGGCTCACCCTCGCCCCGTCGGGGGTATTCGCGAGAAGGCTGAAGGCGGCGGGAGGGATCGCCTCCCTACGCCAGGAAGGCCTTCCGAAGCGCGAAAGCGAAGTGATCGCCTTCCTCGAGCAGAATAGGATCCATTACGCGGCGCCGATCCGGGCGAAAGGGGAACTGAAGGGGATCGCCCTTCTCGGGAACCGGATCGATTCGAAGGAGATCACCCCCTTCGACGCGGAAATGCTCCAGTCGATTCTCGACCTCGCGGGCATTGTGATCGACAACGTGCAGCTTTACGAAGATCTCCGTAACGTGAACGTCACCCTCGCCGACTCGAACAGGCGGCTGAAGGAACTCGATTCCCTGAAAAACGAGTTCCTCTCCAACGTGGGACACGAACTGCGGACTCCCCTCACGTGCATCACCGGATTCGCCCAGTGTCTCAGTTACCCTGATCTTCCCCCCGATCAGCTCCGGGAGTTCTCGCAGAACATCATCCAGCAAAGCGACAAGCTCTCCGACCTGATCGACCAGATACTCGACCTGTCCGAGATCTCCGACCACCCGCTTACGCTCAAACCCGAGAAGGGAAACCTGAACGACCTGATCCAGGAGGTGACCGAGCAGTTCCGCCATGATATCGAGGAGAAGGATCTGCGCTTCCATATGGAACTCAACCCGGTTCTCCCGGAGATACGGTTCGACGTCGCCCGGACGAGGAGGGTTCTGCGAAACCTGCTCGACAACGCGATCAAGTTCTCGAAGAGAAGAGGGCGTGTCGTGGTGTCGAGCGCGGTGGAGGAGGAAGGTGTTTCCATCTCCGTCACCGACGACGGGATCGGCATCCCCGTAGAAGACCAAGAGAGTATCTTCGAGACGTTCCGCCAAGTGGACGGCTAGGAAACGCGCGCCCACGGAGGCGCGGGAATCGGTCTTTCCCTGGCGAAGGAAATCGTCGAGCAGCAGCACGGATCGATAAGGGTGGCATCCGAATCGGGCAAGGGAAGCGTCTTCACCGTGACGCTGCCGCGTGATCCGGACGGTGCGGGAAAGAAATCCGCCCCCTGATCCGCGCCGACCCGTGCGCCGGGCCGATACGATTCTCAGCCGGCGTTCGCCGGCGCCGTCTCTTTCTTCACGCCCGGCATTTCACGTCCCGGAACGGCCGGCTTCTTCCTCCGGTCCCGGCTCTCCACCGAACGCCAGCAACCGCCGTCGAAGTAGACACCCTCCTCGATGATCAGGTTCTTGGTGAAGATATTCCCCTCGAACCGCGATCCCGCCTGGAGCTTCACGCCGTCGCGGGCGTTGATCTCGCCCTTGAGTGATCCGGCGATGTTGGCGCGCCCCGTCTCGACATCGGCGTTCACCCTGCCATTCCTGCCGATCACGAGGGTATCGGAGATCAGGAGCTTTCCTTCGAAGGCGCCGTCCACCCGGATGCTTCCTTTCACGTCGATCGTCCCGTTGAAGGAGCATCCTTCCGCGAGAATGGAGGCGGCGGTAATATCATCGAAATCGGTTCTGGCCATAGGAACACTCCATGGAAATAGGTTTACGCCCGACCATAATAGGGGGCCGCACCGCCACCGTCAAGAGTCATTCGGCGCCGATCCCGTGAACAAAGAGATTGGCAGACCTCCCGGCGAAAGGTATAAATAGGATCGCCGGTTTTTTTCGGCGACCGAAGGGACAGGAGGGAAGATGCTGCGGTCGAAGAGGGGGCGGGAATCGATCGAAACGGTCAAGCGGGGGATCTCGCTGATCGCCCTCGCCGGACTCATCGGGGGGATCGCCTCCGGCCTTTCAGGCATCGGCGCCAACGAGTACGTCGCCAACCATCTCACCAACGAGGCGCTCGCCACGTTCGTCGAGAGGTTGAACAGCGTTTTCTTCCTCGTCGTTTCGGTGGGCGTTCCCGCGGCGCTGCTTCTCTTCTTCATGAGCCGCCTCATGCCGCGCGCTTTCCGGGCGGTCGCGTCGGTGCTCGCCCTCGCCGGTCTCATCGTGATCGTCTGCCACCAGGAGACTCTCGTCGGGCCGTGGCCCGACGACGGCGCGACGCCGAGAGGGATCGCCCTCGGTTGGGCGTACCGTTTCGTCCTTGTTCTTTTGCTCATCGGCGCGGGCAGGCTGATCTACGAGATCTTTCCCGCCCTCGGAACGATCGTCCGCCTCGTGCCGTTCCGGCTCGTCCTGGTCACCCTCTTCCTGCTCGGCGCGGCGAACAGCGCCGACTACATCAACCGCACGAAGAATTTCCCTCGGGGCCCGAACGTGATTCTCATCACGGTGAACGCCCTCCGGCCCGATCACATGAGCGAGTACGGCTATCCGAGAATGACCACGCCGAACCTCGACCGGCTCGCCGCGAGGGGGATCCTTTTCGACCGGACATTCACCTCCTCGCCGCGAACCACGCAGGCGCTGGCGAGCATCTTCACAGGGCGCTGGTCGAGAAGCACCGGCGTTCGCGCCCTGGGAGACGCGCTCCACAGCCAGGAGATCACGTTCCCCGAGGTGCTGCACAACAAGGGGTACGTAACGGGAGGGTTCGCATCTTTGCCGGCGGAGGCGGGAGACGGCGGGTTCGACCAGGGCTTCGACCGTTTCGAAACGTCCCCCGGGGCGGATGCCCGGTCGATCGTCCGGCGCGGCGGGGAGTGGGTCGGCCTTCAAAAGGAGAGGCCCTTTTTCCTATGGCTCCACTTCTCCGACCCGTCTGTTCCCTACGGCTCGGAAGAATCGTTCTCTCCTTTCGGCGACGGGGCGTATGAAGGGCCTTTCAAAACGCGATTCGACTATGTGCCGACGAAGGGGTGTGTCATTTTCGGCCTCAAGCGATTTTCCTCCGCCGACAGCGCGCGCGCCGTCGATCTCTACGACGGCGATATCAGCCGGATGGACGCCGCGGTGGGCGAACTGGTCCAGTTCCTCGAGAAGACCGACCGTTTCCACAACTGCCTGTTCATCATGACCGGCACGAGCGGCGAAAGTCTCGGCGACAACGATTACTTCTTCGACCACGGCGAGTTCCTCTACGATGCGAACCTGAGAGTGCCCTTCCTCGTGTCGGCGGCCAACCTTCCGGACGGAATCGTCGGAACCCAGGTCCGGACCATCGATATCGTTCCGACGCTGCTCGACGTGCTTCATCTGGAGAAGACGATCGGTCTCCAGGGGCGCTCCCTCATGGGCGTGATCGAAAGACCGGAATCGGGCGCGGACCTCCCGGTGTTCGCCGAATCGGGCGAGTCGCTCGCCCCGCTGTTCAATGAGAGAAGGCCGATTTCCGGCGTGGAGGGGAAGAGCGTCGCCCTTCGTGACGGCGCGTGGAAACTGATCGTGACGCCCATGCCTGGGGAGGGACGGCGAACGGAGCTGTTCGACCTCGAGGCCGACCCGGGAGAGCGAGAGAACGTCGCCGGGGATCATCCGGATATCGTCGCGTCGATGAGACGCGAAATCGAGGAATGGATCGGTAGAACGCCCGCGCCGGAGAGGCTCCGGAAAAGGTAACCGGGCCCTCCGGCGCGAAATCGATTCAACCTTGAAGCGCCTCCCGGAACCGTGCGGTCAGCTGCGGTACCACTTCGAAGAGATCCCCCACGATTCCGAAATGGGCGACCTTGAAGATCGGCGCGTTCTCGTCCTTGTTGATCGCAACGATCGTATCGGATGTGCGCATGCCGGCGAGGTGTTGGATGGCGCCCGAAATGCCGCAGGCGATGTAGAGCTTCGGCTTCACCGTCTTCCCGGTTTGGCCCACCTGGTGAGGATAGGAGATCCAGCCGTTGTCCACCACGGCGCGCGACGCGCCGACCGCGCCACCGAGAACGTCGGCGAGTTCGCGGATCACGTCGAAACCCTCGGCCGTCCCGAGTCCCCGCCCGCCCGAAACGATCACGTCGGCGTCGGTGAGGTTCACCGTCTTCCCCTCGTCGGCGAGGAACTCCACCCTCTTCGTCCGCGACCCTCCCTCGCGGAGCACGGGTGTCACCTCTTCGATGTCTGCCGCATTGCCGGCGTCCTCCGCCGGAAGGGGGAACGCCTTCGGCCTGACGGAGAAGACCTTCGGCCCTTCCGAACGGTTTTCCACCACCGCGGTGAGGTTGCCGCCGAGGAAGGCGCGGTCGGCGAGAACGGCATCGCCGTCGCGGCGGATGTCGATACATTCTTGGACCGCGCCGCCGCCGAGGGCCGCCGCGAGGGCCGCCGCGAGTTCCCTTCCGTTCATGCTCCCCGGCACGAGAATGATCTCGGGATCCTTCTCCCGCGCCAGCGCCGCCAGGGCATGGACGAACTGGTCGGCGTTGTAATGTTCGAATGCGCCGTCCACGAGGAGACAAACACGCCCTGCGCCGTACCGTTGCAATTCTTCGGCGATTCCGGAGGCGTCCGCACCGCAGTAGACGGCGGTCATCCCCCCTTCGCCGGCGAGTTCACCCGCCTTGCCGAGGATTTCCTTCGTTGTGCGCGAGACACCTGACGCGCCGCGCTCTGCAATGACCCAGATGGAACGTGACATCGAATTCTTCTCCCGCGCTTAGAGGACCTTTCGGTCGATAATCTTCGCCACCAGCGTCTTCGCCGCCTCTTCGACCTCCCCTTCGATCATTTCGACTCCCGACGGCGCCGGAGGCGGAGCGAGGCTCCTCATCCGCGTCGGCGATCCCGCCGCACCGAGCCGGGCTGGATCTTCGCCGAGATCGGCGGCGGTCCACTTGGGCACTTCCCTCTTGGAAGCCTTGCGTATGCCGAGGAGGGAGGGATAACGAGGCTCGTGAATCCCCTTCACCACCGATACGACCGCGGGTAGCGACGATTCCACCACCTCCCGCCCCTTCTCCAGGGTGCGGACCACGCGGATCGTGTCGGCGTCGACCTCCCGGACCTCGCTTACATATGTTAGAACGGGTATATCGAGAAGCTGGCCGAGGACGGGACCGACCACCGCCGAGTTGTCGTCGGCGGCGCGATCCCCGACCACCAAGAGGTCGAAATCGCCTGATTTCCGGACGGCGGCGGCGAGCGCGCGTGCGGTCGCCGTCGGGTCGCCCCCCTCGATTTCGGCGCCCGATAGGAGAACCGCCTCGTCCGCCCCCATGGCGAGCGCCTCCTTCAGGAACTTCTCCGCCCTCGTGGAGCCGGCGGAGACGACGATCACCTCGCCCCCCTTCTCCTCGCGGATCTTCAGCGCCGTTTCCACCGAGTAAGGATCGATCGGGTCGGTGAGAAACGCACGGTCACCATCAACGGCCAGCTGTCCCGAATCGGAAATCTTTACCCCATCGGGGGTTTCGGGAACCTCCTTGATAAACACAATCGTCTTCATGATTCCTCCAAATCCACTTTCAGGGCTGATCCGGGCGAACGAAACGCTATCACCCGGCCCGAAGCGTGTCAAGAGACCGGGTGGTTCTGTTTAGGGGATTTCGTGCTGTTTATCGTATTCTTGCTTGCTTTTCGGCGGGCGAACTGCTATAATATGCGCCGGTTACATGAGGTTGCCCGGCCGGATCCTCCCTCTTCCGTGCCCTTTCCCGGCCGGGACGCACGCGGCGGGATTCCTCCGCCGGACGGCCTCCCATGACACGATCATCGGCCCCCTGCCCCCTCCGTGTTACGGCGTCCCTCCAAGCTCAGCATCGAGGGGCTGGAACCTCACGGACCATGGGCGGGGGGGCTTTCTCCACCGAGATCGGACGGTGCTTCAATTATCGATTCAATTCCATTGTCTTTTCAAATATCAACGCCGAAAGCGGATAATGTCCCGGCAGATCGTTGAAGGCGGCGTTTTCCCCGGTAATCCGGTGCACCACCAATCGCACCTCGAAACGGATCCTTTCCGGGCGATCCGGTATTCGAATCATGAATGAATATGTGCGGCTTTCGAGCGGGTCGAGGCGGTTGTCGCCCGTCTTTTCCGCCGCCGGCCACCAAGTCCACTCCTGGCCGATTCGGTGGGCCACGCTCTTGAGGCTGCGGCCGGCCGTATCGACGGCATCCATCCGTAAAGTGTAGAAATACTCCGGGTCGCCGGTGGGGATGGTGTGGCCGGCGCGCTGATTGATCAGGGTGACCGAAAGATAGGCGTCATCGCCGGGACCGTACAGCTCCCGGCTCGAGTGGACCCGGACGTCCATGGCGCGAACGTATCCCGGGACGGGCGCGACCTCTTCCACCTCCCCGGCCGAGTATTTCGGGATGCCCGAACCGATCCAGGTGTGCTTGCGGGTTTTCCGGATCGGACCTCCCGCTACCAGGGGTCTTTCGATCTCCGGCATGTGACAGACGATGCAGTCGCGGCCCGCCGCCCGGTAAGGCCCCTCGTTCCACTCGTTGCCGGTGTTGAACACACACACGAGCGACCGATCGATCACATCGGTCACATTGTGGCAGCCGAAACAGATCCGGCGGGAGAGAAAAACCGTATCCTGCTTCACCACGTGGGGCGCATCCACGGGATCGGCGAACGGCCCGATGACCGCACCGTCCCGGATATGGCAGACGGCGCAGGTGATCGATTCCTCGCGCAGCAGGGGATCGTATCTCGGGTTCTTCCGTTTCACCGGACGGAAATAGTCGCCGTCGATCTTCCCGGTCACGATGTAGGGCTGCTGATTTTCGAGGGGAATGTGGCAGTTGATACAGACCCAAAGGGAATCCCCTTTGGCCCATTCCGACTGAAATTGCGGATCTTCCCACGCGACGGCATGAAAGGAGCTTTTCCATTCCGCGTAGATATCTTCATGGCATTCCCCGCACTCCTCGGCGGAGATCGACGAAAGGTCTTCCGGCGGAGCCTGGTACGGGATGACCTTCTCCCAGTGCTTCGTGAGGGGTTCCACGTTCTCATTCCCCGTCGTCCCGGACCACGCCTTCCGCGCCATGTCGCCGCCCCGGCAGACACACACAGTCGCCGCGGCGAAAACTCCCGCCAGCAGAAGCGGCGTCCCCTTCCATCTCGATAAGCCCGCCATCGATCCCCTTTCCGGTCCGGACGATTCCGGCTCGTCGATCATATCCGATCGGCGGGAAAGATCCTCCATTCTTCTCCACCGCTTCCCGCCGAGCGCGGCAACACCCGTCGCCGCGCCGATCCGTCTCTCCCCTCTTGATCCCCCCCGCCACCGGCGCTACTCTTTCATCGTCTTCCGTTCACGGTCACGCTGGCCGGGCCACCCGTCACGGCGAAGGAGAACCGATGAAACCCGAGGTGCCCTCGCACGCCACGCCCACCGATATCCGGGTGCGCTACGCCGACACCGACCAGATGGGGTTCGCCTACTACGCGAATTATCCCGTCTGGTTCGAGGTGGGCCGGGCATCGTTCCTGCGCGAACGGGGCGTACCGTATGGCGACTGGGAAGAGAGAGGCTTTATCCTCCCCGTCTCGTCGGTCGCCTACCGTCTCTTCTCTCCCGCCCGCTACGACGATCTGGTCACCGTGGATACGTGGGTCGAAAAGGTGCGCAGCAGGAGCATCCTTTTCCGCTACACGGTCTCCCGGGGATCGACACTCCTCGCCGAGGGGGAAACGACCCATATCTGCATTAACCGTGATCTGAGACCGACCGCCCTCCCCCGCGATCTGCGCGACGCCGTCGATCCCCGGCCGGGCACCGGGGCGCTGTGACGGTGCGCAGGCGATCGATCGTCCTCCTGAGCGGCGGCATGGACAGCGCGGTCACCGCGGCGGTGGCGATGAAGGAGAGTTCCCCCGCGTTCCTCCACGTCTCGTACGGCCAGAGAACCGGGTCGAAGGAACTCGCCTGTTTTCGGGCGCTCGCCCGCCACTACGGCATCGAGGAGACGCTGGAGTGCGACATCTCCTCGCTCGTCGCCATCGGCGGCTCTTCGCTGATCGACCGGTCGATGCCGGTCCGCACCGACGGAATCGAAGAGGGCACGGTCCCCGATTCGTACGTTCCTTTCCGCAACGCGCATCTCGTGGCGATCGCCGCCTCGTGGGCCGAACGGACCGGCGCCGGAGCGATCTACACCGGTGCGGTGGAGGAAGATTCGTCGGGATACCCCGATTGCAGGGAATCATTCTTCCGCGCCATGGAAAAGGCGATCCGGACCGGGACCGTCCGTGGAGCGGACATGGAAATCCGCACCCCACTCATTCATATGTCGAAAACGGAAATTGTTCGCCTCGGGATCGATCTGAAGGTTCCTTTCCGATTGACCTGGTCCTGCTACCAGGACGATGAAATAGCCTGCGGAATCTGCGATTCGTGCCGCCTGCGCCTTATCGCCTTTCGCAACAACAACTTGAGAGACCCGATCCCTTACGACCCGAATTCGGGTGAAAGAGGTGGCCGCCCTTGATTCATATATCGTATTTGTAATATGCGTAAGGCGAAGCGAAAAACCGACCGCCCCTCGATTTTTTCGCAACCTGAAGCGAATAAACCGCGTCTATGAATAGTAGAGAAAGACGAGAGAAGGATCGAACCATCCCTCAAAACCGTCGGAGGCAAGACCGATGTTCGAATTGCTCATCCTGTTCCTCGTGATCGTCGGGTTCGTGATGATGCTCAAGGTGGGGGCGTTCATCCTCCACCTGATCCTCGTCCCCTTCCAGATCGTCGGAGCGTTGCTCGTGGGGCTGATCGCCGCTCCGTTCGTACTCATCATGCTCCCTGTTCTCATCGTGGGCGCTCTCGCGATCGGGCTGCTTCTTTTCGGAGCGATCGCGACCACCGCCGGAGGGATCCTCTGCGGCCTTTGCTAGCGGTGCATGCGGGCGGAAGCGCTAGAAGAGGAAGTGGATGTCGAACACCGGCGTCAGGAAGTCGGTCAGGTTCTCGGCCAGACCGAAGCTGATCCCCAACGGATAGGCGGCGATTCCCACCGACACCTCGTCGGTCACTAGCGTAGAAATCCCCAGGAAAAGGCCGGCGTGGACGAGCGTGTCGTCTCCGCCGAGATAATTGGTGGCGAAACCGATCGAACCGCCCAGTTCGATCGGGAGGCCGTGATATTCGTACGGTCTCAGCGCGAGTTTCGACCCGAATCGAAAACTCGTCGAGCCGGTATCGACGATTTTCGCCCCCCCCTCGATGAAGAAACTGTATGCGCTGTAGCGGAGGGTCGGCAGGCCGCCCAGCTTCGGGTAGAGCGAATAGCCCGCCCCCACGCGGTTCGCCGCCGCGAAAGAGTGCGACGAAAGGACGGCGGTGAGAAGAAGAACGGCGAGTATCGTTTTTCCGCGGCCCATGGCGTTCCCTCCCAACCCGAGCGCGAACCGGGCGGTCCGATCCGAATCACGACGAAGGGATTGTAGGGGCGACCCGTACCCCGATCAAGGAGATTCGGCGCCTCACCGGAACATCGCATTGTGATATACTTGATTCGAATCCGTTTACCAAACCTTTCAACGGCAAATCCGGAATGACAGGCACCGCACACAATCCCTGGAGCACAGGCAGGATCATCCTGATCGTCGGAGGAGAGTACGTCCTCCTCGCGCTCGTTTGCTACCTCCTTTTCCGCCTCGGAAACGTTTCGCTCGTCGGACTCGCGAGTTTCGGGACGATCGCCTTCGGCGTGCTTTCGCTCTTCAACTTCTTCCTGGCGGCGCGCATGACCGGCCCGGCGGCGCCGGCCGACGGCGCCGGTCACCTCAAGCTCCTTCGCGAGGAGTTCCTCTACCTGCGCTGGTATTTCGACGAAGTGCTCGAAACGATGAGTTCGGGAATCCTCGTTCTCGACAGGGTGCTCACGGTGCGCTCGATGAATCACGCGCAAAGACACTTCCTCGCGCTGAAGGAGAAAGAGGAACTGATCGGCAAGCCGTTCCGGTACCACCCGCTCGCGAGGGAAGTCTACAGCGGCGAGATCTACGGTCACCGGGGGAAACCCCTTCTCGAAATCTTCGAATCGTGCGTCCGGCTGGGAGAATCGGTTCTCCTCGAAGATATCCGTTTGGAGCGGGGGGGCGGCGCCGAAGCGAGGCGACTCGACATACTCGTTTATCCATGGAAGAACAGGAACGACGAGACCGAGCGCCTCGTGATCCGGATGGATGACCGATCGGCCGGCGGCGCGACCCATCAAACGGTGGATATCGAGAGGCTTCTCGCCGGAACGGTTCCCGACGCCGCCGATCCTTCCCCGCTCGCCGGTTCCCCGGGCCTCGCGCTTCTCGACGAATGCGAGACGGTAAGGGACCACCTCGAGGCGCTCCTCACATCCGCCCGTTCGGTGTACGAGATTCTCGATCCGTCGCTGGAAGGTCCCCACGCGGAACTCCTTCTCTTCGAGATGCAAGTGCAGAAGATCATCGAAATGGTGAAGAAAATGGAAAGCGAACTCGCCCGGGGAGCGCGCTGAATCGGGGCGCGACGGGCAATCGAACCGTGGCACTCCCTTTTTCGTGGTCAGAACACCGGCCGATTTCCTATACTGCCCCTATCACGTTCCCCCCACGGGAGGTTCATTTGCGCTTCCATCTGCCGTTGCTCGCGCCGCTTCTCCTGCTCCTGGTTGCGCCCGATACTCCGAGGTGCGCCGCGCCGGACGCCGACGAAGTGATCGACCTGTTCATGGCGCCGTGCTGTTTCCGCGGAACGCTGAAAGATCACCATTCGAGCGAAGCGAACGAGATGAAAGCAGAGATCCGTGACATGGTTTCCGGCGGGCGTACACAAGATGAGATCCGCACCGAGTTCGTAGCGCGCTACGGCGAGCAGATTCTCGCCGAGCCCCCGCAGGAGGGGATCAACCGCCTCGCCTTCGCCGCCCCCGTGGCGGCGATTCTCGCCGGCGGGATCGCCGTTTTTACCGTTCTTCGCCGCAACCGGACGCCTTCCCCACCGCCGCGCGAAACGCGCCCGTCGCCGGGCGACGGCGAAGGCGGGGACGACGAACTGGAAAAATTGATCCGGGAAGAAGATTGAGTGCCGCCGTGACCGAATGGGACGGGACATGAAACGGCTTCGTATCGGCACGCTCCTCCTTCTCCTCCTGATCCCGCTCTTCGCTCCCGAAGCGGATCGTCTTTACCTCTTCGAACAGAATCTCGATCCTCTTCTCGAAGAAGCGGTGGGTCGTTCGGGCATCACTCGAAGCGCCGCGGTCCGCGTGACCGGCACGGCCGATCTTCCTCCGTCGATCGCGGACGAGGCACGCGATAAAGTGTGCGCCCTCCTTCCGGAAGGCTGTACGAAAGAAGGTTCCGGCGTGCCGGCGCTCGATATCACGCTCGAGCCGGAGGAACGACTCTCCACGGTCCGCTGGAGCGTGAACGGGGGCGTCGAACACCGGGTATCGAGGAAGAATATCTCATGGACCTCCCTCCTCCCCCCTTTTCTCGCCATCCTCGTGGCGCTCCTCTTCCAGAGGACGATTTTCGCCCTCGCCCTCGGCGTCTGGCTCGGATCGACGATCGTCGCGGGGTGGAATCCGATCATCGGCCTGTGGGTCTTCCTGCGCACCTACGTGATCCAAAAGGCGCTCCTCGATTCTTTTCGCATCGAAATCATCGGCTTCGTCGTCGGCCTCGTGGCGCTCGTGGGGATCATCAGCCGCGGGGGGGGCGTCCAGGGGATGATGAGGATGATCACGCGGATCGTGAAGTCGGGCCGGTCGGCCCAGGCGGCGACATACCTCATGGGCATTGTGATCTTCTTCGACGACTACGCCAACACGATCCTCGTGGGAAACACGATGCGCCCCCTCACCGATCGTTTCCGGATCGCCCGGGAGAAGCTCGCGTATATCGTCGATTCCACCGCCGCCCCGGTGGCGGGCCTCTCCCTCCTCTCCACGTGGATCGCATACGAGGTGAGCCAGTTCGCCCCCCAGCTGACGGAAGTGGGGATCGCGGAGAACCCGTACGTCGTTTTCGCCCGGACGATTCCGTACCGGTTCTACTCGATATTCACCCTCCTGTTCATCCTCGCCGGGATCGTCATGCGCCGGGAGTTCGGACCGATGCTCACCGCGAGGAGAAGGGCGTGCGCCGGGAAGCTCAGCCGGCCGGGGGCGAGGCCGATGGTGTCCGACGCGATGACTCGGGTACAACCGAAAGAGGGCGTGCCCTACCGCTGGTGGAACGGGCTCCTTCCCCTCGTCGTTGTGGTGCTCGTCACTCTCGTCATGCTCTGGACCACGGGAAACAGCGCGCTCGAAAAGCCCTACGGCCTGGGGGGAGTCTTCTCTCTCCAGGCGCTCAGGGAAGTGATCGCCGGCGCGTCCTCCACGAAGGCGATCGCGGCGGGCGCATGGACCGGTTTCTTTCTCGCGGCGATCCTCCTCCTCTCCCAGAGGATCCTGACGCCCGCGGAGATCGCGCGCGCGGCGTTCAGCTCCACGCGGGCGCTTTTCTTCGCCATCGTGATCCTCGTCCTCGCATGGTGCATCGGCGGAGTCTGCACCGACCTGGGAACCGCCCACTACCTGGTCGCCCTCTTCCGCCGGAGCCTCTCCCCTCTTCTCTATCCCACGGTGCTCTTCATCCTGTCGTGTCTCGTCTCCTTCTCCACCGGTTCGTCATGGTCGACCATGGCGATCATCCTTCCGAACTCGGTCGTGCTCGCCTACCTACTCGGCGCCGAATCCGTGCTAGGCGCCTTCGGACTCACGGTGGTCTCCATCGGCGCCGTGCTGGAAGGATCGATTTTCGGCGACCACTGTTCACCCATATCGGATACGACGATCCTCTCGTCGGTGAGCAGCGCCGTCGACCATATCGATCATGTGCGAACCCAGATCCCGTACGCGGTGACATCGATGATCGTGGCGCTTCTGTGCGGATACCTGCCGGCCGCGCGGGGAGTCCCCGCGCCGATCTGCCTCGGCGCGGGAGTGATCACACTCGTTCTCGTTCTCCGAATCATCGGTCGCGATCCCGAGGATCAGTTCAAGTAACCGAGTCCCTTGAGCATTTCGCGGGTCTTTTCATCGAGTATGTCGGAACGCCCGGGAAGACCGGCGGACCAGCGATCGAGGAGTGCGCGGAGGGCGGCGGCACGCGCCGGATTCGTATCAACGGCGTTTCGCGATTCGGCGGGGTCGGCGGCGAGATCGTACAGCTCCTCGCCACTCTCGGGAGAGTGTATCAGTTTCCACGATCCGGTGCGCACCGCCGACATGCCCGGCCCGGCGAGAACCGAGCGTTCCAGGAAGAGCGGCGACGGGGCGCGCCGCGCGCCATCGATCAGCGGGACTATGCCCGGCGCGGCCGAGGGAAGTGCATCCCCCCTGCCGAGAAGATCGAGCAGGGCACGTGCCACGTCGATGATCGACACCGGCTCCTCCACGATCTCCCCTTCGGGAATCACGCCGGGCCAGCGGAAAAGAAGCGGCACGTGCAGCGACTGCTCGTAGAGAAATCGAGAGTGACCGAAGTAGTAATCGTGCTCGGTCAGGCTTTCGCCGTGATCCCCCACGACAACGATCAGCATGTCGTCGAGGATTCCCTTTCCGGCGAGGCCGTCGAGCAGCCGGCCGAGTTCATGGTCGGTGTATGACACTTCCCCCTCATAGAGCGCCACGGGGTAATCGATGTCGGTGACGTTGTTCAGCATCAGGTAGGAAGGGATCGGGATATTTTCCAGGCTCCGGTTTCGCAGGTCCCGCTCATCACCGGAATAGTACATCCGCCGGAACGGTCCGGGCGGCGCGTACGCCGAGTGGGGATCGAAGTAATGAACCCATGCGAAGAATGGGCGATCGACTTTGCGCAGCCAGAAGAGAAACGAATCGGTGGTCTTCTCCGCCGACCGTTCCACACCCTCGATCACACCGTTATGAGAGGTGTATCCGTCGACCATGTGATCGTCGAAGAGATCGAAGCCGGTGGAGAAGCCGAATTTCGAGGTGAGCGGAAAACCGCTGACGAAACCGGCTGTGACATATCCGGCACGACGCAGGATCGCCGGCAGCATCGCCACGGACGTATCCACCGCCACGCCGTTCTGACGGGTGCCGTGATCCTTCGGGAGGAGCCCACTCAGAATCGACACATGGGCCGGCGACGTTTCCGGAATAACGCTGGAGCAGTCGGCGAAGAGCACCCCTTCCCGGGCGAGCCTGTCGAGGATGGGCGTCTTCACGCGCCCGGCGCCATAGCAGCCGAGACGATCGGCGCGAAGAGTGTCGATGGTGACAAGAAGAACACTCGGTCTTCGATCACCCCCGCAGCAGAGGAGCAGGGGTAGAACGGCGGCGATCAACGGGAAAAACACGGTTCGCCGCTCATACACCGCCTTCATCCGATTTCTCCTCCACGGAACAAGGCACATAGAGAACGGGCCCCGCAAAGGGGCCCGCTCGAGAGACACGGCTCGCGGCGGAAGACCGCGACCGTGGAAGTCCGGAAACTACCTTTTCTTCCGGGTCGCTTTCTTGCGAGCTTTCTTCCGGGTCGCTTTCTTCTTCGTGGCTTTCTTGCGAGCCTTCTTCTTGGTCGCTTTCTTCTTCGTGGCTTTCTTGCGAGCTTTCTTCTTGGTCGCTTTCTTCTTCGTGGCTTTCTTGCGAGCTTTCTTCTTGGTCGCTTTCTTCTTCGTGGCTTTCTTGCGAGCTTTCTTCTTTGTCGCTTTCTTCTTCGTGGCTTTCTTGCGAGCTTTCTTCTTGGTCGCTTTCTTCTTCGTGGCTTTCTTGCGAGCCTTCTTCTTGGTCGCTTTCTTCTTCGTGGTTTTCTTG
>JAJRWB010000022.1 GCA_024276995.1 Candidatus Eiseniibacteriota bacterium | reverse complement strand
GTAATCTCCTGGCCGGGCGTCCACAGCTCGCTCGCCACATCCACCATGGTCGAATCTTCCACGCAGAACGTGCAGTTGAACGAGTAAAGGCCGGTGCTCGCCGCCTCCCAGAAGACCTGGATCGATACCGGATCGCCGGCGTTCGCTCCGACGACGTTCATGTCTGAAGAGCCATCGCAGAGGGTGTCGGCATTCGAATCGAATCCGATGTATACATCGCCTTGGCCCACCGCAGGTTTCGCACTGCCAAGCATCAGGATCAAAGACACGGTCGCGATACGAACTCTCCAGATCAAAAGAACCTCCAGACAAGAGGAAGAAAGTAGATGAATTATGGTTATTTTACATGCATGATCAGGAATGAACCAGCAGAAAATGTGGCGTGATCGATTTCGAGCATTGCAGGCAGAATGGGAAAAGTCTCATGTGAAGTTGCACGGACAATCGGCAAAAGGCAAGTATGCTGGACGATCTCCACGGAACTCCTTGTTTTTTTCGCCGCAAACCGTGTATCGTTCTGGGGCGAAATCGCGGTGTCGCGGAAGTGGAGCGAACCTTGGGATACGCCCCCGTAGCTCAGTCAGGATAGAGCGCCGGTTTCCTAAACCGGGTGCACAGGTTCGAGTCCTGTCGGGGGTATTTTTCAAGAGCCGAGGAGATATGGCCGGTGGAGCTTTCGAAAAGGGAATGCGACGGGGTCACGGTTCTCGAGGTGACCGGCAAGATTCTCGGGGGAAACGACTCGGCAGCCCTGGACCGAGAGATGGACGGCGTCATCGAGGCGAAGGGGAGGGGGATCCTCCTCGACCTGGAACGGGTTCCCTGGATGAACAGTTCCGGCCTCGGCATTCTGCTGGCGGCGTTCATCCGCCTGCGCGAGTACGGCGGTGTGATGAAGTTCCTTCATGTGCCCGATCGTGTCCGCGCGATCCTGGTCACCACGAAGCTGATCGATATCCTCGAGGTGCACGACGATGAGAAGGCGGCGATCGACAGCTTTTCAGCCGCGGATCGATACGAATCGAACCGGTCGTAGCGACGCCTATGTCGCGATGATCCGCCTTTTCCTCCTCGTGGCGCTCTGCTTCCTCCTCGGCCGGGCGCTCTACGCCTTCCTCTCCGGCATCTACCCGTTCGCCCGGAGCAGCGTGATGCTCTACCTCCTTCCCGCGGCGTTCGGTGTTGCTATTCTCGCCACCCTCTACGCCGTGGTCCGCACCGCGAGGAGCATCCGCCGGGGGCTGCACCGTTGAAGGCGGACCCGCCCGCGCCACCCGGCGAGGACGCCCTCACACGGATCGCCTCCCTCCGCGACTACGCCGGATCGAGGGACGGCCTCGTTAGACGCTTTCTCGCCGAACTCGCCGGCGACGACCGGATCGTCGATGCTCTCGTGCTGATCCGCCTCGGCGGGGGCCGGATGCTCTACTACCACCTCGACGGCGACCTCCTCCATTGCGACGAAACGGAGGAGACCGACCAGCGTCCTTTCGGCGGGGACGACTTGTTCACCGGCGGCCTCCCCGGCGCGATCCGCCCGGACGGCGACGAGATCCTCGCCTTTCCCGTAACGGGCAAGGGAGCACTCCTCGGGGCGCTCTTCGTCGGCATCCCGACCGGTGCGCGGGACCACTCGCTCTATCCCCACCTGAAGAGTTTCGCTTCGTTCCTCGCGATCGCCCTCGACAACGTAGCCCTTCTCGACGAGATCCGCATGGAAAGCCGGATCGACCACCTGACGGGGATCTACAACTACCGTTTCGCCATGGAGGCGCTCCAGGGGGAGGTGGATCGCGCCCGGCGGTACGGACGCCGCTTTTCGATCATCATGATCGACGTCGACCGATTCAAGGAGTTCAACGACCGGTACGGACATCTGAAGGGAAATGACGCGCTTCGCGAAATCGCCCAACTTTTTCGCCGCTCCGTCCGATCAGTAGATACGGCGGCCAAGTACGGCGGCGACGAGTTTCTTCTTATCGTGCCCGACACCGGGCGCGAAGGGGCGGAGAAGCTCGCGCGCCGGCTTCTCGGCGAGATACACACCCTGTGCACCGCCGCGGGGCCAGGGGGCGTTTCCGCCTCCATGGGGATCGCCGGCTGCCCCGAGGACGGCGAAGAGGCGAGAACGCTGATCGAGCATGCGGACAGGGCACTTTACCGGGCCAAGGCGAAGGGGGGACGCGCCGTCGTGGCGTGACGCCCGCCCCGCGGCGGCCCGATTGGAAAATGGGCGGGGGAAGACCGGATTATCCCGTCCCGGAGGCTTTCAAGAATGACGCTTCTCGAAAAGATCGAAACGAAACAGGCGCGCCTCGGCGTGATCGGCCTCGGCTACGTCGGCCTCCCGCTGGCGGTGGAATTCGCCCGCGCCGGTTTTCACGTCACCGGCATCGACACGAACCGGGAGAAAATCGATCTTCTCCGGTCGGGTCGTTCGTACGTGCGCGACGTGCCGGACGAACAAGTCGGCGCCGTGGTCGAGCAAGGACATCTCGAGGCGACCACCGATTTCACCGCCCTCGCCGAACTCGACACGGTGAACATCTGCGTTCCCACGCCGCTGAGAAAGACGCGCGATCCCGATATTTCCTTCATCCACGCCGCGGTGCAGGAGATCCGGAAGCACCTGCACGCCGGCCAGCTCGTCATCCTGGAGAGCACCACCTATCCCGGCACCACCGACGAGGTGATCCTCCCCATTCTCTCCGACGGCGATTTTCGCGTGGGGAAGGATTTCTTTCTCGCTTTTTCGCCCGAGCGCGTCGATCCGGGGAACGAACAATTTCAGACACGAAACATCCCGAAGGTGGTGGGCGGCGTCACGCCGGCGTGCACGCGGCACGCCCTCGCCCTTTACCGCTCTTCCGTCGATCACGTGGTGCCCGTCTCCTCCACGAGGGTCGCGGAGATGGTGAAACTCCTGGAGAACACTTTCCGGAGCGTCAACATCGGACTAGTGAACGAGCTGGCGTGCATGAGCCACACCCTCGGCATCAATGTATGGGAGGTGATCGACGCCGCGGCGACGAAGCCCTTCGGCTTCATGCCGTTCTACCCCGGCCCCGGCCTCGGCGGGCACTGCATCCCGATCGATCCGTTCTATCTCTCGTGGAAGGCGAGGCAGTTCGGTTTCGAGGCCCGGTTCATCGAACTCGCCGGCCAGGTGAACGGCTTCATGCCCCATTTCGTGACCGACCGGATCGCCGACGTGCTGAACGAGCAGGAAAAGAGCGTCCGGGGATCGAAGATCCTCATTCTCGGTATATCGTACAAGGCGGACATCGACGACATCCGGGAGTCGCCCGCACTCGATATCATCACTCTCCTCGCCCGGAAGGGAGCGATTCTCTCGGCCGCCGATCCTAACGTGGAGAGGTTCGATGTGCCGGGCGTCGACTGCCCCCTCGTCGAGCCGACCCCCAAGGCGCTGCGCGACGCCGACTGCGTGGTGATCGTCACCGCCCACACCACGTTCGACTACCGGACAGTGGTAAAGGAGAGCCGCGCGATTGTCGATACGAGGAATGCGTTGAAGGGGATCACCGCCGCAAATATCCACCTCCTCTAGGAGGCGGAAAACCGTCGGAGCGAAGGGAGAGGCGAAGGGGAATGGGATCGTATCTGGTGACCGGGGGGGCGGGCTTCATCGGCTCCCATATTGCGAAAAAACTCGTTGAAGAGGGAAATCGCGTTCGGGTTTTCGACAATTTCTCCACCGGGCACATGGAGAATCTCGAGGCGATTCGAGACGACGTCGAGATCGTCGAGGCCGACCTGCGCGACGCCGGCGCGGTAAGCGCCGCGATGAAGGGGATCGAGGTCGTGTTCCACGAGGCCGCCCTCGCCTCGGTGCCCCGCTCGATCGCCGATCCCGTTTCGACGAGCGAAGTGAACATCAACGGCACGCTCCATCTCCTCCAGGCGGCGACCGCCGAAGAAGTGGTCCGCTTCGTCTTCGCCTCCTCCTCGTCGGTCTACGGCGACCAGGAAGGGGAGTGGAAGCGCGAAGATATGACGCTGAACCCCCTCTCGCCGTACGCCGTTACGAAGCAGGTGGGTGAAATGTACGGCCACGTCTTCCACCGTCTCCACGGTCTCCCCTTCGTGGCGATCCGCTACTTCAACGTCTTCGGGCCGTTCCAGGACGAAAACTCCGACTACGCCGCGGTGATCCCGATCTTCGCACGGCGCCTGATCGAGGGGAAGGCGCCGGTGATCTTCGGTGACGGCAGGCAGAGCCGCGACTTCACCTACGTCGCCAACGTGGTCCACGCCAATCTCCTCGCCGCGGAAAAGGAGGGTGCCGTCGGCCGCTCGATCAACGTGGCGTGCGGGGGAAGTTATGACCTCAATGAACTCGCCGCGAAACTCGCCCTCGCCCTCGGAGTCAGGCGAGATCCGGAATACGCCGATCCCCGTCCGGGGGATGTGAAACACTCGAAGGCGGACATCTCTCTCGCCCGCGAAACGCTCGGCTACGAGCCGCTCGTCGACTTCGAGGAGGGCCTGGAGGAAACCGCCCGGTGGTACGGGGAGAAGCTCGGGCCCGGACCGCCCGGACGGTGATGAACCGCACCGCGCCATCGATCGGCCGGAGCCGGATCGGCCGGGAAGTGATCGACTCCCTTTCCATCGGCGTCGTCGTCGCCGACCGCCGCGGTATCATCGTCGAATGGAACGATGCGGCATCAAG
The DNA here is from genome assembly GCA_024276995.1 of Candidatus Eiseniibacteriota bacterium. Taxonomy (GTDB): domain Bacteria; phylum Orphanbacterota; class Orphanbacteria; order Orphanbacterales; family Orphanbacteraceae; genus JAJRWB01. Next base: position 58,101 of record JAJRWB010000022.1, on the reverse strand, counting down.
ACTTCTCAAGCTCGACGACGCCCGATCGGCCGGTAGGCCGGCGGCGGACGTTCTTCCCGACGGCGTGGTGCGCGCCGTCCTTCTCGAAACGTCTGCCGACGGGCGGGGCGTGGCGGAAAGAATCGGCCCCGCCGTCGAGGGCGACTCTCCCGGCGTCATGGTGCGCTGCCGCTCGACCGTCCTTCGCGGCGAGGGGGGCGGGCGGATCGGCGCCGCGTGCCACTTCGAGGACGTGAGCGACATCGCCCGTCTCGAAAGGGAGGTGGAGAATCTCGACCGGCTCGCGATGATGGGGCGCTTCGCCTCGAGCGTGGCCCACGAAATCCGAAACCCTCTCATGGGAATCTACGCAGGCGTGCAATATCTCGAGAAAACCCTTGACCTGGAAACGAATGAACAGGAAACCACATTCCGTATCATCCGGGATGAGGTCGACCGGCTCAACCGTCTCGTAACCGATCTCCTCGGCGCCGCGCGCCCGCCGGAGATCGAGTACGCCGTCGTCGACCCGAAGGAGATCTGCGCGAAGGTGGTCGCCCTGGCACGGCGCGAGGCGGACGAGGCGAAGGTGAATCTTTCCTTGCAATGCGACCCTACGCTCCCGCCGATCTCGATCGATCCCGATCTCGCCTGCCAGGTTCTCCTCAATCTCGCGCGCAACGCCGTCCAGGCGAGCCCCGGGGGGGGCGAAGTGCGGATCGCCACCCGACCTTCCGCCGCGTCGCCGCGCAGCGGGATTCTCCCCGCCGCGGAAAAACCGGCCGCCATGGAGTTCGTCGTGACCGACGAGGGTCCCGGCGTTCCGGAGGAGGACGGCGAGACGATCTTCCGGCCGTTCCATTCGACGAAGAAGAAAGGGACCGGCCTGGGACTATACATCTCGTTCCAGATCGTCGAGCGCCACGGCGGCGCGCTCTGGCTCGAGAGGAATACGTCGAAGGGCGCGACTTTCGTCGCCCGCTTCCCTTACACCCCTCCGGGGAAATAGGGGGAAGGAGGAACGATGCAGGCGAACATCCTCGTTGTAGACGACCAGGAATCGGCGCGCCATTTCTTCAGAAAAACCCTCGAGGGAAAAGGTCACGCGGTGACCACCGCCGAGACCGCCGTCGAGGCGCTCGAACGGTTCCGCTCGGCCGACATCGACCTTGTGGTTCTCGATCTCCATCTGCCCGACGGCTCCGGCCTCGATGTCCTCCGCGAGATCCGCCGCATACGAAACGAGGCGATGGTGATCATGGTGACGGCGAGCAGCGACCTCGAGTCCGCCGTCGAGGCGATGCGCCTCGGTGCGTTCGACTATCTGCCGAAACCGGTCGATCTCGATCACCTCCTTCTCGTGGCGAACCGGGCGCTTCGCATGCAAAGGGACGCCGGCGTCCTCGACCATCTCCGGCGCCACCAGGATCGCGAATTCGGCGCCGATATCGTGATGAGTCGCACGAGTCCGATCCGACCGATCATCGAAATGGTGCGCCGCGTCGCGACGAGCGACACGACGAGCGTCCTGATCGAGGGGGATAGCGGCACGGGAAAGGAGCTGATCGCCCATCTCATCCACAAGTTCAGCGGCATTTCCGGTGGGCCGATGCTCGACATCAACTGCGCATCGCTCCCGGAAGAACTCCTCGAAAGCGAGCTGTTCGGCCACGAAAGAGGTGCTTTCACCGACGCCCACGCGCAGAAGAAAGGCCTCCTCGAACTCGCCGACGGGGGAACCCTCTTTCTTGACGAAGTGGGGGAGATGAGCTTAACTATCCAGGTCAAGCTGCTGCGCGTACTCGAGAAGATGGTGTTCCGCCGCGTCGGCGGGGTGCGTGACATCGGCGTCCGTGTACGAATCGTCTCGGCCACGAACCGGGAGTTGATGGAGGAAGTCCGCTGCAGGCGCTTCCGGGAAGACCTCTACTACCGTCTCAAGGTGGTGCCGATCCACCTGCCTCCCCTCCGCGAGAGGCCGGACGACATTCCCCTCCTGGCGATGCACTTCCTCGAGAAATTCAACGCCCAGTTCCGGAAACACTTCCTCGGCTTCACCCCCGAGGCGAACGAGCAGCTCCTCTCATACCCGTGGCCGGGAAATATCCGAGAGATGAGAAACCTCCTCGAAAGGACGGTGCTCCTCGGCACCGGGGAATGGATCGGCGCGGACGATCTCGGGCTCGCTCTGGGGAATTCGACAACGGCGGGATCGCTCGCCGACCGGCTCGGACGAGTGCTCGCCGGCTCGATCCCCTCCGAGGGTTTCCCCCTCGAGGAGACGCTCGGAAACGTGGAACGGGAGATCATCCGGCTCGCCTCGGAGAAGACCGGCTGGAATCAGACACGCACGGCGAAGCTCCTCCACATGAACCGGGACAAGCTCCGCTATCGGATGAGGCAATACCGGTTCGACGCCGATTCCGCGCCCGTGGTTTGATCGCCCTTGCGCCCGTTCTTCTTTCTCTTTCGTGCGGCTACGGCCTCTCGTCGAAGTTGAACCCCCACATCAAGACGGTGGCGGTGCCCCTCTTCGAGAATGTGACCCTCGAGAAGGGAATCGAGGAGATGGTCACCGACGAACTGATCGACGTGCTCCAGGAAAACCGGCAACTCACCATCACCGGCGAACGATCGGCGGACTCCGTGATTCTCGGAAAGATCATCGAGTACAAGCAGACTCCTTATTCATACGACGCCAATGAAGAGGTGCAGGAATACAAGGTGGAGATCATCGTCCGCGTGGAGTACGACGACCGGAAGAAACGGAAGACTCTCTGGAAGGAAGAGCGGATGCTCGGCTGGGGGACATACTTCGTTATCGAAACGGCGGGGCAGGAAGTGGAGGAGGAGTCGGACGCTCAGCTGAGAGCCGCCCAGATGCTCGCCGAGGATATCAAGACGAAAACCGTGGAAGGATGGTAGGAGGCATGGTCGGGAGATTTCAAGAATCGGAGCGGAGCGGGCGAGGCGGCTTTCCGGTAGAAGGGGGGTGCCCCTGAGCGGTGACGGACACCGAGCAGGCCGTCTCTCTCCCGCCGGAGCGTGCGTCCTCTCGATCGCCCTCGTCGCGATCGTCCTGGCGGCCCTCGAAGCGACAGCCCCGCTGATCGGGAGATCGCTCGGCCTCTCCTCCTTCGAATCCGGCCTGTATCTGCGGGATCCGGATCGCCTGTGGAGATTGGTGCCCGACTATTCGGGCGTTCTCGCCGGGGGAGAGGTCATCCGGACGAACGCATCGGGATTTCGGGGCCCTCCCGTTCGCGAACGAAAAGGATCGGTCAGAAGAATCCTCGTGCTGGGCGATTCGATCGCGTTCGGCCTGGGGGTACCCGAAGATTCGTGCTGGCCCCGGATTCTGGAGTCGATGGCGAATTCACCCGGCAAACCCCCTCCCGAAACAGAAGTGGTGAACGGGGGGGTGATCGGCTACGGAACTTTCCAGGAAGACGCGCTCCTGAAGGCTTCGGGGCCCCGGCTGAAGCCCGACATCGTGATTCTCCAGTTTTCTCCGAACGACTTGATCGAAAACGGCACCTACCGCAGGCTTTCACCCTGGAGAATCCGGATCGAACGATCGAATCTCTTCCGTCTTGTTGGAAAGATCCGGGAACGGATGAGAGATCATCCCGGGGAAAGAGTCGATCGACCGGCGGAGGAATTCCAGAGAAAACGCTCCCGCACGGTGGCGCGAAAGGAATTCGGCGTCTCCAAGGCGGAGGTCGCCTTCAGCGACAGCAACCCCGAGCTCCTCGTGATGTACTGGCGCAGAACGGCGGACGCCGTCGGGCGGGTCCGGGCGGACACCCGGGCGATTGGCGCCGACTTGGTGGGCGTGGTATTTCCTTCTCCCAACCAGGTCCGCGGAATGACTGGATCCACCGCTTTCCAAGACTCCATACGGTCGATCTGCCATCGCCTCGACATCCCGCTGATCGATCTTCTCGACCCGTTCCGGCGGGTGCCCGACAGATATCGAGGGACCCATCCAACGGGGAAGGGACACCGTGTCGCCGCCGCCCGGATATGGAGGGCGATCGAATCACGCACGACGCCGAGCCTGCGCGATCGCCCGCGCGCTCCTTGACGCCTTCCCCGGTGCGGTACTACTATTCCCCGATCGGCCCGGCGAATACCGGGAGAAGATGGCGCGAACCGGGGTGATGTCATGGCGTATCCGTTCCACGAAATCGAGGAGAAGTGGCAGCGTCTCTGGGAGGAGAGGGGGGACCACACCGCCGACCTCGCCGGCGCGAAGATGCCTTTCTACAACCTGATGATGTTCCCCTATCCTTCGGCGGAGGGTCTCCACGTCGGAAACTTCTTCGCCTTCACCGGCGCCGATATCCAGGGACGGTTCCACAAGCTGCTCGGCTACGACGTGTTCGAACCGATCGGTTTCGACGCTTTCGGCATTCACAGCGAGAACTTCGCGCTTAAAATGGGAATCCATCCTTCCGAACTGGTTCCACGGAACATCGCCAATTTCCGGGAAAACCAGCTGAAACGGATGGGCGCCATGTTCGACTGGTCCCGCCAGGTGAACACCACCGATCCGGCGTACTACCGGTGGACGCAATGGCTCTTCGTCACGCTCATGAAGAACGGTCTCGCCGAGAGGAGGGGGGGCGCGGTCAACTGGTGTCCGTCGTGCCGGACGGTGCTCGCCAACGAGCAGGTGGTCGACGGCGAATGCGAACGATGCTCGAGTGAAGTGGTGCAGCGCGAGATGGACCAGTGGTATTTCACCATCACCGATTTCAGCCAGAGGTTGCTCGACCACCTCGACGATCTCGACTGGTCGCCCGTCACAAAGCACGCGCAGCGGCGATGGATCGGGAGGAGCGAGGGGGCACGGCTCGACTTTCCGATCGCCGGCATGCGGGAGAAACTCACCGTTTTCACGACGCGGCCCGACACGATCTTCGGCGCCACCTACATGGTGATCTCCCCCGAACATCCGATGATCGACGCGATCACCCTCCCCGAGAGGGCGGACGAGGTGAGAGCCTACCGGGAGAAGGCGGCCCGGTCGAACGCCCGCGAGCGGACCGACACCAAGCGGGAAAAGACGGGTGTTTTCACCGGGCGGCACTGCATCAATCCCGCCACCGGCGAGGAGATCCCGATTTGGGTGAGCGACTACGTTCTCATCACGTACGGGACGGGCGCGATCATGGCGGTCCCCGCCCACGATCCGCGCGACTTCGAATTCGCAGCGCGTTTCTCCCTCCCCGTGCGCCAGGTGATCGCGCCGGCCACCGAGGAGGGAGGCGGAAAACTGGAAGAGGCATACACCGGGGAAGGGGTGCTCATCTCATCCGGCCGCTTCACCGGGATCCCCTCCAAGGAAGCGGTTTCGAAGATCACCGAGTGGCTTGAAAAGGAAGGGAAAGGGAAGAGGACCGTGCAGTTCCGCCTCCACGACTGGTGCGTCTCGCGCCAACGCTACTGGGGACCGCCGATCCCGGTGATCCACTGCCCGAAGTGCGGGCCGCAGCCGGTGCCCGAGGAAGACCTCCCCGTCCTTCTTCCGGTCACCGACGACTACAAGCCGGATGACTCGGGCCTATCGCCCCTCGCGAGGATCGACGATTTCATCGATACGACGTGTCCGAGGTGCGCCGGCGCGGCGAAACGGGACGGCGACGTGCTCGACAACTTCCTTGATTCCGCGTGGTACTTCCTCCGCTACCCTTCTCCGGAGCGCGACGACGCCCCGTTCGATCCCGATCTCGCTCGGAAATGGCTGCCCGTCGATCTGTATATCGGCGGAAACGAACACGCCGTGCTCCACCTGATGTATACGCGCTTCATCTGTATGGCGCTCCACGACCTCGGCTATCTCCACTTCGAGGAGCCGTTCCCGAAATTCCGCGCCCACGGCATGATCATCAAGGACGGCGCCAAGATGAGCAAGTCGCGGGGAAACGTGGTCAATCCCGACTCGTTTCTCGATAAGTATGGGAGCGACACGTTCCGCATGTACCTCATGTTCCTCGGCCCGTATACGGAAGGGGGGGACTTCCGCGATGACGGCATCGTCGGAATCGAGCGCTTCCTCGACAGGATCTACCAGATGATCGGGCGGTGGGAGGAGAAGGAGGGGGTATCTCCATCGCGCGAGACGCTGTCGGAGCTCCACAAGGTGATCCGGAAGGTGACCGATCACACCGCCGAGCTGAAATACAACACCGCCATCGCCGCGCTGATGGAGCTGCACACCGCCTTGCGCAAGGACGAGGATCGCCTCGACCGGGCGACGCTCCTCACCTTCTTGACCCTCCTCGCGCCCTACGCGCCCCACCTCGCCGAGGAACTCTCGAGCCGCCTCGGATGCGATGAATCGATTTTCCGCTCCTCCTGGCCCTCCGCCGACGATTCCCTCATCCTTCGCGACACGGTGACGATCGCCGTGCAAGTCAACGGAAAAATGCGCGGGACCATCGAAGCCGCGCCCGGCGCCGCCGAGGAGGAACTCCGTTCGCTGATCCATGCCGCCGCACCGATCGAAAAGCATCTCCACGGTAAGAAGATCGTCCGCTGGATCGTCGTTCCCGACAGGATCGTGAACGTCATCGCCCACTGACCACCCACCCGCGAAACCACATCGAAACGATCATCCCCAACGGGATCACCCACGTCGACCTATCGACGAGAGGGGGCCTTCACGGCCGTCAAAAGTGTCCACACCTTTTCCACCCCCGCCGCAGGTTAACATAATATAGATTCTACGACATTCCCGGTTTGTGGATAATCCCGCTTCTTCCTCTCGAAACGATTCGATCCCCTCAGGCGGAGACCCTGTAACGGATGCTATGCCAATGGAATCAGCTGATCGTCTCGCAACATTCCGCGACCGACGTGCCGGACGATCCGTGCCGCTTCGCCCTTCCATGGAGATGCTTCCGCCGAACGCGCCGCAACCACAAAGATGCCGCATCGCACGGCGACGACGAGAAGAATCAGGGTTTCGAGGGATTCGGTGCCGGGCGGTTCGGCCCGCTACCGGGCCTGAGAGGCATTTCCCGTGGCGATCTCCACTTCGCGCTTATGCCACTGGAATGAGGCGGCATCGATCGGGTCGAGGTTCTTCTCGTCGAGGCGGGCGATCAGCTCGGCCGCCTTCATGAAATCGTTCCCCTGCCGGTAGCAGCGGATCGCGGAATAGAGCATGTGGGTTTTCTCGATCGGATCTTCGTAGCGCTCCGCCAGGGAGGCGTACGTTTCGGCGGCGGCGAGGGGTTTCGCTTTCGCTTCGTCCACGGCGGCCGTCCCGGCGCTCGCCGACAGCGACAGATCGCTTCCCTCTTCCGCCTTGTCCATGGCGAGCCTGTACTTCTCCTCCGCCTCATCGTAACGACCGAGATAGTAGTACGAGTCGCCGCATAGGAGAGCCGCGTAGGCGGCGTCCTTGCTGCCGGAATGAGCATCGAGGAAGTTCGCGAGCCTCAGGCTGGCTTCGTCGTAGCGGCCGTTCTGGTAGAGGCCGACGCCTGAACCGAGAAGCGCGGCCGACGATCTCGCCGACGACACTCGGAAACGAACCATGAGAGTGACCACGAGCAGTATCGCGATGGCGCCGCCCGCCGCGATGAGGACCTTCGCGCGGTTCTGCTGGTAGTATTCCGCGAAATGGAACGCGGTGCTTACGAACTGGTCTTCTTTCAGCTGACGCTTCGTGATTCTCTTCTTGGCAGCCAAGGCCCGGTCACTCCTTTCCGGTTCGACATTAACTTTGCCAATTTAGCATGGAAAGACTGCCGGGGCAAGAGCGTTTTCCCTCCGAAAATCTCCCGTCACCGGCCGACGATACGGTATAGGGAAATGCGGCCATTATAATGTACTTGACCGGCCCCCTCCCTCCCCGTACGATTCCGGCGCGCCGGGGAGGTATCCATATGGACCGCTGGAAGCCGCGCCCGATCAACCCCCTCAGAGCCGTCCTAACGGCGGCTACGCCGCTCCTCCTCGCCTACGCCCTGCTCAGCTGGCTCGGTATCCCCCGGGTCGTCGATATCGGCTTCCGCCCCGCCCGGTTCTCCGTGACCGATGTGCGCAAGGGCGGTCCCGCGGACCGCGCCGGGCTGCGCGCCGGCGACCGGATCGTCTCGCTCAACGGGATCCCGACCGGAGAGGGCGTACGGATCTTCCGCGAGTTCAGCCGCATCCGCCCGGGTGACACGATCCTCTACACCGTGGAGCGCGACGGCGAGAAGATCGAAATCACCGAGATCGCCGGCACGCGGGGTCGCGAGTTCCGCACGTGGGTCACCCTCAGGACGATCACCGCCGCCTGCTTCTTTCTTCTCGCCCTGATCGTCTTTTGGAACCGTCACGACCGCGTGGCGACACTCTTCTACCTCTCGAGCCTCTCGTTCGGCTTTCTCCTTCTCGACCCCCCTCCCACGGCCAGCGTGCGACTCCAGTTCCTCATCAAGGTATCCGTCGACCTCGCCGTCCTCTTCGCCCCACCCCTCTTCCTGAGGCTCTTCCTGATCTTCCCGAGGGAGAAGAGAATTCCCCGATCGCTCTTCCTCCTGAGGCCTTTGCGCCTCCCGGGCATCGGTCGTCTCCGCTTCCCTCTCTATGCGGTGAGCACCGTTCTCTTCACGGCGAGCCTCGCCATGAATACGGCCCTCTTCTTCACCGGGAGATTCCATCCCGCCGTGATCCTCGCGGTGCAGTTCGCATGCGCCATCTATCTTCTCTTCTGCGTTCTCGCGGGAATCGGCGCATTCCTTCACAGCTACACGACGACACGCTCGGTCGAGATGAAACGGAAGCTGCGGGGCGTCGTGTGGGGCACCACCGCCGCCCTCCTCCCGATCGCCTTCGTGAACGTGCTGAAACTGGCGCGACCGGGGACGGAAATCGTGGGGGGACCGTATTTCATTCTCCTCGCCGTGCTCCTCCCGTTGAGCTTCGGCCACGCCATCATCCGGTACGGTCTTCTCGATATCGAGCTGATCATCAAGCGGAGCATTCTCTACACGCTGCTCACCGCCTTTCTCGCCATGGCGTATATCACCGTCGTCGCCCTCGCCGGCAGGTTCGTTCGCGCAGCCGGAGGACGCACCGATCTGCCCGCCACGTTCCTCTCCCTTTTCTTGATCGCGCTTCTCTTTTCGCCGGTGCGGAACCTGATCCAGGGGTGGGTCGACCGGACATTTTATAGAGAGAAATTTCATTATCGAACCACACTACACCAGTTCAGCCGGGCGATCACGTCGATCCTCGACCTCGGAACGCTCGTCGAAGTGCTCGTGCAGCGCATATCCACCACCCTCCACGTGCCCGAAGTGGCGGTCTTCCTCTTCGCCGACAGCGACGGGGCCCATACGCTTCAAGCCGAAACGGGGCTCGACGCCCTCGATTCCGACGAGATACGCTTTCACGCCGACGACCGGATCGTCCGTCATCTGGAGTTCCACCGGGAGGCCCTCCCGGTGGAGAAGATCTCGGACGGCGAGGGGACCCTCCTTCTCCCCGAGAAGGAACGCTTCAATCTGACGCGGCTGAACTCCGCTCTTCTCGTTCCACTCTTTTCCGGGAAGCGTCTTTCCGGGATCGTCTCGCTGGGACGGAAACAATCGGGCGGCTACTACTCCGGCGAGGACCGGCAGCTCCTCAATACGCTGGCGAACCAGGCGACCCTCGCCATCGAGAACGCGAAACTCCATCGAGACACGGTCGAGAAGGAGCGGATGAAGCAGCAGCTCCACCTCGCCCGCGAGATTCAGCTGCAGTTCCTTCCGGAGGCGCCACCGGCCCTGCCCGAGATCGACGTGGCGGCGCTCAATATCTCGTCCGAGGTTGTGGGCGGCGACTTCTACGACTACGTCGTCGGCGAGAACGATACCCTCGGCGTGGTGATCGGCGACGCCGTCGGACACGGGGTGAGCGCGGCGCTCCTGATGGCGAGTCTCCAGGCGGCGTTCCATGCCGAGGCGCGCTGCGAGAAGTCCCCCGCCGCGACGCTCCGGGAGATCAACGCCCAGCTCTACACCCGGACCCATCCCGGCGGCAGGTTTCTCACCGCGTTCTACGGCGTTCTCCACAGGAAGAGCGGCCTGTTCCGCTACGCCAACGCCGGTCACAACCCACCGGTGGTGATCCGTTCCGACGGGCGCGCCGAGACCCTTCCCGGGGGCGACCTGATCCTCGGCGTGAACGAAGATGTCCCCTACGAAGAGTTCGATACGGTGATCGCCCCGGGAGAAATTCTCCTTTTGTTCACCGACGGACTCACCGACGAGCCGAACCACCGCGACGAGAGCTTCGGTGTCGACCGGCTGACCCGCCTGGTGCGCGGAAACCGCGAATCGTCGTGCAGCATGATCTCCAACGCCGTCTACAGGGAAGCGATCCGGTTCTTCGGCGAGGCGCCGAACGACGATGTCACCCTGGTCGTCGTGAAGAAGACGTAGCCCCTCGCATCCCTGCGGCCCCGTCCGTGTCCGCACCGGTCGATTTCCCGCCACCCGGCCGATTCTCTGCCGGTTTCTTCCCGGGCCGCGATCCCTCTTCCGATCGCTCCGATCCTGCAACCGCCTGAAATAAGGAACGTTGAATCGAATCCTCCCCGTTCGGCCCCGAATATGCAACCGGTTCCGGTGCTAAGGGGACGAAACGTACCGGCCGATAAGAAGTACAGGGACGGGATCGGCCCGCGCCAGGCCGGTGATCGACCGGGGGAAGAAGAGAGGGGTGATGCCTATGCATGCGACAAACGTCACTTCGACGATTCCGACTTCAACCGAAGGAGGTGACGTGAACATGGGACTGTTCCTCTTCACATTCTGGAGCGTGTCGGACATCTTTTACTGGATGCGATAACCGGCAGCGTTGATTCGAAACTCGATCAGGAGGTCTTCCTGTGAAACAGTGGGCGGCCACGATAGGACTCGGGATCTTGGCGCTCTTATCATTCGGTCCCGATCTGATGAACTGGTTTGAACGGGGTTTTACCGGCGATGTGATTCATCTGTTCCTGTAGAGACCTCCCGGACCAGCCGGGGGGGCCCGCAACCTGCTTCACCACCGGAGCGGTCTCCCTGGCTGGCTCACCCGGGACGGTTGTCGCGCCGAGGCCCCTCTCTTTCGGTGCCTTCCCTCCCCCCTTCCAAGCGATCCCGTTCGATGCAAAGATCCTCGATCCGGCTCAAGAGTCTCGCCGCCACCTCGAGTGCGTGTTCCACCGACTCCCCCGCCAGGCGCGATGCGGTCCGGAGCTGGGCGAGCGCCTCGTCCATCCGTCCGGCCCGGCGATAGAGCTGGAACCGATCCATGTATTCGCCGATGATCCTCTTGCGTCCCTCGACTCCGTAGGGATCTCCTCCCCGGTCCATCGCTCCTCCTCGTTTGCAGGTGGAAATGCAAGGAACGGGCCGAAAGCTTTGCTGATTCGGGGGAGATCGCGTCACCTGTTTTCAACGGCTTAGGCCGATTCGTGGAGAAATTCGATCAAGGGACCGGGAAAAAGCACCCGATCGGCGGGGCGATCAGCCCACCGCGGAGGGAACGAGGATCTCGACCGTCGTACCGGCGGGGGCGACGATGATCCGCCCGCCCAGGGGATGGAGGGCGCCGCCGGCGAGAAGCGCCCCGGCGCGCCGGAAACGCCACCGCGGGAAGGTTCGGCCTCTCACTTCGAGGCGGAGTGCGAAGCGGCCCTCCCGTCTCTTGAGATGCGCGCGGATCACGCTCCTCGGGGCGACACCACGCAGGAATTCCGCAAGAATGAAGTCGATCACCGCGCCGAACAGCCCCGGGTCTCCCGTCACGCCGGCGGGCCGGGCGGGCATTTCCCATTCGAATCGAACCCCCCTTTCCCGGAGGGAAGGGGCACGCTTCTCGAGGGCGTCGCGGAGAGAAAAACGAAGGTCCACCGCCCGCCGGTCGATGCGGCCCGCTTCGGACCGGCTCTTCCACGTCGCCAGGTCGATTAGGGAATGGGCCGACGAGATCGTCTCGCGCATCTTGAACAGCCGCTGCCGCTGGACGTTCTTCAGCGTTCCGGCATCGCCGGCGAGAAAGTAATCGATCTCCCGCTCGGCTTCGCGCACCGATTCGAGAAGGCCGGCGTTCAGCCCGCCGGGATCGACCGCGCCTCTGCCCGGGACGAGGCGGAGCCGTGGGGGCGCCGTCGTGTCCGTCGAACCGCTCATGCGATGCCGAGCGCCGCCCGTGCGTATGTCCGCTTGATCTGCTCGTGGCGATTCCCGACCTTCGCAATGGCGCGGTGCTCGGTCCTTGCCGACGCAAGAACTTCCCGGTTAGGGCGGAGCCTCATCCGGAGCCTCCCGATCGATTTCGTGTGGATCTGGGAGACCCGCGATTCGGAGACGCCGAGGATCGAACCGATCTCCTTCAGCGTCATCTCCTCGTAGTAGTAGAGGATCAGCACGAGCCGTTCCCGCTCGGGAAGGTGATCGAGCGACTCGTCGAGCACTTTGCGCATCTTCTGCACTTCCAGCGTGGCGATCGGATCGACCTGGCTCGTATCCTGCACGGTATCGTGGATCCGGTTCGGCGTGTTGCCGTCATCGGCGGAGCAGTGCTCGTCGAGGGAAAGGAGCGTCGCGCCCCTCACATCCTCGAGAAGGTGGAAGTAATCGCGTAGGTCGATGGCCATCTCCTTCGCTACCTCTTCATCCGAGGCGGGACGGCCCTTCTGTCCCTCGATCCGGTTGTAGGCGTCCTCGAGCTGGCGCGCCTTGCGGCGCACGCTTCGGGGGACCCAATCCATCGACCGGAGTTCGTCGAGCATCGCCCCGCGGATCCGCGAGATGGCGAAAGTGGAGAACTTGTTGTCCCTTCCGGGATCGTACCGCTCCACGGCGGTCATCAACCCCATGGTGCCCGAGCCGATCAGGTCGTCGATCTGGACCGAAGGAGGAAGCCCCACGGCGAGCCGCCCGGCTACATACTTGACGAGAGGCATGTACTCCAGGATCAGCCGATCCCGGAGCCGCTTCGTGTGACGTTTCTTGAACTTCCTCCAGACGGTTTCGATCGAATCCATAGTCGGCTCCTCCGTCGCTCCTGGATAAAGAAATCAACTTGCTTGTTGTATTCCGGGTCCAACCTCGCGGGTGTACCCTAGAGCAACGAATATGCCACCGGATTTTGATCGAGATCGTAACTTCAACTCATTGAATAGAATCGACTTACGGATTGGCCCCTGCCGGCGACGTCCGGGCGTGAAGCGCCGTTCAGCGAACGGAGATTCACCGCGAATCTTCTATCCCGTTGTCAGGCAAACGGTTGTGTCCCGTTCCGCCGACCGGCCAGTTTTTGAGCAGTGGTAGATTTTTGAGCAGTGTCGCCGGGGAAACCGGCCCACCGGCGTTGCGGTGTGCACGAAAAGGTCATCCCCGTGAGATCGGTCAGCTCGCTTCGTACTGTTTCAGCTTCTCCCGGAGCGTCTGCCGGGAAATCCCGAGGGTCCTGGCGGCCTTCGTCTTGTTTCCCCTCGCCCAGTCGACCGTCTTGAGGATCTGCCTCCGCTCCGCCTCGGAAAGGGTGATCGGCACGAACTCGTCCTCTTCCTCGGCGAGTTCCCCCATCACCCCTTCGGACAACCCGGTGGAGATCTCGAGGGGGAGGTGCTCCAGGAGGATCAGATCGTCCGACTCGAGAAGGATCGCCCTTTCGATCACATTCTTCAACTCCCGCACGTTTCCGGGCCAGTCGTATTCCTGGAGACGGTTTCGCGCAGACGGGGAGAGGCCGCGGATATTTCGAGACAATTCACGATTGAAATAATCGATGAAGAACGTGGCGAGAATCGGGATATCCTCCAGCCTTTCCCGCAGCGGCGGAAGATGGATCGGCACGACGTTGAGACGGTAATAGAGATCGTTCCGGAATCTCTTTTGCGAAACCGCCTGCTTCAGATCCTGGTTCGTGGCGGCGATGAACCGGAGATCGACCTCGATATCGGAGACACCCCCGACCCGCTTGAAACGCTTCGTCTCGATCACCCTCAAGAGCGTGGCCTGCAGTTCGATCGGCATCTCGCCGATCTCGTCGAGGAAGAGCGTTCCCCCCGACGCGATCTCCACAAGCCCCTTCTTCATCGTTTTCGCGTCGGTGAACGCTCCCATCTCGTGTCCGAACAGTTCGCTTTCCAAGAGATTCGACGGAAGAGAGCCGCAGTTGATCTCCACGAAACGGCCCCGACTGGCCGACGTGTTGTAATGGATCGCCTTGGCGATCATTTCCTTTCCCACGCCGCTCTCTCCCTCGATCAGCACCGTCGACCCGGGGCTGGCGGCGAGCTTATTTACCACTCGGAACACTTCCTTCATCTTCGGATCACTGCCGAGGATGAACCGGTCGGTCTCCCGGTTGCCCACCACGATCGGCTCCGATCGTTTCGCACCGTGCCGGATTTCGTATTCGGCCACCAGGTCGGGAAGGACGCGCAGGATCTGTTTCACATCCACCGGTTTGGGAAACCAGCGCACCGCACCCATCTTGACTCCCTCGGCCGCCGCGGCGGCCGCCTCTTCCGACGCGATAAGGAGAACCACGATCTTTCCGCCGGCGATCTCCTTCACCAGTTCGAGGGACGGCTTCTCCCCCGTGTCAAGATCGATAAGAACCGCCGCCGGACGGACCCGATCGATCGTCTTTCTCGCCTCGGCCGGTGAGCGGGCCGCATCGACTTCACATCCTTCCTTCCGAAGCGCCGCACCGATCGACCGGCGCACGGTTCCCTCCCCCTCCACCACCACGATCCGGAACCGACAGTGCGACATGATCAAAGGCCCCTTCCTTCATCCCCGTTCGAATCCGATTCCGAACGCTCTTCCGGCGGGGAGATCAGCATACCGAAAAGAGCGGCCACATGTTCTTCGGCGATCTTGTCGATCGCGTAGAGAATCTCGTATCGCGCTTCGTCGCGCCCGGAGAGGCCGTCGGTCGAAATCCCGGCAACATGTCCTTCCAGGATGACCGGCGCGCCGCCCGCGCGGCGCACTCTCACCTCGAGGGGAGTGCCGACATCGAACGGCTCGGGCACCGAGCGGAGGACGATCGTTCCCAGGGAACTCCCGTCGTTCCGAGCCGAACGGCGAAGCATGTGCCCTTCCAGCGGCGCATACTCAATATCCAGCTTTCGGGAGAATACCGCAACCGCCGTGCGCCGGATCGGGCGCATCCCGTCCGGGCGGCGCACGAGGAGGTAGGGGGACGTGTTCTTGAAATGGCGGGTCATCTTCGAACGGGCGATCATCCGCTCCTCGCCGCGGGAGGCGCGGAGCACCACCTCGGTCCCCTTGAGGAGGTCGACGAAGTGGAGCGGATCGAAGCCTGGGACATGCAGGACGATCTCCTTCCCGTTCATGCGCGCCACCTGCGCGCGGAACACCTTGTTATCCGTCCTGCCTCCGATGGTGATATCGAGAACCTGATCGACCTCGATGCGTGCTTCCATGGTGCCTCCGGCGATTTATCCTGGCGGTTCAGGGGCATTCTATCGGCGTGTCGGGGGAGGGGCAAACGGTTTCTCGCCTATCGTCCCCCTTCCATGAGCGCGTCGAGGAGCGATTCGACGATTCTCGCACGCACCTCGGGCCGGTTGTAGTAGCCCGCCTTGATCCGCCTCCGGATCCGAAGCACTCTCCAGGAGGAGTCCTCTCCCGGATTTTTCTTCCCGCCGCCGGCGGTCTTCATGTCCGGCCTCTCCTTCTCGCCGTTGCCGGCCATCCGGTGCACTCCCCTCCGGGACGGATAGACCCGATCGGACAGGGACGGATGTCCGCCACCGGCCGGTGTCCTCTTCCCTCTTCGGAGGATCGACAGGAGGAAGAATCTGCTTGAGGTATCTTCGGGGGCTTCTTCGCGGCGACTCAGATGTCGGAGAGGCAGATCTCCATCATCTCCTGGAGCTGCCGCCTGAGACCCGGGTCGTCCGGATCCCTGTCGACGGCGAGGGAGTACGCATCGGCGGCGGACCAGATATATCCCTGGGCGAGGAGGCAATCCCCCATGCGGGCGTAACCGCGGGCGCGCTCCGGCCGGAGCCGTTCGTAGTGCTCGTAGAAGCGCATCGCCTCCTCGTAGCACCCCTGGGAGAAATAGAGGTCTCCCGTCCTCAGGAGGAGAATCGGCTGGGCGGGGTTCATCTCCAGACTCGAGAGGAAAAGCTCGAGCGCCTCGTCGGTCCGTCCCTGGAGGGCGACGCACTTGCCGAGCTGCGCGAGGAGATCGGGGCTCTCGCCGTTTTTCTTCAGTGCCTGGCGAAACATCGCCTCCGCCTTCTGGTAGGCGGGAATCATTCCGTCGCCGGCGATGCGGCTGCTCATGACATCACTCCCCCGTACGGACGTGAAAGAGATCCTCGAGACGCGGAAGCCTCGATTGCGCCGCCCGGCGGTTTTCCGAGGCCACTTTCTCCACTACCTCCCGCTCCCCCACCGGGAGCATCGACGGCGCCCGGCAGACGAGTCGCACCCGGTCGCCGTCAATCGATTCGACGATCACTTCCACCGAGTGTCCGATCATCACGCTCTCCCCCGCCCTTCGCACCAGGCGGCACTCCTTCCCCCGCCTCACAGGACCGCCTCCGCCTCTTCCCGCTCCACCTCTTCGGCGAGGGGCGCGGCCACGGGGAGCGCCGATTCGGGCAGGAGTATCTGCATGCCCACCCGGTTCGCGCGGCTCACCGCGATCGGCGCCCGGAGATCGACCGTCGCCTCCCCCCCATCCTCGGGGAGGGTAACAATCACGTAGAGGGCGAGGTCGGCGCGGCTTTCGATTTCCATCTCGTCGATCTCCTCGGCGGAGAGAGAAACCCCGTAGTCGGGGCGAATGAGGAGAGGGTCGATCATCGGAAAACGGAGTCCGCCATGTTCCTCGGTGACGAGGAGGACGAATGGGTTTTCCTCGGTCCCCTCGACGACGGCGAACCGGCACGGGCCCGGATACCCGATCACGCCGTGGGGGAACCAGACGGCGCCTTCGACTTCACCGTTATCGTTCTTTTTCGAATCCGGTCCGAGCGGCATGGCCACCTCCTTGGAGCGATCGCAATGCACACGCCGTGCCACACGATCGTCGGGGGGGCGATCCCCTAGAGGGCGAAGGGGGTAACTTCTTGTTTTACAACGGGAAAAGATAATCGAAGTCGTGGCGTCGCCCGGCGGCGGCCGGCCCGGGCGAACCGGCAGATTCCTTGCCGGTCGTCTCATTTCCATCCGGCGGATGCGGCCATCTTTCGACCGGTGAGCCTCCCGCTTGTTGACCGGAATGACGTCGGTGTCTAGAGTGATCCCGATGAACGAGGGAAGCGCCAGGCTGGGTCGCGACGTGTCGGTCGGTCCGTTGGTCGGGACTGTTCTCGCCCTGACCGAGTATATCGCTCACATGGTGCGGGGGACCCCTCTCCTCCTCCCGTCCCTCCTCCCCGGCATGCTGATCCTCTACATACTTTACTGGTTGATCACCGGCCTGGTGACTGCCGTGATCCTGGCGGCGCTCCGAGCGACGCCGCTTCGTGGGGCGCTCCCGGAGAGAACACAGGCGGCGCTTCTCGCCGCCGCGGCGGTAGCACTCACAGGCCACGCCGTGCTGGTGACTCACTTCCTCATCGACCTCCGCCGGCCGTGGACGATTCTTCTCTTCGGCGCGGCACTTTTCGCCACGGTACCCCTCTTTCTTCTCTTCCGGAAAGTGATCCCCCCCTCCCACCGGGCGCGTCCGGCGCTCTTTACGCTTCTTCCCGTACTGATCATCGCCGTCTCCCTCCCCCTGCAGCTCGTGCCGGAACGCCGCGGCGGAGACCCTTCCCCGCGAAGCGGCACTACGAGCGCCGGGCCGAATATCTTTCTTTTCGTCTTCGATACGCTCCGCTTCGATCACACCGGCACGTACGGCTATTGCCGCGCCACGACGCCGGCCATCGACTCTCTCGCCCGAACAAGCGTGGTGTTCGACAGGGCTTACGCTTCCTCTTCGTGGACTCTTCCCTCCACCGCGTCGCTCCTCACTTCACGCTACCCGTCGAACCACGGCGTGCAGGAGAGGGCGGACGCCCTGTCCGAACGGGTGGAGACACTTCCCGAGATTCTACGACACGCCGGCTACCACACCGGTTTGTTCTCGGGAAACCCGTTCGTGGAGCCGAATTTCGGTTTCGGCAAAGGATTCGATACGATTCACGCCACGACCAGGCCGATGTACCTGAGACTCTTCTACCTTCCCCTCTATCTGCAACGGACGTACGCGCGGCTCGGTTTCTTTTCGGGCGATTCCGACAGGTGGGTCGTCCGTTACGAATCGTTCTGGCGCCCGGCGCTGAAGAAGGAGTGGATCGAGGGGGACGAACTCGAAAGAGAGCTGTTCCGCTGGATCGACGGCGAATAGAAGGGACCATTCTTCGCGCATATCCAGATCATGGAACCCCACGACCCGTACGTGGGAAGAGGAATATTCGGACGTAAAGGTTCATCGAAGGCGGAGATGGTAGGCGTCGCTCCTCTCCTGCCGTTCGACGCCCATACTGAACCTTCGGGGGAGTATCTCGAAACACTTCTCGGCCGGTACGACGACAATGTGTGGAGTGCCGACCGTGTCTTCGCGTCGATCGAAAAGGGCCTCGAGGCACGGGGACTCCTCGATCGCGGCTATCTCGTGCTCACCGCGGATCACGGGGAGGAATTCTGGGATCATCACGGGTGGGGCCACGGCAATTCACTCTACGAGGAACTCGTACGGGTGCCGCTCATCTTCCATGGTCGCGGCGCAGCGCCACGCCGGGTCACATCGATCGCCCGGCTGATCGACGTCGCCCCGACCCTCGCATCGCTCGCCGGCATCGATCCTCCCGAGGGCACCGCCGGGATCAACCTCCTCCCGGTGATCTTCGGGGAGAGGGAGGAAACGGGCATCGACTTCGCGTACGCCGAGCTTCACAGGACGCGGGGGAAGGAAGCGGAGATGTTCCTCAGAAGCGACGGGGAGAAGGTGATCCATGTCCGCTCCGGCGGAAACGAGGTGGTCTACCTCTTCAATGTGCTGAGCGACCCCGCCGAGAGAAACGATCTTTCGCCCACCGAACCGGAGCGAACCGCCGAAAGACTCGGCGAACTGGAAGAGATGATGCGGCGGGCGCGGGAGGGGCGGGACGAGGGCGCCGCCTCGACGCTCGACCCGGTGACCGAGAAGAGGCTTCGCGCCCTTGGCTACATGAAGTAGCCGCGCAGGGGGTATGCCGGCGCAGCTCGCAATACGCCCCGGCCCTGCCCGGCGTCAGGAGAGGTAGCTTCTCAGTGCCTTCCCGCTGCGCGATTGGCGGAGACGGCCGATCGCCTGCTCTTTGATCTGCCGGACACGCTCCCGGGAGAGGTTCATCCGCCGTCCGATCTGCTCGAGCGTCTCGCCGCCGTTCTCCTCGAAACCGAAGTACGACCGCAGCACATCCACTTCACGGCCGCTCAGCGACTGGAGCGCAGCGCCGACATCGCGCTGCATCCGCCCTTCGATCAGTTCCTCGTCGGGCGCGGGGGTGAGCGTGTCCTCGAGGTAGTCCTGCAGGCTGTTCTCCCCTTCACCGTTCCCCTCGGGAACATCGAGGGAGCGACAGATCGACGAGAGATTCAGTGTCTCGCGGATCTCCGATTCGGAAAGCGCCACGGCGTCGGCCACCTCTCCGGAGGTCGGCTCCCGGCCGAACACCTGGCGGAGCCGCTCGGTCTCCTTCAGGATGCGCTGCACCGTGCCGGTTCGGCTGACCGGCAGCCGGATGAGCCGCGCCTTCTCGGCGAGGGCCTTCAGGATCGACTGGCGAATCCACCAGACGGCGTACGAGATGAACCGGTTCCCTCGGGTTTCATCGAACCGGCGCGCCGCCTCGATCAGCCCGAGGTTCCCCTCGTGGATCAGGTCGGCGAGAGAGAGCCCCTGGTTCCTGTAGCGCTTCGCCACGGACACGACGAACCTCAGGTTCGCCCGGATCAGGTGCTCCCTCGCCTCGGAGCTGCCCGAGCGCATCCGCCGGGCGATTTCCACCTCTTCCTCGCGACTGAGGAGATCGACCTCGGCGATCTCCCGGAAGTAGGTCTGCAGCGACTGTTCGTCGTCCGATTCGAAGCGGCTCTTGTGAGACGTATTCTGCATCGTTCCGTTTTCCCTCTGAAGCTGCACGAAAGCTGTCCCCGGCTCCGCCGCGGATTGTTGTTCACCCCCATCCCTATTCAAGTCGCATACCAGCACGCACGAATTGACGCGTTTTTCTTAACTTATTGCAGGATAAGGAATAACAATGCTTCAGCGAGGTGATCGTCCCCGCCGGAACCGACGAGGATCTCCGACGGCCTGACAGGTTGACAGGATCGGAGCCCGATGTGGGCCAATCTGTCGGATTCGTTTCGGATCTACTGGACGGGCTCGGTCGAGTACTCGCCCGTGGTGGCATCGATGTGGCGGCTCAGCAGCGCCTTCTGCTCGTCGTCCATCGGGAGGAACGCACAGCCGATCTGGTACGAATCACAGCCGGGAACTTCCACTTCGGGCTCGATCCAGACGACGATCATCTCGGTTTCGAGCACCGCCTCGTCGTGGCCGGGGCGCATCGGAAGGACGAGTGTGGCGGCGAGCTTCGTCATGATCGGGACGTAGTAGGGGACTTCGCAGTACACCCCGCCCATGCTGATATTCAGGCCCGAAGTGGCGACCCGGTCGGAAGGTTCCCCCTTTCCGCCGAGCTGGATCTCGAACCGGCTGTCCACTCTTCTGTGCCGGCGACGGTCGTCGTGTTCGCTGCTCATCGGGTCCTCCTCTTGTGACCGGTTTCAGGCGATATTCTGCCACGTCCGCACGATTCGTTCCACAATTTCCTCTCCCACGCGCGACTGCGCTTCCGCCGTGGCGGCGCCGAGATGGGGCGTGGCGATCACATCGGCCCTCGCCGCGATCCCCTCCCCCACCGGCGGCTCGCTCTCGAACACGTCGAGCGCCGCGCCGGCGAGACGCCCCTCGTCGAGGGCCGCCGCAAGGGCGGCTTCATCGACCACCCCGCCGCGCGCACAGTTTACCAGGAAGGAGCCGTGTTTCATCCGGGCGAACTCCCGGCTCCCGATCAGGTGATGCGTCTCTTCCGTGTGGGGAATGTGGAGCGTCACCATGTCGGAGTTTCCGAGAAGATCGTCGAGCGAAAGACTCTCGCACACGTCGGTGAGAGGAGGGGCGTCCACCGGAGCGGAATCGTGGCGGCATACGGTCATGTCGAAGGCGAGGGCGCGCTTCGCCACCTCCCGTCCGATACCGCCGAAGCCGATCACACCGAGCACCTTGCCGCTCAACTCTCCTCCACGGAGGGTCTTCTTCTCCCAGCGCCCCTCCTTCATCGAACGATCCGCCTCGGGCAAGCGCCGGACGAGGGCGAGCATGTGGAGGAGCGTGAGTTCGGCCACCGCGACGGCACTGGCGCCCGGTGTGTTCAGCACGCGTATCCCATTCTCCCTCGCCGCATCGAGGTCGATATTGTCGAGGCCGACGCCGCCGCGCGCGACGATCGCCAGGCGCTTCCCGGCCCGGATAACGTCGGCGGTCACCTTCGTGCCGCTCCGAACGAGAAGCGCGTCGAACCGGCCGATCTCTCCGAGGAGCGCCTCCGCCGTCCACGATGTTCAGTCCACCGCTTCCCATCCCGCCTTCTTGAGAAGCGCATACACTTCAGGCGGGAAGAGATCGGTCAGCGCGATCGATGGCATTTCCTCTCTCCATTTCGCTTATGAATCGGCCGCGGGAGGATCGGCGCCCTCTTCGGTGACGTCTTTGCCGTCGAACGTCACGAGGAGCCCCTTTCCGTCTCGCACCGTTCTCAATCGCACCGGCCTTCGCCAGAAGCGGTGGATGTTCCGAAGCGTCTGCTGCGCGTGATCGCCCTTCAGGTCGATCCCCTCATGCCTGTGGGCGAGGAGCAGTTCTCCCCGGTTGTCGAAGTTCGCGTCCTCCACGAAGATGAACGGCCGGCCCAGGTTCGTCAACGAGAAGAGGAGTTGCCGCCGGACCTCTTCGAATCGGCGGGAGACGATTTCGTGGCGCCCCGTCTTCTCATCGCGGTGGAAGGTGAAGAGCTTGTGCTCCCTGCAGAATTCCTCGGTGAGGAACGTGTCGATGAACGTCACGTCGTTGTGGGTCTTCCTCACTTCAAACACTTTCTCGAGGCCGAGGCCGAGATCGCGGTTCCACGCCGACCGTGCCGCGAGATTATCGCACTCCTCGTACTCCCTCCCGAACCGGCCGGTGTTCCACCGGCTTTCGATGTCGCGGAAGAGATCGAGCCCCAGCTTGTACGGGTTGAGCCGGCCGGGAGAGGTGAAGACGGTGCCCGAATGGTGATCCGCGTAGTCGATGATCTCCGAGTCCTTCAGGCAGTGCTCCGTCATGATCCGGGAGTGCCAGAACGTCGCCCACCCTTCGTTCATGATCTTCGTTTGCCCCTGGGGAACGAAGTAGTACGCCTCCTCTCGGATCATGGAAAGGATGTCCCTTTCCCAGTCCTTGAGCGGAGCGTAGCGGATGAGGAAGAGCATCACGTCGCGCACCGGGTCGGCGGGGAAGCCCTTTTCCCGCTCCAGCCTCTTCTCCACGAGCCTTTCCCGCTGCTCCTCGAGGAACTCGGGAGGGTTGATATACCGGTCCATATACGACTTCGCCTCGAGTCTCCCCGCCTCTTCTTCCTCCTCGCTTCCGGAAAGATCGACGCCGGCCGAGGCGACTTCGAAGGCGGAGTGCGGATCGATCAGGTCCTCGATCGAAAGGGTGGCGTCGAGGAAGGCCTCCACCTCCTCTTCGCCGAACCGGTCGGAGTAGCGCTGGATCCTCGATCCGTGATTCGCCAGTTCGTCCATCATCTTCCGGTTGGTTTTCGAGAACCAGTAATTGTTCTTGAAGAAATCGCTGTGGCCGTAGACGTGGGCGATCACCATCTTCTGGTCCACCGTCTTGTTGCAGTCGAGAAGGTACGCGTAGCACGGATCGTTGTTGATCACCAGTTCGTAGATCTTCTGCAGGCCGTACCGGTATCCCTTCGACATCTGCTCGTAGTCCATGCCGAAGCGCCAGTGGGGATAGCGGGAGGGGAAACCGCCGTAGCTGGCGATCTCGTTCATCGTGTCGTAGTCGACCATCTCGAAAATGGTCTCGAAGAAGTCGAGCCCCACCGATCGGGCGACCGACTCGACCTGGTCACGAATCCGCGACAGTTCGGGTGAAAGACTCATCTTCCGCTCTTGAGGAAATCGCGGATCGATTCGTAGATCTCGTCTTTCGATCCGATTTCGGACAGCACCAGGTTCTCCTCGTCCTTCGCCTTCTCACGAAGATCCTTGATGAACTGCCCCGTTCCATAGAGGCTCTTCACCTGGCCGTAGGAGAACTGGTTCGCCACGGGGAGAAGTTTTTCCCTGAGAATGGACAGGGCGATTTCGGTGTCGCCCCCTCCCCAGTTGTCGCCGTCGGAGAAGTGAAACGGGTAGATGTTCCACTCGGTCACGGGGAACTCGCGATCGAGCAGGTCGGCGCAAAGCTCGTACGCCGACGAGATCTTGGTGCCGCCGCTTTCACGGGTGGCGTAGAACGTTTCCCGGTCGACCTCGCGGGCGACGGCGTCATGGATGATGTACCGCGTCTCGATATCCTTGTACTGCGAGCAAAGCCACGTGTCGATCCAGAACGACTCGAGACGGACGATCTCCTTTTGCTCGTCTCCCATCGAACCGGAGACATCCATCATGTAAATGATCACGGCGCTCGACTCGGGCTGTTCCACCGTGCGCCACGACCGGTAACGCCTGTCCTCGCGGATCGGCACGACCACCGGGTTCTCTCGATCATAGATACCGGAAGCGATCTGCCGTTTCAGCGCCGCGGTGTAGGTTTTCTTGAACTGGCGGAGCGACTCGGGGCCCGTGCGACGGAGCGACGTGTACCGGTCGCGATGCTCCTCGATCTCCATCCGGCCGCGCGGTTCGATCCGGGGCAGCTCGAGTTCCTCCGCCATGATGGCGGCGAGGTCGTCGAGGGAGACTTCCACCTCCAGAATATGGGTTCCTTCCCGGTCGCCCGCTTCGCCCCGGACGCTCTCCCCTTCCTCGCCGTCACCCTGGCCGACGCCGCCGCCTTCGTTCTTCCCGAAACGAAAGCGGGGGATTTCAATCTGGGGAACGGGAATGGAGACGAACTTCCCCCCCTTCTTCCCGATCATCTCGCCCTTGGTGATGTACTGCCTGAGGTTCTTCTTGATACTGCCCCGGACGATCTTCCGGAACCTCGCATGGTCACGATGTATCTTCAGCACCCCGGTTCCTCCCCTGTTTGCGACAACACCGCCGAGCGGGGTGTGCGGACTCGGTCCCTAGGAACTCTCCTTGATGTCGCCGCGCGCGAAGATCGAAGCGACAAAGTTGAGGACGTCGGTGGCGCTCGCTTCGTTGTAGCCGAAGTTCTCGATCAGCCGGCTCTTGACGACGTCGATCTTCTCTTGCGTCTCCTGGTCGACCACGTTGGAGACGAGACTGGTCAGCTTGATCGTGTCCTTCTGATCTTCGAACAGTTTCAGTTCGAGTGCTTTCTGCAGCCTCGGGTTCGCCCGGAAATCGAACTGTTTCCCGTCCACCGCGAGAGCGCCGATGTAGTTCATGATCTCCCGGCGAAAATCGTCCTTCCGACTCTCGGGGATATCGATCTTCTCCTCGATGGAGCGCATCAGCCTCTCGTCCGGGTCCTCGCTCTGGCCGGTATACTTGTTGCGGACCTTCTCCTTTTGGGTGTACGCCTTCACGTTGTCGATATAGTTGGCGCACAGCTTCATGATCGACTCCTCATCGGCCGAAATGGCGCGCTGCACCTCGTTCTTCACGATGTCCTCGTACTCCTGTCTCACCACTCCGAGCAGTTCGATGAAGTGCTTCCGTTTCTCATCCGAGCTGACGAGGGTATGGTGTTTCAACCCGCTCTCGAGTTCGTTGAGCACCATGAACGGATTGATGTAATCCTCGTCGAGTTCGCTCACCAGCGAGTTGCTGATCTTGTCCTGGATGTATCGCGGCGAGATCCCCTCCATCCCCTCGCGCTTCACTTCCTTCCTCAGTTCCTTCACATTCTCCTCGGTGAAGCCGGGAAGCGACCTGCCGTCGTAGAGCTTCAGCTTCTGCAGGAGGGTGAGTTGCCCCTTCTTCGGCTCCTCGAGCCGCGTGAGCACGGCCCACATGGCGGCCATCTCCACCGTGTGCGGCGCGATATGCTTGTTCGGGATCTTCTTCGGGTTGTAGTCCTTCTCGTAGATCCGGATCTCATCCTTCAACTTCGTGATATACGGGATGTCGATCTTCACCGTTCTGTCCCGGAGCGCCTCCATGTATTCGTTCTTTTGGAGCTTGCGGAACTCCGGTTCGTTCGTGTGGCCGATGATCGCTTCGTCGATGTCGGTCTGGGGGAACTTCTTCGGCTTGATCTTGTGTTCCTGGGAAGCGCCGAGGAGATCGTAGAGGAACGCCACGTCGAGCTTCAGCACCTCCACGAACTCCACGATGCCCCGGTTCGCCACGTTGAATTCGCCGTCGAAATTGAATGCCCTCGGATCCGACTCGGAGCCGTACTCGGCGATCTTCCTATAGTTGATGTCGCCGGTCAGCTCGGTGGAGTCCTGGTTCTTTTCGTCCTTCGGCTGGAACGTGCCGATGCCGACGCGGTCCTTCTCCGAGATGAGCAGCCGGCGCACCACCACTTGGTCGACCACTTTCGTCCAGTCACCGAGGGCGGCGTCGTTTCTCGCGTTGAAATGGAAGCGGCAGAAGGGGCAGAGTTCCCCCTCGAGCACCAAGGGGTACTCCGCGTCGGAGGCGAGTTCCTCCACCAGAGAGAGGCGGTTTCGCTCGGGGAGGAGACGGAGGGGATCCTCGTGCATGGGACACCATTCGACGAGGCCCGTTTCCGGATCCTTCCAGCCATACGTGTAGAGCGCTCCCTCGGGAGTGCGCGAATACGCCTCGAGCCCCTTCTTCAAAAGCCTGACGATAGTCGATTTCGAGCTGCCCACCGGCCCGTGAAGGAGGAGGATTCTCTTCTCGGGGCCGTACCCGTACGCCGCCGCCTTGAAGATATTCACGAGCTTCATCAGCGGGATATCGAGCCCGTAGATCGCGTCCCGACCGCTGCCCACCGGATCGTCGAAGAAATCGTAATGGAGGATCGACTTCTTGCTGTCTTGGTACTCCCGGCTGCCGTACGACAGGATCATATCGTACACCCGCTGGAAAGCGGTGCGCGCCACCTTCGGATTGTCGTGGACGATATCGATATACTCCAGGAACGAGCCGGTCCAGCTGAGCTGCCGGAACCGCTCCTTGTCCTGCTCCGAACGAATCCTTTCGAATAACTCCGATCCTCTGGACATGTCAGGCTGGTCCCCCTTCCCGAAACGCTGAGCCGCGAAAAGCCCGAGTTCTTCTACACCTTTCATCGGCGCGGGGAGCCTAATCCTTGATTTTCTATACAAACTTTCCGAACCCTTGTCGCATCTTTTTCACACCGATGCGGCGCGATCGGTTCTTGGCGCGCCCGGACGCCGTCACGGGCATCCGCGACCTATGGCGCGCAGCGCACACCAGAAGAAACAGGATCCACCCATCGGGGCGGATCCTGTTCCTGCGATCAGTGGTTCTTCCGGCGTCCTACGCCCTCGGCGGGCAGCCGGCACTGCCGCAGAGGATCTTGCAGCACTCCTTCGGATCGGACGAAGCGCTTATGAGCCTGGCATACGCCTTGGGGTTCGAGCCCGGGCGGATCTCGATCCACGAGCCGTCCTTCGCCTCGAACACCTCGGCTTCCATTCCCTGGCCGCCGGAGAGACGGTCGGCTAGTTTATCGAGCCACTCGCCGGTGCGTTTCACGTCGCCGAGGAGGTATACCTTCAAAGCGCCGTCGGCGCGGACAATGTTCAGCGGGCACGAGGATGCGTCGGCCTTGCACGATTCTCCCGACGCGCGGTCCGCCCCACCCATGGAGGAGCAGCGGGGAGACGCTTTCCCCGAACAGCCGGCGGCGGCGCCTTTCATCATTCCGCACGAGCCGTTCTTCATCTTCATCTTCGAACAGCCGGCGGCGGCCTTCTTCGCGCCGCACTTCGCACCGTCCATATCGCCGGACGCTTTATGGTACGAGCACTGCGACGAGCCACCCTTTCCGTCCGCCTGGTATACGACCCCCGAATACGCCGTAGCGGACACGAGGCCGATGATGAGAGGCACGGCAAGTGCCATGGCGATCCGTTTTCCCGTAAACTTCATGCATCCATCTCCCGGTTTTCTCCTGAACGTTATCGATTTTCGCACGCAGCCGCCCCGGACGGGACGGCTCCGTTTCCCTCTCTGGTCACCCGGTTTCCCGGGCGGTCAGCGCCTTGCTTTCCTCGCTCCCGAATGGCTCGACCGCGGAGCGGCGGCCCTTCCCCCTCCCCCACGGGAAGAACCGCGGGAGATGTGCGAGGCTCCGTTGCCTTGCCGCGAAACGCCGGTGCCCCTCCGGCCGATCGACGACCGGGAAGGTGATCCCCGTGTCGCCTTCCTTGTCGAAAGGGATGCGGACGACGGCCGGCCGCCGCCACGACCCGCCCGTGTGAAGGCCTTTCCGAAACGGGTCTTCGTCCCTGCGGAGCGGCTCGCGGCGTACCGGCTCCGGCCGGAAAGGGCGGCATCCCGAGTCGAAACGGTCCGCGCCCTCGTATTCTTATACTTCGTTCCCTCCCGCGAGTAGCGGGTGGTTCGGTATTCGGTGTGGCGACCGGCGCCGCTGTAGCCGTAAGCATCGCCGTAGTGGTGGGCGTTGTAATACCCTCCATACCACGACCAGCCGTAGGAGCCGTATCCGCTCCCGTAATAGTAACCGAGGTAGAGGCCCGAGGAGTAATAGGGCGAGCAGTAGGAGTAATTCCAATACGATCCGGGATAGAAGGCCGATGTGTAATACCACGGGTCGTACCAGAAATAATCGATGTACCACGGATCGTACGCGTAATAGGAAACCCGTGGAACGGCGTACGGAACGAGGGCGACTTCCACCGACTGCGGGGAGTCGTACCGGTCGTATCCGTACTGGGCCGGCACTCCGGAGGTCTCGTCGGCCGGGTTCTTCGCGCCTTCTTCCGGAAGAGCGCCGTCGCCCGCCGCGGCGAGGATCATCGCCTCGATGACCGGTTCTCCGACCCCCCGATCCTTTAGGGCGACAATCTGGTCCGTGGTGAGCCTGAAGGCGACGCCGTTCGCCTCGATCTGCGCGATCACGACCCTCTCTCCCACCCCCGCCTCGAGAAGATTCACTACGTCATCGATCTCCACCGGAGCGGCGAATCCGACGGAAGCGGAAAGGAGAAGAAAAGAGAGAATCGGAACGGCTGTCCTGTGGAACACGTCACACCTCCCGCGAGAAGGGGCCCTACTGAGACCACATGAATAAGAATACCCCAGAACTACAGGAATTGCAACCGTTTCCGCCTTCCGGCCCACGACACGTCCCTCCTTCGCCGCCGTCTTCCCGCGCGGCTTCGCACCCCTGACACACGCGAAAGCGCCGGGAGGATCCACCCCCCGGCGCTTTCTCGACTCGTGCCGGCCGTTCGGTCAGCGGCGGACCCAGTGGCCCGGTACCCACCGGTAGCCTGCCGTGGGACCACGCCACGCCCAGTGCCCCGCCACCCATTCCGACCGGACGGTGAAGGTCGCCCTCACCACCGGCGCGGGCCGGGGGGCGATCACGACGCGCACCGCCTTCGGCTTCGCGCATCTCCGGTGCGCCTCCGAGATAGGAGCGATCAGCAGAAGGGCGGTGACCGCGGCCAGTCCGGTGGTGATGATGGTGTTGCGCTTCATTACTCGTTCCTCCCTCGTCTTCGTTCTTCGCTCCGCTTACTGCACCCGGTAGTGAGCCGCCCATGCATTTCCGTCATACGCTTCGTTGTTGTCGAGAATCGTTCCCGACGTGAGCATGTCGAAGGCGGCGGTATGCGGCCCGCTCCGCTCGGGAACGACCCACGTGCCGCTGTACGTGCCGTCCCCATTGTCGGTCATCTCGAGACGGTGATGATCGACATGGAGGAATCCGAGAAGACCGGACGATCCGGTGGTGACCACCACCTCGATCTCGTCGCCGGCGTCGAAGAGGGGGATCTCCGTTTCCCTGTCCATCAGGGCGTACGGATCGGTCCACACTTCGTTGTAGCCGGAAGTGAGGTTGGTAACCTCCACCGACGTAATCGAAACACTCGAGGCCGGCTGCGACACCGCCTCGCCCATGGAGACGCTCTCGAGATACCAGCGCCGATGGGGCGGACGGTTCTCCTGCATGGGAAGGCGGCGCATCACCGCGCGGCGGACGATCGAGTCGGCGAACGGCTTCTGGTATTCCACCGTGGTGAAGGAATCGATCTCGTCCACCAGGAAGAGCGTCCCCTGGACGTACGTTCTCACCACCACTTCGGCGGTCCCGTCACCGGGGAACTCGATATTCACGTTCCCCGACCGTTCCTCGATCCGGCGATGCCACCTATCGGTATCGATCGCGTCGGATGTCTTGTTCGACGCGGACGTCTCGTCCGATGCGAGAAAATCGGATGTAAAGTATTCCGACATCTCCTCTTCCATGATCTGGTTGATCTCCTCTTCATCCGATAACGGCTCCGTCGCCGGAGCGGCCGGGTTGCTCGATCCGTTGCATCCGGCGAAGAGGAAGAGCACCGACCCGGCAAGCCATGTTCCGATTCTGCGATTCATGTTCGATCCTCCCTTTGCTGTGACTGAGCACCTGCCGCCCGGTGATTGCAACCGCCGTGCCAGAAAGGTAGAACCGTCTAACTGATTTCAAATAATGATGTTACCATGAAGGAACCTGTGGCCGATCCCTGTCCGAGACGACCTTTTCGTGCGGAGGGAAATGAAACCGTACCACGTGGAACATCGGGGAGAGAGGGCGGGAGGAGATACGGAACGGCCCGAAGCGGTGAAGGGCTTCGGGCCGTATCGCCGCGAGGGGGACCGACAGATCCCCGTCGACTACAGGTCCTGCGGCTTGAGCGTCTTCCGGTTGTTCGCCGTCGCCCTCTTCTCGGCGTCGGCGATCATGTCGCGCACTTTCTTATCGAGGGCGTCATAGAAATCGCCCGACACGTTGCATTTCTTCGCCGCGTCTTTCGTTCTGCTCTTCGAAATGATCAAGTCCGCCATGTTCTAAAACCCTCCGGAAAATGTGTTCAAAAAGGGGTCCTTCCCCGGTGACGGAAGCTATCATTGGCCCGCGCTGCGATGGTGTCAATAGAAAAAAACGCCACCGGCGGCCCTCTCAGGGCGTGGGAACGCTGTTTCCGGCACGCCGCCCGTGAAGAAGAAGAACGATTCCCCCGATGCCGAGGAGCGCCGCGATCGCGATCAGCGAGGGGTCGTGTCCGTCGAGCCGCCGGAGAACATCGAAGTGTTCGCCGAAGATCACCATGCCGTTATAGGTACCGTGAAGCACCATGGCGGGGAAGATCGACCCGGAGAGGAGCACCAGGGCGCCCGCCGTGATGCCCATGAACGCCGTCGGAAGAATCCGGTAGATGCTCAGGTGAAAGAGGCCGAAGAGGAGGCCCCCCGCGAGAGCGGCGCGCCAGGGCGCCATCGCACGCCGGAGCCGCCCGAGAAGGAGGCCCCGGAAAAGGATCTCCTCGCAGATCGCGGGACTGAGAGCGACGAGGAAGAACGTGAGCAGCACGCTCCGGTCGGACGATCCGAGAAGCCCCTCCATGCTGCTGAAAAGCTCCTCCGGAACCGGGACGAACCGGCTTTGGAGCCGGAAGAGACCGTTGGCGACGAGGAGGGTGCCGGGCGCCATGAGGAGTGCGGCCACGAGGGTGAGCGCCGGTGCGCGGCGCAGAGAAAAGGCGGCGCGCAAAGGGAGGCGGTGGTACCGCGCGAAAAGGAGCGACGGGACGAGGAGCATGCCGTACAAGGTGATGAACAGCCCGACCATCAGGTTCTTCGCCTGGAGGGAAGAGCCGATGTAGTAGAGCGCGAGCAGCTCGGCGGAATAGAAGATCATCGCTTCCCTCACCAGGGGACGTTCCCTCCTGAAAAGAGTGGGGATCGCGGAAGACGAACCGAGGATCACCGCCTCGCCGTCGAAGAGGCGCGCCGCGCGGGAGAGAACCCACGCGGCATAGGCGAGGTTGGAGACGATCACCACCGCCAGGGGGAGCGGGGGAAAATGGCCGATCAGCGCCTCCCTCACCGCCACGGAAACGTTGGCCACGGGGACGACGGCGACCACCGAATCGATCCGGATGCCGGGCAACGTCCCCAGAGCGGCGGGAAGGATCGCGCCGAACGTGAACGGGAGGATGAGGGTCTGCGCTTCCCGGTAGGTCCGCGCGCAGCTCGAAAGGTACGAGAGGATCGCACTCATCAGGATGCCGAGCGGAAGGGTGACGACGAAGACGATCAGAGCGACGCCGGGGGATAAGGCGAGCGTGGTGCGCCCCGCCTCGGCACCGGTGAGACCGAGTTTCGTGGAGACGAGATTCGAAAGGACGAAAAGGACGGTCGACGTTTCCGCCACGACGAACACGGTGAGAAATTTTCCGAGCACCACCGAGCGCCTATCGGCCAGCGACGTGAGAAGCGTTTCTAAGGTCTTTCTCTCCTTTTCGCCCGAAAAAAGATCGACCGCCGCATAGGCGGCGCCGTTGAGGAGGAGAAACACGAGCATCATCGGGAACACCTTGCCCAGACGCCCACCCGCCATGCGCGCCTCGGAGGCGATGTTCGTCATCTCGAGATCGAGCACGTCGCGCACGTCGGCAGGCGCTTCGATCGCAGCGAGACGCTCTGCCTGGAGACTCTCGCGCCACGTTTCCAGGTGACCGTTCAGTCTCTCCCTGGCGAGACGGGAAAGCTCGTCCGACTCGTCGTAGTAGAGGGTGACGACCACCGCCGCCCCCCCCGGGGAGGGAAGGGCGCCGGGCAGGAGAAGAGCCGCCTGGATCTCGTCGCGCCGAAGCGCCTTTTCTGGATCCGCGACGTCCCGCCTCTCGAGAAAAGGATCGGCTTCGATCAACGTCTCGACACCGCGCTGCGATCCGGAAAGGGAGACGACCACCGTCTCCTCGTCGAGCCGCCCCGCCCGGAGTTCCTCGAGCCGCTTCGATCCGAATAGGAGTATCGGGAAGAGGAGCATCGGAAGGACGATCGTGGCGATCACGCTCCTCCTGTCCCGGAGGAGATCGGTCATCTCCTTCCGAAATACCGTCAATACATCAACCTTCCGCATGGCGTTCTCTTCCGACGAGGGCGCGGAAAACCTTTTCGATATACCGCTCGCCGGTGCGGCGGCGCAGTTCATCGAGCGTCCCGGTGGCGAGGATCCTGCCGTGATCGATCACGGAAATCCGGTCGCACAACCTCTCCGCTTCACTCATGATGTGGGTGGAAAAGACGATGCACTTTCCCGCGTCGCGGCATTCCTCGATGAAGGTGAGAAGGGTGTCCGCCACGAGGATATCGAGACCGGATGTCGGCTCGTCGAAGATCAGAATCGGCGGATCGTGAACCACCGCGCGGGCGATCGATACTTTCTGTTTCATTCCGGTGGAAAGTTTTTCGCACCGGACATCGGCGAACTCCCCCATCTCGAAAAGGGTCACCAACTCCTCGATCCGCCCCTCTCTCTTTCCGTCCGGGTAGCGGTTGAGTCTCGCAAAATATCGCAGGATCTCGCGAGGGGTCAGCCTGCCGTACAGCCCCGTTTCTCCCGACAGATAGCCGATCGAGGCGCGCACCCTTTCCGGCTGCGACCTCACATCGTAACCGTTGAGCGTCACCGTGCCGGACGACGGATTCAGAATGGTGGCCATCAGGCGGAGCGTGGTCGTCTTGCCTGCGCCGTTCGGACCGAGAAGGCCGAAGATCTCCCCTTCGACACACTCGAAGGTGATCGAATCGGCCCCGGTCACGTCCCCCCTCTTCCCGTCGTGGTACACCTTGGTCAGCCCGTGGGCCGCGATCATTTTCGACACGGTTCCTTATCCTTTCCTTTGCCTCATGATTTCGGGCAAAGAGCGAAGAGAACGGCCGGCGCCGAGAAGCACCCCTTCGTCGCCGTACACGGCTCCCGCCACGAAAAGAGCCGCCGCGGCGCAAAGGGCGAGGGAAAAAACGACGAGACCGATCAAGGGAGGATGAAAGACGCCGTTCATCGCCTCCCGTAAAAGGAGCACCACGTTGACGATCGGTATGAGGGCCGTCCCGGCGTCGAGTTTCATGCCCGGCACGGACGCGGCCAGCGCCGGAAGAAGGGTGAACAGGTAGAACGGAGTGACGTAGCTTTGTCCCTCCTTGAACGAACGAGCGAAGGAGGAGAGGAAGATCATCGTCGCCGAGAGGAACATGGCGAGGAGAAGACCGGCGATGAAGATCACCGGAATCGCGTTCCACGGAACGGCGATGTTCATTTCCATCCGCTCGCCCATCATCTTCACGAGGTGGGCGAGGGCGAGGATCATGCCGGCGAGATTGAGGAAGAGAGCGGCCAGCGACGCCGCCGTCACGACGAGAAACTTTCCCGCGAGGATGCTGAGCCGGGGGGCCCCCGAGGCGAGGATGCTCTCGATCGTCTTCCTCTCCTTCTCACCGGCGAGGACGTCGACCGCGGGGTGCATGGCGCCGATGGAAAGCATGATCACCAGGAGAAGGGGAAGAATGAGCGAAAGGAAGAAGCGCCCCATCTCTTCCGCAGTGGCGATGTTCTTCTCTTCCACCCGGATGATGTCGAACGAATCGTCCGTTTCGCCGTACCCCTCGAGGCGGTCCGCCGCGACCGACCGGCGGTACTCCTCCACGTGGGAGGCGATCCGCTCTCTCGCGTGTTCGGAGCGGTCGCGGGAAAGATCGAAACGCCCCTCGAGGAGCGGCGGTCCCGATCCGACCGGATCGGAAAGGACGAGGCACGCGTCGACCGTCTCCTCTTCGAGCCCCCCCGGGGGGCACGGGCGCTCTGCCAGGTCGATCCCCGGGTCGGCGCGAAGGAGTTCCGTGAATTCGGGAAGCCGATCCCCACCCTCGAGCGCCACGCGGGAGACCTGCTTCTCGAGGGTCCCTTCGCGGTATTCCATCCACTGCGTCACGCCCCAGATGAGTGCCGGGTAAAGGACGAAAGGGATGACGATGGAGTAGATCACCGTGTTCCGGTCGCGCAGCGCCGAGCGAAGTTCGTGCCGGAACACGATCCACGTGAGGTTGAGTTCTCCCATGACCACTCCGCTTCCCCTCAAGTCGCCGGGAAGGGGGCGAAGAGTCCTCCCCTCCCCTCGAGGGCGAGGAGTTTCTCCTTCATCTCGAGCCCCCCGGAAAACCCCTGGAGCCCTCCGCGGCTTGAGAGGATTCGGTGGCACGGGATCACCAGTGGGAGCGGGTTGGCGCCGAGGGCGCCGCCGACGGCGCGCGTGGCGCGGGGGCGGCCCACTTTTTCCGCAAGGTCGCCGTAGCTCGATACCGATCCGTACGGCACCTCCGAGCAGGCGGCGAGAACTTCCGCCTGGAAAGGGCTCACGCCGAGAAGCCGGTAGGGGAACGAAAAGATCCGTCGCCGTCCGGCGAAGTATTCCTTCACTTGGCGCACCGCGGGGCGGAGTCTCTTCGGATCCCGGGCGGCGCGGAGCGCCAGGCGCGGAATGAGCCGTGAGAGCCACTGCTCCTCCGTCCCGCCCGAGATGCCGATACCCACCACCGCCCCGCCGAGCATGGCGATACGCACCGTGCCGATCGGCGTTTCCACCGAGTCGTGGTAGAGCGTTCCGGTCAGGGAGGGGAGGTCACGGAGCAGTCGGCGGAGAAGCCGCCGTCTCACTCTCGCGGGAAAAGCGCTCTTCGTGATCCGTTTGGCGGCGCGAATCCCCCGCCCGGCGACGCTCGCCGCACTGGAGCAAACGGGACAGCCGGCGGCATGGGATTCCCACTCATGGTGGAGGAGCTTCTTCTCCCCCGCCCGGCAGAGCGAGGGGAAGTGGGCGGGTGCGCAGTCCCTTTCCTTCGCCCCGAGACGAAGGACACCACGCACCACCCTCTTCCTGAGGGCGGCGTCCCCCGTGCGAAGGAGAACCGCCGCAACGGGCGCCGGAACGCCGGCGAATCCATCGAGGAGAATCGCGAGCCGTTCCGGGCGGGGGAGGCGATCCCACGCGCGGCGGAGTCGTGCGGCGGGCGTGCCCGTCGCCGCCGGTTCCGGTGTGGCGAGGGGGGCGTACCTCGCCCCGGCGGCCCGCCTCCTCTGCCTGCGCAATAGCCGCAGCACGACCCGAAGGACCTCCCGGCGCGTGGCGGGATCGCCGCACTTCTCCCACAGGTGAAGGAACACCTCGTAGCAGAGATCCTCTGCGTCGAGCGGATCGGCGAGCATGGAGAAGAGAAGCACCCCGACAGGACGGGAGTGCTCGTCGTAAAGGACTCGGAAGATCTCTCTTTCGTCGTGGGTTTCCATTTTTCTCCGTACCACGATAACGGAGAAACGGCCGACCGAAAAGCGAAAGTTTCTCAGGTTCCAGTCCATTCGGGGAAAGTAGGTTAGTCCGATCATCTGCGGGTCTACTTGAGGAAGGCGCGCCCCCGCTCCGGTTCGGCATTCGACCGGCCCGCGTCGACGGCGGGGTGTTTTGTTGTTATAGTTATTGACAGACGAAGTTCACGAGGCTCCCCCCGCTCGATCTCCCGACAAAGGAATCGCTCCCGCTACCCGACTGCAGGCGAATCGTGCCGAGGCGGGATACAGAAATCGGTTCTTCCGATGGAACACTGGAAAGGCGGTCGCTGCGTTTGTCGTTACCCAGGTTACCCGGCCCACTGAGTCGGCATTACCCCCTGGTTGTGAGGTCTTGGGCAATCGCTTCCTGCGGCGGCCGCCGATCCGGTTTCATAGCGTCCCCCGCTCCTGCATCGGATTCTGTCGGCGTCCCCTCCTCCTCCCCCGGCCCTCCGCTTTCAGCTCCTCGAGGTTGTACTTCTTGAAGAGGTGCCACATGCTCCGCTCGCTCATGCCGAGTTTCCGCGCCGCCCTCGCCTGAACCCAGTTACACCTTTCGAGGGCGTCGATGAGAAGGCTCCTCTCGAAGTCGGCGACCCTCGTGTTGAAAGAATCGGGATTCTCGGGCGATTCGGGCGCCAAGTTGAGCGCGTTGAGGATCGTCGCCGGGAGGTCGTGCCTGCGGATCTGATCCTCGTCGCCGATCACCACGGCCCGTTCGACGGCGTTTTCCAGTTCACGCACATTACCCGGCCATTCGTACTGCATCAAGACGTTCATGATGTCGTCGGGCACCTTCTTCCGCGGAAGGGAATTCTCCCGGCTGTACGTGTCGACGAAGTGACGTACCAGGTCGGGAATGTCCTCCCTCCTCTCCCGAAGGGGTGGAATACGGATGTTGATCACGTTCAACCGGTAGAACAGGTCGGACCGGAACCTCCCGGCGGCGATCTCCACCGAAAGGTCCTTGTTCGTGGCGGCGATGATCCTCGCGTCCACCCGGATCGACTCGGTACCCCCCACGCGCTCGAATTCCTTCTCCTGCAGGATCCTGAGGATCTTCGCCTGGGTAAAGAGCGTCATGTCGCCGATCTCGTCGAGGAAAATCGTCCCGCCGTGCGCCTGTTCGAACTTGCCGATCCGCCGGTCGACGCCGGTGGCAATCCGCCTCTCGATGCCGAACAGCTCGCTCTCGAGAAGGGTTTCCGGAATGGCCGCGCAGTTCACCTTGACGAACGGCTTGTTCAGCCTGGCGCTTTCCCTGTGCACCATTGATGCAACAAGTTCCTTGCCCGTTCCGCTCTCGCCGAGGACAAGAACGGAAGAGTTGACGTTCAACACCTTCCGGGCGCTGGCGATGACCTTCTGGATCGCCCGGGATCTCCCGACGATCCGCCGAACAGGTCCCTCATCCGGCTTCGCGGAGCGTTCGGACGCGTCGGTGGCCGGCCGTCCCTTCTCCCTGAGGGCGAACTCCACCATGTAGGGAAGCGCCGCCAGATCGCTCTCAGGCAAAACGATCCCCTCTCCGTCCCCCTCGCTTCTCGGCCTCGCGTCGCGCTTCTTGACGATCCAAATGACCTGGAGCGTCGTCGACCGGCGACGGCGCCAGTTCTTGAAAATCGGGTCCTCCGAGTAGTAGCCGTTGGCGATCAGCATGTCGGGAGGATCGGTCGGATCGATGCCGGGCAGATCGTACGAGTCGCGGGCCGCCGAAAGACGAAGCCCCACGATGCCCGACCGCTCGAGAACGGCACGAGCTCTACCGCCGGCGGAGCCGCAGAGGATGACATGAAGTTTCGTCATCACAATACTTCGGGCGCCGAGAGGATCGCCGCCCTGCTACGAGTTTCGTCCGATCGGGGGGAGTGATCGTGGTCGCTCCACGATGCCGAATTGATTCTTATATAGTATAACCGAATGGAGAAAGGGGTGTCAAGCCGACTTCGCGCAGACACCGGGGAGAGCCGCCCGGCCCGGTCGACGCCCGATCCGCGCACCGCTCCTTGACAACCGGGCGTCTCTTCCCTATCCTTCTCGGATCATTCGGTTACGTCCCCATCGTCTAGTGGCCTAGGACATCGCCCTTTCACGGCGGGAACAGGGGTTCGACTCCCCTTGGGGACGCTTTTCGCCGCCCGACCGCACCGGATCCGCCCCTCTCCGCACGGGCCGGAATGATTCATCGACCTCCCGCGGGACTTGTCTCCTTCTCCATCGACTCGAGGAACGCTCGCACCCGCTCATTCGTCGGGTCGAGTTCGAGCGACTTCTCGAGGGCGCGTCTTGCCGGACCGGCGCGGCCCACCGACGCACGCCCCACCCCGAGGGTTCCCCACGCCTCGGCGTTCGAAGAGTCGAGCTTCACGCTTGTTTCCACCGCTTCGATCGATTCATCCACCCGGCCGGTGCGTCCCAAGACGAGACCGAGGAGATACCACGCGCGCGCGTCGGTGGAGGCGGTTTCGAGATGGCCCCGCAGGAGGGTCTCCGCTTCTTCGAGGCGGCCGTTGTCCATGTAGAGGGAGGCGAGTTCGTGGTACGGAAGATCGTAGTTCGGCCTGACATCGATGGCGCGGCGAAACCACTCTTCACCCGCCTCGAGATCGCCGCGCCGCACGGCGACGACGCCGGCGCCGTAGTAGTCGCGCGCGTCGCCCGCCACGGCGACGGAACGGGCGGCCACTTCCGCCGCCTCGTCCGTGTACCCCTTCTCGAGGAGGAGGTAACCCAAGGCGCGGTTCGCCCAGGCGCCCGGTTCGGTGTAGTGGCCGTCGCGACTCACCATGTCGAGGGTCATGGCGAGTCCCCTCTCCTTGTCGCTGTTCACCACCACCCAGGGCATCGTGTGGAGCACACACGCCCCCGCCACGAGAAGCACCGCGGCGGGAGGAGGATCGGCACGGCCGGCGAGGAAAAGCCTCCCCATCAGGGCGATCCAGGCCACCACCGGAAGACTCATCAGGTCCCAGTCCCTGCTGCCGAGAAGGGGGTCGATCGTTATCATGTAAACAAGTCCGGAAAGGGCGAGGATCACGAGAAACGACTGGGCGGGATCCTTCTTCCCCTTCCTCCGCGCTCCCCCCGCCAGGAACGGGAGGAGCAGCGCGCCGCCGAGGATGAGAACGATCTCGTTCAGCAAGAAGCGGAGATGGGGAGCGCTGAGAAGAGTGAAGGCATGACTCCCCGAACGGAAAAGGGGTAGGAGGGCGCCCGCCCCCTTGTACCCGGCCTGTGTGTAGCGAAGCACACCGATCGACCCCGCGATCGCTCCGAGAACGAGGATTGCACCGAGCGTCGCCCGGGCACGCGGACTCCGGCGGGATCCCACGAAAGCGATCAGGTACGCGGGGAAGAAGACCACCGCCGAAAGATGAAGCGCCACGGCGAGCGCGAGAAGCGCGAGGGGCGCGGCGATCCCCCCCCTGCCGCGGAGGGAACGGATCATCAGGAGCATCGCCCCGGCGGAGGCGATATGCATGAGGGCGTAATCCTCGACGTATCCGAACCAGAAGAGAAGGATCGCCGGAAAGGCGAAGGCGAAGAAGAGGATGATCCGGCCCCACGTGCCGGCGGTCAGTTCCCGGGCGAGCGCGGCGGCGAGAAAAAGACCGATTACCCCGACGAGAGGATTCAATAGCACGAAAGGTGCCGCCCCGCCGGCGGAGGGCATGAAGAGACGGATCGCCCGCAGCGTGGCTCCGTACAGGAGGACGCTTCCGAATCCCGCCCGGCCCGCCGCGTCGCTTCCTCCTCCGGAGACGAGCTTTTCGATGAGATAGCCGTCGCCGAGGAAGAGATTGCGTGAACGCAGCAGGACGAAGATCGCCACGCCGGCGCATCCGCCCGCCGCCAGAAGCGCGCGACCCGCGGCGGGCCGCCTCGGCGCGAACCGCCCGGACGGGATCTTCCCCCACGCCACCGCGACAAGGAACAGCGCGAGCGCGCCGAATACGAGTTGGAGCGCCGGGGGGAGATAACGCGCCTGGCTGAAGCCCCAGAGCGACCCGGGAAAGAAGATCGCCGCCATCGTGTGAAGGATGACGAAAGCGACCGTCCCCGCGCCGAGTGCACCGAGGGGACGTTGCTTGCGGTCAGCGGTGCGCATGACGACTCCCTTTCCCCCCCCGCACCATACTGTCAGCCGAGGAGCGAGAGGACCGCCTCGTACGTTTCGAGATCGACCAGCCGCGGTTCCCGCACCGCTTCCTCGAGCGGCGTCAGACCGATCTTCTCTCCCCGCAGCGCCACCATGCTTCCGAAGTCACTCCGGTGCGCCGCGTCGGCCGCCGCTATGCCGAGTCGACTCGCCAGCACGCGGTCGTACGAGACGGGAATCCCCCCGCGCTGGATGTACCCGAGTTGCGTCGCCCTGGCCGGAATACCGGTTTCCCTCGATACCCTTTCCGCCAACCAGTGGCCGATTCCGCCCAGCATGACATGACCGAACGCATCGGTCTTCGCGTGCTGTGTCGGCGCATCTTTCATGCTCTTCTCCCGCGCCCCCTCCGCCACGACGATCACGGCGTGGCCTTTCCGTCTGTGGAGGGCGATCAGCGTGGAACAGAGTTCGTCCATATCGAAGGGAAACTCGGGTATCAGGATGGCGTCCGCAGCGCTCGCCATGCCCGCCTCGAGGGCGATCCATCCGGCGTCCCGACCCATCACCTCGAGCACCATGAAACGATGGTGCGAATCGGCGGTCGTGCGCAACCGGTCGGCCGCTTCCGCGCCGATCGACACGGCCGTCTGGAATCCGAACGTGTAGTCGGTGCCCCTCACATCATTGTCGATCGTCTTCGGCACGCCCACCGTCCGTCTTCCACCGGCGTGGAGTTCGCAGCACACACGGAGGGTATCGTCACCGCCCACGGCGATGACCACGTCGAGACCGAGGCGGTCGATCGTCGCGCCGATCCGCCTCATCATCGCCGGGTCGCCGATCGGATTCGTCCGCGACGTGCCGAGCATCGTCCCTCCATCGGGGAGGATGCGCTCCACGTCCTGCAACCCGAGGGGTCTCGACCTGTTTTCCACGAGTCCCTGCCATCCGTCGAGGATACCCACCACAGAGTCGCGGTACTTCCGTATCCCCCTGAGCGTCACCCCCCGAATCACCGCGTTCAGCCCGGGGCAGTCCCCGCCTCCGGTCAGTATCCCGATATTCATCCGCATCATCCTCCCGCGCAGCGGCGTGTTCGCTCAAGGGGATAACATTTTCGCTCCGTCGTCAAGAGCGGCGCGAGTGGATGCTTGACAGGCGCGTTCGAACTCCCGTACGGTGAACAAGAGGGTCGTTCCCGGCCGCGCATGGAAGGAGGAGGCGTCATGCCACGGTTTCACTTGAGGCTCCCGCCGGCGATTCCGCCGATCCTCGTTGCGTTCCTCGTTCTCTTCCTCGTTTCCACTCCGACGGCGGCGACGGAAAAATCACAGCCCGGACAGCTGATTCGTGAACCATCCATCCCTGAATCCTTCAACCCGCCGATCATGCCGCCCGATCTTCCCGAAGGATTCCTGATCTCGGGCGACGACTTCTCGGCCCAGTTCATCCCCGAAGGGGTGATCTGGCACTGGCAGCCCGGGGATGAACAGTTCGCGTTCTGGGTCGTCGAAATCCGCGGCACACGGGGACAGGTTTTCTGGACGAGGAGCCGGAAAACCCTCTCTTTCATCATCGACGGAGACCGCGTGGTTTATCGGCGCACGTCGCTGATCGACGAGACGTACGGAGGCGACCGGGAGAAGGTCTTTCAAACGTGGCTTTTTCACGACAATCCGCTCTGGGAGGGCGGAGATCTCATCGTGAAGGGAGAGATCCTCACCACCCTCGAGGCGAGAAAAGAGCGAGGAACGGTGCAGTTCTATGACGCCGGCGGAGAGTGGGTCGGTCCGTTCTTCCGTTTGCAGGCCGCAGACGATGCGGGGAGGGTGCTCGACCTCGATCCGACTCTCGATGGGAAGACGGTGACGGTCACCATTCCGGCGGCGTGGCTCTACGAGATCAATAACGTTCCCGAACCGGACGAAGGGCGCTGAACGCCTCCGGGTTGGTTCACCGGTGGGGGTACGTTCCCGCAGGCTCGTCACGGCCATCCCCATCCCAGATCCGCCGCGCCAACCCTTCGCCGCCGTCCGCGATGAAAAGCTCCGCAGCGCCCGATTCCTCGAGCAGCCGGTGCGGGGTGTAATCGTCGAGAAGCAGACCGTTCGCGCGGGAGACCATTTCTGCGGGGATGACCGCCGGGTAGCCGGGCGCCTCCTCACGAAGAGCGGTCGCCACATCCCTCCCCCCGAGGAGTCCGGCCACGGTGATCGTGCTGCCGAGAAAACGGTTCTTCACGGGAACGACCTTGAGATCGATATCGTTTAGAGCACTCACTTTCCCGAGGCACGATTCGAGGGTGCCGGCGAAGAGTGTGCCGGTCACCAGGGCGAGGCGATCGACTGCGGGCGGACGGCCGCTTCTTTCGGCGACGGCATCGTCGAACCGTTCCCGAAATCGGCGGACCATGCCGACGCCGTCCTCGACCTGATCGTATTCCTCGTAGAAGGCCGCCGGAGGAAGATCCCTCCCGGCGAGGAGATAGAACTCGTCCCCGGGAAAGACGAACCTCGTTCCCAGGCGGGCGCGAAAGACATCCTGCTTCCTTTCAATCGAATCGATCACATCCGCCGCCACGGCGGGAGTCACCGGGCTCAGCAAGTCGTCCTTTTCCCTGTGCGATGAGAGACCGAGGGGAACGACCGCCACACCCCTCAGCCCGGGATGATACGAGGAGAGTACCGTCATCGTTTCGTCGAGCACGGCGCCGTCGTTCAGCCCCGGGCAAAGGACGATCTGCCCGTACAGTTCGATGCCCCCCTCCAGAAGCGCCTCCATCGTCGGCAGCAACGGACGGCGCGGAGGTCTGCCGAGCAAGACGGCGCGCACCTTCTCGTCGACGGCGTGAATCGATACGTACAGGGGGGAGAGCCGCTGCTCGAGGATTCTGGCGAGATCGCGATCCTTCAGGTTGCCGAGGGTCATGTAGTTGCCGTGAAGGAAAGAGAGGCGGAAATCCTCGTCCTTAACCTTCAGTGACGGACGCACCTCGGCGGGAAGCTGATCGATGAAACAGAAGACGCACTTGCTGGCGCAAACACGCGGGCGAATCTCCTCGAAGACGACACCTCGAAACGGGTCGTCTTCCCCCTCGATTCGAAGGGCGATTCTCTCCTTTCCCCGCCGGACGTCGACAATCACGTCGCAGTCGGCCGCGTGGAACCGGACGTCGAGGTGGTCGTCCACTTTCCTCCCGTTCACCTCGAGGAGACGATCCCCGGGCCGGAGTCCCGAGCGTTCGGCCGGCATGCCGGCGGCCACGTTTTCCACAAGTACACCGGCGGGCATTCGCTCCTCCATTTCGACGCGGCGTCTGAGTGAATTCTATGCACCGCTCGGCGGCGGCGCAACCGGTGTGATCGGGCGAGGCGTTCTGCAACGACATCGCGACCTTCTGCAACGGAAAAGCCCGATCGATTGATCCGGTTTTCCCTTGGTGTCCCTTCGGTTCGTGCGGCGGCGGAGCCTGTCTTCCCGGACCGGAATCGGCCCCTCTAACCGATTGGCATCATGAATGTTACAAACGACACCCCCACCAACCCTTTTGGCACGACGATTGCGATGTCGAACGGCGTTACCTCATGACCGCACGAGACAACATCACGAGGAGGTACGGGATGAAACTCGGAAAACTGCTGCTCGTGGGCGTTCTGCTGACGATGATGATCGTCCCGCAGATCGCCTGGGCCGGAAAGTCGCCCGTCAGGGAACGGGCGGACGACGCATCGGCGATCAGCGCCGGCACCACGACCCTCGGGAACGACCAGGACGAGAGAGGGTTGGTTCGCTGGTTCGGCGACGGTACGCTCTTCTGGTGGCAGCTCGAAGCGTGGGCCCGGTTCATGGCGAGGTGGAACAGGGTCTAGATCGACAAGCGCCGGGGCGGCCGAATCTTCGCAAGCGCCGCCCCGGCGCCTTATTCGCTCATCGAACGAGAGTCATTTTCTTCACCGATCTTTTCGAACCGCTCTCCAACCTGTAGAAATAGACGCCCGATCCAGCCTCGGCGCCCCGGTCGTCCGTTCCATTCCAGCTCACCTCGTGCCGGCCCGCGTCGCGCCATCCGGAGAGGAGACTCTTCACGCGCCGCCCGGCGACATCGAAAACCTCGAGTCGGACCTGTGAGCGCACGGGAAGATCGAAGGCGATCGTCGTGAGCGGATTGAACGGATTCGGACGGTTTGCCTCGAGCCGGAACACGCCCGGTGCTTCCCTTCCGCCTCCGGTGGACGCCACATCGGTGGCGAGAGGCTTCACGAACCGAACCTCGTCGACGGCCGCATGAACCCTCGTC
This sequence comes from Candidatus Eiseniibacteriota bacterium, assembly GCA_024276995.1. Lineage (GTDB taxonomy): Bacteria > Orphanbacterota > Orphanbacteria > Orphanbacterales > Orphanbacteraceae > JAJRWB01. Next base: position 14,170 of record JAJRWB010000022.1, on the reverse strand, counting down.
GCCTCACCGGTGTCCCGGGCGGTGAAACGGAACTGCACACTGTCGACCACGCCGAATAGAGCGCCCAGATCGACTTCCACCTCCACCCACGACTCGCTCCCGGCGGGCTCGTTTTCCACCATGCTCCACGTCATCCCGCCGTCGGCCGAGGCGTCGACGATCCACCAGTCGTCGAGCGTGGCGAGCACACCGTTCGCTCCGTAGTTGTTCGAGTACCATCGCCTGTAGCGCGCCGTCGCCTGGTTCGTCCCGCCGAGCTGGTAGAAGGGCGAATAGAGCGTCGTCGTACCGCCGTTCACATTGCCGCTGTTCCCCGTGACGAAACAGTTCACGCCATCGGGAGTCACATCATCCTCCGGGCGCGTCACGTTCCCCACAGGATCGGCGTTGATCCACGTGCCCTTCGTGGCGTCGTCGAGCGAATCGCCGAGCGTCCATCCGGCTGCGGACTCGCACGGGTCATAGATGAAAGCGACGTCGTACCAGTGGAGACGGGCCGGCGCGTTCGTCGGGCTGAAGTCGATGTGGGAAGCGGAGTCGGCCGCTTCGAGGTAATACTCCACACGCGAATCTTCCGGCATCGCAGGGATCGACGCCGCATACTCGCCGGGGTTCGCCGTGGGCGTCATCGGAACATCGGTAAACGCCGAACCGTTGACGCGGTAGTGGAGCAGAACGGAGGAAGGATCGATACCGCCCGACAGGCCGGTAACCACGCCGGTTACCACCCTCGTGGAAAGCGTATCGGTGGTGGAAGGAAGTCCGGCATGGACGATCTGGACTCCCTGGCTGATTGTCGGCACGGTGAAACCGATCTCCGCGGCAGCGCCGGCGAGTTCGGTGAAGTTCGGGGTGCCGGTGTCGAGGTTTCCGTCCACATCGTCATAGATGAACGCCCACGTCACCTGGTCCTGGAGGGTGTACGGCTTACCGAGTTTCCTGGAGAAATGCCACAGTCGCGGGAGGACGGAATCGGTGTACGCCTCTCCGTAACTCGTGATCATCCGGTTGCGCACTTCCCAGAAGAAACCGGAGATCGCCTGGCCGTCGGTGTGTCCCTCGCCGACGAGATCGTCGGGGAAACGGAAGCCCTGGCTCGCGCTCCGGATTCCGCGGTTGCACTCGCCCTGGGAGAAGCCGATCCCCATGGTCGGCCGGTGAAGAATCATCAAGGTGAGTACGTCGGCGTTCCCTTCGCTGAGGGCGCCGCTGAATCCGCCTCCGTTGTATGTCCAGCCGTTCACGCCGTGACCGTATTCGTGATAGATCACGCCGCCCAGTTCGCCGGTGTTCGCGTTCCCCCCGGAACCGAGACAGAAATTCGTACCCGTGCCGTCGAACCAGGCGTTTCCCGGGCAGTACCCGTCCGTTCGGTTCAGTGTCACGGGCATCTGGTAATCGGCGGCGGACAGACCGGGATCGATGCTCTTGATGAAGTCTCGCACCACATAATGCTGATACCATGCAGCCCTCTCGGTGGCGTCGGAGTTGGTGTCGTCGAACCAAAGATCGGCCGTCTCCCCCGCGATGATTCTCGCCGTATCCCGGGCGACGGGCCCCGCGTTGTTGTATTGGCGGAAATCGGGCCCCCGAAAACGGGTGGTAACGACGACGCTGTCCGCGCCGCCGTACGGGATGACGAAGGAGCCGTCATCGAGGGACTGCACCGCGGTCCCGCCGTTCAAGTTGACGTTCATCCCTTTCAGGGGAAGGTCGGCGGATGGAACGCAGTATTCGGGATCGCTCACCGCGCCGTGGATGACACCCGTGACATCGACGTACTCGTACATATCGCGCCGCGCGTAGATCTCGCCGGTGTTGGCGTCGACCCAGTTCTCCCAGCCTCCGAAAGGATTCTGCATATGGAGAATCACTTTCCACGTGGGCCGATAGAGGAAACCGCTCCCCGAGCGAACCGGGTAGATGAACAGCTCCGGCTCCTCCCGCATGAAATCGGATCCATCGACGAACCCCATCTCCCCCTTCGCGATCGCCACCGCGTCGGACGACGGCATCAGGTTCGCCACATCGGCGACGATCGAGGGATGAAAGTCGGACCCCGCCGCGAAGATGCGACCGCCTTCCGTGAAAACGACATGCGCCCTTCCGCCGCGAACGGGGATTCCACCGTATGTTTCACGGAACACGACCGACCACTTGCCGCCGCTCCGCTCGATCCACGGCTCTCCGAGCCGATCGATGTCGACCTGGAAGAAAGCGGCGTGCTCCGACAGGAACCGTCTCGCCACGCGCAGGGCGTCGTCGTTTCCGGAAAGGGGCGTCGACGCGTAGTCGATGCCGCTTCCTACCACTTGGTGGGGTGTTCCGGTCACCGGATTCCTCTGGATCGCCCAACTTCCCCCCACCGCCGAGCGGAACGAAGCGAGCCCGGAATCGATCCGCTCCTCGCTCCGCACGAAACGACCGAACAGCGTCGGGTCGCCCTCGGGAACGGCGATCACCGTCGGAGCGGCCGTTCCGCCGACCGGATCGACGAAAGCGAAAGCGGCGCGGACCGATACGCCCAGGAAAAGCGGAAGGAGTGTGATCACGGTCGCCAGGATCCGCCCGTAGGATGCAGGGACGGATGGGAGTGTGCGTACACGGTTGCGCATTGCGGTTCACCTCGTCGGATGTGGGCCATCAGGAGATCGATCGGCCGGCCCAGGGGGATCGGGCCGGACGGACATTACCGTTACATAATTCGATTATAGCGTATTTCGTCCGGTTTGGAAAGCGCGTCGTCGATCCGGGGCGTCAGTCTCCGAGGTAGCCGAGCGCTTTCAGCCGCTCGAGCACGGCGGGCTCCACCTCGACGGTGTCGGTTTTCACGCTCCCCTTGCCGGCGATCTCCGCCATCTTGAGATCGAGGAGCCGCCTGTGCATATCGAGTTCCTCCGATTCGACGGAAGCGAGATTCTTCAGTTCGCCGGGATCGCTTTCCAGGTCGAAAAAGAGATCGCCCCGGCCGGTATCCCCTTCGTAGTTGAAAATCCGGATGTACTTGTGCGTTTTCGTGCGGATGGCCCGAATATCGTACGGGCCGTAGCGCTTCAAGATCTCCTCGCAGTATGCCATCCTCTCCGGTCCCGTCTCGCCGCCGAACACGAGCGGGAGGGCGCTCCTTCCCCTCGCCGTTTCGTCCGGGGCGATACGTAGAAACTCGAGAACCGTGGGTACCACATCGATGCTCGACACGATTTCGTCCACCGAACCCGATGTCCGCCGGAGGGGCGGAAAGTGCACCGGAACGGGAAAGGAGAAGAAGAGAGGAACACGGCACAATTCTTCATACATAGTTACATTATGTCCCCAGAAACCGTGTTCCCAGAAGCCCTCGCCATGGTCGGAAGTGTAGACGAGAAGAGAGTTTTCCCACAACCCCCTCGCCTTCAGTTCCCCGACGAGTTTCCGAAGCTCGGCGTCCCAGTACGCGATGGCGCCGTCATACTGGGCGATGAGATTCCTCAGCTTCCCCGGCTCCGGCTTCCCGTCCTCGTGACGCCAGTCGGAGATCACCGCGCCCTTCCATCCCGGATCGAAAAGGGTTTGGAACGCCGGGGGCGGTTCATAGGGGTTGTGGGGATCGATGTAGAAAAGAAAACTGAAGAGCGGTCCGTCCACGTCGTTTCCGTCGTCGATCCACCGCAGGAACCTCCGGTTCACGTCCCCCGCGGGCGTCTGCGCCCAACCCGGGTCGTGCTCATACTTGTCGAACCCTTGGGCGTAGCCGAGACGGGGACCGAGGTGCGGATTCGTGGCGTAACCGTACGTTCGGTATCCCCACTCGTGGAGGTATTCCGATAGGAGGGTGAACCGGTTGGAAAGGACATTCGAATAGCCGACGATCCCGTGTTCGCTCGGATAGATCGATGCGACGATGCACGGCGTGGATACGATCGTATGAGTGCCGGTCGATATCGATTGCCGGAAGGTGACACCCTCGGAGGCAAGCTCGTCGAGAAAGGGGGTCGTCTCCCTGTCGTAGCCGTAGAGCGAGAGATGATCCGACCGGGTGGTGTCGGTGATGAGGAGATAGACGTTTGTAAGAGAACGGCTGTTGAGAGGAACGAAGATCGCGAGAAGAATCGCGGTGACTCCGATGGCGATGCCGTACGCGCCGCCGGCCGAGCGGAAGAGCCGCCGCGCGGCGATTCCGACGACGAAAGCGAGAAGCGCGCCGACGCCGAGGAAGAACGCCCAGAACATTGGGAGCTGGCCCGGGGCGATCGCGCCGAATCGGAGCGCTTTCAGCTGCAGAAGTGCGCCCCCCGCTCCGAGGAGCACACCGAAAACCGGGAAAAGGATCGGCTTCGCCCCGGCGCGCTCCGACGCTTCTTCCGTCAACGAATCGTGTTTTTCTTCCAAGAGGAAGCTCCTTCCCTGTTCACTATCCCATCCGGTCCGCGCCGCCTGAGAAAAATCGCGCCCATGGTAGCACAATCCGGCGCGGGCCGCCCGTTCCTACCGGACGGAGGTTCCGGCCGGCGGATGCTCCTTCTCAATACTGTCCGAGCGTCCCGTCTCTCCTCGCCCTCCGGATGGCGAAACGGGCCGAGAGAATGCCGAAGAACAGGGCCGCCGCGGTGAACACGACCAACGCGAGCAGTTCCTTCTTCAGATCCGCCAGCGCCACACCGGTGAGAAGAGCCATTCGCATCCCTTCGAGGGAATAGGTGAGAGGGAGGAGAAACGCCGCCTTCTGCAACCAGACGGGGAGCACGGAAACGGGAAAGTAGACGCCGCCGAGCAGCCGAGAGAGGGAAGTGAAGACCCAGTTCACCGGATTGCCCCGCTTCATCACCAGAATGAAGCTGGCGGCCAGAATTCCGAGGCTCGAAAAGGCGATCACCGTGAGGCTCAAGAAGAGGAGCGCCACCGGAAGATTGGGATTCACCATTTTCAGATCGAAGAAGAGCACCCCGAACACGAGGTAGATCACGATGGTGAACGATGCCCACAGGAAGTTCCAGATCGCGGACGAGAGAAGATAGGTGGAGAAACGGGTCGGCGTGGATAGGATCGCCTCGAGAGTGCCGAGCACCTGTTCGTCCCGGATCCGGGAGGCGAACGCGTTCAGCCCGGTGGAGAGGTAGTTGCTCACCGCGACACCGATAAGAACGAAGGAGAAATAATCTCCGCCGTACCGGTCGAGGTAAGGATTCATGGTGGTGTCGATCAGCCGGGCGAGGAAGTAGAAGAGCGCCAGCGTGAGGGCGATCCCGAAGAGCTGAAGCACGAAAGCGAGCCGGTAGCTCGTCGCCACCTGGAGGTCTTTCCGCAGAAAGGCCCACGGTCTCCCGCGCACCGGGTCGAGCATCATGTCTCCTCCCCGCGGGAAAAGCGTTTGTAGAGTTCCTCGAGTGAACCTTTCCGGAGGCTCAGCCGGCTCACCGTCCGGAAGCGGCCCCGGAGGAGCCGGAGGAGTTCGTCCGGCTCGATCCCCCCACCGCCCAGGACGATCCGGCAGCGGCTCGCCCCCTCGCCCGGAGCGGACTTCTCCTCGACCAGATCGATTCCGGGCACCTCTTTCAGGGGGGCGGTCCACCCTTCCTTCGCACCGGCCACTTCGAGCTCGATCTCGCTCGGCACGTCGAAACGGTTGAGTACTTCCTCGGATGATCCTTCCGCCAGCATTTCCCCCTTGTGCAGGAAGATCAGCCTGTCGGCGATCCGGTCGACGGCGCCGAGATCGTGGCTGGCGAGAATCACCGTTTTGCCCGTCGAAGCGATAAGACGAAGTCTTTCCAGGAAAAGGGATGAAGTGTACGGATCGAGCCCCCGGGTCGGCTCGTCGAGGAGAAGAACAGGCTGGTCTCCCATGAGGGATCGCGCCACCGAGAGTTTCTGGCGCGTACCGGTGGAATAGGTCATGAACCGTTCATCCACCTCATCCAGGGCGAGAAGGGCGGCCAGGTCGTCGATATCCCTTTCGATGCGGGCGTCGGAAAGCCCGCGGAGCTTCCCGAAGAAACGGAGATTCTGTCTCCCCGAAAGACGGAAATAGAAGCTGCGCTCTTCAGCCATGCAGTACCCGATCCGGCCGCGCGTGGCAAGACTCTCCTTCGACGTGTCCCTTCCCTCGATTCGGGCGATCCCCGCCGTTGGGAGGATGAGCGACGCGAGTATCTTCAGGGCGGTCGATTTTCCCGAACCGTTCGGGCCGAGAAGGGCGACCACCTCTCCACTGTCCACGCTGAAGGAAACATCCGACAGCGCCACCAGGCTTTCCCGGCGGAACGGGTTCCGGAACAGGCGATCGAGTCCCCCGCGAATCGGATATGTCTTGGATACATGAATGAATTCGGCGGCGTGCAAGGGGGCGATTCTCTCCTCGGTCGGCGGTCAGCCCATCCGGCGAAAAGGAGCGGCTGCCAGATTGGCGGAAAGATCGAGCAGCGACACGACGCCGGTCAGCGTCTGGCGGACTTTCATCGATCTCGTGCGGCTCCGTTCCCGGTGATAGTACAGTTCCGCCCCCGCCTCTTCATCAGGAAAAACCACCTGCCTGCCGAACTCGAGACCGCCCCACTTGCCGAAGAAGGCGGCGCACCAGATCCTCAGTCGCATCTCCCGGCCCGATGAGATTCCGAAGAAATCGCTCCCCCTGTAGCGGGAGGCGAACCTGCGTATCCGCCGGGGCGTATCGAGGCGATACGCTTCGTCGCCCCAGAAACGGAGCAGGAAATGAAAGGCGGCGATCGCCTCTTCTTCCATCCCCCACGATGCGGCGCGGCGAACCACGTCCAATGCCCTCACGCAGGGAGCGACGCTCCTCATTGCGCGATCGAGGTCGACCAGTCTTCTCAGGGATCGAAAATGGGCGCTCCGCAGACTCGCCACGGTGTACACGAGTTCGTCGAGAACGGGAAGAATCTCGATCGAGCGGCCGTCCAGTTCATAGAGCCTGCTATTCTGGAAGAGGTCGGTGGTGTTCAGGTGGAGACCGTACGGATGGCGGAGAAGATTCCAGTGGAGTTCCACCACATCAATACTCTTCGACTTGCGAACGTAGACGACGTGAAAGTGGTGGCGCCTGTAGAAATCGCGGGAATGGACCACTTCGAAGAGAGAATAGCCTAGGTTTCTCAATACCCGTTCGGCCGGCCGGAGTTGTTCCGGCGCGATCAGAAGGTCGAGATCCCGGATATCCCGTAGCGCTGGATCGCCGAAAAAGCGCTGCGCGAAGGGAATCCCTTTCAGCACCATCGCACGCACGCCGCTCCCTCGGAGATGGTCCGCGATCTGTCCGAGTTCATGGGACTTCAGGAGCGATCGGACGGCCGCCCTCTCCTCCTCGAGCCGAAGCCGAACGCGCAGCTTTTCGGGAAGGAACACGGCCTCTTCCCCCAAGCCGGCCACGGTGGCCGAAACGAGAGGAACGAGACGGGAGCGAAAAAGAATCTCTTCGAAAAGATCCCATTCGAAGGAGTCGGCCGGCCCGATCAGCTCGGCGATCCTCTTCCCGTTGTGTTCGGGACGGAGCATCTCCCGGAGAAGGGCCGTCTCCCGGGCGAGGCGGATCTCCATTATCGGCCTCCCCCGTCCAGCCGCCCCTCCTGTTCGGGTAGATAGAATACCGGCACGAAGGAGCGACTCTCCCCGCCCTCTTCGAGGAAGGGGCGGTCGTTCAGCACGAGCCACGAATGCCCCTCCCATCCCCCTTCCGCAGGATCGACGCCGAATGCGACCCGCACGGGAATCCCGCACTTCCTCAGAAGGTGCGACAGGAGAAGCGACCGCCTGAGGCACGTTCTCCGGAAAGGAAAGAGCGGGAAACGGAGAAGCGCCTCGGTGAGACTGCAGGAAACTGCGGCCCTTTCGATGGAGAGCTTCCGCTCCTTCCCCCCGGCGCGGGGGAAGAGTTCCCGGACGGGACGGAACGGGAGCGCCGCGAAGAGAAGAAACGCCGTGACGATCGATCGGACGATGAAGAAAGCCGTCGTCGGCCGGGCGAGGACCGACGGAGGAAGCGGGTATTTCATGATGAGTTCCTGCAATTCCTTTTCGTTCATCGGCCCGCCCGGGTTTTCCTCACAGGAGTGTCCTGATCCGATCGGGAAGGGCGCGCACGTCCCGCCCGAAAAGGAGGCGATACGATTCGACCTGCTCCACCAGTTCGCCGAGCAGGTCGATATGACGCTGCATCGTGCCGTGAGGGGCGGGCAGGACCGACTGCGGGAGGAGCCGCACAAGCGCTTCCTCGCCGGAGAGGGATGAGAAAGTCGTCGCGTCGCTCTCCACGATCCGGGGAAAAAGAAGGATGTCGGGAGAGACACCGAAAAGGCGGCGACCTCCCGGAAGATTCTCTTCAGGCATGATGAATTTGTTGAACCGCTCATGCAGTTTCCCCTCCCACTCGGGAAAGAACCGCATCGAACCCTTGCCGATCTTGATCGGTTCGGGAAACGGGTCGAGAAGAACCGAGCGCCCCGAACGGCAGGCGAAGAGGGTATCGTCCGACACGATGGGACATCCCGAAGCGAGAGCGGCGAGCGCCGCCGTCGATTTTCCGGCCCCGCTCGCCCCGCTTACCAGAACGGTACGCCCGTCCACCTGGAAGCACGATCCATGGATAGGATACCAGCCGCGGAACCGCATCCATTCCAACAGGGGAAGAAAGAAGAGCCTGTGACCGATGATCCAGCCGTTCGTGCGGTGCACCGGGTGGATATCGACCGTCACCTCGCCTGCGTCGAAGCGGCAGCGAGCCATCGAACGGTTCTCCACCACGACGAGAAGTTCCTCCCCGTCCGCGAAAATGACGAAATCACGCTGCCCCGATACGGCACGCGGCGCTCCGCCGGGGACTCGCGGCTCATACCCATCCGGCGCATCGCGGAAGGTGAAGGTGAGGTGTGGTTTCTTCCCGGTCGAGTCGTTCGCTCCGTCGGCCAGGAGAACCGCCGCCGCGAGAATCGCGTCGATCGTCTCCCGGTTCGTCGCGCGCAGATGGAAACGCTCGCCCAGCAGTTCCAGGTGGAGGTTCTCCGTTCCCATCACGTTCCGGCCGGGATCACCAGGCGATCGGTAAGAAGTCTCTCCGCCAGCTCGATGCAGTCGGCAAGGACGATCTCTTCGCTCACGTCGAACCGGGTCGCCAGTTCCCGCGCGATATCGCCGAGCGTTCGATCGCCATCGAACAATTCCCAGATCACCTGGCCGGTGCGGTTGAGGCTGAAGTAGTAGCCGCTTTCGAGGTCGACGAGGATCCCCTTCCCCGCGATGGCGCGCGACGGAACATCGGGAGAACGGACGAACACGGACTCGGGGGTACAATTCATCGATCTCTCCCCACCAACCCGTTCAGGGACGGCTGCGACGAAAAAACAATACTACAACAAGAAAAAGGGATGGAAAGTGTTTCCTCCTTTTCGGAGGAGTCCTTCCCATCCCGCAGAGTTCGAAAACGAAAAATCGATCTACAGCTCGTCTCCGACGTACAGCTCATGCCTCTCGAGGTGGAGCTTCGGATCGGAGACCAGGGTGATCGTCTTCAGATTCTCGTGCCTCTTCAATTCGGGCTTTACGTAGTTTTCCTTTTCGTGCCTCATTCGGATGCCCTTCCTGGAGGTAGCTTCCCCTCCGGCTACTATTCAAACTAAGTATATACTGCCCGCCGTTGACATGTCAATTCGTTTTTCCTGTAAATCGTACCGCCCCGTTCGTGGCGAAAAACCTTAAGCAGAACAAGAGGTGACGGCCCCAACATATTATTATACAACGAATTGCAACATTCCAACATTCGAAGGCCGTCTCCCGCCCGACCTTACCCCCTCCGGCGGTCGAGCCAGAAGAGGGCGGCGATCACGAGAGCGTGGCGGATCTCGCCATCCCTCACCATTCGGTCGACCTGCGAGGGGGTGGCGAGAAAAACCTCGATTTCTTCGCCCGGGTCGGGCCGAACCGTCCCGACGGGGCGTGCATCTTGGGCGAGAAAAGTGTAGCACCGGTTCGTCTGAAACGCCGGATTCGGTTCCACCACGCCGATCGGCTCGATCCGCTCGGCGATGTAACCGGTCTCTTCTTCCAGTTCCCTCACGGCAGATGCCGCCGGATCGGTGTCGCCGGGATCGATGGCGCCGCCGGGAATCTCCACGGTATATTCCTCGGTGCCGTGACGGAACTGCCGCACCAGGATGAAATCGCCCTCGGCGGTGAGCGCCACCACGTTCACCCAGTCGACCGTCTCGAGAATGGTGAAATCGTTCTCGTACCCGGTGTCGGGCGAGACGGCGCGGTCGAGGCGAACCGAGAAGATCCGGAAATTCCCCACCCTCGTCGACCCTCTCTTATTCCAGATCTCCCGATTCATGTCGCCTCCCCCCTGCGCGGTCATCCGAGTATACAGCCGGGAGGGAGTGGTCACAACCGCGCGGGCGCCCCTTTGACAATGAATGACTTGTCCGGTATCGTGGAGCATCGTGTGGAACGTCCTACCATGGGAGTGACATGACGACTCGTCCCCAGCGATTCCTTGCGGGTGCCGTCCCCCCGTTTCTCATCGTTCCGATTCGGGAAGGCGCCGCGCGGGCGATGCAAAGCTCCGGAGACGAACGCCTCTGGAAGTCGGGGAAAATGCCCGCCTTCGATACGTGGGAGGCGGCCGCCGCGTACTCCCGGCGGAAGTGGCGGAGGAAAACGAAGTTCCTCATTCTGAACGGACCGGCGATCATGGATGACGGTATCCCGGTGTTCGGCGAGAAGGGGGCCTACTGGATCGAAGGGGACGTCCACCGCCGCTACGCGCTCAATCTCCACATGGAGACGAGGCGCCAGGTGAGTGCCGGTGGAGTGGTGCGCCACCAGACGGAAGAGGGGGCGATGCACGCCCTCATCCAGGTGAGACGGAAGGGAACCCTTCGATGGGAAATCCCGAAGGGGAAGATTCGACGCCACGAAAGCCTCCGGGACGCGGCGATCCGCGAAGTGAGCGAAGAGACGGGACTGGCCGGTCGAATCCGCTCGATCGAACCGCTCGGCAAGGTCGACTACCTTTTTCTCACCGAAGAGGAGAATCTCTACTTTAAGACGGTTCACTACTTCCTCCTCGAATCGGACTCGGGGGGAGAGTTGACTCCGCGCATCGAAGAGGGGATCACCGATGCACGCTGGTTTCCGGCCGGGAACGCATGCGAAATCGTTTCCTTCCCCAATCTCCGGCCCATACTCCGCCGCGCCGTGAAACGGTCCGCGGCGCGCTGATCCGGAAGGGGACGCGTCATGCGGATCGCAATGTTCCTCTTCCACACATTCCACAACGATCACAGGGTGCTGAAAGAGGCACGTTCCCTCATCGACGAAGGAAACGAAGTGATTCTGGTAGCCGCACGCGAGTCGGATTCACTGCCGGCGGTGGCCCGGGAAGAGGGAATCGAAGTCCGACGAATCCGACTCCACCGCTGGCCTTTTCGAAAAGGCCGTTTCCTTGAATACTTCCTTCGCGCCGCGATGGAAGGGTGGCGAATCGATGCCGACGTCTACCATTGTCACGACCTCGATACACTTCTCCCCGGTTTTCTCGCCTCCCGTCGCCGTCGAGCCCCCCTCGTCTACGATTCACACGAACTCTACAGCGAGACCCACTTCCTAATCGGGCGGAAAATGGAGCAGGCGATCTGGAACTTCCTCGAGCGCCACCTGATCCGCCAGGCCGACAGAGTGATCACCGTATCCGATCCGATCGCCGAGGAACTGCGAAGGCGCTACGCCGTCGATCTCCCTGCGGTAGTGAGGAATATCCCGGCGAAGATCGACCCACCCGAACCGGCGCCCTTCTTCGAAACGGCCGGCGACACCCCCCTTTTCCTATGCCAGGGCTACCTTCAGCCGGGGCGGGGCCTTCCGATGCTCGTGCGGGCGATGCGCCACGTCCCGAGGGGACGGCTCGTCCTTCTCGGCGACGGGGAACTCACCGCCGATCTCGTTGATCTCGTCTCCACTCTCGGTCTCCAAGAGCGGGTTCATATCCTCCCCGCCGTTCCGATCGCGGAACTCCCCTCCCGCACCGCCGCCGCGACCGTCGGGTTGATCGCCTACTCCACCGATTCTCTCAATTTCGCCTACGCACTTCCGAACAAGTTTTTCGAGTACATCATGGCGGGAGTACCCGTCCTCACCTCTCCCCTCCCCGAGGTCGCCCGGCTCGTCGAGCGCTACTCCGTGGGCCGGGTGGTCGACCCCTGCGACGAAGAGACTTTCGCCCGAGAGATGAATCGTCTCGCTTCCGATCCGGAAGCGATCGCACTCATGAAGGAGAAGTGCGCAGCCGCGATCGACGATCTCCAGTGGGCCAGGGAGGAAGAGAAACTCCTCTCCCTCTACAGGGAGATCGCGTCGACGAGAAACTGAGCGCGCCGACCCGCGGATCTCTCATGACGCCAAAGGAACGATCCGGCTACATCTTCCGGAAGAGCGCCACCACTTTTCCGATGATCCTGAACTCCCCATCCTCCGGGGAAACACGGATCGGTTTCATCAAACGGTTCGCCGGCCTGAGCTCGATACCCTGCCGATCGCGATGAAAGCGCTTCGCCGTGGCATCACTTCCCACGAGAGCGACCACGATGTCCCCTTCACACGCCTCGACCGACGGCCGGACGAGGACTAGATCGCCGTCGGCGATCTGTGCGTCGATCATGCTCTCCCCTCGTATCCGCAGGAGGAATTCCCCTTTACCCTTCAGGTATCGCGGATCGACGACAATCCGTTCCTCGATATTCTCTTCCGCGAGCAGGAGCGGTCCGGCGGCGACCTGCCCGACGAGAGGGACGCCCGCCTCCTCTTCTTCCCTCAACGGACGGCTCAGCTCGAGAGCCCTCGACTTGCCGAGCGCCCTGCGGATGTACCCCTTTCTCTCGAGGGCCGTCAGGTGATCGACCACACCCTTAGTCGACCGGATCTTGAACCGAAAACCGATCTCCCGGATCGTCGGCGGATAGCCGTTCTCCCGGCAGTGCTCCACGAGAAACTCGTATATCTCCTTCTGTCGGGCGGTAAGACCTTTCATCGGCTGCTCCCTCCGGCGGTTCCCTCAATCCGGTGAACATCATGACGCGGCAGGCGCATCCACGTCGAGCGGTAATGCGATCTGGGCGTTCTTCCTCGTTCGCCTCCCCTTCCTTCCCTTCCGTTCATTCCATCCCGACGGCCTTCCGGCCCGATCCACCTTTCCCGCCGCAACGTGTCGCCGGGCCGTGGCGCGGGCGGATCGATCCACCGCGGAACGCGACGGATGAGCTTCCCCCCCGTAGAGCGCCTTCGCCAGGCGAAGAAGAGCCGGTCTCGGAAAGCGCAGGTCTGCGAGGCGCAGCAGGAACTCGGCGAGCGTCGGGAACTCTCCAACCCGGTCCCTCTCCTCCCGCACCCGCAAAGCGAGTTCTTCCGTGAAACCGGGGACGAGAGCGAATCCCGCCCGCAGCACTCCCCCTTCTTCCTCCCGTTCCAACGTGAAGCCGTAGCCGCTCCGGTTCCGGTCGAGGGGAAGAATATCGATCCCCTCACGTTGGAATCCTTCGATCAGTTGGTGCAGCTTCTGCCTGTGATGGAGCGACGCGTTCAGCGTTCTCTGGGCGAAGCGTACCGGGTCGGCCGCTTTCCTGCCGGCGAGGATGAGCATTCTCGACGCGAAGGCTTCCACCTCTCCCCTATCCGGAGCGGCCGGCGCCAGCGAGAGGAAAAGGGAGAATATCTTTTCGAGGAATGACATGGGAACCCCCTCTTAGAGACCCTTCCTGAGGAAGAGCGTCCGCTCCGCCGATCTCCCGGCCGCGTTCCTTCCCGCGATCCTCTCGAAGAACGATTCGCTTTCTTCTCCGTCCATTCCGGTAAGCGCCCCGATGCAGCGAACGATCTGGTCGCGGAAGACCGGCACCCCTTCCGTTTCATCGAGAATGGCGCGAAGCCGCTTCCCGCGGATCGTTCCCCGGCTATCCCCGGATCGGACCCGGGCGATGCGCTTCACCACATCCCGCAGATCGTCCCCCCCCCTCCCCGCCGCGAGAAGGAGGGCCAGGTCTTCCCTGGAACTGGGCGAGAGGGCGCGCACCAGCGGCGCCGAAAGGAAGTGATGACCCGGAACAAGGCCGGTCCAATCCCCCCTGAGGATCGGGCGGTACGGATCCTCGGCCGGTGGAATCGGTGCGGTCGCCCTTAGAGTATCCATCATCGG
>JAJRWB010000021.1 GCA_024276995.1 Candidatus Eiseniibacteriota bacterium | reverse complement strand
CGTCCCCCCTCCTGCCTGCCGCCGTGAATCAGCGGTTCGAGGCGGACCCCCTGCCTCACATAAAGCGCCCCCACCCCTTTCGGGCCGTGGAACTTGTGCCCCGACAGGCTGAGAAGATCGACCCCCAGTTCCTCCACATCCACCGGTATCTTTCCGGCGGCCTGCACCGCGTCGGTGTGGAAGAGCACCCCATGTGCGCGGGTCGCCGCCGCCAGCTCGCGAATCGGCTCGATGACGCCCGTTTCGTTATTCGCCGTCATGATCGAAACGAGAATCGTCCCGGGGCGGATCGCCTTCTCGAGGTCGGCGACATCGACGATCCCCTCGCCGTCGACATCGAGCCATGTGATATCGAATCCTTCCGATTCGAGGAAGCGGCACGTCTGGATCACGGCCGGATGCTCCACCTTCGACGTGATGATATGGTTTCCTTTTACGCGAAGGGCGCGCGCGATTCCCTTGATCGCCAGGTTGTCCGATTCGGAACCGCCCCCGGTGAAGAGGATCCGGCGCGGCCTCGCGCCGACGAGACGTGCCACGCGGCGACGCGCCTGTTCCAGCCCTTCCTTAGCCTCTCTTCCCGCGCCGTGAATGCTCGACGGGTTTCCGAAGGTGCCGTCGAGATAGGGAAGCATCTCCTCCCGGACGGAGCGCTCCACCGCGGTGGTCGAGTTGTTGTCGAGGTAGATTCGCCGCCTATTGCGCGGGTCCGCCCGACGGCCCGGCATGGGGAAAGGCGCCGCGCGCCCGAGCCGCGAATCACCCCCCCCCGGCCGGGGAACGTTTCCGGCGCCCGTTTCCACCTTCACCACTTCGCACAGGAGCGCCTTGTAGACGGGAAAGCCGGAGATCTCGTCGCAGTTCGAAAGGTCGGTCAATTCGTTCACGTTCCTCTCGCGCCAGGCGACGGGTCCCACGGGGGTTCCTCCTCCCATGTTGCACTCGATCGCCCCCTTCACGATACCGTCGGTCACGACGGCGCGGAATTGCACCGAGCCCCTCGGTGTCTCCACGGCGACAAGATCGCCGGCGGCGATCCCCCGCTCGGCGGCGTCGTCGATATTCATCTCCATCGACGGCTCCGGGTTCTCCTTCACGAGACCGTCGATGCCGTGGTGCTGCGAACGGAAGTCGGTATGGGGTCTGGCGCCCGAGTTGAACACGAGCGGGTAGCGCTTCGCCAGATCCGGCGACGCCAGCGGACCCTCGGAGGGTTCCACATATTTCGGAAGCGGTTCATAGCCGAAGTCGTCGAGGAGGGTGGAGTGTATCTCGAAAAGGCCGGTCGGCGTGTCGAACCCGACCTTTCCATCCGGCCGGAGTTCCCCCTTTTCCCACTTCCTGTACTCCATCATCGGGCCCGGCAGCTTTACCCATCCCCCCGCCTCCCTCACATCTTCCAGCGTGAAACCGCTGCCGTCGAGCACGTGGCGGATCATCGCCTCCTCGGTTTGGGGGAAGCGGTCGCCGTAACCGAGCCCCGCCGCCAGCTCCGCCATGATCCGGTAGTCGTTCCGCGCCTCGCCGATCGGTTCGATCACCTTCTCCCGGAGCCGGAAGATCGGGCCGTACACCATGTACGAGTTGATTTCGAACATGGTGGTCGCCGGGAGGACGATGTCGGCGTACGCCATGTCCGCCGTCATCTGCCTGTCGATGCACACGAGGAATTCGAGGCCCGCGAGGGTCTTCCGCCATACCGGCGTCTCGGGCCACGAGGTGAGGATCGAAGCGCCGTGGACGATCAGCCCCCGGATCGGGTATGGCTCTCCCTCGAGCACGGCGTGGACAAGGCCGGTGGCGTGCGACTCCCCTCGGTAATGGCTGTATACGGGGTAGCGGTCGCGGGCGGCCGCCCGGGAGAGGCCGGGATTCGCGATATTCGTCGAGCGGTTCACGGGAAAGTGGGTTCCCTCCATGGCGAGCCCGATTCCCCCCGGCACGTCGAGCTGGCCGGCAAGGGCGAAGAGGGTGAGCACCGCGCGAATCGCCTGGATACCGCTGTCGGAGTATTCGAGGCCGGTGTACATCACCGGCGCCGCCCCGGACGCGCCGGCCACGGCACGGGCGAGTTCGCGAATCTTCGCCGCGCTCACACCGGTGATCGGTTCGATCTTCTCAGGCGTGAAGTGCTGCACATAGCGGCGCAGTTCGTCGAATCCATGGCACCAGTTTTCGGCGAACTCCTCGTCGTGGAGTTCCTCGTCGATCATCACGCCGATCATCGAAAGGGCGAGGGCGGCATCGGTGCCCGGGCGAATCGGCACCCACTCCGCACCCGTCCTCATCGCCGTTTCGGTGCGCCGGGGGTCGATCACCACGATGCGCGCCCCACGCGCCGCCGCCGCCTCGAGACGATACATGTCGAGAGGGGGCGAATCGGTCGCCGGGTTCGCGCCCCACACGAGGAGGAGTTCGGCGTTCTCCATGTCGAGGAACATGTTCACCAGCATCCGCCCGAGGGTGACGTGGGGTGCGATCATGGCGAAGGAGACATAGCAAAGTGCGCCCACGCCCATCGTGTTCGGCGAACCGAAGGGGAAGAGCACGTTCGACGCCGAGGACACGGCGACCCCCTTCGGCTGGAACATGTCGCAAAGAGAAAGTTCGAACGCGCCGCGGCCGGTGTA
The DNA here is from genome assembly GCA_024276995.1 of Candidatus Eiseniibacteriota bacterium. GTDB lineage: Bacteria > Orphanbacterota > Orphanbacteria > Orphanbacterales > Orphanbacteraceae > JAJRWB01. The sequence continues at coordinate 95,786 of JAJRWB010000021.1, read as the reverse complement.
GATCGCCGTCGCCTCGGCGCCCGATTCCGACTTGATCTCGTTCAGCCGCGCGACGATCGTGTCGTACGCCTCGTCCCACGAGATCCGCTCGAACTCGTGCGTCCCCTTCGGACCGCTCCTTTTCATCGGGTGGCGAAGACGGTGGCGGGACGCGACGATTTCGGGGGCGTGCTCGCCGCGACGGCAGATCATCCCGAGAGGATGGGAGTCGTCCGCACGGATATCGTCGAGTCGCCCGTCGGTTACGGACACCTCCACCCAACAGCCGGCGGGGCAGATCCCACAGATCGCCTTTTTCCAATCCTTCCCGCCGGCCATACGCTCTCCCTGTCCCATAAGTCGGCCCGTCTATCCGAATATAATCTCCCTTTCGAAACGAGTAAACAGGCGAGCACCGGTCCCCACATCACCCCGATCGACCCGGATCCCGTGAACACGGACGGATTCCGGTTGCCAGAACTGCTTGAAAGACGTACACTTAACGAAGGGATGGGAAGGCGCCGCCAAGGTGAGAAGTCATGCTGCAACGCCTCGTTTTCATACCGTTTCTCGCCCTCCTCCTGCCGGCGGCCTCCTCGGCTGGAACGGCCGTCGATTCGGGCATGGTGCAGGTCCGTGTCGACCGGGACGGCGTCGTCCTTCGGGTGGACGGCGTGCCGACGCCGTTCGATTCGTACGGCGACCGCCTGGAGCGGCAGAACGGCTTCCTTCTCCGTCTTCCCACCGGCATTCACTCCCTCCACTTCTCCGGCGAAGGACTCGCCGAGCAGATTCATTCGATCGCGGTCTACCGCCGCGAGGTGACGTCTCTCGATGTGACCCTGGAGGAAGCCGAGCACCGGGACGAAGGGGGGGACGCTGTGGAAGCATCCGGCGCAAGTGGAGACACCGTCGCACCACCCGACCCCAACGGGGCGATCGATTCCGCCGCGTCGATCCTCGTCCTCTCCGACCCCCCCGCGGGATCGATCGCCCTCGAGGAAGAAACACGCCCCTTCACCGCGCCGTCGGTGTTCCACCTTCCGCCGGGAAATCACTCGTTCGCACTCTCTCTCGACGGCTATGAACCGCTCGAAAAAACGATCCCCCTCGCTTCGGGAGACAGGCTCGAAGCGACGTTCCTCCTCCGCCGGGAACCGCCGGCGCCGCAGACCGAAACCGAGATGGGACTGGAATACGAAAGCGAGATCCCGACGCGCAACATCGAGGAAGCGGACATCCTTTTCGACCGATACGAAGGACTGGCGGAGACGTTCCTCATTATTCCTCTCTTCCAGGGAATCCTCGCGCGCACCCTCATGGGCGGTGGAGTGCGCCACGAGGCGAATGCGCTGATCGGCACGGGCGTCGCGCTCACCGCGGGGTCGTACTATATCGGCAGGTTCATTTCCTCGAGGAGGAGAAACGAGATTCTCGAGGAGAACGCGGCGATCGAAGAACAGAATCTTCGCGTGAAGGAGACGAACCTCATCATCTCGAGGCAGGTCCGGGAGAAGAACGCCGAGGCTCTCGCCGAGTGGAAGGCAGAGAACAGCGACCGGGGCGTGGTCCTCCTGACCCCCCGGTAGGTTTCCCCCGATACGCTCCCTTTTCGGTCGTTTTCCCCGTTTCGCTCTTCTTTTCCCGCGGCGCACCACGAAAGGATCACCCGTACCGGGCGGGACCTTTCTTCTTTCGAAAGAAAAGCGCCCCTCCTTCCCGATCGACAACGTTCCTTTCGCAATCTGCAAGATCCCGAAAAGCGGGCTGCGGCGGATCGGAATCGTAACATATGCGAATTCATGCGGTTATACACTTTCGACGCCGCTCGGCCCGCGGGTATGGGATTTGCTCTCCTACCGCCTCACGAAGAACGACCGGCCGCCACCCGGTCTCCTGACACAACGAAAGAGGGGAACCACGAGAAGGGGAAGATCCCCGCCGCAGAGGAATACCATGAACATGCGCATCACACTCCCGCACACAACGTTCCGGTACCTTTTGGCCCTCGTCGGGACATTCGGCGCCTTCCTTCTCCTCCCGACATCGGCGGGGGCGGCGCCCCCGCACACGACAGACACGAATTGTACGTCGTGCCATTTCACCGCCACGGGGAAAGACGCGAAGGCCCATCTCTCGTCGGCCTCCGACTGTGTCTTCTGCCATGAAGGGATCGTGTCGGCGGGGAACTACGTGATTTCCACCCTCGATGACAATGAAACGTGCCTCTTCTGCCACACCGAACAGAATCCGGCTTTCCAGGCTCTCGCGGCGCATGGGGACCTTTCGTGTACGCGGTGTCACGATGCCCACGGCACGTCGGCCGGTCCGCGCCTCCGATCGACGGAGATCGCCCTGTGCTCGAACGCATGCCATGGAAGCGGCGAACTCGGCCGCTCCCATCCTGTGGGACCGGGGGTGATCGACAACCTCACCGGCGCCGAAATGACGTGCGTCTCCTCGTGCCACTCGGTGCACAACCCGGCCGAGCCGAAACTGTTGCAGACCGAGAGCCAGGCGCTCTGCAAGCGTTGTCATTCGGAGATGTTCTAGAATCTTGCAGGAAATCCCGGCCGAAACGGCCGAGGCCCGCCCGGTCCCAGGCTGGGGCCGGGTCCTCCGTCAGGGTCCGTCCACGGTGGCCGAATTCGAATCGGTGTAATGAATCCCGTGACATGACGTACACATCACGGTCCCGCCGGTGCCGAAGACATAGTCGTTCGTCGTGTTTCCGTCCGAGGGCTGCGGATTGCCGTCGGTGTCGAGGGGAGGATTGTGGAACGTCGCCGTGGAGGGGAGAGCGATGCCCACCGGGTGGGAGAGATCGCTTCCCGTGTATGTTTTCACCGAACTGATATTCCTCTGCCTGTGGCAATCGAGGCAGAGGGCGTTCGCCGAGTTGTCGAGCCTCAGGAAGGGAGACACCGTGTTGTTGTGAGGATCGTGGCATGTGGCGCACGTGACCGTGCTGTCCGCCGACAGGTGCTCGAGAAGCGCCGTCGTCTGCGGGGGGAGTGTGCCGACCGCCGCGTTCCGCGCCGCTGCATCCCAGCCGTGGGACGTTCCCGAAACGCCCGGTTGCGCTCTTTGCGAGGACGAGAGTTCGAGCGTCATTCCGGCCCATCCCCCCGGGGTGTGGCACGAAAGACAGAGGGTCGACACGAGGGAATCGGCGGAATTCACCAGGATCTCGCCGAGCGTACCGTGGGTGATGTGGCACTGGTCGCAGTTGATGCTGTTCGCCGCGCCGTGAGGGTCGTCCGCCGCGACGACGGCGGTGTGACCGACCAGGATCGCCGCGATCCCCGCCAGGACGACTATGTTCCGTTTCTTCATCATGTCACTCCATCACCTCGCGAGGACCATCTTGCGCGCCCGACTGAATTCGCCCGCCGTGAGCCGAAAGAAATAGACGCCCGACGCTACATGATTACCATCGGCATCGGTGCCGTTCCATTCCACCTGGTGCGGCCCGGGCGACATCGCCCCGAAGGACCGGCTCCAGATCTCCCTTCCCGACAGGTTATAGATCACCAGCGATGCGTCGGCGGTTTCAGGCAGGATGAACGAGATGGTCGTCACAGGGTTGAACGGGTTCGGAATATTCTGCTCGAGGATGTATTCGCGCCACAGGCTTCCCGCATGGAATCGCTCCCGTTTCGACCACTCCCCCGGCTCCTCTTCCATCCCCACCCGGACACGCCACGTATACGGCATCCCGCCGGTGAGCGGCGTATCGGGGGTCCAGCGAATCAGCACGTCTCCCCCGCCGCCATCGCCGGCGATCTCCGCCAGAGCGAGACCGACCGCCCCGGACACGATCGTCGCCGAATCGGCGGCGGACGCGATTTCGATATCGACGAGCGACGCGGCGACGCGATCGACAGGTACGTCGAGGCGGGCGACGAACTCGACTGTGGCGACATCGACCGTATCGTTGGATACGGGCGCAACGGTTGAAGCGGCGGAGGCGGCTCCTTCCGCGGCGTCCTTGCGGACCGAGAAGATCCCGACCGATCCGCTCTCGGTGGAGACGACGTAAAGGAGATTCCGGTCGAGCGCGACGCCGGCGGGATTGGCGAACCGCGCCCCGCCCGATGCGGCGCCGCCGATGTTCCCCGCGAACCGGCCCGCCCGATCGAACACGGCGATCCGGCCCTGGAAACGATCGGCCACATAGACGAACCCGTCTTCGTCGCAGGCGATTTCTCCGCCCCGGCTCACCGTGCCGTCCGCGGCGCCGAAGGAGCAGAACGTTCCCTCGTATCGCCCATCGGAACGGAAAAGGAGCAGCCGGCTGTTCACTTGGTCGAAGAGGAGAAAACGATCGCGCGCAGGGTCGAACGCGAAGGAGGTCACCGCCCCGGGCATCACGCCCGAGGGAAGCTCGGGGATCATCGTCCCGGTCACGGCGCCCGACCGGTCGGTCGTCACGATCGCCCTCCCGCTCCCGTCGAGAATCAGGCATTCCCCATCCCGGACGATCAGATCGACCGGATCGATCCCCGCCGCCCCGCCGTCGAAAAAGACTCTCTGCGCGCCCGTGTCGACGTTGATCAGGCGGACGGCACCGCTTTTCCTGTCGCAGAAGAGATACTCCGCCCCCGTGATGCGGGCGAGAGATACGGCGTCCCCCCGAAAGTCGACACGCCGGTCGATTCTCCCGGACGGGGTGTACACCAGGATTCTCCCGAAAAAGGGCTCGAGGAGCGCGATCCTGTCGCCGCTCACGTCGATCGACGTCGGTGCGCGGAGTCCCTCGCGGATCTCGCCCGCCTCTCTCGCGTCGAACGCCCCGGCGGGCCGGATCGGCGCCGCAGCCGAAAACAGGAGGAAAATGGAAGTCAGTAGTGTCGCTGCTGTCATTTCGTGTTGCTTCTTCATCGGGTCACCGTTTTGTGTTGTCAGTACTTCGCCGGACTGTGATCGTAACCGTGACAGTTCATGTAACATTCACCCGATCCACTCCCCGTGGACCGGTAGAGAACCTGGAGTGTTTTCTAATCCCCCTCCACCGCCGCCTGGTTGAACTCGAGCAGATGCTCGTTCTGACTCGAACCGTGGGAAGCGTGGCAGGTGTAGCACGAGGTGCCCGACCGGCCTTCGATCGGATCGCCCAAGATATGTTCGCTGTGCCACGGGAAACTCTCGTCCGACAGGATGCTCGTCCTGTCGTGGCACGAATAGCAGAACTCGTAGGCGAAAGGACTCTCGTCGGCGTATTCGTCGATATCGTAATTGCCGCTCAAGAGGAAGCGGTTGTTCGAACCGTGGGGACCGCGCGGACCGTCGGGATCGTCGTTCGTGTGGCAGTCGCTGCACAGGAGCGTCTGCCCCTGTCCCAGGGCGGAGGAGAGGCTCGGAAGCTTCTCGCCCGACGCGACCTTCGTAACGGGATGCTGCGACCGGGCAGCCGGGGAGAACTGATCGATCAGTTTTCGGCCCGTCATCTTCGAATTCTCCTCGCCGGCATGGCACTTGAGGCAGATTTCATACTCCCTGAGGCTTCTCTCGAGATACTGGCCGCTCACGCTGTAGCCGCAAACATCGTGGAAGCCGTTCTTCGCGGTGCCGGCGCGCTGGTGCGGGTTATGACAGTCGACGCACTACGCGTGATTCGCCTTGGCGTTCGTCCAGGCGGGAAGCCGTTCATCCGGTCTATGGCCCGTGCCCTCCCTCACCGGATGGCGGTACGGCTTCTCGAACTCTCTTTCGATGTCGGCGGGATCGGCCGAAGGGGAGAGCCTCCCTTTCGATTTCATCTTGTTCACCTTCTCCGTCGAACCGTGGCAGAGATAGCACATCTCCTCTTCCGACGCTTCGAGCATCGGTTCGCCCGGCACACCGTGGCCGACATGGCACGAACCGCACTCATCGGTGAGGAGCGGGCTGTCCACGTGGGCGGTCGCACGCGGGGCGAGAAGGAGGAAAACGAGCGCCGCGCCGGCGACGGGAATCGCGATCTCTTTCCATTCACCGTTAATACGCATGACACACCTGGCATACCTGGCCGAATGTTGACTTCTGCCAGAAGGGGTACTTGTCGGAACGGGAACCGTGGGGATCGTGACAGATCGTGCACTGCACGTAGCCGTCCGCGTCGAGCTTCACGTCGCCTTCCGGATCGACCGGCGGCCAGCGGAGATTCGTCTTTCCCACGGCGAGATCCTGTCCGTACTTGAACGACACCGGATGGGTTCCGCTCAGGTCGGTGCCGAGACTGCTCTTTTTCCCCGCCGGAATCTCGCCGGAGGCGCCCGTGCTCTTCATGGCGATCGGCCCGCCATGGCCGAGAACGGCGCCCACGGCGATCGTTCCGTCATGGCACGAGAGGCAAAGCTTCGTGGCGCCGTTCGGCTGCTCCGGTTTCGCCTCCATCGTCGAGCGTTCGTACATTTTGAACTTGCCCGGCGCCGTCGTTTCGTGGTTCCAGAGGGGACCCTCGGCGGAGGTGTTGTGACTGCTGTGGCAGAAGATGCACACCCTCGTCTCGCTGAGCGCCTTGATTTCCCCTTTGCCGGATGACGAAAGGTTGTGTTTGGTCTCGAGAATCGACGTCCTTCGGGCCGCCCCGAGCCACAGCGGCGCCGCCATCAGAACGATCGATGCGATCACGGCCGTTCGTGTCGTCATGACCCGCCCCCCATGTAGTGGAGCACCTGAATCCTGTTGTTGAATGTATCCGCCACGTAGATCGTGTCGTCCACGATGTCGATCCCGCCGGGCGACCAGAACTCGCCGCGCCGCTGTCCCCGTGCGCCGATCACCACGAGGAGCCGCCCGTCCCGGTCGAACACCTGTATGTTGTCGAACAGGTTGTCCACCACGTAGACATGATCGTCGCTGTCGAGAGCGATCCCCTTCGGACGGGCGAACGATCCGGGGCCGTCCCCTTCCCGTCCAAAGGCGCCGACCACCTTCCCGCCGCTGTCGAACCGCCGGATCGAATAGTTCAGCGCATCGTTCACCAGGAGATCGCCTCCGGCCGCAACGGCGGCAAACGTGGGAAAGTGGAAGCGGACGGGACTGTTCACACCGCCGATCGTATCGACGGCGCTCCCATCACGATCGAACACCTTGACCGAATGATCCCCCGTGTCGACGACATAGAACCGTTCGCCGTCCTCTTCCCACGCGATCCCCGTGGGGCGCACGAGACCTTCGGCAATGAACGGTTGGAGTTCCCCTTTACCGGTGTAGCGATAAACGGTCGCGGCGCCGCTGTCGGAAACGTAGACGACGCCGTCCCTGTCGCAAAGCGCCACCGGACTCACGCAAGGGATATCCGGGCTTTCATGCAACTTGTATGTCAGCTTTTTCCTGTCGATTTCCACCAGTGCGGGCAGATCCCGGCATGTCAGGAAGATCGAGCCGCCCGACACGACGATATCGAAGGGCAGTCCCACGAGGTCCCGGTCCGACCTGCCGGCGATGATCCGTTTCAGCTTGCCGAAGAAGCCGGCATCGAACCGGAGATCCTTGCAGTCCACAACCCCCACGTACTCCACTCTCGCTTCCGCCGGCGGCGCCGGCCAGGCGATCGTTCCTTCCGCCGCGGGCGGTTTCGCCGGGACGGCCGTGACGAGTGCCGTGATCATCATGATGCCTGCTCTTGTAAACATCGTCTTCCCCGCCTAGATCAGGCCGAATTGCCGGGATATCTTTCCTCGTATCTCGTGAACTCCGTACGTTTCCGTAAGCAGTTTTTCGTGAAAATAGGCGTAGCCGAGGGTCATGGTGATCTGTCTCAGCCGGTAATTGACTCTCGCTTCCACCGACGTTTGCACCTGTGAAGGAAGACCCTCGAGGTCCCGGATCTCGCTGATGAAAAACGACCGGAACGGCAGGTTGATCTTCGGAATCACGGCGTTGACCGACGCACCGTAGCGGGTGATTTTCGAATCGTTCTGGGTGATCACCATCGCGTTGGCACCGTAACTGAGCGATGCCCCGGGGGTCGCCATCATGTCGATCTTGTATGTATGCCGAATCTGGTCTTCCCGGGCCGGGTTCGTCTGTGTCGTGTTCCCGCCGGACACGGGAACCGAACCGCCGTACTTCTGATCCTCGTGATTCGTCAGGAACAGGAGGCGGTAGTTGCGCCCGAATTTCTTCGTCAGCGACATTTCGCCGAAATACTTGATGATTATATCGTCTTCGCCGTCGACGACCCGCTTCCTGTAGTTGTGTTCCAGCTTCACGCGCAGCTGGCCGAGCTTCCAGAGGGTTGGCCTGTCTCCCGACAGGGCGACCCTGTCCTCGAACTCGTTCGCCTTCTTGTCCGGACCCTTCTGCACGTTGTATGTGTACTTCGCCTGGTGCTTCGGGTCCCAGGTCATCCCCGCCTTGCGGAAATTGAACCGATATGTCAGGTCGGTTACATACTGATCGTTCACATAGCCCCGGTTGTCCTTGAGCAGTGTCGCGGTGTTCTTCCATTCCAGATTGCAGTTGATCCGCTTGATGGGAAGCGAGTTCATGTTGCTGAACATGTTCGTGATGCTGTTGAAGTCATCCACGTCGGTCTTCGACTGCGTCTTCGTATAGGCATAGGTGAGACCCGTATTGAACCCCCGTCGGATCCCCCATCGAAAATCGGTCTGGTTCAGGAAGGCCTTCGTCAGCTGCGTGGAGATCGTATCGATAACGGCGTCGTTCTTGTTGTACGTGGTGAGCATCCGAAGGGAGCTTTCCCTGTTGAAACGGTAGCTCGCGCTGTTCGAGATCGTGACGAGGTCGGTGACGGTATTCTGGATTCCCTCCTCAGCCGCGCTCATCTCGAAATACGATTCATTCAGGAACTTGTCCGTTCCGTTGCCGATGCGAAGGGTTCCCGTTCCCCCCTCCGTGGTCTGGCGGATATCGTTCGATCCGAGCGGCGCGTTGTGGATGATCTTCCATGTCATATCGCCGTCGACGTTGATCGTGGTCCGGTACGGATTGAAGCGAAGGGGGATGAACTCCACCTGGTGATCGCCGGCATCGAGTTCGAAGCTGAGGCTCGCCCCCGGCGCGAGGGAGTCGACCATGTTGAGATCGACGAAGATGATAACCGTGTCGTTGTCGATGGTGTTCGTCACTTGGATCGTATGGACCGGGTCGATCGGGTTGGGCCGCACGGTGGCGAAATCGACCCAGATATCGTCGTTCTCTCCGAAGTCGTACTGCCGGAGGACATCGTTCTCATCGTTCTTGTATTCCGTCGTGAGATTCACCCGCTCGTTGAACGCCATCTTCCACATGGCGCCGTACGACTTGAGATCCGAATCGTAGCGTCTCACCACCGCGAGTTCGGGGCTGATCAGGTCGGTCTCGGTCCTATTGTTCGGTTCGTACAACACGGCGTGTTCGAGCGATTTGCTGTAGTGGAGCCGCAGGGGATAGCGGCGGGCGGGAAAAATCGAAAGCGCCGCACCATACCGCGGAATCGTGGGCTTGATATACAAGTCGTGCTCACCCGCTTCGCTGTTCGCCTGGACGTAGGTGCCCGAAAGGGTCGCCTGGAGCATGTACTCGGCGAATCGCGCCGTCTTCAACGGACCGGTCATGTTGAGGTCGAGGAAGTGATTTGAAATGCTTCTGCGAACCGAGTAGTCCCGCCCGTTGTTGGTCAGGGTGTTGCGGAACCGGTAGTTCTCGATGTCGACACCGATTTCGCCCGACACCTTCACTCCGTCCTGCGCGCGGATCGCCGGCGTCGCCGCGGCGAGGAACGCGAGCGCGAGGAGGAAGGACATCGAATGGACGCGAACCGTTTTCACGCTTCTCTCATCACTTCTGGTGGCATCTCTGGCAGAGTGCCGAACCGTCGTTCGATTCCACCAGGAAATTGGAATACGTGTCGTCGTGAGGGTTGTGGCACGACGTGCATTCCACGTACATCCCCTGGTAGAGAAGTTTATCGGGATACGCCGCACTGTTCCCCGTCTTGGGAACGAAGTCGGGATCCTTGCTCGAATCGTACGTGATACCGACCGGGTGGTCGTTCGACAGGTCGGTGCCCACGTAGGCGTCCGACGTGCTACTCAACCGTCCCGATCCGTCGAGAGCGCCCCCTCCGGGCGTTCCGTAATTCCCCGCGCCTTCCGGCCCGGGAAGGTTGCTGAGCGAATTGATGGCGATCGTGCCGTCGTGGCACGAAAGGCAGATGAGCGAGCCGTTGTGCGGCGTCGACGCCATGGTCATGTCCATGGTGGGCGACGTGTACATCGTGTACGGCTGGGCTTGGTTCGTTTCATGGTTCCACAGCTGTCCCACCGTCGGATCGGCGTTGTGTACGGCATGACAGAACACGCACACCTGCCGCGTCCCCCAGAAGAACGCGTTCGGACTCTGGGTGGGCGAGCTGAAATTATGCTTCGTCTGGCTCACGCCCCCCTCCGCCCCGAATGCCGCGGTCATGAGGGCCAGGATCACCAGCGCGGTCCATCTTCTGCCCATATCGTGTCCCTTCCTCTCTCTATCCCCCGGCGAGATACCGGAATTCCTGAATCCGTCGATTGATCGAGTCGGCTACGTAAATACGATCGTCCTTGGTGATGCAGATTCCCGCGGGGAGCCGGAACTGTCCCGGGGAGGCGCCCACCGATCCGAACCGGATCAGCAATCGCCCTTGCTCGTCGTACATCTGGACGTTGTTGTTGAGCGCGTCGGTCACATAGAGGTGGTCGTCGGAGTCGACGGCGATCGAGCGCGGACGGGCCATCGAACCGATCCCCTGGCTCGTCGGTCCGAAGCTGAACAGGTAGTCGCCCCGCGGGGTGAACGCCTGCACGGCGAAGTGGAACGAATCGACGACGTAGAGCGTGTCTCGGGCGACGACGATTCCGAGGGGATGGTAGAACTCGCCCCGGCCGTCTCCCCGGCCGCCGAAGGAGTCGACCTGTTCACCCACGGCAAGAGAAAAAACCTTCACTTCGTGGAGCTTCGCGTCCGACACGTAAAGAAGTCCGGCATCCTCGTCGAGCGCCATGCCGACGGGACTTTGCAGCGCGCCGTCGCCGCCGATGAACCGGCTGAAACGGTACTCATCGTCGAACACGGCGATCCGGCCTAGCTTCGTGTCGGCGACGTACACATTGCCGGCCCCGTCCACCACCACATTCACCGGCTCGACGAGAGAACCGTAGGAGTCGAGGGAATTGAAGTCCTTCATCGTTCCCGCTGCGAAGTCGATGACCACAACGCTCTTCGTTCCCGTGTCGGCGACGAACAGTTTCGACGAACCATCGTAATCGATTCCGTACGGCTTGCTGAGCGATTGGTCGGGCTAGCGGCCGAAGAGGAAATCGTTCATCCTGCCGAAGAAACTCCTGTCGAGATTCCGGCTTCCATAAATGCTTCCCACGTAGACGATCACCGGTTTTTCCGGCGGCGGCGGCCAGGCGAGCATCCCGGTCCGCTTTACGCCCGAGGAGCAGCCCGAATAGAGCACCGCCGCGATCAGCGTCGCCGCGAGAACCGATCCGATCTGTCGTCCGTCCGTCCTCATCTAGCGATCCTTGTGGCAGCCGCCGCACGTGTTCTCCCCGCTCGTCCGAAGCAGGTGCGGCGTGTCCGTCGAATGAGGTTCATGGCAGGAGAGGCACTCCAGGAGTCCCTTCTCCGTCAGTTCCATTGAACGACCCGTGCTCGTTGTCGGCTTCACATCGTAAGGGTGACGATGCCCGTCGAGGGTACCGTTCTTCTCGTGACAGCTCAGGCAGAGTTCCTCCGACTGCCGGGTCAGCACCCAACGATTGTTCGTCGAGTGGGGATCGTGGCAAAGATTGCACCTGCCGTCGGCGAACGGTTTATGTTGCGTCTTCCGCGCCGACGCCTCCTCCATCGGATGGCACGAGGCGCAGAGCACCGACACGGGAGAGATCAGGCTATGGTCGAATACCGAACCGTGCGGATCGTGGCACACCGTGCACGTCCCGCCCGCCACCGGTCCGTGGATGTAGTCGCGGGCGAACTGGCCGATCTTGTCGGTGTGGCACGAATAGCACGGATTCTTGCCGCTGTATTCTCCCGAGACGGCAAGCGTCATGTCCGGGTCGATCGTGTGGCACACGGCGCACGCCCTGTCGTCCTTCGCGATGTGGGAACGGAAATTCTTCTCCATCGACCCGTGGCACGTGTAGCACCATTCCGAGGTCTCGTCGCTCGAATCGCCCGTCCCACTCTTCGCGTGGCAGGAAGAGCACTCGCGGCGCACCGTTTTTCCATGGAACGTATACGACTCGAACATCTTCCTGTAATCCCTCGAGATCATCGGAGCGCTCATCACTTCGATGGTGTCGCCGGAAGAAACAACGTCCTTTCCCCCCGCCGGGACGGCGAACACCGAGATCACGTTCAGACCATAGCCGAACGATACACCCGCATGAAAGAGAGAATCGGTGACCGTCACCGTGCGCACATGCTCTCCGTTCAGGAGAACCTCCACCGCCGGGGCGCCCGTTTTCCCGACTACGTGGAGGAAGCTGCGCGCCGTGCCGACGTGCGAGGGGGGCATGAGAATCTCCACTCCGGGATCTCCCGCCCACGCTGCCTGTGCAAGAGCTGTCATTATCATGGCGGTCACGAGTTTTCTCATGGTCCATTAAAGCCAAGGGCAGGGCCCGGGCAGATGCCCCGACCCCGCCCTTTTAGGCGAAAAACCTCAAAAACGCGCTACATCGTCAGTTCGCGGTATGGCACGCCTGGCAGATTTCGTTGTTGACGTTTTCGTCACGCAACAGGTATCCGCCGTTCGTCTGAATACCGTTCTTATGAACCGAATGGCACGTTTCGCAAGCCATGTAATTCGCCGTCGCGGTTCCCCAGTCGGCACCGACGTTGCCGTCATCGTCCACCTGGTTCGCCCACGGAAGCGCCGGGGTAAGGCCGCTGTTCATGTTCACGTCGGTCGGAACGCCGACGTAATGGCTGTTCCCGCCGATCGCCGGAGCGCCCGCCGCGCTGTGGCACGAGAGGCAGTACGCCGAGTTGGCGTTGTCCGCCATGAGCAGGTAGCCGTACGCAGTGGCCGTCGGATCATGCACGTCATGGCACTTGTTGCAGCCGCCCACGGGCGTGGAGCCGGTGGTCGACGTGGTCGGGTGCTTCCACTCGGAACCGTCGTTCGTCGCCTCGGCGTAATCCCACACATCGCTGGCGCTCTGGCCGCCCGTGCCGGGGATTCCGGCCGCGGGGGCGCTGCCGTTGTGGCACGAAATGCAGAACGCGCCGTAGTACGATCCGGGCTGGTTGTCGGCGAGAAGAATCGGATTCGTCAAGCCGGCCGGATTCGTGGTCTGGGCGGTCGCGCCGTGCAGCGTGTGACACTGGTTGCACGTGAACGTCCCGCCGTTGGTGAAGTGAGTGATCCCGGCGGTGTGGTCGCCGAGCGCCTCCGCGCCTGTGAACGGCGTCGCATCGTGACAGGTCTCACAGTAGCTGCCGTTCGTCTTGGTGACGCCGGCCACCGTGAAGCGGCCCGACCCGTTCGGGTTCTGGTTGTGGACGTCATGGCACGCGCCGTCGCCGGAGCAGTCCGTTCCGACGTTCTTATGCTGCTCCTTGGCGGTGTTGAAAGCGGTGGTCACGCCGACGCTCGTCACGCCGCCGTCATGACAGGTGTAGCAAAGATCCTGGACACCCGTGAAGGTTCCGCTCGGTGTCCTGGCCCACAACTTATCCCCCAGCGCATTGTGGGGAATGTGGCAGGCGAAGCAGAGCTTTTCACCCGATCCCGTAAGATCGTGATCCGAGCCAGCTACACCGGCCAGTGCGACCGCAGGAATCCCGAGCAGGACCAGACCGACGAGTGCAATAACCATGTACTTCATCGTAGCCCCCTCTGAGATTGATGTGTGTGTTGCGAGACCCTCTTGTGTTGCCGGGGAAACCTACATCTATGGTAAAGGCGGTTCATCAGCTCATCTCGTAAACGACGACCCGGTTCGGTATGCGGTTGACCACATAGAACCGTCCGTCTTTGAAGAAGATTCCTCTGGGGGTGACGAACTTCACCGTTTCATCGTTCATCGTACCGATCGCGGTTTTCACTTCCCCCTCGGGGGTGAAGCCCTGGATCACGCTCGACATGCCGTCGGATACCCAGATCCGGCCCTTGCCGTCGATGGTGATCCCCTTCGGCCGGGCGAAGGTGCCCGCCGTCTGTCCCACCGTCCCGAACTGGCGGATGAAGTTTCCGTCGAGATCGAACTCCTGGATCCTGCAGTTGATCACATCGACCACGCAGATCGTGTTGTCCGGCGTCACCGTCAGTTCGTCGGGAAAGAGGAACTGCCCCGGTCCGCTCCCCCGCTCGCCCACCGACAGGAGGATTTTCCCGTTGGGATCGACAATGAGGAACCGGTGGTTCCCTGTGTCGGTCATCACGATCCGGCCGTCGTCGAGTACGTGGATGCCGTTCGGTCTCAGCGCTTCCTTTCCCGCCTCCACCTGCACGGTGATCCGCCGGATGAACGTGCCGTCGGCGTCGAACACCTGGATATCGTGGCTGTTGATATCGCTGACGTATACCTGGTCCTTCCCGTCGATGAACAGCGTGAACGGAAGAAGGAAGGCGGAAGGAGGCGGGTCATGAATGTCGGCGTCTTCCATCTGTTCGCCGAAGGAAAAGAGGAACTTTCCGGCGGGATCGAAGCAGTTCACCCGGGCGTTCAACGCATCGGTCACATAGATCCGGCCCTCCGAATTGACGAAAATGTCGGCCGGCTGGTTCATCGGGTCGTTCGCCGCCGCCTCGGTAATCTCGAACAGTTCCTTCATTGTTACCGGCTCGAGAACGATTTTCTTCGTCTCCGCTTCGAGCGCCGCCAGTTCCTCCCGGGTAAGACCGAACTTGAGGCTCCGCTCTTCAGACCAGGCGGTTTCCTCGAAATCCTGGTTCAGCGCCGTGAGAACGTAATAGTACGTCTTCCCCTTCTCGAGCCCCTCCTTGTCGGCGTACTTGGACGCCTGGGAGTTACCGATCACCTCGTACCCCCCGCCGGGCGTCTCGGAACGGAGAATGTTGTACGCCACCGCCGACGGAGTGGGATCCCAGTTGAGGAAGATCCTGTCCTGATCGATCCTCAAACCGATCCATGTGGGCGGCTCAAAGGCGCCCATATCGCCGCCGGGAATCGTGACGCTCTTCTCCTTCGAGAAGAGTTCCTTCCCGTCGGCGCCGGCGGCACCGATCTTGTACTTGTACGCCGATCCGGGAATGACGTCGGTATCGAAGTAGTGATCATCACCGGTACTTCCGATCAAAGCGAAATCGCCGTCCATCCCCTTGCGGTACACCGAGTACTCGCTGACGCCTTCCATCTTCTGCCACTTCAGGCCGACCTTCCCCTTGACGAAGAAGGCGGCGATCAGGTTCGGCCCCGCGGCGAAAGCGACGTGCGCCGCGAGGGGAGCCAAGAGTGCGATCATCACGACGATCGCAACGCCGAACGAACGGCCCGTTCTCCGGTGGGTCTCCATTACCGAACCTTTGCAGTGAAAAGAGCTGGCCATGCCGGGAGCCTTCCTTCGCATTAGAGTTTCCGGACGTCGGCCGCGACCGGGCGGATTCGCAGCCTTTCGCTACATGTAGATTTTACCGGATTCCAGGCTGCGGCGCTATGATTTTCTGGAAAAAACGACCCTCTAATCAATTAAAATTTCTTAATCAACGGCGGCCTAACCAGTTACAGCCTTGATCGAAGGGCGGGGAGACCCTTACGCCGTCCAAATCCCGTATTGTATTGAATTACAACAAATTAGCCGGAAATGAGCGCCCTGTTCCCTGCCGCGTGGGGCGAGTGACAGTCGACACAGACTCGACCGGCCGTCTCCCGGTCGGAATGGGCGCCGATCTTCTCCGGGGCGTCGTGGCACTCGAGGCAGAGGGCGACTCTCCGGAGGACCGATTTCGGCGCTCCGGCGCGATGGCATTCGCCGCATTCCCCCGCCTCGAAAGGTGGGTGGAGCACCTCGAGGAGCATCCTCTCGTCGGTAGAACCATGAGGATCATGGCAGATGACACACCGCGACGGCTCTCTTCCTCCGTGGGAGGCGAGGAATTCCTTCTCCCCTACATCATGACACTCGCCACAGAGCGCCGGTTCTTCGCCGGGCGCGATTCGCCCGTGGGGATCGTGGCAGTTGAGGCAGTCGTCGTCCGCCGCGGCGTGGGGAAACTCGAGGGCGAGTCTCTTTTCGATCTCCCCGTGGCAATCGAAGCACAGGTCGGGCGGCTCCTTCGCAAGGAGCGATTCGCCCGGTTTCGCGTGCGGGTCGTGACAGGCGGTGCATCTCCCTTCGGTAATCGCGGAATGGTACTCGGAAAGGCTTTCGCCGAGCCTCTTCTCCCGGTGGCAGCCTGTGCAGAGTGAAACGATATCGTTTTTCAACAACCGGGGCGTCTCCGACCCATGGGGGGAATGACAGTTCTCGCACGATTTCTCGCCGTCGGCTGTGTGCATCTCCATGGGAGAGTCGTCGGGAAGGATGCCGGGATGGCACGAAAGGCAGAGATAGCCCGCCGGCATCTGGAGATTCGATTCGAATTCCGATCCGTGGGGCTCATGGCAACCGACGCACCGGAGCTTCGCGAAAGGCTCGTGCACAACGGCGCCGACCTCTTCCGGCCCGTCGTGGCATTCGAGGCAGACGGCTCCGCCCGGGCGGATCAGCAGCTCGGCGTTGTCGGCGCTGTGCATCTCGTGACAGAGAGTGCAGCTTTCGTCCTCGAGCAAGGGCTCGTGCATCTCCTCGCGGGGCATTTCGGCCACGTCGGCGTGACACTCGGTGCACAGATCGATGATCGGCGCCTTCAGCTCCACGCGGTTCCGAAAGCCGTGGAACCGGTGACACGCGTAGCACTCCCCCTTCTCGAACGGTTCATGATCGAACTCGCCGGCGAGCCTCTCCCGAAACTTCTCGTGACATTCGAGACAGCTCTTCTCTCCCTCCTCCTCGTCCGAATCCGCCGCCGCCCGGTCCGGCGACGCGAGAAAGATCGCCGCGAGAAGCGCCGCCAGGGGAACCAACCATGCCCCGCCGGACCGTCTCCGCCGGCCGTGAATCATCGCTTCCCCTCCCGGCGAGGCTGAAACTCGTCTTCGGCGAAAGCGGGGGCGATCTCGACGGACGAGAGGACCGACCGGGAGACTTCCAGACCGAGGGAGATGTTCACCCTCTTCCCCGGGAACCAGTAGCCGCCGTGTTCCTCATGGTCCGAGAAGCGGTTGATGAAGGTGAAACCCTTCTCCCCCTGCCGTATCACCCCTTCCGACGACTTGATCAGCGAATCGGCCGGATCGATCCCCGTCACGATCATCAGGGAATCGTTCTTCGTCATGTAGATGTAGCCGACCGGATCGCCGTCGCGCGTGCCGTAGCGGATCGAGTCGAACCGCTCGGTGGTTATGGCGAGCGGCATGGCAAGGGTGAGGTAACTGAAAAGCTCCGCCTTGTAACGTCCGTCGTCGAGAACGATGAGCGTGTCGCCGTCGTCGAACCAGGCGTCCGACCGGTTCAGGACCCTTCTCTTGTTCGCCGTCGCGCTTTTCCTGTGAATCGAGTGGCGCCTACCGGAGGCGAACGATCGGATCACGTCGAGAGAGTCCCGTGCCAGGAATGTTTTCGCCCGGTAGGCGAGCCGGAAAGCGCCGAGGGCCTCCAGCTTCTCCACGCCGCCGTAGCGGGCGAGGCACCGGTCGACGAGGGCGCGTCCCTCCGCGGATTCATCGAGGGGAACGGCGAGGGCGAAGAGAGAATCGTAGTCGGGGGAATGGACCGCCACGGCGCCGTGGAACTCGTCGAATCCGCCCGCAATCGACGGCGCGACGAGCAGTGCCGCTGCGGCCAGGAGAATCACCCGATTCGGTTTCAACTCCACTCGTTCTTCCTCCTCGCCGGCCAAGGTAACCGATTGACGGTGCCGGGGCAACTTCGGCGCGACTCAGGGGGCAGGAAAGAGGAGTTCGAGCGCGTGGCGGTACTGGTCGAGCGCCTCGGTTTCACGGCCAGCGGCGGCGTGGACCTCGCCGGCGCGGTAGTAGACCATCGGATCGCCGGGGGCGAGTTCCGCGGCGGTTTCGAGCTTCGCAAGCGCTTCGTCGGCCCGTTCCTCCGCGGCGAGGCACCGGGCGAGATCGAGGAGTGCCGGCGTGTACCACTCATCCACGGCGAGCGCCGCTTCCAGCTTGCCCCGCGCCCCTTCGAGATCACCGGCACGGTAGAGAGCCCGACCCCACCCGGCGAGCGCCGCCACGGAGAGCGTATCGAGCCGCACCGCCGTTTCGAACTCGACGAGCGCTTCGTCGCCGCGGGCCAAGTCGAGGAAGATCTGTCCCCGCAGGTTATGCGGCGCCGAGAAAAGGCTGTCCGACTCGATCGCGCTGTCGAGATTCGCCAGGGCACGCTCGTACAATCGCTGGTTCAGCATCTGGAGCGCGAGGTGATAGTAGCGGTTCGCCGTCGGGTCGGGCTCGTAGCCCACCAGGATCGTCTTCTCCACGGCCCTCTCCCGGATACCGAGAAAAACCTCGGTGGAATCGACGAGCCTGTCGCGAATGGCGTAGGAATAGCCGGACGGGTCGTAGAGAAGAACGCCCGAACCGTCGATCAACGCCGTGGAGGGAACGGCGATCACGCCGAAACGATAGAAGATCTCGAGGCCGTCGTCGATGATCACGGGGAAGGGAAGGCCGAGTTCGACCACCTTGTCGCGAACCGCCGCCCGGGTCATCTCCGATACGTGCTGGCTGTCCACGTTGATGGCGATCACCCGGAACGGGAGGGCTTCATATTTCTCCGCCATCTCCTTCAGGTCGGCGAGTATCTCGATGGAACGCTTCGACCAGGTCGCCCAGAAGGTGATCACCAAGATCCCCTCCTCCCCCGATCGATCGGCGGAGATCTTCTCCCCCGTCACGAGATCGACACCCTCCACGGGAGGCGCCTGCATCCCCACTTGGAGATACTTGAACGCGGCGGGCGCCGAGGGCGAAAGGAGGAAGAGCAGAATCGCGGCGCCGAGGGCGGGCCGGCGCTTCACGAGGAAGTGGATCGCCGCCCTCACGCCCCCCCCCTTTCAAGGGTGAATCGGAGCGCCTCGTGCCACGCGTCGGCCGCGCCGGCGGTGTCCCCCCGCTCGACGAGGATCCACCCTTTCAGGTAAAGCGCCTCCGCCTCGCGGGGCTTGATGGCGAGGACCTTGCCGACCAGCTCGCCGGCGCCGTCGAGATCGCCCGCGGCGATCCTGAGCCGGGCGAGAAAGAGCTTCAAACGGCTCGAAAGGGGCGCCGCGCGGACCCCGTCCTCGAGACGGGCGACGGCGGCGGTCGTGTCGCCGCGGCGGACGAGCACGCGGGCGGCATGGTAGAAGGCATCCGCGTTCTTCGGATCCTCGGCAAGAATGCTTTCGAGATTCGTCGACGCGGAGTCGAGTTCGCCGGAACGGATCTGGCGAACCGCCTCTTTCAGCATCAGCCGTCCACGGCGGATCACTTCACGCCGGTCGGCGGTCTTTTCCGCCGCCGGGGAGCGCAGCGGCAGCGCCGCCGCCGGAAGGAGGATGGAGAACAGGAAAAAGGCGGCGGCGAAACGTCGTCGTCTCACCGACGATACTCTTTCGGCGCGTGACAGCCGACGCGACAACTTCCGCCGTTCTCGGTTTTCGTGTATTTCACCGGCAGCTCCCAGTTGATCGTGCCGAAGGGGACCGACTCGCGGATGTGCTTCTCCTGGTTCGAAGCGTGGACCTGGTGGCAGGCACGACAGCTCCTTCCCTTCACCTTCTTGTGCACATGAAGATAGTGCAGGTTCCTATCGCCGTCACGAAAGTCGGTGAGCGTCGTCGTCGCGGCGTCCTGCACGATCTGCTCGTTATGGCACTCGAAACAGATCGCGTATTTTTCCGGCGCGAAGGAGGTGTAGAACTCCTCGGGGAAATACTTTCGGAGAATCCTGTGATTCTCGCTGCCGTGGGGATCGTGACAGGCGTTGCAGTCTCCGTCCTTCACCGGACCGTGGGGATACTTCTTCGACTCCACGAACTCCTGCATCTCGTCGTGACACTGGAAACAGAGTTCCGTCGGGGCGACGGTGAAGAGTTTCGGGAAATCGGAGCCGTGTATCTCGTGACAGTCGGTGCATTCACCCGCCTGGAATGGAGCGTGGGGATGCGAAGCGTTCTTGTGCTCGGCGATATCGGCGTGGCAGCCGAAACAAAGGTCGGGCATCGACTGCGGGAGCAGGAACGCAACATCGTTCGAATGCGGACTGTGACAGTTCGTGCACTTCTCGGCCACCGGCTTGTGGGGGTGGCGCTTCTGCGGGATCCCCTTCTTCTCCTCGTGACACCGGTAGCACAGCTTCTCCTGCGGCGAGACGAGCTGCTTCTCGTTGGGCGATGCATGGGGATTGTGGCATGCGTTGCAGTCGCCCGCCGCCACAGGACCGTGCACCGTGTTCTTCGAGAACGCCGCCTTGTCGTGGCAGTTGAAGCAGAGGTCCGCCGCTTCCCCTTTCAGGGTGAAACGGAAATCGCTCGTGTGGGGATCGTGGCACCCGACGCAATTCCCCTGCGCCACAGGTGTGTGCACGTTCTCTTCGAGCATCATGTCCCGCTTCGCCTCGTGGCAGGCGAAACAGAGTTCTTCTTTTTCCGCCGCCAGGACGAATTCGTGGTCCTTGTTCTCCACCGGGTTGTGGCAGACAGTGCAGATTCCGGCCCCCACGGGGCCGTGAACCCACTTCTTCGCTCCCAGGTCGGCGTGACAGTCGGCCTTCATGCATCCGGCGTCGTCCTGAGCGGATACGGCCGGGGGGACGAGGCAGAGAGCCGCCGGAACGAGCAAGATAGTCAGTATCCCGCTTCGCATTTCATCTCCTGCTCTGGCGCTGCGCGCGCATTCTTGCCTTGCCGGGGCTTGTCTTTCAATGTTTCGGCGTGTCGCGACGAGCCCTGAAGCCGCGGCGATCACAGGGGCATAACCCTGTTAACAGGTTATGCGATCCGGGGGCTTCGCACAAGGAAAGAAGAGAGGGACGCCGGACGGCCCTATCACTCCGTCTCCGTCCGGGTGGCGGCGTCGTCCGCTCCTGCGGCGAGCCCGCTCCCCACACCACTCATGCTCTGGAAGAAAGAGAGGAGCTCCGAAGCGCTGGAGAACGCCGTCTCTTCCCCGCTCGGCACATGGCGAACCTTCCCCTTGACCTCCTCGGCGGGATCGGACAGGAGCCGGATGATAAACGTCGACAATCGCCTCTCCTCCAAGATCACGGGGATCGACTGTTCGCTTCACATTGTATGGAGCCGCTGTTACGGGAGCGTTACGCGGGAAACGTCGCGGGTGCCGGTTCACAGACACGAAGGCCCGGCGAGGGCGCATCACTTTTCGCCTCGCCGGGCTCTTCATGTTTCCCATTGCGGACATCCGCGTCCGCCCGCCACCACACCACCACGAGAAGCCGGAAGGGAAGACGGCCATCACAACCCGGGGCGAATCCGCCCACATCACCACCCGACCACCGAAGCGTCCCTTCCATTGCGGTCTTCGCGCCGGCGGCGGGTGCCCTTTCCCTCTTTCGTGCCGCCTCCGCTGTTCGACCGCCTGCCATGGAGTATGGCATCTTCCATGCCCGTTTCGCCCAGATCGTACCATCGCCGGAATTGTCCCGAATCGATTCGAATCGCACAGATCGGGGGAACGACAAGCGCCTTCCCGGTCGGGAAGGAGATAGATCGACCCGCCGCGCGGATCCAACATGGAGCAGACTGTTCAGCAGGTGCGCAGTCACCTTCGTGCCGGGGCGCTATCTTACGAGGACGACCCTTCCGGTGGTGCGGCGCGTACCGGCGGTGAGACGGGTGAAGTAGATCCCCGAGGCGGCTTGCCGCCCGGCATCGTCGGTGCCGTTCCAGGTAACCTCGTAGCTCCCGGCGCCGTACGCACCGCGGGCGAGATGCTTCACCAGGCGACCGGAGGCATCGAATACGTCGAGCGAAATATCCGCCGCCTCGGGGAGCCCGAAACGGATCGTCGTCATCGGGTTGAACGGGTTCGGCGACGCGCCGACGAAAAGCCTCGTCGCGGGCGCCGGATCGGAGGCGGTCACGCCGGTCTGGAAGTCATCGCCCCCTTGTTTCCTCAGGTACCGGAGTTGATAGTACGACACCTTCTCACCCCCCTGGTCCCTCTGCCAGAGGAAGTCGATGCTGTTTGCCTGGATCGTTGTGGTCGGCAGCGAGGTGACATCGACGATCGCTCCACTTTCGGTGATCCCCTGCACGCGGATACGGTTCTTCAGGCTCCACCAGGAAGGGCGGTGGAAGCGGATCGTCGCATCGGGGCCGGACGGCTGTTCGATCCTGTAGGATGAGGCTCCCATCTTCTCCTGGATCAGGTAGTGCTCGCCGGGGAGGGCGAGACCGTTGAACCGGCTGAACACGCCGGCGATCATCCGGCCGTCGACGGTGGCGGCGTAAAGTCCCTGCGGCACGAGGGTATGGTCGAGATAGCCGTACGAATTCACGGCGTCGTGATTCCCCACGACCTCCAGATCCTCGAACCACGAGCGCGAAACCTTCTTCGCCCCGTCGAGATACTCGAAACTCGTCATCTTCCGCCCGGTGAAGCGCGCCGCCACGCTCCTCTGGAACGCGGCGTCGATGCCGATCCAGTCGCTGGCGAGCATTCCCCCCTGGTCGGTGAGATCGAAATTGAGTCCGAATCCGTACGAGAGATTGTAGGTGAGCATCTCCTTGTTGTCGGTCATCACTTCCACGGCGAGGTTGTGCTGGTGAAAGACCGCCTTGTCGTGGGCGGCAAGCATGGTGATCGGGTAGACCACCCAGTTGTTGTCCCCCCAGGCCGACACCCATCCCGCTTTCTTGTCGAGCATCACCGAATCGAAGAAGCCGGTTTCCGAACCGACGAGGACGTCGAGCATCCCTTCGGTGGCGAGCGGGATCGCCTGACATCGGTTCTTCACATTGTCGACGAGCGCATCGGTGTATGAAACGTAGTCGGCCGCCGCCGGGTTCGTATCGTACGTCCATGGCCGGTCCGCCACCTGGTCCTCGAAGAGGAGATCGACGGGATAGGCGGTCGTGAAATCCTGGACCGTCTGCACTTGGCGCTGCTGCACCGCCGGGTCGGACGGACTGACCACGTAGCCGCAATTCGCCCCGTAACACTCGTAGAGGGGATTCCCCTGGAGATTGTCCGCCGCGATGCCGGTTCCGAGGGAGAGCATGGTGGGCGAGTTCTCGTCCCACCACGTCGGGTTCGTGTACGGCATGACGAGCTGGCCCCGCGCCTTCGCGTTCGTGAGGATCGACAGGAACTCGCCTTGCGTTCCGTACGCCGTGTTCGGCGGGAGGTAATCGGGATAGTAGTTGTCGAATCCCACCGGCCAGAAGGAGACGAGGTGAAGAAGCGCGGTGTTCGGAAGGAGGGCCGAGACGCTGTCCACCCAGCTGAACGCCGACTGTCCGGCGCTCGCCCAACCCCAATCGTTCACATGCTGCACGTCGAGCTTCACGAGAAAACTGTTCGAGAGCGGCTCGAAGAGGGTGCCGACACGATCCTGCAGGCTTGGCGAGTCGTCCCATCCCTTGTCGCTCCGGAAGAGCGCCATCGTCTGGTCGATCGTCTTTCCGATCACCATGCGAAGCATCGGCGCGCTCCACAGTGCGCCGTCATCGATGTACGTCTGGAACATGTGATGGTAGACGCTCATCCCACCGTTCCAACTGCTGTACCCGAGTCCGATCGTGGCGGCGTGGAAAACCGTGTCGGGCATCGCGTAAAGCGCCAGATTTCCCGCCGTCGATTCGAGGGCGCCGAAATCGGCGAAAATGTGCTGGTACGGCTGGAAGGTGCTGCGCAGTTCCTGGAAAAAGCCCCTCTGGAAAGCGACCCCTTCATAATAAGGGAAGTAGAACTGATCGACCTGGTTCATATCGAACGACAGCTCGGTGGGCACATAGACGATGTCGATCACGTCGCCGTACTGATTGTCGATACTCACCGACAGATCGAGAGTGTTCCCGTCGGCCGCGTCGACGAGTACGGTCAGACCGAGGACCTTTCCCGACTCGTTGAAGGCGTAGTCGAGTGTCAGGCGGTTTTGCGCCCCGTCCCAGGAATAGGTGAACAGCCGACTCGCCGTGGCGGCGCCGAATGTGGCGCTCCTAAGGAGACCCGACGCGCGGAACTTCACCCGCCAGAGATCGCCGAGACTGTTGCCGGCGGAAACATCCATGCCTGTGACGAGGTCGCGAATGAACGTGATCGCGCCGTCATCTGCGGAGAAGCCGATTTCGTATGTCGATGTGGACAGGACTATAGGGTCGGATGTGTCGTCGAAAGTGACCGCGGCGACGGCCTCGGCGGGAACGAGGGCGGGGAGCGCGAAGAAAGCAGCAAGAATCGCCGAAAACCAACGGTGTGGGAGACCGGTTTTCACTTTTTTCCTCCTCCGGGCGGAATCTCCTTCTCTCTTGTCGGGCAGCTTTCGATATACGCCAAAAGCCCCTTTTCGAGGCTATTGGCGCAAGAATACTGTATTTTTCCAGCCTGTCTACCTGAAAAGGCTCTTAACGCTCCCCCAGCTGGTGTTCTCGGTGGCCGTCGGCGGCGGTGGCGCATCCGAACAATCGAGCTTCACCGAGTCGAAAACGACCCAGCCGTCGACATCGCCCGACTCCACTCCGAGCATGATCGAGAAGGTGTGCGTCCCGCTCCACCCGGTGATCGCCTTATAATCGTAGACGAACACGCCGGCGTCGTATCCGCGGCCGAGTTCAAAATACTGGTAGGCGCCTTCTTCCTCCTGGATACCGAAGACGAAGTTCGAGAGGGTCGCGTCGGACTGCACCACGGCGGTGAGCGTCGGCGCGGCGTCCACGTCGATGGTGAGCACCGGCGAGAGCACCTTCCCCCAGGCGACGTTCGGCACTTCCTGCACCCTGGCGTACGGACCGGCGATGTCGGTGAACACCGCGTTGAAGCCCGGGTTGGTGTTGTCATCGCGCCAGGACGGATCGGCCGGATCGAAGTCATCGGCCCAGCCGCCCGTGTTGACGAGGGAGATCTCGTCGAGACTGACACTCGCAGGAGCCTGCCAGTCGACCCAGCAGACGATCTTGAACGATTTGAGGCCGACCCAGCCGGTGATGGCGCTCACGTCGGCGGTGAACGTCCCGGACGTCTGGGTGGTGATCAGGTTGATCTCGGTGTAGGGAGGCACTTCCTCCATGATGTTCACCTGGAGGCGACCGTAAACATTCGTGGCCACTACGGTGAGTTCATCGGAATGGAGACCGCAACCGAACTCCGCTTCGGTCCACGCGATCGGCTCCGCCTTCCCCCAGTTGTTCGCGTCGGTGGTGATCGTACCCACGGCGCCGTCCGACGTGATCGTCGTCTGGAAGGTGCTCCAGTCGCTCACGTCGCTGAAATCCTCGCTCCACATGGTGATCTGCCCGAACGCGGGGACCACGACGAAAAGACCCGCGAGAAGAGAGAGAAGAGCCGGAGCTGTCCGACGGGAGAGGATCGTAACAACTTTTTTCATGAGTGCTCCTCCGAACCGGGAATCTGAATTATTGTAGAATGAGTCTGATCAGCCTGGTGGGACGACATTGTCTGCCACTTGCTGCTTTCCGCTACTTCGACCGCTCCAGGGTAGCACAAACGGACATCGCTTTCAACCGTTTTTCCCGGATTTACCCTCTTTTGCGCGGTTTTCTCACGGGCATAACCCGCTGAATCCGTTCGGATTGGATTCCAGTTCCCTTTCCCCCGAACGGCTCAGAGGTGTGCCCCCCCCGATTCTCGGCCGAGGGCGAACTCGATCATGAGACGAAGCTCTTCCGCGCTTCGTTCGCCGCCGAAGCCTCTCCTCTTGAAGAGGAGCTTCCCATCGCGGCCGATCAAGAAAGTCGCCGGGATCGCGGTTACTCCGAGCCGATCCGCCGCGGCCGAATAATGATCCCCGGGATCCGAGTCGAAATAGACAGGCATGGTAAAACCGAATTCCTCCCACCGTCCGTTGACCAGTCGGCGACGCTCTTCTCCTCCCGGCCGCTCCCACGTATTGACCGGCACGACGACGACCCCCTTCTCCCCCCCATATTCGCGATGAATCTCTTCGACGAGGGGAAGGGCGCGCCGGCATGGGCCGCACCAAGTCGCCCAGAAGTCGATGAGCACAACCTTTCCCGCCAGATCGGAAAGGCGGAGCGTATCGCCCGAGGAATCGGTCACCGCGATATCGGGTACGGGCCAGCAGAGCGCGGACGACGCAAGCTCTTCGATCCTTTTCCTTCGTCTTTCGGCGAGTGCCCCCGCCAGGTAGCGACCGAAGCCGGTCGAGTCGCCGCGAACCTTCGCGAAGAGCGCTCGACCCTCCTCCACCACCCCCTCGGGCGGGTCCTCGGTCCTGAGAAGACGATCGAACGTCGCAAAGGCATCCTTCTCGCGGCCGGTTTTCGACTGGTAGAGCGCGAGGTTGAACAAGAGAGCGCCGTCGATCTGGTCGGGCGTCTCCGCCACGATACCCTCGAGAAGAGCCGCCGCTTCCTCCGTCTCGCCGCGACGGCCGAAAAGAGAAGCGAGCCGACGCCGGCAAGACGCGCCTTCCTCTTCCTTCCGCTTCATCCATTCATATGGGGAGAATCGACCCGGGCGGGAATCACCATCGTCTTCCAGCTCGGCCATGCACCGTCGCAGAATCGCTTCCGCCTCCCCCGGTTCGCCTTCTTCTTCCATC
Organism: Candidatus Eiseniibacteriota bacterium; assembly: GCA_024276995.1. Lineage (GTDB taxonomy): Bacteria > Orphanbacterota > Orphanbacteria > Orphanbacterales > Orphanbacteraceae > JAJRWB01. The sequence goes on along the minus strand of JAJRWB010000021.1, from coordinate 69,053 downwards.
AGGCGGCAGGCGTAGGCGAAGAGATCTTCCGTGTCGATCGGCAAGGAGCTTCGAACACGGGCGCGCGCCTTTTCCGTGTCGTCCAACTCCCTCGAATAGAGTGCCAGAAGTTTTCCCCGCGCAGCCGGCGCGCGATCGGTATTCGGATACCTTTCGAGGAAGGTCACCAGGTTCGCGGCGCACGCAGCACTCCTACGACGACTGCCGACGGTACTATATTCGTACTCGATCACGCGCGGATCCTCGGGAAACCGCTGCAAGAGAATAGAAGCGAGAGAGTCCGCCGTGTCTTTTTCGCCGAGCATCGCGTAGAGCGAAAGGAGATTCGTGATTCCCGGAGGAACATCCTCCCATCCTTTCATCCCGTCGAAATACGGCTTCCCCACCTGGAGAGCCGTCAGCCGAAGCGAATCGGCGACGGACGAATCGCCCCCCGCTTCGATAAAGCGATACTCCCACCGGGCGATCCTCGCCGCGAGATCTCCAGGATAGAGACCGAGTTCCTTTTCGAGGCATCGGAGAGCCGCCTCCTTCCCGGAAAAGGAATCGAAAGGACCGCAGAGCCGTTCCTCGCCTATCCGGCTCGATACTCCTGATAGGAAGCGCCCTCGACCGGCCTTCCGTCCTGGAAAAAGGGAGCGATCCACGACTCGTCCCGGTTGTTGTCCTCCCGCTCCGGATCGTCCCCGTCGATAAACGCACAAACCAGGAGAACCGGCTCCGCCCGGGTGGGGCTTGCGGGCAGAAAGGAAATCTCCCACCCATCCCCCTTCCGGTTCATCGGCAAGGCGTCGGAAAACGGCGCCCCCTCCTTGTCCAGCAGCGTGAAACGAAGGCTCACCCGTCCGGCGGCGGCCAGGGAAGGCCCCGACAGCCGGGGAATGTATCGAATGGTCACCCTCTCCCCAACGCTCGGATGATCCGGGACAACCGAAAAGGGAACTCGCTCCCACGGAGACGAGCAATCGAGAAACAGGATCGACAGGAGAAGGAGGCTTGAAAGATCAAGACGTTTCATTTTATCTCCTCTTATCTCCTCCGCTGCGTCGCGGCGATCGTCCGCCTGGAACAGTCGATTCCGCAACTCGATTCATAGTAGCACAAACAGTCGATGCGGGAACCGTCGTGCGCACCTCCACCGTTCAAAAACTCTTCAGAAAACCGTGCCGGGCTCGCGGTGATGTCTGGTGCGGAATGCCCCCGGCCACGCCGGTGCCCACAACCGATAGGTTCGATGCCGCCGTTCTTGCGAAAGACGCCCGCGGAGCATAGACTCGCCCGGAGACGAGGCGACGTCCACCGTCGGTCGAAGGGGAGAAACGGGAGCATGGCGAAAAACACCGGGAGTTCCGGGAAGGGGAAGACCACCCCGGGAAAGAGCGCGCTCCCCTTCCACACGACCGCGGTGCTTCTCGTCGTCCTCGCCGTGATCGCCGTCTACTCGAACACCTTCACGGCGCCCTTCGTGTTCGACGACATCCAGAACATCGTGGAGAACAGCGCGATTCACGACTTGTCGCATCTCCTGCCGCCCGGCGCGCTCTCGCCGACGCGGCACGTCGGGTACGCCTCGTTCGCACTGAACTACGCCATCGGCACGGAGGACGTGCGCGGCTATCACCTGGTGAATGTGCTGATTCACCTCGCCGCGTCGCTCCTCGTCTACTGCCTGGCGCTCCTCCTCTTCGGCGGTCGGTGCGCTGCGAGCGACCGGTCGCGCCGCCGGTTCGCCGCCCTTTTCGCCGCCCTCCTCTTCGCCTGTCACCCACTGCAGACCGAGGCGGTGACATACATCGTCCAGCGCTTCGCTTCGCTGGCGGCGCTCTTCTATCTTCTGTCGATGATGCTCTACCTCCAGGCGCATCGCGACCGGAAAACGAGCCGCCGCGCCCGGGCACTCCTTCTTTCGGGTGCCTTCACCGCCGCGCTCCTCGCCATGGGAACGAAGGAGACCGCCTTCACCCTGCCGCTCGCCATCGCGCTTTGCGACGTATTCGCCTTCCCGGGACCGATTTTCAATGCCCGCCGCGCCCGACGGATCGTCCCCTTCCTCCTCCTGCTGCCGGTGGTGCCCCTCTCCCTCCTCTTCCGCGGCGGGGACGGCCTCGCCGAAGGGCTCGCCGGCGCGGCGCGGGAAACCGCCGCCATACCGAGAGGGATCTACTTCGCCACCGAGATGCGCGTGATCGTCACCTACCTTCGGCTGATCTTCCTCCCCACCGGGCAGAACCTCGACTACGACTATCCCTTGGCCCGTTCACTCCTTTCCGGGGCGGTGCTCCGTTCCATGCTTCTCCACGGGGTGATCCTCGTCTCAGCGCTCCTCGTCGCCGCCAAAGAACGTGCACGGAAATCGGAGGGAATTCTCCTGTTCGTTTCCTTCGGCATCCTCTTCTTCTATCTCGCCCTTTCCGTGGAGTCGAGCTTCTTTCCGATCCGGGACGTCATCTTCGAGCATCGCCTCTACCTCCCCCTCGCCGGCGGGGCGATCGCCCTCGGCGCGCTCCTCTTCACCCTCCTTCCCTCGCCCACCGCGACACGAGGCCGCGCCACGGCGGCGTTGGCGACGGCGCTGATCGTCGTTCCTCTCGCAGCGGCCGCACACTCGAGAAACGAAGTGTGGAAGTCGGACGAAACACTCTGGCGGGATACCGTCTCGAAGAGTCCGGAAAAGGCAAGGCCCCGTAACAACCTCGGCATCGCCCTCTTCCGTGAAGGGAAGACGGGTGAGGCGCTCGTGGAATACCGCTTGGCGGTGCGTTTCGACCCGGGCTACGCGGAGGCGCGGACGAACCTCGGCATCGCACTCGCATCGGATGGGCGGCTCGATGAAGCGATCGACGAACTCCGTTCGGCGGCGAGAATCGACCCGTCATCGTACCGGCCCCGCTACAACCTCGGCGTGGTCTACCGGATGGCCGGACGGCGCGCGGAGGCGATCGCGGCTTTCGAAAACACCCTTCTCCTGGAGCCGGGCTTCGAGGAAGCGCGCGAGGACCTCCGGGCTCTTCGGAGCGAGGAAATGGAAGAGAGCGTTAACGCCGGGGACGATCGGAGCGAAGGAACGGATACGCCGGAGGAGGCGGTCGAGGCCCTCAACCGCGGCCTTGATCTCGCGGGGAGTGATAGTCTTTCCGAAGCGGTCGCCGCCTTCCGCGAGGCGATCCGCTCGGCGCCCCGGTACGTGATGGCGCGCTACAACCTCGCCACCGCGCTCCAACAGCAGGGCGACGCCGACGCCGCACTCCGGGCCTACGAAGACGTTCTCGCCATCGACCCCGACTACGCGAAGGCGTGGAACAATATCGGCTCTCTCCACCAGGGGGCGAACCGTCTCGCCGACGCGGCTTCCGCCTACGCGAGGGCCGTCGAAATCGATCCCGATTACAGGGGCGCCCGTTACAACTTAGTGAACATCCTCGCCGCGCTCGGCAGGGGCGAGGAGGCGCTGGCGCAAAGCGACGAGCTGGTCCGCCGATTCCCCGATTACGCCGAGGGGAGGAAGCTGGCGAATAGGGTGCGCGCCGCCTTCCGTCCGGCAGGCGCCGACGCCGGAGCGCGTTGAACGGCCGCGACCGGTCAAACCGGCGCGGGCGCTACGCCGACTCTTCCTTCTTCTCCGTGGTGAACGAGAGGACATCCATCGGGCAGACATCGATGCAGATGCCGCACTGGATGCAGTTCGAGTTGGTGTTATCGAACGCCGCCTCGTTCTTCGCGAAGGCCATCACGTCGACGCCGACCTGGCAGTAGAGCGAGCACTGGGTGCAGCTGATGCACTTGCTGTTGGAAACGATCTTGAGGCGGCCGTACCACTTCGCCAAGAGACCGTTGTATGCGGCGAGCGGGCACCAGTAGCGGCACCAGACCTTTCCGCCGAAGAACGGGTAAAGGGCGACCGGGATGACCGCGACGAGCCAGAAATCGACGAGGTAGCTGTACGCCTTCCACCAGGCGTTGTTCCCGTCGGTACGATAGATCCCCACCACCACGATACCGACCATGAACGACGCGAGAAGCACCACCGCGCCCTGGAACTCCCACAATCTCGATCGCTCTCCCTTCGGCGAGAGGTGGCGCCACCGGTCGCCCAGCGTCTCGGCGAGACCGCCGCATCCGCAGATCCACGTGCAGAACCGTTTTCCATGATTTCGCGCGAGCAACGGGATCGCCACGAAGGTGCCGGCGAGCCCCGCGCCGATGAACAGCCACATCACCCAGGCGGGATCGTCCGGATACCACCAGAAGAACGTGTTGAAGAAGAGGGGAAACGGCTGGTAGAGGCCCCACGCGCGCCAAGCGTACTTCACGCTGAGCGCCTGAACCGCCACGAGATTCACAATGATGAAGAAAGCGACCTGGAACGAGATCAGGCTGGCGTAGCGCCATGTCTGGTACTTCCGGTTCTTCGCCTTCCTCCCCCACCTCACGAGCGCCTGGAAGCCGAACACCACCATGACGAGCGTATAGAGGCCGCTGTAGAGGAATCCCTGCTGGTAGCCGTGGTCACCGGCGATGTCGCGGAACGCCTCGGGACTCAGGAACGACCGAAAGGGAGCGAAGAAGAAACGGAACAGCCCGTAAAGCGCGGCATCGTACGTCTCCGGGGTGATCAGATGATCGAAGGGCCACGACACGGCACCCTTTCCGTAGCTCTTGAGCGCATAGAGCGAGTAGACGAAAAGGAACGTGGCGGCGAGGGCGACCCACCGACCGGGAGTCCAGGCGTTTTGAAGTCGGATCCCCACCTTCCTGAAGAAGCCGAGGGGAAGCTCGGCGCCGATCATCTCGAAGAGGGCGTCATACGGGCGTGTCACACGCGAGCCGTCTCCCAGCTCGATTTCGAGATCGCCGGCGCCGACTTTCTTCACACTCGAAGAGAGGAGTATTTCGAGCTTCCCCTCCGATTCAAGCTCCCGAACGGCATCGATGTTTCGCTTCTTCGGATAGGTGAATTCCGGATCGACGGCGGAAAGAACTACGTCGTTCGTCGAGTCCGACGCGAGGGCGACGGCCGCCTCGCACGCCACGTCGCCCGCGCCGACGATGACGATCTTCTTCCCATGAAAATCGTCTGCGTCGAGAAGGTTGTGGTGGATCTTCCCTGCGTTTTCCTTCTCCCCCGGCACGCCGAGGCGGCGCGGGTTTCCCGCCTTGCCCATGCAGAGAACGACGCGCTTCGCCTTGTACTCCGCCGCGTCGCTCACCACGGTGAACGCGCCTTTCACGCCACGAATATCGACCACCTTCTCCTGTTCATGGATCGGGAGTTTCTCGTCGCGCACCATGGCCCGCCACCGATCGAGAAGTTCCTCCTTGCGGCACTCTTCGAACCAGACCCGCGACGTCTTCTCGAGCGCTTCCGGTTCGGCGAAGAGGAGCTTCCCCTTCATCATGGTGACGAAGGTGTTCGCCAGCGCCGCCGCTTCCAGGGCGACCACCCTGAGGCCGAGATCCTTCGCCGCCACCGTGGCGGCGATGCCCGAGCTGCCCGCACCGATGATCACGAGATCGTACGCATCGTCGCCGCCGCCGCCACGTTCCTTGAGAAGGGCGGGGCCGATCCTCTGCACGAGATCGTGCCCGGCGTTGAGGCCGAGCTTCACGAGAGGCGTTCCGGCGAGTTCACCCACCACGTAGATGCCGGAAACGTTCGACTCCCCGTCGGGCGAGATATTGGGAAGCGCCGGGTAGGAAGGCTCTATTCGTTTTCGGCGAAACAACCTCGCCACGGTCTCGGGAATCTTCACGCTTGCTCCTTGCAGGGGCGCCCGCGGATCGAACCGATCGGGGCGGCTACACCGTGGGTCCGACGAGAAGGTGGGATCTTACAGCAAAGCGAAAAAGCCCCGCCGGCGGCGGGGCGTCGATTCACCGCGCGCGACATCGCCTTTCATCCGCGCAGCCGCGCGAGCGTCCCGAGGGCGTCGCCGAGGCCCTTGTGGAGGCGGGAGATCTCGTCGTCCTTCCACTCCGCGCGGTCGTTGCGCACGAAGGTGGTGAGATCGTCGCGGTTGTCGAAACGGGCCACCGGGATCCACCATTCCCGGGTGACGTAGCGATCTCCTTCGGACACGATCCTCTCCACGCGGATCGTATCGGGCTTTCCCGACTTCCCGATGAGGTACTCCATGTCGTCGCAACCGTACTCGCCGAGCATCACTTCCATCGGGACGGAATGGAAGAGGATCGATCCTTGGCCGTCGGGCCGGCCCCTTTCGATGTTCTTACCCCGCGACTGCTCCGGCGTGACCCATACGTAAAGGATTCCCGCACGGTCGAGAATCTTCTCCGACAGAATTGAAAGGGAGTATTCGTAACCCTGCGGGGGAGTCAGCGGGAAGGCGGCGCCGTTCGGCCCGCCGCGCGCCGCCTCGATGATCACCGTCTTCCCTTCGCGGTCGGCGCTGTTCGTCTCGTTCCTCTCCGCCAGGTGCGCGGCGCATTCCTCCTCGAGCGCCGCCGCCACGTCCCGCCGGACCGCGTACGGTACATCGCCGAGCGCGCGCGGAAGCCCCACCTTCGCGCGCGCTTCGTCGAGACGGTCGAAGAGAAGCTGCGCCGCCGACGGGACGGCGAATGTGCGGCCCGCCTCGAGATCGTCGTAGTCTTCGTTGAGAAGATGGATCAGCGTTCCCCACTCGAAATTGTCCCGGAAGGGACGGGCCGGCCCGCGGTAGAAGATGTAATCCACACCCCGGGCGTGCAGCTCATCGTCGATGCGGTGCATGAAATGGACATACGGATAGTCGTCGAGCTGCAACGTGGGACCGATGTGCATTTCGTTCCGGCAGACGTCGGGGGAAAGGCCGTCGATGTACCTGCGCACTTCCGACTTGCCCGAAGCGGGGAGCGCGAAAAGAAGCACCGTATCGAGAATGGAACTCATGAAAGCCTCCGGTTGTTCACGTGTTGTCTTTCCGTCGCCGGACCGGGCGTGCCGGCCGCGTCTATTTCGCCGTCAACCTCGACGCCGTCGCATTCCACACGCGCACCGCGAGGAAGAGCCCCAGGAGTGCCGCCGGAATCATGGCGATCGGCCAGGCGATCCATTTCGCCGGATCGGTCGCCGCGCCGGCGATCGCCCCTCCCACGCCGAGCTCCTCCCGCGGCAGGATGACGGCGTAGGTGAACGACATAACGGCGGTTCCGAGATAAACGAATCCGTCGATGATCCCCACGGCGATGCCGACATTCTTTCTTCCGCCGAAGTCCATGCTCGCCGTGCCCGAGAGCATTCCGTGCACGCCGATGACGGCCATCGACATGATCAGCACGAGTGCGCCGACCAGCGGGGTTCTGTAAACGAACACAAGGGCGATCGATCCGGCGAGCATGAGCATGTAGAGAAGCGCCGCCACCGGTCCGCGGCGCGACTGGAAGACATGGTCGGAGATCACCCCCGCCACCACACCGCCGAGAATCCCGGCGCAACAGAGGAGGAGCCCCCAGTTTTCATAGACGAAAGACGACTTGAGGCCGAGCACCGCATCGGTTTGCTTCGCGAAAGTGCGGAACCACTGCATGATCGACTGCCGGAGAAAGCCGCTGCAAAACTCGACGCCGGCGATGGTCATGATGATCGGGTTGCGGAGCATCAGCTTGAAAACCGCCACCGCCCCCAGCTTCGGGCCGTCGTCGCCCGATGAGGCGTCCGCCGTGTCGAAATCCTTCTGTCCCGCCTCGCCGGGCGTATTCCTGACGAGAAAAACATCGAGAACCCAGAAGATTCCGAGCGCCACCGCGGGGAAGAAGAAGACCCACGTCAGGCCGATCCCATTCAGGATGAGCATACTCCAATCGAAGGCGAAGTAGATCCCGAGAGAGATCAGTATGCCGAAGATGGCGCCGAACACACCCCGTTCCCGAACGTGGAACCACGAGGCGTTCACCTTGACGATCGCCACGGCGCCGAAGCTCTGGAAATACATGTTCGCGCCGTAGAGCACCGAAAAGACGGTGACGAAATGGCCTGCGAAGAAGAGGTATCCGGGACCATGGTTCACGAGCGACACCGTGACGAGGCCCATCAGCAGGTTCATCAGAAGAGCGCCGGCCGCGCCGACGAGAATCGAGAAACGGCCGCCGAAACGGTCGGTGAGCGGTCCGTTGATGAGAAAGGAGAATCCGTAGATCACGGTGCCCACGCCGAAGATCACGCCGAACGCCTCGTTTCCCATCATCGGTCCGCCGTCGGTGCCCTGCATGCTTTCGAAGGCGAACTTGCTCACCTTCAGGTTGTACCGTGCCATGTAGAGAAACGCGTACGTCAACCCGAGGGGAAGCCAGTTCAGCAACCGGCGCCGGCGGAACGCGGCGCTGTGGGAAATCTCGATCTTCGGAAGACGGCTGATCACGATCGTGACGACCGCCAGCAGGATGAGGATCGGTGCCAACTCGCGTAGCCATTCCAGCATGAGCTTCCTCCCGGCCGGGTTTGTCCAGCGTGATTCGACGCGGATTGTATCGCCCGGCGACGCTTCGGTCCAGACGAAACGGCGAAAGAGCGCCTGCGGCGCGATCTATTGCACGTAGCCTAGCGCTTCGAGGGCGCGCTTCGTTTCCGGAGGAAGGTCGACCGGCTTCGCCCTCTTCGAGGCGCCTGTTTCTTCCACCCAGGCGGCGAGTTCCGCCGCGAGCCGCTCTACAATCTCCCCGTTCCCGGCGGCGATGTTCCTCTTTTCCAGCGGGTCGTCGCCGAGGTTGAAGAGCTGGTAGTACGGCCCCTTCTTCGTGGGATAGGAGATCAGCTTGTACGGCAGCGCCCGCAGGGCGATGACGAAGCCGTTCCGGATCACCGGGGCGCTCACCTCGGGCACCCTCGTACCGAGGGGGTACGCGAGACTGACGAGATGCCGCTCCGCCCCCCACGATTCATCACCCCGGATCAAGGGGAGAAGTGATCTCCCTTGGACGCCCTGTGGAACCGGCGTGGAAAGAGCATCGAGAATGGTGGGGAGCAGATCGACCTGGTGGACCGGCGCGGCGATGCGCCGGCCGCCGTACTCGTCCCCCGGAAAGCGCACGATCAGCGGGATGCGGATCTGTTCCTCGTACGCCCTGGCGCCGTGATCGAAAGACTGGAAACGCTCGTCGAGCGTCTCGCCGTGGTCGGCGGCGAACACGACGATCGAGTTCTCCCACAAGCCGAGCCTCTTGAGCTCACCGATCAACTTCCCGAAATAATGGTCGGCGTAAGCGATCTCGTCGTCGTAGCGTGCGACGACCTCGGCGTACTCCTCCGGCGTTCCGTCGCCCGCGCGGAGCCGGGGGATGATCTCCCGGATCTTTTCGGAGTACTCCTCGCCTTGCGGGAGGAAGCCGCCCGAAAACGGAGGCGGAGCGTTGTACGGAAAGTGGGGATCGAAGAGATGAAACAGGAGAAAAAGGGGGGTATCGCCGCTCGCCTCCTTCCAGAGCCAACCGAGGGAGCGGTCGAAAGTGTCCTGCGCCTTGCCGAACCTCTTCTTTCCCAGATCGTCGTCGTAATGGTCGAAGCCGGCATCGAGGCCGGTATCCTTCTTCTTCAGCGTGTAGCCGCTCACCACCGCGCCGGTGTGGTAGCCGAGCCGCTTCAAGACCCCGCCGAGGGTGGGTGTCCCTTCGTTCAGCCTTCTCGCGTTCCGCGTCACCCCGTGGGTCGGCGGATAGAGCCCCGTGAGAATCGAGGCGTGAGACGGCGCCGTGATCGCCTGCGCCGCCACCGCGTCATCGAAGATGACCGCATGGCGAGCGAAATCGGCGATGTTCGGCGTCGTCTTCCGGTCGTATCCGTAGCACGTGACATGATCTCTGCGAAGCGTATCGATGGTGACGAGAATGACGTTCGGGTATCGTTCAACATCCCGCTTCGAACAGCCGTGAAGCAGCGCCGACACGACGAGGAGAGAAACGAGTGTGATTACCGCGCGCCCCGTCGGATTCCCCTTCCCTTTTCGCGGATCAGAGATACTCGACTTTCTCCGTCGCTTCCTTGACCACAAGGATCCTGTCGTTGTTGCTTTCCGGATCGGGATGGAAGATGAAGAACACCTTCCGTTTGGGAGCGTACGTGGAAGTGTATCCCACAATCGTCTCGCCGTCCTTGAAGCAGACCTTGATCTTCTTCCCGTGCCCGGGACGCTCGAGATCGTATCGATCACGATAACCCACTCGGCCCTCGAAGGTTTTGACGAAGAACACAGCCTTCAGATCCGAGAAACACACTTGCGACGATTCATGGCTCGCCGGGTCGACGATGGTGAATGTTTCCCGGTTCGGGTTGAGGTCGCTCGTGACTCCCTTCAGCAATGTTCCATCGGCGTAGTGGGCGACCACTTTCTTCGGCATGCGTTTCCTCCGTTGTCGATTGCCCGATTATGCCGCGCCCGGGGCGTTCCGGGCAAGGAGTCTCCTGTCGCGAGGTACCGGAACCTTCCCCGTCGACGTGAGAAGAAGCGCCCGGCGCGACAAGGCCGGCGGGAGGTGTTATGATCAGACTACCATGATCGATTTCCCATCGAGAAGAAACCGGCCAGCATTCGAGCGCTTCTTCATCCGTCAGCTCGCCGTCGCCGCGCTCTTCCTGCTCCCCGCCACGACTCGCGGTGATTTCCTCCGGGGGGCGGACCTCTCCGCCCTCGAGAGGGTGGAAGATCACGGCGGCGTGTTCACCGAAGGGGGCATCCCGCGCGATCCCGTCGATCTTCTCGAGAGCCGCGGAATGAACGCCGTGCGTCTGCGGTTGTGGCACACGCCGAAGAGCGGGTATGACGACCTTCAAAGCACGATCGACTCCGCCGTTCGGGTGAGATCGGCCGGGCTTCGCCTCCTCCTCGACATCCATTACTCCGAAACGTGGGCCGATCCGGGAGCGCAGCGAAAGCCCGCGGCGTGGGAGGTGCTTCCCTTCGCGGCGCTCAAGGACAGTGTCTATGAGTATACGCGCGCCGTTATCGGCAGGCTCGATGCGAGGAACGCCCTTCCCGACATGGTGCAGATCGGCAACGAGATCAGCGCCGGCTTCCTCTGGGACGACGGGCGCGTGGGAGGCGCCTTCGACGGCATGGTTCACTGGCACCGCTTCGGCGAACTGCTGAAAGAGGGGATCCGGGGCGTGAAGGACGGCGCGAGCGCGCCGGTGGAGATCATGATCCATTACGACCGGGGCGGCGACAACGCGGGGAGTCGCTATTTCTTCGACAAGGTGGCCGCCGAAGAGGTTCCCTTCGACGTGATCGGTCTCAGCTTCTATCCGTGGTGGCATGGAACGCTCGCCGACCTCGCTTCGAACATGAACGATCTCGCCGAGCGTTACGGACGGGGGATCGTCCTCGCCGAAGCGGCGTACCCGTGGAGTCTCGCCTGGGCCGACACGACGCACAACATCGTCGGTCTTCCGAAACAGCTCCTCGCGGGTTATCCCGCCACCGCGGCGGGACAGCGGGCGTACCTCGTCGCCCTCGTCGACACTCTCCGGGCGGTCCGGGCCGACGCGTGCCGCGGCTGGTTCTACTGGGCGCCCGAATGGCTCGCCGACCCGACGGCCGGCTCGCCGTGGGAGAATGTGACGCTTTTCGATTTCGACGGGGAAATCCTCGCCGGGGCCGACGCTCTCGGCGCGGCGTGGACCGCCCCGGGCATTCCCGAAGCCGAGGAAACGCCGGGAGGTGAAGCGAGCGATCGGGCGAGATAAGAGGTCGTCCGTGCTCCTACCGGATATATCCGAGAGCGCGAAGCTCTTCGATCTGCGCCGAATCGAGCGGTTCGGCCTCCCCCGTTCCCTTAACGATCGACCGTTCCCATTTCGCCAGGTCGCCGCGAAGGTCCTCGAGACGATCCGTTTCCCTGCCCGCCACGTTCTCGATCTCCCCCGGATCGTTCGTGATGTCGAAAAGCTCCCATTCCCCGGTGATCCGGTTCTCGATCGCCTTCCAGCCGGCACGGTAGATCGAGCGCATGTCGGAACGCTTCTCCATCTCCCGCCGGAGAAATTTCCTCCCGAGGTATTTCGCCCCGCTCGGATCGAACTCCACCTCCGAAACGCACGGCCTGTCGGAGCGGTCGTCGCCGAAGAGATCCCGACCCTCCGTCGGGTGCGCTTCGAGACCGGCGAGATTCTCGATGGTGGCAAAAAGATCGACGAGCATCGCCGGATCGCGCCGGACACTCCCTTCGTCTCCTCCGGGATACCGGATGATGAGCGGCACGAGGACGAGGTTGTCGTACAGATTCTTCGTGTGACCGAGCCAGCCGTGCTCCATGAATTCTTCGCCGTGATCGGCGGTGAACACGATCACCGTGTTCCGGGCGATCTGCCGTTCCTCGAGATAGTCAAACACCTTTCCGATCTCGCCGTCGGTGAAGCGGATCTCTCCGGCATAGAGATTCTTCACGAAGTCGAGATCCTCCGTGGAAGCGGACTCGAGCTTCTTTCTCAGTTCCCAGATGTCCATTCCCGCCTTCAAAGGACCGTCATACGGCGGACCGGGCGGGTTTCCTTCATGGCTCATATAACTGTAGTGGGGATCGAAATAGTGGAGGAAGAGAAAGAACGGTGTCTTCCTTTCCTTCTCGATCTTCCCGAGCCATTGCAACGCCTTCTTTGTTACGCCCGGTGAAGTCACGGCATCATGACCGAGAGTATTAGACTGGTCGAAGGAGTCGAAGCCCCTGTCGAAACCTTTCTGGATGCTTACGAAACGATGGCTAACCACCGCGCCGGTGGCGTAGCCGGCGGCACGGAAGTCCTGCGCCATGAGACGGAGCTTCTTCGGCAGTACGCTCGTGAAGTTGTCGGCGCCGTGGGACGTGGGATACCGGCCGCTCAGGAGAGTCGCCACCGAGGGAAGGGTCCACGGCGCCTGGGAGACGCATCGTTCGAAGCGGATCCCCTTCGCGGCGAGCCGGTCGATCGCCGGCGTCGGGTCGCCGACGGCGCCATAACAGCCGAGGCCGTCGGCGCGAAGGGTGTCCACCACGATGATCACCACGTTCGGCCTCGCCCGGTGCGGCGCGCAGCCCCCCAGCATGACGAGGCCTAGCGTGGCGACCGCCGGCAGGAGCCGCCGATGAAACGTTCCTCTCATGGGCGAATCCTCCCGGGCATCAGAAAGAGCGCCGCCAGAGCGACCCAGCCGAAAACGGCGACGGTTCGCGGCGTGCGCGATGGGATGAACTCCAGTTCGATCGCTCCCTTCCCCGGCGCGAGACCGGTGATCCGGAGAAGGCCGGAGGAGTCGGAAACAAGCGACGCCGTTCGCGATCCTCGAATCGTCCATCCCGGATGATACGAAACCCGGACGAGAAGATCTTCCCCCCCGTACATCCCCCCCAGGTCGACCGAAAGGCGACCCGTCTCGTACCTCCCGACGGTGAGATCTCCCTCTCCCGCCGCGGCGGTCACCCACGAGGGCCGTGCGTTCCTGAGATGAAGCACTTCGTAGCGTCCCGTCGAGTGGAGACTCTCGAAGAGAGGCGAGCCGGCGAGCCGGCTTCGCGTCGCACCGTCGCTCAGCACGATGTGCGTGGCGCCGGAGAGCCACATCAGCCGCCTCAATGTTTCATCCCCCTTTTCCCCTCCGATTATTCTTCTGTAAAGTTTCCCGAACTCGCTCGGCGTCCACTCCGCCGTTCGATACGGCGCGATGCCGTAGACCGGGCCGAGCTGGCGGACACCGCTGTTGCGCGCGGTAAGGGAAAGGATGTGCGACTCCCGCAGCGGCGTCAGCGCGGTCGGGTAGGTGAATGTATCCTGAATGTAGACGCGCCCCCATTCCTCCCGGCGGTGTTCGGCGAGCCACTTCCAGAGGCTCTTCACCTCCTCGACCGGCGCGCTCTTCCTTTCAGGGACGGCGGCGCGCAGCGGCGCGCCGCAGGCGAAGGCGAGCGCCGGCGCCGCCACGCCGAGCGATGCGGCGATGAGGATCGACGTCCGTCGATTCGCCGGGAGAGGGAAGCGGTTCACCGCGCGGACGAGGAGCGGAATCGACGCGAGGGCGAGCGCCACGCGGACGAAGTAGATCAGTCTCCAGCTGACCGGGCCGAGGAAGACGAAGTGGAATGTCGGCGCGGCGAAAAGAAGAACGAGGATCGACCCGGCGAGATATGCGCCGTAGAAGGGAGTGTCCTCTGCGGTGCGCCGGAACACCATGACGGCGGCCGCCGCGCCGAGAAGAACGAGCCCCGTCATCGGCAGCGCCCCGACGAGGAGCGTGCCGTCAATCGGGGGGAAGTGGTTTTCGAGGAGCGAAAAGAGATGGGTCGGAAGAAGGAGACGCGCCGCCACCATCGGTGCCGCAAGGTGCTGCGCTTCTCTCGCCGCCTCCTCGCCGGCGAGGAAGAGGGGAAGCCAATACGTCGCAGCCGCCGCGACACCGGCGATCATTCCGGCCGCCTGGCGGACGAGATCCGCGACGGGTCTTCTTCCAAGAAGAAATCGCCCGGCGTGGATCGCCGCGAGAATGGCGATCGGCACGAGGGCGAAGAGATGGGTCAGCAAGATCAGCGCCGTGAGAACCCCGAGGAGAGAAGCATCGCGGCGGGAGCGGCACGGCCTCGTCAGGCGGTCGGCGAAGAGGATCACCCCCCCGGCGGCGAGATAGAAAGTCCACATCCCCCCCGTCGCCGAGCCGATCCCGACGAGCGCGGTTCTTTGAACAAGAAGAAGGAACGCGAGGGCCGCCGCCGCGACGGCGGGGAGGGTGCGGCGGGCCACCCGGAAGAGCGCGAGCGGCGGGGCGAGAAAACCGAGCAGAATGCACGCCGCCAGAAGCGGTTCCGCAGGAAAACCGGCGCGGACGAGGCGGGCGAGAGTGCCGTACCAGAGGGGAGAGTGGAGCGTTCCCACGGGAAAGCCGCAAAACGCCGTGTCCGACCATCCGTTGTGCGCCTCGAACGCCGCAGCGTCGATTTCGGCGAGATGGGACGGGTTGTCGAGATACGTCATCCACCCGCCGCCGAGCACCGGCAGCGCGACGAGCGCGCCCGATAAGACGATCACCGTCACGGCGAGGAGGTCCGCCGACCGCGAAGAGGAATGCGCCGGACCGCCGATCACCTCTTCTCCCTTTCACCGGGCGAAGACCGGTCTCCACCCCCGCCGTTCGCTCCCTTCCGCGGCAGGTACACCACCGTGTCGAAAAGCCGCTTCGACGGTTCGTAGAAACGATTGATGTAACTCGTGATGCCCGGCAACCATCGCTGACGGCGGGAATCGTAATCCCTCGCCTCGTAGATGAGAATCGCGCCGAACTCCTTCCTCTCGATGGCATCGAGAAAAGGGCGCGGATTCCACAGCCCGGCATCGGCGAGCTGCTTCATCTCGAACGGCTGGAAGAAGAGCCTCTTCCCGGAGAGAGGAACGAGCCCCATGAACCGGTCGGCAAGCACCGGGCGGTCCGCCTCCTTCACGATCGAATAGAGTTCGGCGATCCGATCTCCGGCGCGGATCGACCGGAAGACCCTGTCGTAGTGAAGGCGGCGGGAAACCCCTTCGAGCGCCGCCGCCTGACCCGCCATGAGAAGAAGGACGATCACACGAAGATACGGTATCCGATTCGACCAGGCGACCCACACCCCGGCGGCGAGAGCGAGAGCGGCGGCCGGCTCGATAAAATAGTTTATGTTCGAACCGGATTTTCCCGACGTGAGCGCCGACACGGTCGCCGCGGCGAGGAAAGGAGCGCTGACCCACCACGCGGCGGAATCGCGCCTTCGGCCGAGAGGAAGTCCCGCTACGAGAAAAAGCGCCGCCGCGACGAGGAGAAGGCGTGAACCTTGCGCGAATTCCGTGAAATACGCTTCCGTGCGGCTCCAGCGGAATGTGTTGATGTTGGCGGTGACCACGTGAAGGAAGAAACCGTGGCGCGTCGCGATATCGAGAGCGGCGAAGGCGGCGAGGCAGATGCCGAACGTCCACGCGGCGAGAGTGAACGCCCGCCGCCGGGGCGGTTCGCGGAGGAGAAAGACGAACGCGGCGAAAGGGGCGGCGAGGCCGTACGACTGCCGGGTGAAAACCGCGGCGGAAAGGAGGAGGGCGCCGCCGACCAGGCCGGCCTTCCGGCGTTCACCGAGCACCACGGCGGCGAGGCCGGCACAGGCGAATCCGAGGGCGGCGAGATCGACCCTGCCGAGCGCGGCCCAGTGAAAAACGCACGGGAAGAGGAAAAGGAAAGACGCCGCCACCACCGCACCGAGAATATCCCCGGTGAGTTTCTTGACGATGAGCGCCATCGCCGACGCCGCCACGATAAGCGCGACGATCCCGATAGCACGACCGAACAGGAGAGACGGACCGAAGAGGCGGACGAACGGCGCTTGGAGAGCGGCGAAGACAGGCGGATAATTCGAAATGGTGTAGGGCGGTTCGTCGATGCGGGGGTCGTAGATATTCTCGAAACGCGACAGCCGCGCCGCCTGGTCGAGGAGCGGCCCTTCGCCGTAGTCGAGAGGCCAGGGGAAACAAAGAGCGGCGCCGTTTCTTTCGATGAACATCCATATTCCCGACGCGATGACGGCGAAGAGACAAAGGGCCGCCCCCCACACCGAGAGGAGCGCCAGGCGGTTTTTCATCGGTTCCCTCACTCTGGGGCGGATCTTATCCTCCCCTCGGCTCGATGTCCACTCCCGGCGGGGTCCGGCCGGGGCACGCGCTTCGCTAGAACTGGAAATAGATGAACGGCGCCACGTCGGAAGCCATGAAGAAAGAGATGAACGAGACGATCACGCCGAGCACCGCGGCGAAGAGCACATCCGGCGCCGACCGGCGGAACGGTACCGTCCACCTCCGGTAAGCGATCCAGTGCGCCGCCACCAGCAGAAGGAAGAGATAGAGCCCGTCAAGGTCTAGACTTTTCACTCCCGGACTGTGGAGGAAGAGATACGACCGGGCGATGACGAATGCGCTGCGCCAGTCGGTGGCTCGAAAGAAGATCCATGTCAACCCCACCCAGTAGAAGGTGAGCGCCACACCCGCCGCCGGCGGGATCGACCAGCCGATCCCACGCCTTTCGAGCATCGTTCGCCACTCCCTGTGAACCACGAGCGCCAAGCCGTGGAGTCCCCCCCAGATGACGAATCTCCACGCCGCCCCGTGCCAGAGTCCGCCGAGAAGCATGGTGAGCATCAGGTTCCTGTAGCGGAAGAGCTTCGATCCCCGCCCCCCGCCGAGGGGGATATAAGGGTAGTCGCGAAGCCACGTGGAGAGGCTGATATGCCACCGCCGCCAGAACTCCTGGATACTCCCGGAAAAGTAGGGATGGGCGAAGTTATCGCAAAGCCGGTAACCGAGAAAGCCCGCCGTGGCGATCGCCATGTCGGAATAGCCCGAAAAATCGCAGTAGATCTGCACCGAGTAGAGGAGCACGCCGATCCACGCGCTCAACGCGTCGTACGCCTGGGGATGGGCGAAATACGGGTCTACCACGACGGAGATGTTGTCCGAGATGCACGCCTTCTTCAGAAAACCGGAAAGGAAAAGGAGGGCGCAGGCGCGAAAAGGGATGTCGGCGGGGCGGCGAAGGCGATCGAGCTGGGGGATGAAGTCGCGCGCCCGCACGATCGGTCCCGCCACGAGCTGCGGGAAGAAGCCTACGAACAAGCCGAGGTCGAGGAAGCTCTTCGCCGGGCGGAGCCGACCCCTGTAGATGTCGATGGTGTAGCTCATCGTCTGGAACGTGTAGAAACTGATCCCCACCGGGAGAATGATGCGAAGCGCCGGCACCGTGGCGCCGATGCCGAGGGTGTTGAGAAAGGCCGAGCCGGAATCGACGAAGAAGTTGAAATACTTGAATACGCCTAGGAGGCCGAGATTGCAGAGTACGCTGAGAAGGAGCCACCTTTTTCTTCTCTTCTCGTCGGCCCGATCGCACCGGTCGATCCCCGATCCGGCGAAGTGATCGACCACGGTGGACGCGAAGATGAGCGAAAGGAACCGCCAATCCCATGCCGCGTAGAAGTAGTAGCTGCAAAGGAGAAGCCATATCTTCCGGGCGCGGTTCTCCTTTAGTGTCCAGTGGACCGCGAACACGACGGCGAAGAAGAGCAGAAACCGGAACTCGGTGAAAATCAATGCGCCGCCTCTTTCTTCGTTTCCTTCTCATGAAACCACCGTCCGAAGCGGTCGGCGAGGAGCGAGGTGTATATCGCCGCGCCTTCGCTGCTCAGATGGCCCTCGTCGAACCTGTAGTCGGGATCGAAAAGGACCGCGCACGAGTCGGGATCATCGAAGGGGAAGAAGTTCTCGATCACGTCGGTTTCGTGGGCGATCTTGAGATCGTTGCGCGGCCTCAAGATCGGGTTGGAAATGAAGATCGCCGTGGCGCCGTGATCCCGTACCATCCGGTCGAGCTTCGCCAGCACATCGACCATCACCCGATCGAGATCGGCCTCGCCGGGAGGTTCGGATCGCAATCTCCTCACGTTCCGAAGGAATTTCCCCCTTTTTTTCTCGAAGAGCGCCTTCCTCTCCTCGAGCCGGCCGCGTTCTTCCTCGTCGGCCAGCTCGAGCGACGATTCGAGAGAGAGGTAGCCCCTCCGGTGGGCTCTCCACAACTCTTCCGAGCGGCGACGCCACTCCCCGGAAGGCCGGATCGCGTTCTTGAGCCACGTGCTCCCTTCGGACCACGAGAGAATATGGCGAAAGAAAGGGACCAGGTGTCGCGCCGCCGCGGCGATTCTCACCGACAGGGCGAGGGAATCGCGGCCCACGGCGTACCGGACCGCCCGGGCAAGAGTGGTTGCGTCGTGATACGACGCCACGCGAGCGGTGGCGAGATTCACATCCTCCAGATCCCAGGCCATCGGCTCGACATCGATGAAAACCCACTTCAATTTTCCTTCGCGGTCCGCCGCGAGCACCCGTCTCATGAGGTGAGGAAGCTCGAGCGCCCGGCTTCCGTAGTAACCGAAGTTATACGAGCGGATCCCGAGGCCCGAAAGAGCCGGCGCCTCGTCAAAAAGAACGGGGATGAGGTGCCGGTACACGCGGCTCGATCCAACGAAAACCGTGTTGTATCTCTCCCCGTCTGACGCCGAGAATTGGGCGATCTTCCTGTCGAAGATCGTCGGGTTTCCGGGTGGGAATGAGCGGGAGAGGATCGATGAGAAGGCGAAAAGCGACGCGGCGAAGACGCCGGCGGGAAGGAGGACGGAGAGAACGGCGCCGGGAAGAGCGTTCCGCCGGCGCGACGAGGACCGGATCGAACGATTCGCCATGCCGCTTCTCCTCTCCGATGAAAACAGGTCGTTCCGCGCCGGCCGCAGATTCGGGAAACCGTTCGGCCCGGGTTAATGGTAACATGGACAATTGTGGAACCGTTCGATCAACGGAACCCCCCCATAAACCGGCTCCTATTCTAACGGAAGGCGACATGACGCGACCCGGTTCCAGGCTTCGCCTTTCTCTCGCGCTGCTCGCGCTGCTGATCCCCGCCGGGATTCTCCTCGCCGGACCGCTCTTCACGAAGCGAATCGTGTGGACGGCCGATAAGCATGCGTGGCGTCCCTGGTCGCAGTCGCAGAGAATCTCCACGCCCCGTTATCCGAACCTGAACCCCGATTTCTGCCTCTCCTATTACCCGCGCCGCTTCATCCTCTCCGAGGCGTGGGCGCGCAAGGAATGGCCCCTTTGGAATCCGTACTCCTTTTGCGGCTCGCCGCTGCTCGCGGATCTCCAGGTCGGCGTCTTCTACCCGGTGAACTGGTTCCTCCTCCCGCTGAAACCGATCGACCAGTTCCCGCCCTATCTCCTGTTCCACATGGCGTGGGGCGCCGCGGGCGTCTTTCTTCTCCTTCTGAAGCTGAGGGCGCCCCCCTCCCTCGCATGGGCGGCGGGAGCGGTGTTTTCGCTGAACGAATACTTCGTCAAGAACATCGGCCTCCCGACGTTTCTCGCCACCGCGTCATGGGTGCCGTGGCTCTTCCTCGCCATGGAGCACGTCCTCGAAAAGCCGGACCGGCGCCGGGCGGCGCTGCTCGGCGTGACATGCGCGCTCATGTTCCTCTCCGGCCAGCCGCAGACGGTGGTGCAAGCCGCCTACGGGGCGCTCCTTTTTCTCGCCGTCCGGCTCACCGGACGGGACGCGGCGCCATTCGATTGGAAGCGGCACGGGAAGACGATTTCCGCCCTTGCCGGAGGGGGCGTGATCGCTCTCCTTCTCGCCGGCGCGCAGCTCCTCCCCACGGTGAATCTCGCCGGAGCCTCGGCGCGCTCGACCCTCTCCTACTCGGCGATCCTCTCGGGCGGTTTCCATCCCGTCGAGATGATCCGTCTCGTGGTGCCCGATTTCTTCGGATCGATCGTCAGCGCCGATTCGTGGGGGGGGAAATTCCCCCTCGGGAACCATCACTTCCTGCGCACCACCATGGCGGCGCTCTTCGCAGGCACACCGATCTTCCTTCTCGCCGTGTGGGGCGCCGCCTCTCCCGGCACGCGCAGAAAAGCGCTTCCCTTCACGTTGATCTTCCTCTTCTTCGCCGGCATCGTGTTCGGAACCCCCCTCGCCCGTCTGGCCTATGAGGTCTTCCCCGGATTTCGCTTCTCCCGGATCGACAGGGCGGGGTTCTTTCTCATTTTCGCCCAGACCATGCTCGCCGGCTTGGGCGCCGCCGATCTCGCGTCCAACCGCCGGGGCGGCAGGAAGCTCTTCGGTGCCGCGGCGATTCTCCTCCTCCTCGCCGGAGCACTCTGGATTCAGCTGAACGGACCGCACCTTTCGGCGAGACTCGGATCGCACTACGGTCCTTATCCACCGAACACGATGGCGCCGTATCTCTATGAACCGGCGGAGCTGCGGGCTTGGATCGCATCGTTTTTCGGCATCGGGGGAGCGATCGCCTTCCTCCTCCCCGCCGGGCGGATCGCGGCGTTCCTCCCGTGCGCCGTGGCGGCGGTTCAGCTCATGGTCTTCGACTTTCCTTACCGCGCTTCGAGAGATCCCGACGCCGTGTTCGAGGAGACGCCCGCCATCGGTGAGCTGCGCGCCCATCTAGACGAGGGGGAAAGCGGCGGCGGCCGGTTTCTCCGTTTTCGGAAAGAGTGGGGCGGGAGTTACAAGCTCTCCGGTGTGCTTCCTCCGTCGACGAACACCCTTTTTCATCTGCGCGACGTACAGGGATACAACGCGTTGTGCGAAAGCACCATCGGGGAAGCGCTCGAGATCTGCTCCGGCGAGGATCTCTTCTCCCACGGCAACTGGTCGGGAAAAAGGATCGTGGCGCCCGATTCGATCGGCGCGCTGACCCACCCGATTCTCGATCTCCTTTCGGTGAAGGACATCGTCAGCGGCGCGGAACTTCTCTACGTCATGCCCGATATGAGGCGAACATTCCGCAGGGCGGGGTGGATCGGCTCGTCGAAGGAGGGATTCTTCCGCTGGAGACGGAAGAGTTTCGTCCCGCGGATACGCCTCGTACCGTACGCCAGAGGTGTGTCCGCAAAGGATGCGGCGGAAATCCTCCGGCGGGGAGACTTCGAGCCGGGAAAGAGCGCGGTCTATGTCGGTGAGGGAGAGATCGGCGACAGCGCGGCCGCGCCGGGAAGCGCCGTCGTGGAGCATGACGGATGGAACGAGCTGACCGTGCGCACCGATGCGCCGACGGAACAGCTTCTCGTGGTGGCCGACACGTACAGCCCCGGCTGGAGGGCAACGATCGACGGCGACGAGGCGCCGATCGTTGCGGTGTGCGGCATCGTGCGGGGCGTCCCTCTTCCCCCCGGGAAGCACGAGGTGCGTCTCGAATACGCGCCGCCGGCGTTCCGCCGGGGCGCAGCGGCGAGCATCGGAGGCCTTCTGATCGCCGCGATCCTTCTCTTTCCACGACGGCGGCGTCAGCGATCGATATAGCCGAGCGCATCCAAGGCCCGCCGTTCCTCCTCGCTGATGGCGGCACGCTCCGGTGACGCGGCCGCTTCGGCATCGCGCGATTCACGCCACTCCTGGAGACGCCCGAGAAGATCGGCGGCCGTCGTCGAATCGATCCGCGCACGGTCGTTCTGCTCGAGCGGATCCTCGGCGAAGCGATAGAGTTCGACACTCTTCGGATCGGGTCTGTTTTCGAAACCGTAATCGGCGATCACCTTCCACCCGCCGGTGAGAAGGGCGCTCCGGTTCACCTTCTGGTGGGATGTCTCCACGTAGTGGGGATCCCGGTCGCTTCCCGCACTTCTCGCGGCGAGGATCGCGCCCTTCCGCGACTTCCCCTGCACCACATCGGTGTCGAACGGTATGCCGAGAAGATCGAGCAGCGTGGGAAGAATATCGACCGAGGCGATCACTTCATGATGGGTCATGGCACACTTCTCCAGCGCGGGGTGGGAGAGGAGAAGAGGTGTCCAGATCGTCGAATTGAAGAGATACTTTCCGTGGCGAACGTCGTACGGCCGCACTTTGCGAAAGGCCTCGCCGTGGTCGGAATTCACCACCACGAGGGTATTGTCCAGCCCGAGGCTGTCGAGGCCTTTCATGAAATCGGAGAGGACGGCGTCGACATAACGGATCTGGCGATCGTACTCGGCCGTGGCGGTTCCCGGTTCGAAGGCGCCCGTCTTCTCGCGCGCCTTCTCAGCGAGATAAGGAAGATGAACATCGACGATCACGGCGTGGGCGAAGAACCTCTTTCCCCGGAGCGGCCCGCCCAGCTGATCGAGAAGGGCATCGAGAATCTTCTTTCCGTCCGCTTTCTCCGCGGCGTAGCCGTTTCGCCAGAGTTTCTTCGTATCCTGGTACTGATCGAATCCCTGCTGAAAATTGAAAACCCTGTTCGTGTTCGGATTCGCCGTCAGCCCGATGGTGGCGTAGCCCGCGGATCGAAAGAGCTCGGCGGCGGTATCGAAGCGATCGGCGAGGATCTTCTCGGGATCGCCCGCGGTGCGACTTTCGATGTCGAGGGTGCGCGGGTAAACGCCGGTGATCATCGACGCGATCGACGCCCTCGTCCACGGCGCCGCGGTGAGCACGCGATCGAAAAACACCCCCCCGGCGGCGAGACTGTCGATGAAAGGAGAGGTATCCGCCTCGTAGCCCGCCGCGCCGAGATGGTCCGCGCGGAGGGTGCATACGGTAAGCCAGAAAACATTCGTATTCTCCGCATCGAGCGGGAGGGATGAAATCCGCTTCGAGCAAGAGAACGCGAGCGCCGTCGCAAGGAGTGCCATGCCGGCGAGGGGAATAACTGCACGACCGATACATTTTTGAATAAACCGTTCCTGGTCCATCGTTCCTCCAACCCGTCCGGGCCGACCGACCCCTTTCACCGCGGGTGAGTCGACATCCCGCGATCATCTTAGTCGATTGACTCGGACCGTTGGAAAAGAAAGATCGTGCCCGGCCGGCGACTGAATCGGCCCCGGGCTCGATGCCCGGGGTCGTCACGAACAGATGCGAATGCCGTCGATCCGGAGCGCCGCTTAGCGAATCAGGATCATTCGGCGGATCGAGGAGTCCCCGTCCTTCTCGAGACGGGCGAAGTAGACGCCCGACGCCACCGCCGCTCCCATGTCGTCGGTGCCGTCCCACGCGGTCGAGTATTCACCGGCGGAACGACGGCCGTCCACGAGGGTCGTCACCTTCCTGCCCTGGACGTCGAACACGGCGAGGCGAACCTCTCCCGCCGACGACAGGGCGAAGGAGATCGATGTCTGCGGGTTGAACGGATTCGGCCGGTTCACGAGTGCGAAGCGGAGTGCGCCCGGCGCCGGCGCGGCCACGCCGGTGCTCGTGTTATCGCTCTGCAGGTCGACGACGTGGGGCGCGTGATCCGAAGCCGCCTGGGAATCGCCGGCGTTCAGGCCGGCCGCGGCGAGCACCGCTGGATCGAGATTCTGCGTGTGAAGCATGAAGCTCTTGTCCACGGTGACCGCACTTCCGGTGACGGTGATCCTGTCGATGTGCGACGGACCGTACGAGCTGGCCGGGTTGTAATAGGAATAGGTCTGCCTGACGGAAAGCTGTCTCGACACGAGAGCGTCGAGGGCGGTTCCATCCCAGTCCGGGTTGAAGTCGGGACCGTAGGTGCCGTTGTCCAGGATGTCGCCCGTGAGAAGGGTGGTCACCTGCTGCGCGTCGCCGTACATGTTCGTGTCGCCCACGATCATGATCGGCGTGTAGGCGGGAAGAGTGATCGATCCACCCGCGCTCTCCGCGTCACGGATGAACGACATTACGTCATCGATCTGCTGCTGTCGCTGCGAGTCGCCCGTGGAGCAGCACTTCAGATGGAGATTGATCAGCAACAGGTCATGGGTGAACGCGGTGGGCAGATCGATAAGCGCCGCCCACGCCCTGCCGGCACCGGTGGACCACTCTTGTAGAATCGGGTAGCGGGAGATGATCTTCAGCTCTCCGCTCCACGAAAGGTACCACGTGCCCGGAAGGTACGACTGAACCCACGAAAGAGTGGTCGGCCCATCGTTGTTGTAAATCTCCTGGTAGGCGATGATATCGGGGTTGATCGCCTGCACCAGTCTCCCGTGCTCCGCCGACCGGCTCCACAGGCCGTCGTTCTTCACATTGTGTGTCATCACGCGGAGATAATCGGCGTTCGCCTTATCGAGGGCGATCGCCGGCGGATCGTATGGATTCGAATCGTCGAATGTGTACGACACCGACGTGGAGCTGCTCGGAATCCAGTCGCCGCCGGACGAGTTGTCCCGAAGGGCGATGCGGATCGTGTTCGACGGGAAGAGGGTGTTCCCCCCGGGTGTCGCGGCGCGGAGGAGGGAGATTTCGAAGTCGCTCCCCGCATGGGGCGGCGTGGTGACCAGACCGATGTCGTCCCAGAAGATCGACGAGCCCTGGTACGTTCCGCCCCGGTTGCCGAACTCCCAGACGAGATCGGCGCCCATGCCGGCCACCGCCGTTCCCGTGGAGCTATTGTTGTCGGTGTCGATGTAGAGGGTCAGGCTGTTCGATTCCTGCATCACGAGCGACGGGCCGAGTTCGATTCGAAGGAAAAGGCCCCGCCCGTCGTTCGCGGCCCAGAGCCGTCCGAAATCGATTCCCGAGCCCCCCCCGTCGCCGGAAGCGTCGGTGAAGGCGACAGGCACCGCCGTCCAGTCGTCGAAGGCGCCGTCCATGGAGATCGGAAAGGCGGCCGCGAAAAGGGTGGTGGCGAACGCGAGGGAAAGGAGAGCCGAAAGCGAGGCCGCTCTCCGGAGCGTGAGGAACGAAAACGGCATCATGAGGCACATCTCCTGTTGTGTGGAACGGGGACTTCACCGGGGGGGAGGGCTTACATTATAGCACCGATCGGACCGCGGGAGAAGAAAGATTACAGGGGGTATCGATTTTCCGGCCGGACCGGCCGAAAACTCCTGTACAGCGCCTGCGGGGCACGCTAGAATTCGGTCGATCCGCTTGCGGCCCTTGCCGCGACGGCGCCCCGACCTCGGGCGGGAAGGGGGGCCGGGCGAGTTGGGTCTCGCCGATCGGTGTACGTCCGGAGAGGAGGTGATCCGTTGAATTCTGATAGATCCGGCTTAGTGGAGGTGGCGTTCCCTTAGGGGTGCCTTCCACGCACGTGGCTTTGTACGGGCTGACCCCGAGAAGGGTAACCCAACGCCACCGATGCTGAAGTCTGAAACGGCTCCGTCCGCGAGGACGGGGCCGTTTCCATTGCCCGGGGCGGAGGCTTCGGTCGACCACGGCGATCCTCCTCGACACGTGACGGCCACGAAGGTCCCTTTCGAAGCGGGCGGAACCGCCGGGCGCACCGCGTAAAGGGTTGCCCGCCGGCACTTCGCCGCCTACTATCGCCCCGGAGGAAAGCCCGGCATGAAAGACGCGGCGCTGAAACTGTTTCTCCTGGCGCTCAGCCTCGCCGTGGGGCTGAGTGCCGTGGAGTTCGTTCTCAAGGAGAAGAACCTCCCCCGGTTCTACCTCGCCCATTCCCGCGAGGGTCAATTCGACTTCCGCGAGAACGACAAGGGCGAGTTCCGCTACAGGAACGCGCCGTCGAAGGAGATCGTCTTCGTCTACGACGGCGATCGGATCGACTACGCGATCACCCATACGACGAACTCGGCCGGTTTCCGGGGCCGGGAGTTTCTTCACACGAAGGGCGCAAACACCGTTCGCATCGCCTTTCTCGGTGATTCCTTCACTTTCGGCGAGGGAGTGCGCGACGGGCGCACGTTCGCCGAACGAACATCGCAATACCTGAACAAATCGGTTTCGCCGGAAAAGTCGGTGCGGTTCGAGAGCTACAATTTCGGCGTGGGCGGTTACAACACGACGCAATCGCTCCAGCTCCTCCGGGAGGAAGTACTCGGTTGGGATCCGGACATCGTGGTTCTTGGGTTCACGCTGAACGACGCGGAACCGATGCTCTTCACGGTGGACGACACGACGGGCGAGCCGGTGCGAAGAGAGAGGGAGAACCGCGTTTCCGAAGGGCTCCCCGATCCCCTTCCCCCCGATACGTTTCTCTTTCGTTTCAGGCTCCCCCGGCTGATCTGGCAGATCGCGAGGACGAGAAAGATCACCGGGCAGACGATCGATTACTATCGCGGCCTCTACGAGGACGGGAGCGCGGGATGGCTTGAAGCGAAGAAATCGCTCGTCGCGATTCTGGATATCTGCGTGGAGAGAAGAATACCTTGCTACGTCCTTTGCTTCCCCATTCTCTTTCACCTCGACGAATCGTATCCGTTCGAATCGATCCACCGGAAGATCGGCCGCGTCGTGGAAGAGGCGGGAGGCGATAACGCCGTGTTCATCGACCTCCTTCCCCTTTTCAGGGGCACCGAAGACAGGTCGCTCTGGGTGCATCCCACCGACCAGCATCCGAATGAAAAGGCCCACGACATGGTGGCCCGCGAACTCGCCCGGATCATCGGGAAAGACCGCGGTATCGGGAGTTGCAACTGATCGCGTGGAGGGGAGACGTCCTTTTCAGCCGGCGGGGGATGACTCCTCCCGGTGTTTTTCGATCTCGATTCTCAGATCGCTGAGCCGCTCGTCGCCGGGGAAGAAGCGGATCGCTTCGGCGCACACTTCCGCCGCCTCGTCCCACCGGTCGAGACTTCCCAGGAGAAGCGAGAGGTTCAGCAACGGGCCGAAGTAACCTTCCCGCGAGGCGATCGCCCGCCGGTAGAGATCGATCGCCTTTTCCGTTTCGCCCCGCTCCCTATACATGTTCCCCAAGTTATACGCGGCGAGGGCGTAATGGGGATCGATCTCGAGAGAGCGCCTGTACGACTCGATCGCCTCGTCCTCCATCCCCTGCCGGGCCAGAAGATTGCCCCTGGCGGCGAACGCCTCGTGATTCGTCGGATCGATGCGGATCGCCTTGAGAATATGCTCTCCCGCCTCCTCCACCCTTCCTTCCCTCATAAGCAGCACACCGAGATTGTTGTGCGCCATCGAGGAGCGAGGATTGCGCGCGATCGTCGCGCGCCAGAGTGTTTCTTCATCCTTGTAGGCGCCGCACTGGTTCCACGTGAGAACGCCGAGAAGAAGGGCGACGAAACCGATCCCGGCGGCTCGCGCCGGTGCGCCCCGGACGGCCCGGAAGAAAAGCGCGCGCAGCGAGAAGGCGATGAGGATCAGTATCGGGATGCTCGCAAGGTACTGGAAGTGATCCGCCACGAAGGAGTAGCGCATCGGGTAGACCGCCAGAAATCCGAGAGCGGGAAAAAGGGTGATGCCATAGCAGAGTACCGCCGCGAACGGTCCGCGGCCGATCCGCGCGCGAAGTCTCCAGAGGAGAAGAACGGCGGCGGCCGCGGAAAGAGGAAACCCGTACTGCCACCACGTTCCTCCGTCGATCTTCCATCGGGGATAAACAAATATCAGGTTCGACGGCCATACGAGCTTCCCCACGTAGAACCAGAGCGCCCGGCCGGCGATGAGGAATCGTTCAGGGATCGACCACGCCCACGCCATCCCTGCGGCGCCGACGTGGGTTTTTTCGAGATACGCCGTGAAGAGCCCCGACGCCGCTCCCGTGGCGAGAAAGGGGAGAAGCGCGATGATATCGCGCCGCCGGAGAGCGCCCCGCTTCCAGTAGAGAACGATACCGATCACCACGGGGAGGGTGGCGGTCACCGACTTGCTCAGCAGCGCGAGAAGAAAGAGGAGATACGCCCACGCGAGGGTCCGCGCCCTTCGTTTTTCCCCCGGGCGTGTGTCGTCGGGGTCGAACCAGCGGAGCGCGACGAAGAGGGCGGCGAGGTAGAAAAGGCCGGAGAGGACGTTCTTTCGCTCGGTGATCCATGCGACCGATTCGACATGAACCGGGTGAAGGGCGAAGAGGAGCGCACCGAGCACCGCCGCGGGAAAGCGGAGAAAGAGGAGCAGCCTGAGGAGGAGAACCGCCGACAGCGCGTGAAGCACGATATTGACCGCGTGGTAGCCGGCCGGTGCGAGTCCCCACAGCCTGTACTCGAGCCAGAACGAGGTGTGAACCGCCGGGTAGTACTGGGGCGTGGCGCTGGGGACGAACCAGATCCTCGCGAGGCCGGCGGGAGAACGGAGCTGCTCGTTCCGGGTGACGTAGGCATCGTCATCCCAGACATACCCCGCCCTCATGGCGGGCACGTAGGAGACGAGGACCGCAAGAACGATGAGCGCCGAAATCGCCGTGGTCGACGTGCCGGAACGAGGTTCGCTCACTTCGCCGCCCCCTTCCCGCCGTGGCATGCCACGGCGGCGAGTGCCAACCCGATGGTCGACCAGAAGACGGTGATCACCTCGACATCCCCGATGTTCCACTCCACCAGGCCGTTCACGAGGAAGCCCGCCGAGGCGCCGAGAGCGCCCGTCACGAGGCCGCGCACCAGCGGCGGGCCCTTTTGCACGCGCACCGCGGCCGTGCGCAGCCATAACAAGAGCGAGCCGAACAGGTAGGCCCACGCGGCGAAGCCGACGATTCCGCTGCTCGCAAGAACCTGGATCGGAACGCTGTGCAGGTGGACCGCCTTCTCCTTCGCCCGCGGGTCGCGATAATTGAGATATGTTTCGCGCATTCCCGCCAGGCCGACGCCGACGAGGGGATGATCGCGAAAGATTTCGAGTCCCGCTTTCCACATGAACAGCCTTTCCCGGTTCCTCGAGTTCCCCGGTTCGACGGCGGAGAGCGCCGTGCTGCGCGCTCCTCCGGGAACGGCCATGAGGAGCGCCACGAAGAGGACGGGAACGAGAAGGAGCCGCCTGGAAGCGACGAGCGCCATGAACGCGAGACCGGCGATGAAGCCGATCCACGCGCCTCTCGTGTTCGTGAGGTAGAGCGCGACGAGAAGCACGGGTATCGCCCCGATGACGATCCACTCGAGCGCGCCCCCCACTCTTCCGCGAAAAAGAATGCCGAAGGAAACGAGAAGGAGAATCATCAGGATCCCGGCGGTGCTCATGTAGTTCCCCACGAAGCCGCCGAGCCGCGTGGAAGGATCGTTCATGTAATAACCGATCCCGTAGGCGGAAGTGATCACTCCGCCGAGAATGAGGGCGGCCACGGCGTGGCGAAGCCGTCTGAAGTTCGTGAGAAGCGCCGGGAGAAGAAACACGAGAAGGAGAATGAGGAGCTTCGGCAGCTTCAGAATCGTCGCCATGCGGTAGCGGGCGAAGATCGCGGCCAGCGTGGAGGCGGCCGCCCAGAAGATCATGGGGCGGCAGATCCGCTTCGCGCGGGGAATCGCCCGAAGAGGGGCGAAAGTCCCCCGGCGGATCAGGGCGCGAAGAAGCAGGAGCACCACCACCGCGGCGAGAGCGATCTCCGAGTACGCCACCGAAGCCGGCGACGCGAGAAGGAAGGCGAGGAGAAAAAAGAAGAGAATGTTTTCCAGAATAGCGATTTTTTTCATTGTCCGATGGTCGTCCCGTCACCGATCGATGGCGAATTGTATCGTTCCCGGCGACTCTTCACAAGGAGGTTCGCCCGGTGGGAGGGGACGAAAAGCCTGGTCCGGCGTGCCCGGCATGAAGCGCACGGAGAGGCATTTCCAGAGTCGAAGCAAAACCGTCAAGATTCCCGCAATCTGTCCGATCCTACGTAAAAGTGGGTTTTCCTGTTCTGCTTCAACTTCGGAGTGGCCGGTAAATGAAAACATTCGCGAGAATGATCGTCGTGGCCTCCGTACTCGCCGTCGCCGCGGGGACGGTTTTATCGTACGAATCCCGCTGGAGCTCGGTGACATGCGGCGGAGGACGACTCTCGGGGGGTTCCTTCCATTCGATGACCGTCGTGGGCGGACTCGGTTCGGGAACGATGAAATCGGCGACCGCCACGAACTCCGAGGGATTCTTCCCGATCTTCGCGAGACCGGTCCTGGCGGTGGACGCGGAATCGGTCGATTTCGGCAATGCCGGCGCCTTCGCGGTGACCGAAACCGTTTCCGTCTCGAATCCGGGTGGAACGACGCTCCTCCTCGGCGCCTTTTCCTTTGCCGGCGACCCTTCTCCCTTCCACCTCGCCAAGCCACTGGCGGATGAACTCGTTCCTTCCGGCGACACGTTCCTCGTACCGATCACGTTCACCCCGTCGGGAGAGGGCGATGTCTTCGATACCATCGAGGTGACCACCAATGACCCGGCGCAGGGGGTCTGGAAGATGCCGCTCCACGGAACAAGCGGCATCCTGGCGCTCAGCGTGGCCGCCTCTCCGTCGGTCGTGCCCGCCGGTACACAGGCAACGATAAGCGCCGTCGGCAACTTCAACCTCGATTCGGGCATGGTCTATTACCGCCTGGGAGGCGAGGGGGACGCCGCATGGCGAAGCGCGGCGATGTCCCTCGACGACTCGGTGACATTGTCGGCGGCGATTCCCGGATCGCTCGTCGGAATCCGTGGAGTGGAATACTAC
Source organism: Candidatus Eiseniibacteriota bacterium (assembly GCA_024276995.1). Taxonomy (GTDB): domain Bacteria; phylum Orphanbacterota; class Orphanbacteria; order Orphanbacterales; family Orphanbacteraceae; genus JAJRWB01. The sequence continues at coordinate 38,276 of JAJRWB010000021.1, read as the reverse complement.
GTGGAGGCGTTTGCGGGAGAGAAGAAGACGACCACTCCGGCGGTGCCCGCCGAAACGCCCGTCCGGATTCCCGTGGAGGTCACCGACGCGGTGTCCCCCACCGTGGAGTCGCGTCATCACACGATGATCTCCGCACCGCTGAACACCACGGGGGCGACGGTCGCCGACGTTCTCGGCGACGACCTCGGCGCGTTCTCGGTGGAGAGCTGGCGCCTCGGCGGATGGTCGCAGGCTGTGGATTCGGTGATCGAGTACCCCGCCGACACGGGCAGGCCGTTCGATGCCGGCGAGGGATTCTGGCTCGTGACGGCGTCCGACAAGACGTACGACGTATCGGGTCTGTCGGTCTACCCGGACGACGGCGAGACGTATTACGCGATTCCCCTCGAAGGGGGAGCGGGGAGCGTCTGGTGGAGCCAGATGGGACAACCTTTCGCCTACGACGTGGCGTGGGGCGATTGCCGCGTGTCGATCGGCGGCGGATCGACGCTTACCGTCGAGGAAGCGGCGGACAGCGGGCTGATCGAAAACGCCGCGTACGAGTACGTCTTCGACGACACCGCCGGATCGTACCGGATCGCCGCCACGCTCGAGCCGTGGCACGGCTATTTCGTGAACAATCTCTCGGGCGCTTCGCTCGACCTTCTCGTGCCCGCCGTCGAATCGAACGGCGCATCGAAGACCGCGCTGGCGGACAGAATCCCCGAAAACGGCGAGGACGGGTGGGCGATCTCGATTCGCCTCTCGTCTCCCGGCGAGGAGGGGACGATCGTGATCGGCGCCTTGCGCGGATCATCGGATCGTTTCGATTCGCGGGATCACCTCAACCCGCCCTTACCCGGCGGCCGTCCGGCGATGATCGCCATCGAGCCGGGCGACGGGATCTCTTTCCCCGACGAGCTGAGCGCCGACTTCCGGGAGGTGATCGACGAAATCGAAACGTGGAACGTGGTTCTCCGGTTCCGCACCGAAGATGAGACGGAGCTGACCGCCGCCTCCACCGGGGAGATCCCCGCCGGCATCGAAGTGTACATCGCAGACGACACGACCGGCGAGATCCGGCGAATCGACGGGGAAGAAACCGTTCGCATCGTGCCCGCGCCGGGAGAGAGGGAAAGGCGCGTGAAGATCGTGGCCGGTCCGGTGGAACTCCTCCGGGCGAATCATTATGCCCCCACGGCGCCGCCGGTGGTATTCCGCTTGCGGACGCCCTACCCGAACCCGTCGAAGAGCACCTTTTCGATTCGCTATTCCCTCCCCGCCGGCGGCACCACGAACCTTGCGGTATACGGCGTGAACGGACGTCTCGTCCGATCACTCGTCCGGGGGAACGAATCGGCGGGCGGCCATATCGCAACATGGGACGGACGGGATAACAGAGGGCGACCGACCGGTCCGGGCGTCTACTTCCTCCGTCTGGAAGCCGGCGCGAACGTGCAAACGGCGCGCATGGTCCGTCTTCGCTGATCGCTGAAGCCGGTCGGCATGGTGACGAGCGGCGCAAGGAGTTTCGTTATGAATCTTGTGAAACACTTTTTCACCGGTGTGATTCTTCTGGCCGGAACGATTCCGTCCGGCGCAACAGCCGATGTTCCCGGCACGATGGAGGTCCAGGGGGTATTGACCGACGACGACGGTCTTCCCCTCACCGGTTCGTATGCGATCACGTTTCGAATCTACGAAGACACGACGCAAGCCGCCGTCTGGTCACAAACATCGAATGTCGACGTGGCCGGCGGTTACTACGAAACACGGCTCGAAGTGGACAGCGTCGAATTCGATGAAACACTTTATCTCGGTATCGAAGTGGACGGGTCGGCACTCGGCCCGAAAAGGGCTCTCTCCTCCGTACCGTACGCCCTGGGCATCGCCGACAACGCGGTGACGCTCTCGAAGATCGACACGGCGGGCGCCGCCGCCGGGCAGACGATCGTCTTCAACGGAAACGGTCTCGAGTGGACGACCCCGGGAGGCGGCGGCGACATCACCGGCGTCACCGCGGGCACCGGGCTCGCGGGCGGCGGAACGAGCGGCGAGGTGACGCTTTCCATCGCCGACACCTCCGTCGGACCGGCCCAGCTTGCAGACAGCGCCGTCTCGGCGCCGAAGATCAGGGATCACACGGTGGTGCGATCGCTCAACGGCATGTACGATCGCGTGACGATCGTGGCGGGGGACCAGATCCAGGTCACGACATCGGACGACACGATCCGGATCTCCTCGTTCCTCTCGGGCGATTCCTCCGATTCGGACTGGGAGGTGACCGGAAACGATATGCACGCCGGTGTCCCGGGCAACATCGGGATCGGCATCGACGCACCCGGCAAGAAGCTCGACGTGGCCGGCTCGATCCGCGCGACGGGCCAGCTCGTTTCCGTGGAGCCGGACGGGACGCCGCCGCTCACGGTGAACTCGACGACGAAGGTGGCGAACCTGAACGCCGATCAGCTCGACGGAATGGACGCCGTCGACTTCGCCGCCGCCACCCACAACCATGACGGAAGCGACATCACCACCGGAACGATCAACGTGTCGCGTCTCCCGGTGGGCACCGGGGCGAACGAGGTGGCCGCCGGAGATCATACGCACCCGGCCCAGCCCGACAGCGACTGGACCATCGGCGGCAGCGACATCTACCGGGAATCAGGCAACGTAGGCATCGGAACATTTCCGTTCTATAAACTTCATATCGAGACTTCGGAATACATGGACGGTATCGTCATCGACAACACGGGCGCGGACGGCGATCCGTTGATCGCTTTTCAGCTCAGCGGCGCCAACCAGTTCATTATCGGCGTGGATGACGGCGAAGGAGATGTCTTCCGAATCGGAACGTCCGGACTCTCGTCGATCACCGATCCTCTCATCACGCTCGACCCGGACGGCAACTTCGGTGTAAAAGAGGATTCCCCCGACAGGAAGATCGATATCACGAGCGACGAATCGGAAGACGGCATCGACATAAACAACACCGCCGGCGGCGGCGACCCGGTGATCCGCTTTCAGCTAAGCGGCAGCAATGAATATGTCATGGGTGTCGACGACTCCGATTCCGACCGGTTCAGGATCGGTCTGGAGAGCGTGAACGATTCACTCTTCACACTCGACGGATCGTCCGGGAATGTCGGTATCGGCTCGAGCGCCCCCGGGGAGAAACTGGTTGTTCAAACCGATACGGATGATGACGGCATTGTGGTGAACAACACGAATTCAGGCGACGGGGATCCCGTGATCGCTTTCTCGCTGAACGGCAATCGCAAGTTCACTATGGGCGTCGACGACAGCCAGGCCGACCGGTTCAAGATCGGCTCCACCGGGATCTCGGACAATACCTTTGTGACGATCGAAAGTGACGGCGACTTTGGTATCGGCACATACAATCCCAACGAGAGGCTCAGCGTGAACGACTCCTCGGACTTATCGGCGAATTTGGATCTCGTCCAGCTTACCGTGACCTCCGGTTCGAGCGACGATTGCCAGATTATCGAGGCGACCCGTGGAAACAATATCGTCTTCCGGGTATTCGGCGACGGCGACGTGACCGCCGATGGCACCTTCAGCGGCGGCGGCGCCGATTTCGCCGAGATGATTCGCATCGCACCCGGGGCTTCCACCGTCGAGGCGGGAGACGTCCTCGTGATCGACACGGACAATCCGAGAGCGACTAAGAAATCGTCGTCGAGCCGCTCCACCCTTGTAGCCGGGATCTACAGCACCAAGCCCGGATTCCTCGGTTCCGAGCGGGAATGGGATAATCCGTACGGAGAAGCGCGGTCCGCCGAATACGACGGGAAGGGTGTCGAAGACGAGCAGGTCTTCCGCATCGAGGATATGGCCTCGAAATTCGACGAAGTCCCTCTCGCCGTGGTCGGCATCGTACCGTGCAAGGTTTCCGCCGAGAACGGACCCGTTCGGATCGGCGACCTTCTCGTGACGTCGGACACCCCCGGACACGCCATGCGGGACGACGATCCGGCCGTCGGCACCGTTCTCAGCAAGGCGCTCGGCGAATTGCCGTCGGGCACCGGAGTCATCAAGGTACTTCTTACGCTTCAATAATCAGGAGACGGAGCCGATGAAACCAGGAATAGCGAGATTTCTTCCGGCGACGCTCGTTGCCGTTGCGATCCTGTTCGCCGCGGGCGCCGTCACCGCGGGTGAATCGACGATCGCCCCCGTCGACACCGCCGTGACCGAAATCGTTCCGCCGGCCGACACCGCCCGCATCGATTCGCTCGCCGGCACCGCGCCGGCCGGCGCTCTCCCGTGGTGGAAACGGAAGTGGGCGATGATCGGAGGCGGCGCTCTCGGCGTGCTTCTTCTCGTCGCGGCGATCGGCGGCGGGGGGGGCGACGGAGGGAACGGCGACAACGGGAACGGCGGTATCACGGGCGATCCACTCACCGGTTTTCCCGACCCGCCTCATAACTAGCAGCCCTTCATAGGAAGGGAAGGATATCCGGATGGCGCTCTCGAGCCGAAGACAGCTCCTCCTGGCGATCGTCATGGTGACGTTCACCATCGCCTTTGGAACCATCGGTTACGTGGTGGCCGAGAATTACACGCTGAACGAGGCGCTCTACATGACGGTGATCACGGTGACCACCGTCGGATTCGGAGAAGTTCGACCCCTTTCGGAAACCGGGCGGGCACTCACATCGATGATCATTCTCCTCGGGTTCGCGTCCCTCGCCGTCGCGGGGCGTGCATTCACCGAGGCGATATACGAGAACATGGCGAAAGACGAACTGGAGGCCAGGAAGATGAAGCGAACCATCGATCGCCTGAGGGGTCATACGATCGTTTGCGGTTACGGACGGGTGGGCGCCGCCGCGGTGGCGGAATTCCGTTCCCGAAACGCCGACTTCGTGGTGGTCGAAATCGACCCGTCCCTCGCCGACCAATTCAAGAACGAGGGAATCCTCTGCGTGGAAGGCGACGCGGCCGGGGAGACGACCCTTCTCGAGGCGGGGATCAAGCGGGCGGGCGCGTTGATGAGCCTTCTGCCGACCGACCCGGGGAACCTCTTAGTCGTGCTCTCGGCAAGAGAATTGAACCCCACTCTTCACATCACCACCCGCGCGGAGGATGATTCCTCGGTGCGCAAGATCCTCCAGGCGGGCGCCGACGAGGTCGTCGCCCCCTTCTCCGCTGCGGGACGCAAGATCGCCGACAATACGCTCGCCGCCCTCGGGCTGATCGATCCGGTTTTCGCTGCGCCGTCGGGTGACGCCTCTCCTCCGGCGTGGATCGATATCCCGGCCGGATCGCCGGCGGTGGGAGCGACCCTCGAGAGGGCATCCCTTATTCTGAAACGGAATATCGCCGGACTGCGCCGGGGAGGAAGCGACACGATCCTTCCCGCCCGCGATACGATCCTCGAGCCCGGCGACAGACTTCTCGTGTTCGGCGAAGTGGAGGGCGGTGTGGACGACATGGACACCGGAAGAGACGAGCATCCCGCTCTTGTGATCGTGGACGACAATCCGGTGATCCGAAGACTCTATACGCGTTACTTCCAGAAGCACGGCTTCTCCCCGCACGCCGCCTCGAACGGACGTGACGGGCTCGAGATGATTCTTCGAGAAAAGCCGGCGGCGGCGGTGGTGGACTACATGATGCCCGTGCTTTCCGGAATCGAGATCTGCGAAGCGGTCCGCGCCACCGAGGGGTGCGAATCGATCAAGCTGATCCTCTTCACCGCCGATGAGGACGGGGAAACCCGGGAAAGAGCCCTTGCAGCCGGAGCGGACGCCGTGGTGTACAAGTCTCCTGAGATCGGCGAGGTGGTGGAAAAGGTGCGCGCCGTGCTCGAGGAGTCCCACGTGGCCGTCCCGGTGTAGGGAAAGTCCCGGCCAATCCACACGCTCGTGTGCGCGAAGCGCTTTCTCCCGCTCCGGTACCCGGGCATCGCCTTCCCGGGCGGTCCTCCGCCCGATCGCTCCTACCGGTCGTCGTCCTCCCCGCCGTACTCGGCGTCGTAATCGTAGCCGTCCTCTTCGTCCTCCCCAACGATCAGTTCGGTCAGCTCGGCGTCGTACTTCTTAAGAAGAGCCGCTTCCTTCGGCGTGGGCGTGGGAAGCTTCGACCACATTTCCCGGTTCATCTTCGTGATCGCCATGCTCGCGTCGATCGCTTCTTTCATCTGCCGGTACATCTCCTCGCCCATCTGCGCCCGCTGCGCCTCGAACGCCGCCATCTGCTCCGGAACCGCCTGTTCCGCCTCCGCCATGGCGCCCGCCATCTTCTCTCCCATAACGATGGTGAAAATACGTACCGACTTGCGGAGCCACTCTTCCGCGTTCACGTTCCGCGATTTCGCCCATTTCGCGTAACGCGGATCTTTCAGAAGACTCTGGAAGTCGATGAACTCCTCATCGTCTTCGCCCTCGGCCATCTCCTCGCCCGCTTCCTCGAGACTCTTCCAGTTTGCGAGAAAACTCTTCATATCCCCTTCGTCGAATCGGACGTTACCCGCGAAGTCGTTGGCCGCCGCAACCCATTGTTCCAATGCCTCCTGCGCGTCCTTCACGACATCCGTCGCTTCCTGGGCGAAAAGCGCCCGCGGGGCGATGAAGATCACCGCCGCAACGATCATACAAGCATGAAAGAATCGTTTCATTTTCTCGCTCTCCGTTCAGCTATTCGCAATTACCTGTCTTGGTCGTCAACGACCCGTCGAAATAGTATGATCCCCGTTCGTCGCCGGCCTGGTAGCGGATGACGCTTTCGTTCCCGTTCTTATAATGAATCGTGATGGTACCCGATTGCGTCGTCCCTTCGATCGACCAGGTTCCCGCGGCGCCCGACTGCGAGGAGGCACCCCACCCCATCGTCTCGTTGCCGTACGAGTCGCCCGACGAACCGTAGTAACTCGATTCGGTGTTGTCGTAAAACGATCCGTCCGGACAGAATGCCATGTTCGTCTCGGTGCCGCCGCCGCCGCTCAGCGTGGATGCACCCGAGTATCCCCAGTATTTTCCCGCCATCGCCTGCACCAGCGCCGGGTCGCCTCCCGCCTTGCCGGTGGAACCGATCGACTTCATCGCGCCGGCCGCATAGTTCATCACGCCCCCCTTGGCGCTCAGATCGATGTCGAGACGCATATTCTCCGACGCGATCACCACGTCCATGGCGATGTCGCCCGCCTTCACCTTGTAGTAACCGGGCTGAAGGCCCGAAAAGGCGTACTTGCCCATGATGTTCGTGTTCTTGCTCGCCACCGGCCGGTCGGTCTCGCCGTTCACGAGCAACACCGGCACGTTCGACGCCGGGGCGGTTGTGGAATTGCCGACATATCCCCAAACGCTGTAACCGGTTTCCGGGCTCCCCGCCGGAGGCGGCGTGCTGCAGGAGAGGAAGAATACGGCGGCACAAAGGAGAAACGGGAAACGACTCGCCATTTCTTTCATCGGATTACACCTCCGGGTAATTGGCCAGCGCCGACCGCCCGGCCGGCGCGACGAGCAGCAACTTCGCCGAGTTTATCATAACTCGGCCGCGGCGCAAGGAACGAGTCGGCGGCCCCTCACCGCGCACATTCGCGTAACAGCCACGTAACGGCCCGAGCGTATCGTTCACGATGAAGACTCGCGAAACATGCGCCGACGGGCCGGATGCGATGCAATCCGTTTCGCACGGCCGTGAGAACAGGAGGCTGTCATGACGAATAGGATCCGAACGATACTATTTGCGGCGATTGCAGTGATGCCGGTGTGGGGCGCGATCTTTCCCGCGACAACCATGGCGTCGTACACCTACGAGAAAATGGCGGACAATACCGGCCCTCTCGATTCATTCGGCGTCCCGGCGGTGAACGGACCCGGGACGGTGGCGTTCTTCGCCTTCACCGACGCGGGAGGGCAGGGGATCTACCGCTCCGACGGCACCGCGACGACAACGATCGCCGAAACGACTCCGGACGGATTCTACAGCTTCACCGGATGCGGCACCTTCCAGCTCGTCAACATACCCGATATCGACGATTCGAACCGCGTCTGTTTCCGCGCCTACACATTCGACCCGAACACATGGGACTGCTGGGAAGCGACCTACCGCTTCGACGGCACGACCACCACGGCGTTGACCGATTCGGGGACGGGGGGCTCGCTCTATTCGGACTGGTCGAATCCGTCGGTGAGTCCGGCGGGAGTCGTCGCGTTCCGCGCGAGTACTCAGCCGGCATACGTCATCGGCCTGTACACGTTCTCGTCCGGCTCCACCCAGCTATTGATCGACGACAGCGGCGACCTCGGCACTTTCGGCGACCCGGTTGTGAACGATTCGGGTAAAGTCTCTTTCCAAGGCTACGACATTTCCCTGGGGGAGGGGATCTACACGATCCGGCAGGGGACGGCGCCGGTAACGGTGGCCTCGGTAAGCGCCGGATACACCGCCTTGAACGCCGAACCGGGACTCGGGAACAACGGTGACGTCGCATTCCTCGGCACACCGACAGGCGGCGTGAAGACGAATTACACGTGGAACGGCACGCCCTCGATGATCTGCGACACCGGCGGTCCCTACAGCGGACTTTACCCGCCGAATATCAATTCCGCGGGAGACGTGGCGTTCGCCGCCGATCTCGACGCGACGGGCGCGGCCGCGAGGTGCCGCCCGGCGCATACTTCGCGAGAATCGTCGCCGGCGGAAACGCCTTGACAAGGAAAATCCTCATCGCCCGCTGAGCACGATGTTAAGGGTTTATCTTCCGGCCGGTGCGTCGCGCCGGCCGGCGTTTTCGATTTCCTCCGCCTTTTCGATCAGTCGTCGGCCGGCGGGAAGATCGGGACGAAGGAGGGTCATCCTCTTCGCCAGGCGGCGGGCTTCCTCGAGCCGTCCTTTCTCGAGATAGTGCACCGCCAGAGCGTTCAGAATATCGATATCCGTGGAGTCGAGAGCCGCCGCCCGCACCAGGGCGCTTTCCGCTTCGCCGGGTCGGCCGGCGCGCCGAAGGGTGAGACCGAGGTTGTACCACACTCTCGGATGATCGGGCATGAGGGTCGCCGCCCTGCCGAGAAGACCGGCCGCTTCATCGAAATGTTCCTCCCCGGCGAGAAGAAGCGCCAACGAATAGGTCGCCTCGAGATGGTTGGGACGGCGGGCGAGTATCTCCCGGAACAGCGATTCCGCTTCCGCGGCGCGCCCTTCGCCGTAAAGGAGGATGGCGAGATTCATGCGCGCCGGCGAGTCGTTCGGGTCCGCGGCGATCGACGCTCGATATTCTTCCATCGCCTCCCCTTTCCGGCCGAGTGCGGCGTACACGTTTCCGAGATTGAATCCGGCGAAGGAGAAATCGAGAGAACGCTCCATCGCCGCGATGTACTCGCCGATCGCGCGATCGAACAGTTCCGGGTCGACCGAATCTCCCGGCGGTTCGCCAAGCGTGGCGAGACGCGCCGCCGCCTGCGTTCTCACGCCCTGCGCACGGTCGGCGAGGAGCGGAGCGAGATAGGCCGCCGGGTCGTCGAACCACGAAAGATCGGCGTACTGCGCGGCGGCGTACCGGACGAACGGCTCCGTGTCGGCGCGCGCCGACTCGAAGGCGCGCGCCGCTTCTCCGTTCGGCCACGCGCCGAGCAGCGAGAGCGCCGTTCCCCTCACGATGGCCGGTGCGTTTCGGTCGCCGGCGAGATCGACCAGCCCTTCGAGAGATTCCTTTTTCCCTTCGCGCCCCGCCTGGAGGAGAGGTCCGAAACCGCCGGGATGATCCACGCCGTACCACTTCGCGAATCGGCCGGCGGCCCACGCATCGCTCTTGTCGTCATGGCACGAGGCGGCGGTGCAGGAGTTCGGGAACCCGTATTCCACCGTGAGGTCGGGCCGCGGTGACCGGAAGGAGTGGTCGCCGCGGTTATCGATGATCATGTAAGGGCGCTCCGGCATGTGACAGCCGGTGCACTCGACCGCCCCGGCCTCATGGTGATGATGGCCCGCCGTATCGAACACCGACCGGTCGTGGCATTCCGTGCACAAGGCGTTTCCCGGCCGGAGCCGCTTCGTGCTGTGCACGTCGTGGCAGTCGCCGCACCGCACCCCTTCGCGATACATGGCGCTCTGCACGAAAGAACCGTAAACATAAACCTCATCGAGAATCTGCCCGTCGGCGAAGTAGAGACCCTCTTCCAGGAGGGAAGGAACGAGGTTGCCGAACCACTCGCCTTCGCCGTGGCGGTAATCGCCCATCTCGATCCGCCGAGAATGGCATGGGGCGCACATCTCCACCTCCTCCCGCGCAGTTCCGCCTCCCGTCCGGCGGGCGAACCCGACGCCGTCCACTTCCGGTCGCCCGCCTTCCGTACCCTCCGCCCACTTCACATGCTCCGATCCGGGGCCGTGACAAGCTTCGCAGCTCACGTCGATCTCCGACCACGTTGTGGAAAACGTCCTCGAGGTACCGTCGAACCGCTTGACGAGATTCGTCGAGTGACATTCGGCGCACATGCCGTTCCATGTTTCCGCACCGCCGGTCCAGTGAAGCCACTCTCCCGGTTCGATGCGACGATCCGGGTAGAGAGAGAACCACTCCCCCTTCACGGAGTTCCAGGCGATGGTGAGCGCCTGCACTCTTCCATCCGGGAAAGGAACGAGGTACTGCTGCAAGGGCTCGAAACCGAAAGTATAAAGTATCTCGAAATCGGCCGGTTGGCCGTCGGCGCCGTCGGTCCGCACGAAGAAACCGCCGTCCCTCCGATAGAAGACCGCTTTTTCCCCGTCGTCCTCGAACTCGGCGTTGTCGAAATCGCCGAGCACGGTGCTGTCCGACACGACCTGCATCGACCGGTCATGGTCCGATCCGAGCCAGGCGTCGTACTCGTCGCGGTGACAGGGGATGCACGCCTGCCGTCCTACGAAGCCGGGGCGGCCGGTCGCCCCGCCATCGGCACCACCGGACGATACTTCGCGCCCCGACCCTCCTTGGCCGCAACCGGCGAAGAGAACGAACGGAGCGATCAGCACCGCCGGCAGGACGCGCCGGACGGTGCGCCGGCGATCGGAGATCGGGAAGGAGTGTTCAGCCATGGTGAACAACGATACAGTCTTTTCCCCTTCGCCGGGAGAATATGCGCGAAAAAAACCGCCCTCCCCCATCCCCACAGGTGAAAACGGGGTGCCCGGTCGCATGCGATCCCGGGCGGGAGGGCGGCGAGATCGAAGGGGAACTACCGGCGGTAAAGTTTCTTGATCCCCCCCCAGGACGTCTCTTCCGTGCTCGTTCCCTGGCAACAGTTTGCATCGGCGTAGATGCTCAGGTTTCCAGGGAAACCGTATGTGGCAATGATATCGTCCCACGAGGATTGGTAGAGATTCCAGCTCGTGCACAGCGACGGACTACCGTCGATGATCAAGCTCGGCACATCTCCGTTGTCGCACAGGGCGCTTTCAATGCCGATGTTCAGAAAATAGGAACTGCTTGGGTCGAGGCATGGGCAGGTCACGGGAAGACCGATATCCCAAATCCCGGCGCCGGGGAGATCGACCTGGAAGACGGTCGTTTAGCACAGCTTTTCCCCGGGTTGCAGGCAGGGTGTTCCCGGAACGGTCACGGCATTCCGGACGTCGGGTGTGAGAACGATGGAACACGAGCTGTCGGTCGACAAGTAAATATGAATGCTGATCAGGTCGATTCCCGCCGGGCAGTCGGGACATTCCTCCCCCGGGCTGATGAGAAGGGCATATTCCTCGGGGGGCATCATGAAACCGCCCACGGCGAACGCAATTCCCGTCGGGTTCCCAACCTCGCACGGCACCGGCGTGACCGTGGGGCCGAGATTGATCGACGTGCTCGTCCTTCCCGAAATCGGAACGGGGGTTTGCAATACCTTCCCGACAGTCAGCGACTGGGCGTGGGCGGCAATGGGAATCGCCAAGACGACGCAAGACATCGCGATTCCGGCAACAGCGAATCGTCGCATTTTCTCCTCTCCTCGCTTGTGAAGCAAACCCCGGCGCCGGCATTGTCGTGTCTCTCACGGCGCGCCGGGGCTGATCCACTTATCGGCGGGAGAATCCGATTCTATATCGGGGGAATCCGAACTTAAGGGGTCAGACGACCTTGACGAACACGGCGGTGATATCGTCGAGTTGGCTTCCCGCACCGCGGAACCGGAGGATATCGTCACGCACGACCGCGCTGATTTCACGGGCGTCTTCCCTGTGGTGGCGCGCTATCAGGTCGCGAAGCCGCCGACAGCCGTACCGCTCACCCGCCGGGTTGCGCGCTTCCCAGATCCCGTCGGTGCCGAACACGAGGCAGTCTCCCGGTCGCAGCTCGGCACTTTCCTCGGTGAACACGGAGCCGGCCATGATACCGAGCGGTATGCCGGTGCTCTTCAACTCGATGAAGTCGCCCGTACCGGGGCGGAAGAGCGCGGGAGGGTCGTGGCCTGCGCTCGTGTAGGAAATCCGTCCGCTCTTCCTGTCGAGAATGCCGAAGAAGAACGTCATGAACCGGTCGTCCTGGGTATCGCGCTCGACCCTGTCATTCATGGTGGAGACGACATGGGTCAGATCGCTGCTTTGCATCAACAGCGCATACAGCGTCGAGCGAACGATGAACATCATCAGCGCCGCACCCATGCCGTGTCCGGTGGCGTCGCCGATGACAATACCGATCTTTCCATCGTCCATCGGGAAATAGTCGTAGTAATCTCCGCCGGTTTCCGTGCACGCCATACTCCAACCGTCGATATCGACACCCTCCATAACGGGGGGCGTTTCGGGAAGGAGCGATTTCTGAATCGTGCTCGCCAGCTGTATTTCCGCCGAAATCCGTTCATGTTTCAGAGAATTCTTGTAGAGAATCGCGTTGTCCACCGCCGCAGCGGAAATGTTCGCGATCGTAGAGAGCACTTCCGACTGGGAACGGTCGAGGCCGCCGGCATTCCCGTTGGCGATCACGATGAGACCGAGCGTCTTGTCTTGAAACGTCAGCGGCACCGTGAGAAGCGACGTGACGCACACGTCCGACCCCGACGTGTCTACCTGATCGGATGAAGCGGCATGAGGAATCAGAATCGGTTCCCCCTTCGCCATGGCGGCCGCGATGAAGGAACCCCCTCCCTGTGTGCGAAGGTTCGCCAGGATCTCTTCCGTGAGCCCCCACTCCACCCCCCCGTGAAAGCCGTTCTCTTCGGCGAGAACGATCGCGCCCACCTGGGCGTTCATGATGCGGAGCGAAAGCTCCATCAACCGTGGAAGGAGGGTGTCGAGGTCGACGAAACCGACTAGCTTCCCCGCTTCGTTGAGGGCGTCGAGCTTCATCCGGATCGCGGCGCATTCGTTGTCCGCCGCATCGAGCATCTGCGTCTTCACCAGTTCGGCGGAAAGAACCGCCACGCGGCGGCGCCAGACAGGAAGATCCGTTCCCGACGCGCCGTGGAGGAGAAAGAGACCATACTTCCTCCCGCGGAAGACGAGGGGGAACGCGGCAATGATCGGAGGGGATCCCTTCCACAGAGGGGGCGCATCCCGGAGAAGATCGTCCTTCTCCGCGGATCGGTAGAAGAGGCGTAGTGCGCCTGCGGCTTCCGGGTCGATGATCCGCCCGCATTCCGTGCCGTGGGAGGCGAACACCGAGAAACCGCCTCCTTCCGGCTGGTGAAAGAGGATCGTGTATCCTCGGTCCGCGCCCTCTTCGAGGGACGAGGAGAGATTCTCCAGAAGCTCCTTCACGCTGAGTGACGAGGAAAGAGAATCCTCACGGTTCGCCGCGAGGATCGCGACGCCTCCTTCCCCGGCTTTCGATGGGTAAGCCACGCCTGCTCTCAGCTTGCCACGGAATGGATGATTTCGCCGAGATCGGCGAGCACCTCATCGAGATCCGCCAGGATCTCCGCCTCCGCGTCCACCAGGTCGAGAGGGGCGGCGACCTCGGAGAATGCCGCCGTCATGTCGAACGCCTCGGCCGGTCTTCCGGTTCTACCGATACCGATGAGGTTGCAGCACGTGTCGGCCATCCGGACGACCGCGAGATGCCGATCGTCCATGGAATTGGAACGCTCGTGGTGGCCGCCGATCAGCCCTCCCAGCTCGGGCGAGAGATTCCACCTCGATGCCATCAGCCGGCCAACCTCCGGGTGGGAGATGCCGAACAGCTCTTCTTCGGCCGGGACGGGGTCGCCGCCCGAATGAACCAGCGCGTCTCGGAAGATCGTTTCCATGCCGGAAATATGCCGGATGAGGATGATCTTGCCTACGTCGTGGAGGAGGCCGGCGACGAAGAGTTCCTCTTCTTCCTCCGGTGAAAAACCTGCCTTCCGGGCGATCAGCCGGGCCGCCGATGCGGCGCAGATCGAGTGTTTCCAGAGTCCCCCCGGCTCGAGACCGTAGATCGAGAGCGGTCCGTCGAGGAGGCGGCTCGTGCTTGCCGCCAGGACGACGCTCTTGAGCGTCCGGAAACCGAGAATCACGATCGCCTGCGAGATATTGTTCACCGGATTCGGAAGGGCGAAGAACGACGAATTCACCAGGCGAAGCACTTTTGCGGCGAGAGCCTGATCGTTTCTCACGATGGTGTCGAAATCGGAGGCATTCGTCGCCGGGTCGTTCGCCATGCGCATCACTTCGCTGATCACGTTGGGGAGCGAGGGAAGATCGTCGAGATCGGCCATGATCTTCCTCGCCGTTCTCTCCCTGTCCACCACACGGTCGAGCGCCCCGCGCTCGGCCGTCGCGAAGGAGGTTTCCGATTCCTTCTTCTCCGTGCCTTCGTCCCTGAAGCTATCGAGGTCAAGCCCTTGGGTTGCCGTAAGATTCATCGATTTCTCCGTCTTCGGGCGTTTCAAGTTTATTGGAAAACGATAGTGCCACTAACATTTTCTATCGGCGACGAATGTCTCTTCATGAGCCTTTTCTCGCCCTGAAGCGGACCGTGGTGCCGTTTTAAGGGATTTCCCTTGCCCACGCCCAGGGCGGCACCCCTTCTCAGCGCCTCCAGGCGATCCATCGATTGTCACCTTTTCCGGGTTTCGTGAGATGCGTCTCTCACGCTAGAAATGAACGAACGACTGCGCCCGCACGGCATAATCGGTGTCTTTGCCGTCGTCATCGGGAATGAACACGTCGACGTTCACGGCGATCTTGTTCCTGCCGACGAAGAAGAACTGCACGCCGGGTGTGACGAGAATCCCGCCGTCGTTTTCCGTTTCGGTATCCGGATCGGCATAGCTTACGCGCACTAGCGGTTCCACGGCCTGAACGTACTCGCCGTCGAGAGGTTTCTTGTAGGTCCCGATCCACTGGGCCGCCACGAAGCCGGGAGGATCCGCCCGGTTCGCCTCCCAGTTCGCTCCCCGGAGAATGCCCGCCTGCATGTGGGGACCGCGCTTGAAATCGCCGTACTCCACGGAGAACTCCACGGCCGGCGAGTAGGCCACGTCGAGATCGACCGTCGCGCCGCTTTTCGTGATCGCCGTGCCGGGAAGGGTATGGGGACGGAGCGTGGCGCCGAGGGCGAAGGTGATGTCCGTTCCGACGACCGGCTTGATTCGTGAGCGGGCGGTGAACTGTTTCTCTCCGATGGCATCGTCGGTCTCGCTCGGAACCTTGTTCGGGCCCGTTCCATTGGTGACGGCGACGGCCAGGGAGAACCTGCCGCCCGGGCTTTTCAGATCCGCTTCGACGCCGATATCCCGATCGGCGTAACCGAGTCCTTCCGAGAGCGTCGAGTAGGAGACCACCGAAGCGCCTCGGATCTTCCCACCACGCTCGATGACGAGAATCTTCGTGGAGGATGTGAGTTCGAAGAGGTCGAAGGGACGTTTGAACTGTCCGATCTTGATCGAGAGATTCGCTGCTTGGCGAAGCTTCATATATGCGTCCTTCAGGGAGATCTTCCCCGAGCCGTAGTCGGGCTGCACCTTCCCGCTGACGTAATCGTTGAGCTTCACCTCGGCGGTGATCCGCGCTCTCCGGATCAAGAACTCCGAGCCGATCTGTCGATCCACCGATGACGTGTTGAACTGGGTGTGAACCCTTCCGGTGAGGGTGATTTTCGCAGCCTTCGATTTCAGCTCGACTTCCGTCCCGGCACGCACCGGCGAACCGATCACGATCAGGCAGAGCGCGAACATCACGGACAGCTTTCTCATTCCGGTCCAATCGTGCATGTGACGACATGCGCTTCCACGCTC
Source organism: Candidatus Eiseniibacteriota bacterium (assembly GCA_024276995.1). Lineage (GTDB taxonomy): Bacteria > Orphanbacterota > Orphanbacteria > Orphanbacterales > Orphanbacteraceae > JAJRWB01. Next base: position 22,143 of record JAJRWB010000021.1, on the reverse strand, counting down.
GGCCGATCGCCGAAGAGGCGAAGGCGGGGGGGCGGAAGAGGGGGAAAAACGATCGACTATCTCGTTCAATCCGCGCCGCCGGGCCGGTTCACCGAAAAGCGGAAGACGTCGGGCCTGGCATAGTGTCCCGCCACGTCGAACATCCGTTTCGCCGAGGCGATCTCGGTCAAATCGACCTCGGCGATCACGAGTCCTTCCTCCCCATCGAGAGGTCCGGCGATCACCTTCCCCTTCGGGTTGATGACACAGCTCTTCCCGGCGTTGATCCACTCACGGCCCTCGGGATAGAACTCCTTGAATCCGCAATCATCGGGAAGATCGTCGATCCTGAGAGGCATGCAGCAGCTGATCACGAAGGCGCCCCCCTCGCGGGCGATGTGGCGCATCGAGTCGATCCACGAATCGCTCCTGTCCCAGGTCGGCGCCGCCAGGATCTCGACGCCGGCATTGTAGAGCGCCTGGCGCGCAAGGGGCATCAGGTTTTCCCAGCAGATCAGGCCGCCGATCTTCGCAAAAGGGGTGCGGATCGCGTCGAGACCAGCGCCGTCTCCCTGCGCCCAGACGAGGCGCTCCGCGCCGGTGGGCATCAGCTTCCGGCGGCGGCCGGCGATCTTTACGGTGTCGTCGATGAACAGGAGCGTGTTGTAGAGACTCGCCCCGCTCGCCTCGTCGTTTCTTTCATGAACACCGATGCAGATGTGAACGCCGTGCTCCTTCGCAACGGCGCAAAGTCGCGATACCGCCTCACCGCGCAAGGTTACCGCGCTTTCGAGAAGCCGCGCGTAAAGCGGATTCAGAACGGTCGAAAGGTGGTTCGGCACGACCCAGACCCAGTCGGGATAGCCCGGGATGAACGTCTCGGGGAAGACGACGAATCGCGCCCCCTCCGCGGCGGCCCGCTCGACGAAAAAACACGCCTTGTCGACGGTCTGTTCACGGTTGAGATAGATAGGTGTCACCTGCGCGGCGGCGACACGGAACGGAGATATCGGCACGGGAGTTCCTCTCATCATTCGGTTGTCCTCGATCGTGATCGATTTCAGTATAGGAAGGATCGCCAGGGAGTGGGCGGAAATGTTTCGTCGCGGAATACGGAGGAAACGGCGCGGTATCGACGAAACCGACGGGGGATAAAAGCTTTACACACTGCCCGAACCGTGTTATCCTTCCGGATGCCGCCTGGCGACGATCATCACGCGGCTTCCATCCCTCGCCGGGGTCCGGTACATGTAGAACAAAGGTGTCATCCATGCGCTCCCTCTTCCTCGCCATCGTCACTCTTGTTATTTCCTGCACTCTTACCGGCGCCCAGTATATCGGTCTCGATCGCGACGGTGATCTGTCGTGCACCCCGGATATCGACATGGGGGTCGGAACCGCCGTCGTCGGCATGTGGGACACGGTGGATGTATATATCGATGATCTGTCGGACAGTCTCCTTTGCGGGGGTATAACGTTCTGCGTGTACGACTCGCTCACCGTGGTGAACGATACGTTTGTATACACCACTCCGGCCGTCTGGAACAACGTGGCCATTCGGCCTGTCGAGTGGTGGCCGACAGGCCTCGACACGCTTTTTCCCCGCATGAAGTGCTGGAGGGCCACCTCGTCCGGTGCCGGCCGCTCACCTGCCCTCCTCCCCTGGCGGTGGATCCATCGCCCCCTTTCTGTCCCCTTCCCATCGCACGGCCGGGAAAGCCGTACAACGCGAACATCTTCTTCACGGCGACGGGCGGCTATTCGCCGTATAGCTGGTCCCAGACCGGCCTGCCGGAGGGGATGGATATCGAGACGGCCACGGGAGGAGTTTTCGGAACCGCCGCCGTTGAAGGGATGTATCCCTTCGTCGTCACGGTGACCGACTCGATCGGAAAGAGCGCCGGGCGGATCTGTTCGATCCTGGTTCGTGAAGTCCCCGACAGCCGGTACTTCGCCGATCGGATGAAAGAGAATCCCTCCCGATTCATCCGGGATCTTGCCGTCGCCGACGGCCCTCTTCAGGCGGGCCGACACGAATTCACCCGGGACGGCTCGAACGAAAGGGGTGAGGCGGTCGGATCGGGCGTCTATTTCGCCCGCACGACGGTGGACGGGAAGAGCGCTCATCGGAAAATGACCCTCGTCAGTTGACGCGCCGATCAGCCTTTTTCGATCAGACGTGAAGGATCGACGAACACCCAGATATAGTAGTCGTCCTTGTAGCGTGCGCCTGTGTAGCGGATGAATCCTCTCTTCAGGGCGCTCTCGAGAACGCGCCTGTACATCGGACGGTCGGAGATCGCCCCCTCTTCGGTGCCGCGCAAAGCGATTCCTCCCGGCGCGGCGGCCCACAGATCCTGCTCCTCGTATATGCCGAGTGTGAGCGCCCGGTTGTTGAGGGGAATACCGGCGATGTCGATGCACGGCAGTTTCGAATAGTAAGCGATCGCACCGCTGTCGACGAGAACCACCGGTGTTCCGGGCTCGAGCACCCTCCCGAGGAGTCGGCCGAGTTCGATATGCGCCGCGCGGAGTCCGTCACCCGTGGCGCGACAATCGGCGATTCGCCCGCGGAGAAGATCGGGGTGGGCGGTCCAGGCGACCAGGAAGATCGTGATCGCCGCGACGGTCATCCTGCGCACACGGCCCCGGTCGGTCGCGAAGCGGCTCAAGGGGACGACCGCGGCGACGAAGAAGAGCGGGGCGAGATGGATCAAGAGCCGCCAATCCCACGCCATCGCCGCCCGCACGTTCCAAACGGCGGCGAGATCGATCAGCACGATCGCCCAGAGCAACACGATCGTCGCGGCGACGTGCTTGTCGCGCAAGCTCCTCCTCGTGGCGAAGGGGGCCGCCAGGGCGAGAAGTACCACCGGGGCGCAATAGGCGAGGAATCCGGTCACATAGTCGGCGCCCCTACCCCCTCCATGTTTCGCATAGAAAGTGTTCGGCAGGGGGAGGTGATAGTAGCTATAACGCCAGAGAAAGTATGGTCCGTAGACCAGCGTGAAAAGAAAGGCCGCGAACAAGAGGGTGCCCGCCCGGCGGCGCGGCGACAATGGCTCACGAAGGGAAACCGCGAAGCGATAGACGAACGCCGCCGCGAAGAAGGCAACCCCCTCGGGCCGCGTAAGAGCGAGAAGGGCGAACGACACCGCCCAGAGCGGCGTTCCCCCTCGATCCACTTCGCGAAAGAGAAGATGGAGCGAAAGGAGAAGAAGAAAAACGAAGAAAGTCGTCTCCAGCCCGGCTACGGTCCACATGGCGAACTCGGCGCTCACCGCGAGAAGAACGGGGGGAAGAAGGGAAAGACGCCGGTCGCCGCACAGACGCAGCGCGAGAAGACGAAGGAGGACGATCGCACCGATGCCGGCGAAAACGGAGAAGACGCGCACCACCACGAGCGGATCGGCGTTCGCCCGGATCGCGACCGCCGCGATCACCAGCCAAAGGAAGCTGGTATACCCCTCCACCGGCGCGCCGTCATCGGCGTTGTAGCTCGCTACGCCCGCGTCGACGAGATTCTGCGCATACCGAAAAGTGATGTACGTATCGTCGATGACGAACGGGCGGAAGAGGAAGAGCATGAGAAGAAAAGGCGCGATCGGGACGACGATCAGGATGGAGCCCGATGCCCGCCGGGATGCTCTCGATGTGAACGTTTCATCGAACTCCGCCTTCCCGCCAGCCAACAGAACCCCCCTCTTACGGCTCGCGGAGCGAATACCCCGCTTCTTCCACCGCGGCCGCAAGCTGCGATCTCGACGGCGGGGATACCGCATCGACGACCACGCGGGCGCTCCCGTCATCGTAATGGACGTCGGCGGCGTTCACGCCGGGCACGGCGCGAAGGGTCTTTTCGATCTGCACGGCGCACGCCGCGCAAGTCATGCCGTCGATGGCGAGATGAATCTCCTGTGCAGGATCGATTCCCGCCGCCGCCGAGGCGCCGGCATCGCCGCCACCGAGAAGGATCCCGACATAGTTCGGAAAGAAGGCGAAAAGCGCGACCATCACCGCGGCCGTCCAGAGCATGATCCGGTTGAGACGGCGGAGCTTCCGGTTCGGTACGTCGCACGCCGAGCCTGGAGCACACTTCTCCTTCCGGAAGTAGGTCAGGTGGAACCCGACCACGAGGAGCAACGCCGCGACGATAAGAAAGAGGGGGCGGACCTTCTCAAAGGCGGCCGAAACCCCCAGCGCCGACACTCCGAACACGAGAAGAAGGAGGGGAAGCCAGCAGCACGCCGAGGCCAGAAGCGCCGCGAGCACCGATCCGCCCGCCGCGATTCTCATGCCCCGACCGCTTTCCGGTGCACCGTTCATGCTTTCGTTCCGCCCGAGATCGCCTCTTCGAGGAGGCGCCGCGGTGGAACACTCGACGTGCCGTACATCCTGCATCCGAACGCATAATCGGTGCTCTCCCGAACACCCGGATCGATGTCGACACCATCGACCTGCACGGTGGGCGAGCCGAAGAAATGGAGACGTTTCGCGTCTTCCGCGTCCTTCACTTCCACGATCTCCACATCCGCATCGGCGCCGGCACCGGCCAGCACGTCGCGGACCAGGTCGACCGTCGGCTCGTGGTTCGGACATCCTTCGAAATAGAGAATCCGCACGTTCATGACTTCCTCCTCCCGGCGATCGGCCGGCTTGTCTACCTCCAAAGATACACCTTGAAGTAGACTTAAAGGTCCAGAGGAGATTTTCTATTGATTTTCAATCAGTTGGACTCTCTTGGTATCCGTTTTCTTGCGGCAAGACTCAGATTCTCTATCACGGGGCACTCCCCTCCCGCGCCGGCCGCCTCGCACGCCGCCAGGAACGACCGGAGCACCCTCCGGACGTGGCGGAGTTCTTTCATCTGCCCCTCCACCGACCGGAGTCTCGTACGGAGCAACTCGCCGACCTCGTCGCACGGGCTGGTAACACCGTCGCGAAAGGAAAGGAGCGCGCCGATATCGCCCAGCGTGAGACCCGACGACTTCGCCGCCCGGATGAAACGGAGACGCTCTACGTGCTCGCCATGATAGAAGCGGTAATTCCCCTCCGTCCGGCCCGCCGGCTGAAGGAGCCCTTCCTTTTCGTAGTAGCGGATCGTGGAGGTCGGCGTGTCCGCCTCTTTCGAAAGCTCGCCGATGGTGAACCGGTCGTCGATGGGCGGCCCTCCCGGGGAGATGAGTTCAAGTCGGCTTCAAGGTTACACCCGGCGGTGCGCCGGAGTCCAGTTCACCCACCTCGCAGGGCCGAATCTTTTACCGGATCAGTTCGATCCGGGCGGAGCGAGCCGTCCCGTTTCCCCGGACACGGACGAAATAGACTCCCGGCGCGGCGGGCAGCCCGTGATCGGTCCGGCCGTCCCACGTGGCGACACCACTTGTCGTGACACGGTCGAGAAGGGAGCGGACACGCCTTCCCGACACATCGTAGACATCGATACCGGAGATCTCTCCCGGGAGAGCATCCCTTCCGATCGAGTAATGCACCCGGACGGGGGCACCGTTCACCATCGGGTTCGGATAGGCGCGAAGCGAAAGCGCGCCGGCGACTTCCCCGAGCGGAACACCGATGGTCGTGGCGTACGTCGCGTAGTAGACGTCTTCGGTGACGTTCTCGAGATAGCTCGCGTGGGGATCGCCGCCGCTGTCGAGAGCGAGGGCGCATCGCCATCCGCGGTCACCGGCATTGTCGATATATTCGCCCGTCCACACACCTCCTTGTTTCCACACGTGACGGAACTGCTGCGCCAAAGTGTCGAAGTAGGCGATGTGGGGGTTGCCGAGAGAGTCGACGGCGATGGCGGTACCCCCCGTCGCCGCGCTGTCGGCGTCGGGTACCGATTCGGTGATCCACGATACGCCCGACTGTCTCGCGTAGCGCACCGCGTGCGTGATTTCGTTGATATAACTGATATGAGCCATCCCACTCCCGTCGACCGCCAAATCGACCCATGTCCCCACGTTCGGCAATGCATCGACAATGGCGTATCCCCAGATATTGACCGCCACTCTCCTCGCGAATCTCAGGTCACCGTTGGTCGCGTCGTAGTAGGCGACCCGCGGCTTGCCCGCCGGATTGAGAGCGATCGATGAATACTTCCCCAGATCCCTGTTGGGACCGCCGTCCGCCTTCTCCCTCGTCCACACACCACCGACCTTGTTGATCACGTAGAGGTCGCCATCGGTCCCCGCCACGTCGTTGATTCTCTGGTAGCTGATGAACGGTTCGTCGTTCGAATTGAGCACAATGTCGGGCCAGTTACCGGTAAGGGTATCGCCCGCCACTACGTCCGGCATGTCCGGGACTTCGGTCGTCCAGATACCGCCGGAGTACTTGTAATAGATGAGCATGTAATCCGGGTAGGCCCCGCCCCGCACCGCGAAATGGGCATCCCCGTTTCCATCGAGATCGATGGAGCAAAACTCGATCGTCGTTCCTACATTCCGGCTCGCGTAAGTCCATACGCCGCCCGACTTGCGTGCATACCGGAGCGTCGCGTTCCCCCCCAGCCCTTCCACGGTATAGGCCACGTGGGGATTGCCGCTCGCGTCGATCTTGATATCGGTATATTGCGGCGCCGCGATGGTGGTCGCCGTACTCAGGAGTTCGGGTGCGAAACCTTGGGCGCCGGCGACCGAGGCGGTTGCGATCCATGCGAAAAGAACGATGAAGATTCTCGGCCGAGGGTGTGGACCCGTCATTCCGGTTGCTCCTTCAACAGGTGTCGTCATTCCATGGATTGACGGAATCTCGGAGAGAGGATCGCCCGCCGGCGCGTGGTCGAACCCGCACGTGTTCACGTCCCGATCGCCCGTGGACGATGCCACGCACATAAACATGAAACACTCGGCTCGATCGAGCCGTTTCATCGAAGGGAAGGGTCTTCTCGTCGTGGAGGACGAGGGAGCGAATCATCATGAATCGTTTCCCCCTCACGACCGAACTTCGCCCTGATCATCCCGCCCCGCACTTCCGTGCCTCCCACATCCGCGCCCTGTTCGTTTTCATCACGGCCCGCCTCCCGACAGGGCATCGCCATCGCCCCCCGATCGGGCGCCGCACCTGGATCGCCCTCGCCGAAGGCGGCCAGTCCGGCCAGGAGTTCGCCCACGAGCTTTTTCACCGTGGTGATCTTCTTCACCCGGAACGCGTTGCGCCCGGCGAAGATGAGCCCCCTGTCGATATCGCCGAAACATGAATTCACCAGCGCGTCGGCGATACAGTACCTCGCGCTTTCCGCCTTGCACGAAGTGAGACAACGGTACGGGCACTTGACCTTCGTCTTGCCGTTCCGATCGAGCCGCTCGAGGAACTCGTTCCGGATCGCGCGGCCCGGCATGCCGACGGGGCTCTCGATGATCACGATATCGTCTTCCTTCGCCGCGATATATGCCTGCTTGAATTCGTCCGACGCGTCGCACTCGTCGGTGGCGACGAAGCGGGTTCCCATCTGGACGGCCGACGCGCCGAGCGTCAGCATCCGCCCGATGTCGCTTCCCGTGTAGATACCGCCGGCCACGATGATCGGTATTCGACGTCCAAACCTGTCTTCGTACGGTTTGATGATCTCGAGGACTTCGGACAGAATCCCTTCGAGGGAGTAGTTCTCGGGGTGCTTGAGCTGTTCCACCGAAAACCCGAGATGTCCTCCCGCCAGGGGACCCTCGATGATGAAGGCGTCCACGGTCCGATCGTAGCGCGACTCCCAGCTTCGCAGGATCAGCCGGGCAACGCGGCCGGAGCTGATGATCGGAATGAGGTTTACGTCCGGATCGGGGCAGATCCGGGGAAGCCGGGTCGGCAGCCCGGCGCCGAACACGATGATTCGAATTCCGCCGGCCACCGCCGTCTTGACCAGGTCCGCGGCGTTGCTCAGCGCGCCCATGACGTTCACGGCGAGAAGACCGTCGGTCAGGCTTCGGGCCTTCCCGATTTCGCGCAGAAGCGCCTCGCGCGAGATCCCCTCGTTATCTTTCTTCGTCGCCTTGAGGTCGCCGAGGCCGATCGAAGAGAGCGTGCCGATTCCGCCCTGATTCGCGACCGCCGACGCGAGAGAGGAGAGAGAGACCCTCACACCCATCCCCCCCTGGACGATGGGGATCTTTGCGGTCAGGCCCCTCAGTTTCAGCTCTGGAATCTTCACGTTCCGTCCCCGGCTCCCTCGAATGGGAGACCCGCCTGTCCAGCCGACCGCTCCGCGCAGTCGAGAAAGGGCATGGATGTCCGGTAATCCGGTCAAAGGCCGAGGAACCGGATCCGAAAGCCCCGATGGAAAGCCACCGGGAGTCGGTGCGATCGTACCACGAAACCGGCGGTTCCCGTGAGGAATGTCGCCTTCGCCCACCGGGGGACGGGCGAATCGCGGCGGATGTCACTATACTTACTGGAGTCCGTCGCCGGAGCCGGCGGCGGGAAAGGAGATTGTACCGAATTGAACAGATCGGAAGCACCCGGGCCGGAGTGGCGCCGCGCCGTATCGCCGTATGAACAGCCGAGCACCGCGCGAAGCGTATGGCAGCTGACCAACACGATTCTTCCCTACTTCGCCCTTCTCACCGCGATGTACCTGACTCTCGACATTTCATGGTGGATTTCACTCGCCATCGCCGTCCCCGCGGCCGGATTCTTGGCGCGGATCTTCATCATCTTCCACGACTGCGGTCACGGGGCATTCTTCCGCTCGCGCGCGGCTAACCGCCTCGTCGGTTTTTGCACCGGCGTGTTGACGTTCATGCCGTCGTACTACTGGAGCCACATGCACGCCAGGCATCACGCCTCGGCGGGCGACCTCGACGGGCGGGGGTATGGTGACGTATGGACGCTCACCGTGCGGGAGTACCTCGCGCTCCCGAAGTGGAAACGCCTCTATTACCGCATCTATCGCCATCCGATCGTCATGTTCGGCATCGGTCCGGCGTACACCTTCTTCATCGAATATCGCTACTGGCGACCGGCCGATGGCGTGCGTGCGCGCTGGAGCACTCTCAAAACGAACCTTGCGATCGGCGCGATCATCGCCGTCGCGAGCCTGACGATCGGCATCAAGGCCTACCTGATGATCCAGGTTCCCGTCATGCTCCTCGCGGCGACGGCGGGTGTCTGGCTCTTCTACGTGCAGCACCAGTTCGAAGGAACGTACTGGGCGCGTCGCGGGCAGTGGGATTACGTCACGGAAGCGCTTCACGGGTCGTCATTCTACAACCTCCCGGCGGTCCTGCGCTGGTTCACCGGGAGTATCGGCTTTCACCACGTTCACCACCTGAGCCCGAGGATCCCGAACTACTTCCTGAGGAAGTGTCACGAGTCGAACGCCATTTTCCGGCGCGCCAGGCAGCTCACCCTTCTGTCCAGCCTGAAATCGCTCCGATACAGGCTCTGGGACGAAGCGGAGGGGCGACTCGTCGGCTTCGGACATATCCCGATCTTCCTGGAAAAAGAGCGGCGTGAAGATTCTGCTTGATTTCCGGCGTCTTTGTGTCGATACTCAAATTATAGCGTTGGATTTTTCCTGCCGAATCGACTCGCCGTTTACGTCCCCGTTGATTCGAAACTTGGTACTGGAGAGCGAATTCGAAGCTATCAGCCGGGTCCGGGATGTCGCGAAGAAAAAGCGTCGAACCCCGAACCGGATCGAGGAGCGGCCGGCATGTGGCCGGTGCGGCTCGTCAGTTCAGGAATCATGGGACGGAATGGAATTGGAGTTCGTAAATGAAACTGTACGTTGGAAACCTGCCTTTCACCGCCACCGAAACGGAAGTGCGCGAAATGTTCGAGAAGCACGGAAACGTCGACTCGATCAGTCTGATCACCGATCGTGATACAGGCCGGCCGCGCGGATTCGGCTTCATCGAGATGAGCGACGGCGGAGAGGCCGCCATGGGCGCCCTCAACGGCACCATGATGGGCGAGCGCGCGCTGACGGTCAACGAGGCGCGGCAGCGCGAGGATCGCGGCGGCGGCGGTCGCAACCGCTGGTAGCGGGTCGATTCGCCTGAAGGCTTGATCGATAATCGAAGGGCGCCCGGGGACCATTCGTTCCCGGGCGCTTTTCTGGACAGTGGCGGCCCGATCGGGGTAGATTCCGGCCATGATCCGGTTCATCCGCGTGAATCAGAACGCCCGCCTCCTGCTCCTCCTCGCCGCTTTCATCGGTTCGGGCGCGGGCTGCTCCCGTCGTCCCGACAGGCCGAACCTCGTCCTCGTCGTGATCGACACGGTGCGCCGCGATCACACGCCGTGCGGCGTCGGTTCGCCGTCTTTCACCGATTGCACGCCCACGCTCGACCGGATCGCCGGCGAAGGCACCGTGTTCACCCACGCGTGGAGCACGGCACCGTGGACCGTGCCCGCCCACGCATCGCTCTTCACCGGTCTCCTCCCCTCCGGCCATCGATGCACCGGCGCAAACCCCGTTCTCGATACGACCGCGCCGACACTCGCCGGAATCCTCGGCGAAAACGGCTACGAAACCGCCGCGTTCTACAGCAATCCCTGGTTGAGCGAAGAGTTTTCCGGCCTCCTCCGCGGTTTCGAACAGCAGAAGAAGGCGCTCGCCGAGGTGAAGGACTTCCCCCGCCGGGACCAGGGGGGGAAGGAGACGATCGGGAATATCGCCCGGTGGCTATCCGATCGGCGGGACGAACGTCCGTTCTTCCTCTTCGTGAATCTTCTCGAGGCCCACCTCCCCTACGATCCTCCCCGGGAGTATCGCGATCGAGAACTCGCCGACCTCCCGCCCGACCTCGTCGTCTCCGGTGATTACGCGAACGAGGTGAACTCCGGCAAACATATCGAAGAGATGATTCCTCTCGAAGTAGTGTCGCGCCTCTATGCGGGCGATGTGAATCTCGCCGACCAGCTCGTCTCGCGCCTCGTCGATCTTCTGAAAGAGCATGGTCTCTACGATCGATCGGTCCTGATCATCACGTCCGACCACGGCGAAAACCTGGGCGAACACGGCCTGCTCGAGCACCAGTACGATCTCCACGAGACGCTCCTCGCCGTTCCTCTCATCATCCGCTCGCCGGGAAGAGCGCCGAGCGGAATCCGTGACGATCCGGTGATGCTATGCGATCTCTTCCCGACCCTTCTCGAGGCGGCCGGCGTGCGAAACGCCGAGATCCCACCGCGGTGCCGCTCGCTTTTCGGGCCTGCCCTGCCGGAGATGCGACCCGTCATCAGCGAGTATGCCGGGCCGCCGAAGGCGCTGGTTCGTCTTCTGGCGCGGATCAATCTCACGTTCGACCGGGCGCGGCTGGAACGATCGTTCGTTACGGTGCGTCGGGGAAGGATGAGGCTCACGATCGGAAGCGACGGTTCGGTGGAGCTGAACGACCTTTCCGCCGACCCGATGCAACGCCTGAACATCGCGGACGAACGACCGGATGTCGTGCGGAAGCTCCGGTCACATCTGGGACGAATCCGGCCGGCGGCGCGAAGGCCCGGCGATGAAACGCCGGGAATCGATGGGATCGACGACGACATGAGGCGTGAGCTTCGATCACTCGGTTACGTCGATTAGCGGCTCTTCAGAGCCGCCAGAAGATGATCCCGAATCGCGTCGGCCGCGATCCGGTGCGCCGTTTCGTTGGGATGCTGATCGACGGGATGGACCCATAGCTCCGGCCCGTGATAGCCGCGGTAGAACGGCTTCAGATCGAGCACGTCGATCCCGCGGCTTCGGCAATAATCGGCGATTTGATCATGAATCGCCTGGAAAGGATAGTCGTCGTCGAGCCTGTAGAAGAACGGAAAGATCACCACCAGGAGCCGGACCTTCTTTTCGGCGCAGATCCGACCGATCCCATCGAGCGCATCGCACGTCGCTTTCCAACGTGCGTCGTTGCTCATGGCGCCGGCGACCACGCGGTCGATGTGCCGGCGCGCGGTTCTCGTCGCCATGCAGCGCCGCCGGATCCAGCTCCAGAGATAGGATCGTTCGGAGAGAACGTCTTCGCTCCGGAGAATCGTGTTGAAATCGCCCGAATAGAGATCGACCGACCGGTCGATGTCGTTCGGAACGAAATGGACGATCACCAGGTCGGGATCGTATCGGATCCCTGTATTCTCGAGCAGGTACTCTTCCGCCGCGGTGTCGATCCCGCTCACAGCCAAGTTGATCGCCTCCACGCGAAGAGGAGCGAGATCGCCGCCGAGCCGGCGGGCCAGCACGTTGATACAGATATCCTCGAACTTCACCCCCTGCCCCCACAGGAAGCTGTCCCCCAGCCCGACGATACGAAACGTGCCGGGCGGCTTTTCCCTTGAATGCTCCCCATCCCTGAACCCGAGGGAATTGTGCTCGTGACGGATTTCGTTCGCTTCGTCGAAGTAACCACGCGGGTTCGAATCGTACCGGCTGATGATCGTGGAGTTCGCAGACCGGTATCGAATCTTTCCCGGACGGCCGGCGGCGTCGAGAAAACGATCCACCCTCGGAGCGTGGTCGGTGCCCCGGATTCCAAACACGCGAAACACGCCCTCGAGAACGACGAGCGCCAAGAGGAGCGACGCCGTCACCGCAACGAGCCGGAAGAGAACCGCTTTCAGCATTGCGTCATGATCGATCGGGGCGGAGACGCTAGTGCACCTTCCTCATTTCCGCCGCCATCTCCTTGATATCGGTCAGGTCCATCTGCATTTCATTCCAGCCGTACCAGAGGGAGTAGTCGGGGTTCTGGTGGAACGCACCCTGGAAGAGACGCATCCGGTGCTTCAGGTGCATCACGAACAGTCGCTGCTCGATCGACGTCGGCGCATCGTGGAAGGTGAGGAGGTCGGGGAACGCATACGCGTAACTCTCCGGTTTTTCGAGAATCCCGTCCTTGTAGAGTCCCGCCACCACGCGGATCGCCTCGGCGAAAACCTTGTCGCCCGCCTCGATAAGGGCGTCGCCTTTTTCCAGTTCCCCCCGGGCGAAGTTCTCGGAATGACACTGCCCGCACGTTTCGATCATCTTCGTCCGCTCCGCGTCGAACGCCTCGGCGCTCAACCGCGCCACATCGGCGGACGCTACCACGTCGAGACGACCCGTCGGGTTTCCGTCGGGATCGAGAACGCCGAGGGCCTGCAGGATCGTCACCTGGTTCGTCCACCATTCGTCACTCGTTCCAGGGTAGGGCGTGAGGCCGTTGGTGCGCACTCCGAGGAAGCCCCAAGCCGTGCGGACCTCGTGATTTCCTTCCTGCATATGGCACGTCTGGCACGTCGGCGCGGCGGCGCTCTCCGGAAGAACACCGATCTGTTTCAACATCTTGCGGACACCGTGCTTCGACGACGAATACATCTCCCATTGCGGATGATCGAAGCCCATGTGGCACGTTTGGCAAGCCTGTGGCTGGCGCGCCTCTTCGGCCGAGAAGAGGTGGCGCGTGTGACAGGCATCGCACGACGCCACGCCGAAACCGGCGCCTTCCGCCTTTAGTTTCTTCATATCCTCTTCGCTCTTGATGCCGATCTTGTGGCACCCGCCGCACCCGCGCTGTCCCTCGATCATCTCCATCGGCTTCCAGTGGGTCGTTGGCATTGCGTTCATCGCCGCCCAGGCGAGGGCGTGTTTCCCCTTCTTGAACTGGTTCACCTGGTCCTCGTGACAGTCGGCACACACGTCCGGCGTGGGAAGCGCCGCGTTCGCCACATCGTCGGCGCTCATATGATCATCGCCGTGACAAACGTCGCACCCGACCTCGTTGCGCGCGTGGGCGCTCAGCTTCCAATCCTGGACGATGCCCGGCGACTCTTGCGTGTGGCACTCGACGCATGGATTCGCGAGAACCGTCCCCACCCCGAGCAGGAGAGTTACGATCGCCGGTAAAAGGGGGTTACGATATACGGATTTCATCGGTCTTCTCCTTGCCGGGGTCGTGAATGTTGGCGATGAGCTGCCGCCCGCAAGACCCGACGTCCCGGGACGCGATCCGGGGAGCGGCTCCGACCAGAATTTAAGCAATGATTGGATGAAGTCAACCTATATTCTGTCGCTCGCGGGGGGGGACGCTCAGTGGTCCGCCCGCATCCTACATCGAACGTCCCTACCAGGCCGCGGGCGGCATTCCCATTAGTCCACGTACCCGAGGGCGCGAAGTTTCCGGATCACCTCTTCGTCCATGTCGACGATCTCGCCGCCCTGCGGCTCCCCGCCGGCCCGTTTTACATTATTCGTAAACCATTCCGAAAGCGACTCGGCCATCCTGCCCACCCGTGCAGGGTCATCGGCCGCGATCGAGTTCCTCTCAAGAGAGTCGGCATCGAGGTCGAACAGGAGGCGTCGATCGCCGTGCGACTGGTACATGAATTCGTACCGGTCGTCCAAGACGGCCTTCCATTCGTAACCGTAGAGAAGCGCCTCAGCATAAGCCTTTCGCGAAACACCGCCGTCCATGAGCGGCACGAGCGATTCGCCATGGAAGGAGCCGGGGATGTCGACGCCGAGCAGGCCGAAGATCGTCGGCATGACGTCGATCAGGCCGACACGTTTCGTGATCGTCTCAGGCCATCCCCGGCCGGGCGCGCGGATCAGGAGCGGGACATGGATCAACTCTTCGTATAGCGTGTGCCCGTGCTCGAATTGACCATGATCCCAGAACTCCTCGCCGTGATCGGAGGTCACGACCATCACCGTACGTTTCGAGATCCGCCTCTTTCCGAACCACTCGAGGAATTCGCCGCACGCCTGATCGACCGCCGCGACTTCGGCGTGGTAGAGCGCACGAGCGAAGATACGCCTGTCGGGGTCCGGCATCTCTTCCCTCCAACGCCTCAGATCGCCGAAAGGGGGTTCGAGATCGCCCCGGTAGTCACGGAGGAAACGGGAGCAGAACGGTTCGGGCGGATCGTAGGCCATGTGTGGGTCGAAGAGATGGACCAGGAGAAAGAACGGGCGGCTTTCGTTTTGTTCGAGCCAATCTTCCGCAACACGGAAAGTCTCTTTCGCCGTGCGCAAATCGATCTTCGACGCCGGCACATAATCGTACGTATCGAATCCCCGGTCCAATCCCAGGACCGGATCGAGGAAGGCGCTGTTGACGAATGCGGCTGTCGCGAGCCCCGCCCGGTTCAGCAGCTCCGGTCCCGTTTCCACGCCGGTGCGGATCTTCGCGAAGTAGGGATAGTGCCCGACCGCTCCGTGCACGGTGGGGTAAAGAGATGTGAGAAGCGTCGCGGTGGAAGGGAGCGTCCATGGCGATTGCGCCGTCGCCCTGGAGAACACGGTCGCGCTCTCGGCAAATCGATCGAGGAAGGGTGTTACCGCTCCCTGGGGCGTAACCATTCCGATTTCATCATAGCGACAGGTGTCGATCAGAATGATGATCGCGCTGTCCAACCCTCCATCGTTTCCGCAGGAGGAAAGGAGGAGCGGGAGCGCGAGCAGCGGCGCGAGATTCTTCCTTGTCATTCTTCCCGCCCCTCCCCGTCCCCGGATCGGCCGAGATAGCCGAGCGCCCGCAAGCGGCGCATCGTCTCCTCTTTCCGCTCCTGATCGAATTCGGTCGGCAGCGGCCGGGCGGATGCGTCCCATTCGGAGAGGAGTGCGCGCAAATCTCCGGCGCCGAGATCGGAACCGGCCGAACCGGCCAGCAGGTTGCGCCGCTCGTTCGGATCGTTCGACAGGTCGAACAGCTCCTCCCGGTTCACGTAAAGTGTCTCGATGTATTTCATCTTCCCCAGACGGACGCAGCGAGCCTTGCGCGCGTTGAACCAGAGGGAATCGACCTCGACCTCTTCCCTCGGCTGGGTGGCCTCGGAGAAACAGGCGCCGCGCGGGGTCTCCTTCAGCTTGTTGAGATCGAGCGCCTTGCCGTCGATTCCCTCCGGCACCGGCAGGCCGAAAAACCGGACCAGTGTGGGGAGAATATCCACGCTTCCGACCACGCCTTCGTGGCGTGTCCCTCCATGCCTCCCGTTCGGCAGACGGATCAGACCCGCGACCCGGGCCTCCGGCTCGTACACGGTAAGGCCATGATAAAAGGGCAATCCGCCCGGCGCGTCGCCGAAGTTTTCGCCGTGATCGCTTGTCATCACAAGAACGGCGTCATCGAGAATCCCGCGGCGGCGCAGAAAGTCGAGCAGCCGTCCTACGTGTTTATCCATGTATGAAATCTCGCCGGCATAGCCGGACAGGAGCCGCCGGCTCACGAGGGGAGGTTTTCCGGGCAGCCAGGCCGGATGATTCTTCGGACCATCAGCCCGATCCACGAGGATCGAATCGTACATCGTGTTATACGGCGGAGGCGGACTGTAGGGCATGTGGGGATCGAAATAGTGAACGAAAAGGAAGAGCCTCTCGGGCACTTCCCCTTCGCCAAGGTACCGGATCACCGCATCGGTGACCTTTTCGGCCGAACGCTGGTTCTGGTCGTACCCGCCCCTTCCCACCTCGATATCGAAATCCTGGTCGAAATGGGCGAAGCCCTGCGCGAAACCGAACCGCTTATCGAGAGCGAACGAGCCGATGAAACCCACCGTCGTGAAACCGGCGTCGCGGAAGATTTCCGGGATCATCACGTTCCGGCCGTCGATCCGGAATCCATTCCGGGGAACGCCGTGAGAGTGCGGGTATTTTCCGGTGAACAACGACGTGTGGGACGCGAGCGTCGTCGTGGCGGCGGTCAGGAAATCGGCCAGAATGATCGACTCGCCGGCGAGGGCGTCGATGTTCGGGGTGCGGATCCACCTGTTTCCGTAGCAGCCGAGATGATCCGCGCGGGTCGTGTCGAGCGAGATCATGATGACGTGGCGGGGGTCGGCGGGTGATCTCAGGCGCGCCACGGTGAAGAGCGCGGCGGCGGCCAGTGCGACCAGCAAGCCGATGAGAAGCGGCCTATGCGTCGGACCCTCTCTTTGCACGGTGTTCCCTCCGGACAAGCCCGATTCCACCACCCCGCACGGCCCTGCGGCGGGTGCGCACGACCGCATCCATAATACCACGCCGGGAAGATCGGTTCGTCATGGCGAATGTGGTATAATGATGGACGAAACGCTGAATTCACATTCGCTCCCACCAGGTGACACATCATGACGACTCGATTTTCCTTCGTCCGATCCTTGCTCAAGCCGATTCTGCGATCCATTCTGCCGGCGGTGCTCATCGCCGGTGCGACGATGGCCGCGCCGCCGGCCGGTTACTACGATTCCGTCGACACATCCACCCCCGAAACGCTTCGATCGACGCTGCATGCCGTCATCGACGGGCACACAAAGATTCCATATACGTCATCGTCGACAGACACGTGGGATGTGCTCGAACTCGCCGACGAGGACCCGCTCAACGCAAGCAACATCCTGGACGTGTATCGGAACAGAACCTATGTCAAGGTCGGCGGAGGAAACACCCTCTATAATAGAGAGCACACTTGGCCGAAGGGCTACGGGTTCCCCAACGACGGGTCGACTAACTTGCCGTACACCGATTGCCACCATCTTTTCCTGTGCGACATCGGGTATAACAGCACCCGCGAATCACGTGTTTACGACGATTGCACCTTCGCCTGTAACAGCTATCCCGCCGACACGTACAACGGCGAGAGCGGTACGAACCTGTCACAGGTCTACTCGCCGGTCGGCGTCTGGGAGACGTGGGCCGGGCGACGCGGCGACGTGGCGCGTGCCCAGTTTTACATGGATGTCCGCTACGAGGGCGGCGGCACCGAACCCGACCTCATCCTCACCGACGATGTGAACCTGATCCTCGCCTCACAGACCGGCAGCAACGAAGCGGTCGCCTACATGGGCATGCTGGTGACACTGCTCCAATGGAATCTCGATGATCCGGTGGACGACAAGGAACGCAATCGCAACGACGTCGTCTACGCCTACCAGGGGAACCGGAACCCTTTCATCGATCATCCCGAGTGGGTTGAAGCCATCTTCGATCCCGCCACGTCGACCGCCGGCGCCACACCGGTTCTCGTGCCGATCGCATCCGCCCGGATATCTTCCGCTTCCCCCAATCCCTTCAATCCGAGTACCCGCATTTCATTCTTCGTCGGGCAATCGGGATTTGTGCAGATCGATCTTTACTCCGTCACCGGGAGCCTGGTCCGCAATCTTCTCGATGAATCGCGCCGTCCGGGAGATTACGAGGTCATGTGGAACGGGAGAAACGCCGCGGGAGAGCCGGTGGCGAGCGGTCTTTACTTCTGCCGGCTGCGAAGCGGCGATGAAACAGACATGCGCAAGCTGATGCTCGTGCGATAGCGATACCGGCCCATCGGAGAAGATTCAATCGTCACCGCCGTCACCGCCATCGCCGTCACCGTGGCCGTCACCATCGCCGCCATCGCCCTCCTCCCCCTCGGTACCGATGCAATCCGATGTGCCGATACTCAGCGTAAGAGATAGAAGCCCCGACTTGCCGTAGCCCTTGATCCTATATCCACATGTCTTGGCCGGATTCACCGCAAGTTCGCCCGGCGCGACCGGGTCCGAATCGAAATGGACTTCCGCGTCGGTCAGTCTCTGATTCGTAAATGGGTTGATCGGCCAGTCGCCCTGCTGGTGAAGTCCTCGAATGATCGCCTTCTGAGCCGATGTAGGATAGATTCCGCCGCTCGTTACGGCGTAATCTTCGATAGCGCACTGCAGGTTGTGCATACACGCCTTCACCCTCGCTTCCCGGGCCCGGTCTTGCATGGAAAGGAAGTTGGGTATGGCGATGGCGGCGAGGATCCCGACGACCACGAGGACGATCATCAGCTCGATGAGTGTAAAACCCGAAGGAGACGCCGGGACCCGTGACCGATCGATCACACGGCCGGAACCGGTTATGCCTGTGGATCTCACCGGGCCCGGCGGGATGGAATGCCGGATCCCGCCCGGTGCGTGTGCGGAATACAGGTTCGGCATGATCTCCCGACCGCCCCTCGGGTCGTCAAGCATAGGCTTCCGCCACAATAGTTCGAAATATTTACCCCGTCCTATCTATTGGCGATTGTATCGACGACATTCTCGTATGTCGAGTGAAACCGATTCGGCCGGTCGTCTCGATCGCCCAAGGCGCCCGGGAAGTGCCGGGCCTACCTGACGATCATCATCCTGGAAGTTCTCGTCTCGTCGCCGGCGGTGAGACGGACGAAGTAGACGCCCGTCGCGACCGGCCTCCCGTCGCCGCCCTTGCCGTCCCAGCGCACTTCATGAGATCCCTCGTCTTCCATCCCTTCGCGAAGCACCGCGATTTCGCGGCCGGTGACGTCGTAGAGGGTGAGACGGATCTCGGCGCGGCCGGGCAGGGAGTAACGGATCATCGTCGAGGGATTGAAGGGATTGGGGTAGTTCGGTTCGAGTCGGAGACGGGAAGAAGGTACGATGTCACCACCCGAATCGACGACGGTGTCGCTCAGGAATCGGTAGATCGCCACCTCGTAGGGCGCCAAGCCGACGCCGGTGATCTCGTACGCCGCGGTGATCGTGACGGTGAGCGTATCGCCCGGCGCGAGGAGGTTGACCATCGTCTGGTTGCCGGGAACGAGACTGTTCGCCGAACCGGTGAGGGTGACGCCGCTTTGAGTCGTGGATGCCGTGTTGGCAAGACAAAGAACGGTTTCCACCGGATCGCTTCGTACGAACGCCAGGACCGGCGTCGCAGAGCTTCCGAGCGGCCTATGGTTGCCGCGCCGCAGCGCGACCGAGCCGTTGCGCACGTCGATCAAGTCCCGGTACCAGCGAAGGAGCGAGGTCGAGTCCGCCCCCTCGGCGGCGATGTTGTACTGCCCGTAGTTGCCGTTGATCGCCTGCCATGGCGTACCGGTGGTGAAACCGGCGTTCGCCCCGCCGGTCCACTGTTGAGGGGTACGGATATTCAGGTGATCACCGCTGCCGGTCATGCCGATCTCCTCGCCATAGTAGATGAACGGAACGCCCGGCAGGGTTAGGTAGATCCCCGCCGCCACCTTCGCCTTCCCCTCGTCGAAACCGAAAACGTCCATGACACGGTCCTGGTCGTGGTTCGTGAGGAATGTCCCGAACTGGAGGTTCGGATACGAATTGTATACTTGGTCCGCCTTGGTCGAGAGATAGCCCGCGTCGCTCCCATTCACCGCGCCGAGCATCGCGTAGGAAAGATCGAACTCGAAACAGAAGTCGAGGCGGTTTTGCGTGACATATTGGAGCACGATGCTGCTCGACGTCCAAGCCTCGCCGACCGAGAGAACATCGGGTTTCACCGCTTTCACATGGGTGTTGAAGTCGTTCCAGAACTGCAACGTCGACGCCGTGTTCTGTAATTGGCTCCCCTCCTCCACGATGTAGAGAACGGCATCGAGGCGGAAGCCGTCGACGCCCACCGTGTCGAGCCAATATGTGGCTGTGGCGAACATTTCGTCCTTCACCGCCTGCGTGCCGTAATTGAGGTCCGGCATGGTGCTCGTGAAGAGGCCGTAATACCAGTCGGACGAACCCGGATGCCAGACGTTCTGGCCCCACGGACCGATCTCCCCCGGGTCGCTCGGCGACCATCGGAAGTAATCACGGTACACCGGATCGTTTTGAGAGGCCGCCACGAACCAGGGGTGCTGATCCGAACAGTGGTTCATCACGTAATCGATGATCACCTTGATGCCGCGTGCGTGAGCCGCGTTCAGGAACGCGATGAAATCGGCCATCGTTCCGTAGTCCGGGTTGATGGTGCGGTAGTCGACGGCGTCGTAACCGTGATAGCTCGGCGCGTCGTTGATCGGCATGAGCCAGATGCCGGTGATGCCCAGGTCGTCCTTTGTCGCGGGATCCCCGTCGTTGAGATAGTCGAGTTTCTGCATCAACCCCTGGAGGTCGCCGATGCCGTCGCCGTCGCTGTCGAAGAAACTGCGGACGAAGATTTCATAGAATACCGCGTCGTTCCACCAGTAGAGCGGGCCGGTACCGTCATTCGGCACGTAGTCGTTGTACCAGACCACGATCGTATCGTTCGTCGCCCCCACGACGTGAACGCGGTTCGCTCCGCCGCCGGGGAACTCCTCCGTGCCGTCCCAAAGACCGTTGATCCGAAACTTGAACTCGATCTGCTCCGACGGCGTGAAGCCGGTGAGGGTGACCTCGTATGTCGTGTCACCGTCCGGGTCGGCGAGGGGTGTGAGCGGGTTGGTGCCCCAGCTGTTGAACGTGCCGGCGAGATCGACGAAGTCGTTGGCCGGGTCGAAAGTACCGAGACCGATCTGGTACCCCATGCGGACCTGGAAAGTGACGGGCACGGCGTACGTGGCCGTGGCTACGCCGAGCGCCGCCAGCAGGAGGAGGGCGTTGAGTGCCTTCACCGTACTCGCTTTCTGATTCCGGCCTCCGCCGGAAGCCTCACCATTCGGACACGGACTTCGAATAGGGGGAGAACGTTCTCAATATTATAACACGAATCCGCATCGGTACGCAGGATTGCCGATGGCCTGCGCATGAATTTCATGTTTCGATAATCAGCGGACCAGCGTGATCTTCCTGGTCAGCGCCGCACCCGCAGATTCGAAGCGCAGGAAGTAGGCGCCCGAGACGATTTCATCGCCGGCGGTGTTCCGGCCATCCACACAGTCCCGGTGGGACAGGCATCTCGGGAAGACTCATTTCAGGGGCTTGAGGTCTTCCAGAAGGCGAGAGATCGATACCGCCCGAATCTTCTCGGTCAGCGGGAAACTGTTCTCGCCGGCATGGATCACATCCAGATTGTCGAGGCGCAGATCTGCCATAGCGACTCTCATGGATTTCGTCACTGCAGGAGAGACGGTTCGCCTGATCTTGAATCCCTTCCTCGATCTCCCTCTCACCACAAGCAGATCCAGCTCAGCCCCGGCATGCGTCGCCCAGAAATAACATTCTTCGGGCCGTGCGCGCAGCTGGTGAATGATCTCCCCGAGAACGAATCCCTCCCAGGAGGCTCCCAGCTTAGGGTGGGCCTCCAGTTCGGACATCGTCTTCAGGCCCAGCAGGGTGTGCAATAGACCTGTATCGGAGATGTAGATCTCCGGAGCCTTCACCTGTCGCTTCTTCAGGTTTTCATGCCAGGGCAGGAGCTGACGGATTACCAGCGCCGAAGTCAGGACATCCACCCCCTGTGTCAGGGTAGTTGTCGCGTGGTCTGACGGCCGAGGGGCCCCTGGCAGGACGGAGTCCTGGCAGGGCTCGGCCGGTCCCGCCTCTCAGGCGGGACGCCCCCCATGGGGGGCGATTTTTTCATCCAAATCG
>JAJRWB010000020.1 GCA_024276995.1 Candidatus Eiseniibacteriota bacterium | reverse complement strand
CGGGACATCTGGCCGGCTTCCTCTTCGCGCCGCTGCTTCTCGGTGGTCTCGGAAAGCTCGGCGCCGCCTGGGCGACCGATCTTTCGGGTGTCAGGGATGTCGGTGCGTCGAACGGCGTGATGGGGTGTGCCGGAGCGGTTCTGGCTTTTCTGCCCGATAGGTTCCGGCGGAATATGTACATCCTTCTGCTTTCGGCACAGATACTTCTCTTCGCGCTGGATCCACAGGTCTGGGACGTGGAGCATCTCCTCGCCTTCGCCGCGGGAGCGCTGGTAGGGCGTTTCTTTCTCAAACGAGCCGCCCGACTTCAGCCGGTACTCGCCGTTCGCCCGATGGTGGCGCGCCGGCAACGCCCCTGGCTCGTGGCGTGGGCGGTCGGAATCGTGGGGATCATCAATTTTCTGGGAGCGTTTCTGCTGGCCCGGCATCCGGGACTCGCCCGCCTGGAAGAGTGGGTTCCCGTCGGAGGTCTCCCCTGGCCGCGCCATCTTCTACTTGCCACCGGAATCGCCCTGCTCGTCATCGCCCCCGGTCTGGCCACACGGCAGCGCTCGGCGTGGCGGGCCGCCATGGTGTTTCTCGTGGTATCGATCGCCCTGCAACTGCACCTGGGGATCACCAGGCTCGAGGCGGTCATCGCCGCGACCTTTCTATGGCTTCTCGTGCATTGGCGTGCCGAGTTCACGGCATCCTCGCCGGGACCGACCGCCCGAGCGGGCCGGCGGGCGATCGCGTGGGTCGTGTGCTTCGTTCCGTTGTATGCACTCGTGGGATTCTACGTTCTTCGTACCGGATTCGAGGAACCATTCGGCTGGACGGCCGCGATCGGGGAGTTGGGACGGCGTCTCCTTTTTCTCGACGAACGATTCCTCACGCCGATCAGCAGGAGGGCCGAATGGTTCATGGGATCGATCCCCCTTGTGGCCTGGGTCGGTCTGCTATACGCGCTCACCCGTTTCATCCGCCGTCCCGCGGCACCTGCCGCCGACTACACGGATGCCGAACACGCCGGCAAGCTCCTTGCTCTTTACGGCTGGAACGGCACATCCTACATGACGCTTCAAGAAGGGAACTCCCTCTTCTTCGGCCCGGATCGGGGGTGTTACATCTCCTATCGGGTCTGTTCCGGAATCGCCATCGCGCTCGGCGATCCGATCGGCCCCGACAACCTGAAATCGGAAACCATCGCGGCGTTCGCCCGATTCACCGATCGGAACGGATGGGATCATGTGTTCTATGCCGCATCGATCGCCGATCGGGATACGTATCTTCGCATCGGTTACGAATCGCTGCAGATCGGCGAGGATTCGGTCATCCCCCTCCGATCGCTCGACTTCAAGGGAAAGCGCTGGCAGAACGTGCGAACGGCGATCAATCGAGCGAGGCGGGAAGGCGTCCGCTTCATGATTTTCGAAGGAGGCACGATCCCGTCGGATCTCAGGGAGCAGATGACCGAAATCAGCAAAGAGTGGACGTCACGGAAGAATCTCCCCGAAATGGGATTCACGCTGGGACGCACCGAAGACGTGGATGATCCGAGGGTGATCACCGCCGCCGCGGTCGACGGGAGCGGTTCGGTGCACGCCTACGTCGACTGGTTGCCCGTTTATGCGCGAAACGGCCGGGTTCTCGACCTGATGCGACGGCGCTCCGGCGCGATGAGCGGGGTGATGGAATTCGTCATCGGCATGAGCCTGTTGACGTTCAAGGAACGGGGCGAGGAGATGGCGAGTCTCTCGGTGGCACCGCTCGCCGGTGTCGATCGGGACGGCGAGGAATCGTTCGTCCCGTGGGCGCTCGGACGCATTTTCGAGCGTTTCGACAAGTACTACGATTTTCGGACGCTCTTCAGATTCAAGGAGCGGTTCCAGCCGGCATGGGAGCCGGTCTACCTCATTCATCACGATGTTTCGCGCCTGGTTGCCATCACGCTGGCGATCCTACGCGCCCACCTGCCGGGACTCGATCTGGCGCTCGTCGCGAAGCTGCTCGGGTCGGCCGCCGTCGAGAAACTTTTCCGTGCCGCGGAAACGCGCCGGTCCGAGCGGACCGTCAGGGACCGTCCTCCGCCACACGATCCTCGATGAATCGGATGATCCGCGCCGTGGGGGCTTCGTAGGAGAACTCGATGGCGTTCATCTCGCTAACATGGCTGTAGCCGGCCAGGTATTCGCTTTCCACCTCGTGGCCGGTGTTTTCGAGAAGAGCGATGAACGAGAGCGCCTCGGACGTGAGCGAGGGGAGTTCGTCTTCGCAGTAGAGCACCAGGAAAGGTGGGAGGGAATCCCCGGCGGCGACATACGTTTCCGGCGACGCTTCCGAGAGCACCGCCGCGTTGGTGTGGGTGTCGAAGGTGAGATCGAGAACCGTGCCGAACATGGCGTCGTTCAGATCGCCGAGATCGTAGGCGCCGCTCATGGAGATCACCCCGCGGATCCGGGCGCGGAGAGAGTCGTAATCGTCGTGGAGGGCGAGGAGGGAGACGAGATGTCCGCCGGCGGAGTGCCCGAAGAGGAAGATCTCATTCGGATCGCCGCCGTACTCTTCCACGTGGTCGGCGGTCCACGCGAGCGCGTCGGCGCAATCCCGTAGATTATCGGGATACCATGCCGCCTTCTCTTCGGCGTCGGGCGCTTCCGACTCCCGCGTCGGGCAGATCGATGAAGGGAAGACCTGGTCCGACGTGAGACGGTAGTTGGCGACCACGGTGACATATCCCATTTCACCGGTAAACGCTTCGGCGGTATAGTGATACCACTCCCTGTAGCCGTCGGTCCATCCGCCGCCGTGAATGAAGAGAACCACCGGTCGGCCGGTCGCGCCCGGTTCGTGGAAGAGAGTCAGGTCCCTGGCTTCGTAGTCCTCCTTCGACGCATACGTATCGATGCTGTCCCCGTCGTCCGTTTCGACCATCCGGCTGCGCAGATCGGTGATCCGGAAATCTCCGAGGGGCTCGTGGAGCGATCCGTCGTAGAGGAACGGTCCCTCCTGGACGATCGCGTCCTCTCCGCCGGCGACCGGCGCGCCCCCCCCGCCCCCCCCGCACCCGGCGACGAGAAGCAGCGCGAGAAGCGCGAGCGGCACGGCCGGAAAGGGCCATCGAACCTTCCATGTGCTCATCATAATATTCCCCCTCCCAGAGTATCGGCACGGCCGCCGGGATCAAGAACAGGCGAGTCCCGCCCGTAACTCCCGCCGGGACAGGGCCGTTCGCCGGCACGAACCGTCGCCGTCCGTTATACCTGCAACATTACATGGCGAGGTTTTTATTTGAATTTCATGTAAAATGGACAAGAAATACTTTGACACAAAGTATCGACGGTGCTATTATGTTTACGCCGTTTCGGGGTGGAACAGTTTGGATTGATGAAGAAAGGCGTCTCTTTCTTATCCGGCTCTTCGCGGCGGTGCGCCAGATTTCCTGTTCGAAACTTGTCGAATTGAATTCCGGGATCTGCCTATGCACACATCGGTTATCTCCCAGTTTCGATGCGCGGCGCTGCTTCTCCTGGTATCCGTACTATCGCCTTGTGCCGCGGCGGCGATTCCCGCCGTCACGGTCACACCCGCCACCTCTTCCGTACAACCGGGTGATCTGTTCTTCATTGATGTGAGAGTCAGCGCCGAAGCGGACACGATTTCCAATTACAATGTTATTTTACAGTTCGACCCTACCGTGGTAGAGCTGATGGAAGTGGTTCAAGGGTCGCTCTATCAAGGTTACGGCGATTTCAGCTGGTTCGAATCCACCGAGGAATCGCTCGGAACATGGCAGGTTTTCGATGTCATTTTCCCCGCCGAGAGCTTCGTTCTCGCGCCGGGGGAGCTTTGCCGCCTGCATTTCCATGCATTGAGCGTCGGATACTCACCCGTGACGATCCTCACCTGTTCGATCAAGGATATCGGCCGGTATCCGATCGAGCCGCTTTCCATCGAAAGCGGCGTCATCCTCGTAGGAGATGTCGTATCGGTCGGTCCGGCGGAAATCCCGTGGGGGGGCTGGGATCTTGGGGCGCCGTTCCCGAATCCCGCGGCCGGTTCGACGGAAATCATGCTTTACCGGACCGGAAGAAGCGACGGGGCACTCTGTCGGCTCGGCGTATTCGACATCGCCGGACGACGCATTCGTGTTCTCGATCCCGGCGCGGGAGGGGGGAATGTCCGGTTGGCGTGGGACGGCCGCGATGACCGGGGAGTCGCGGTGTGTTCGGGAGCGTACTTCATCCGCCTTGAAGGAGCGGGCCGTCTGATTTCGCGAAAGATCGTCCTCCTTCGCTGATTCGTTACCTGTTGCGGCTTCGGCGGTGTCTGCCGCGGGAGGCGCTTTTCGCATATCGAAATCGCCTGTGATCCGAAAACCCGAGAGGAAAGGCTGAGAATCATGAGAATGAATGCGGGAATGATGTCTGTGGTCGGCCTGCTGGCCGTGATGATGTGTGCCGGGACGGCCGATGCCCTCACGTTCGACGCGAACGTGACACCCGACGTGATCTTCGGGAGCGGCAACAGCAACGGATACTTTACGGTTGACCAGGGAGGCGGAGTCGAGCTTGGTATTCGCGCCAAGATCCCGTACACCGGTGTGATTCACAGCAACGGCGACGGCACGTACAGCTACACGCTTGCCGAACTTCTCGCCGCCGATCCGTCGCAGAGATGGAACTTCGACTGGACGGTCAATACCGACTTCCCCGGTTCGTCGGGAATGAAGATCGACGATTTCACGTATCGACTGGGCATCGATTTCGATCCGAGCCAGGGGACCGATTTTCTGGAGTTCGATCCGATCACGCCCAACGCCCCGCCGCTGAACGCCGCGTTCTTCGATCACAGCATCGGGGATAACTTCACGCTGAACGGCGCGGGAACGGAAGCGGCCGATTCCGCCACCTATGCCGGCCTGATCGCGAACAACAATGTGTGCCAGCAATCGTGGAGACACGCATTCTTTCCGATTCATCCGACTCTCACCTATGACCCGACGATTGACGGAACGTACGACATCTATCTGAACGCATACGACGGCGCGAATAACCTCGTCGCCAGCACGACGATCCAGGTGATCATCGGCGCCGGCGGAGCGCCGGTCACGGTATATGTGGACGATGATTGGAACAGCCAGGCGGACGTCGATCTTTATGATCCGAACCTCACCTGGCAGTTCGACGCGTTCAACGTGATCCAGGACGGTATCGATGCCGTCGCCGGCAGCACGGTGAACATCCTTGCGGGCACTTACGTCGAGCAGCTTTACATCGATAAGAGCGTGGACCTGGTCGGCGCGGGATGTGGGTCGACCGTCATCCAGGCGGTGCCTCTCGTCTCCAGGACGACGTTCGACATAACCCAGTGGAACAGTTCGGTGCGGACCGTCGATGCGTGCATCGGCGTGAACGATGCCGGCACGGTGAACATTTCCGGCATTACCGTCGACGGCCTCGATCTGGGGGCGAACAACTTCTACGGTATCTTCCTGTTCAACACGAGCGGGTCGGTGACGAACTCGTGCATCGAGAATGTCACGTACTCGGCGGCGCCCGGCACACAGCGGGTGGTCAGCCTGGCGGCGACCCACGGCGTCGCCTCCACGATCGACATCGATTTTTCCGGCAACACGATCCCCGAATTCCAGAAGGGTGGAATTCTGATCATGGGGCCGGGCGCGACATTCACGGTGGACAGCAACACGGTCTCCACGATCCCTTCTTCGGCGATCGCCGGGAACGGTATCCAGCTCAGTTACGGGGCCTCCGGCACCACGTCGGGCAATGTTGTCGAGGGTGTCGGCTTCACGGGCAGCGACTGGGCGGGAACGGGAATCCTCCTTTTCGAGTCGGGCGATATCGCCATGACGGGAGACGAGGTTTTCAACTGCGAAAGCGGCGTCAATTTCAGCGACTGGGGCTGGGTCTACAATAACCCCTCACCCGTCAATCTCACGTTCACCGACCTGAATCTCCACGGCAATACGTGGACACTCGGCGCGCAACTGAGCCGCGACAACAGCGATCCGAATATCACGATCGCCGGGTGCGACATCCTGGCCTCCGCCGGCGACGGCATCGACGTGTGGGGCTCGGGCATCGACCCGTGGGGGGGCGGTTACTATACGGGCTGGAACAATGGGAACCTGAGCGTCGATATCAGCGGCTGCAATATCAACGGCGCCGCGCTCGACGGAATCTGGACCGCGGACCTTTCGGGCAACGCCAACACGGTGAGCGCTTTCGACGTTTCCGACTGCTCCTTCAGCGGCAATGCGGGCTCCGCCATCAACAACCAGTTCCCGACGCAGATGATCAATGCGTCCGGATGCTGGTGGGGCGACGGAACCGGGCCGGTCCAGGGAACGCCGTTCGCGGGCGGCCGGCGATCGATCGCTCCACTCGTTCAGCCTTTCGGCGAAGATCTTCCCTCTCACGCCGGCAGCCGGCCGCGCGTCGACGCGAACACGAGCACCCTTCTCGTGGGCGAGACCATTCTCGGATCGGTTGATTACACCCCTTGGATGGGCAACGACGGCACGTACAACATGCCCGGATTCTCCGGCGACTTCAGCGTCCTGAGCGTGGACGACGACAGCCCGCAGAGCGGCGCGGCGAGCCGTATCCAGGAAGGAATCGATCTCGTTTCAGGCAGCACGGTGAATGTGGCGGCCGGAACGTATCCCGGCAACATCGTCGCCACGAAGGCGGTCGATCTCGTGGGAGCGGGCGCCGGAAGCACGACCCTCGCCGGTGCGGGCGGGTCCGCGGTGACGCTGAACAGCGACAGCGTCACGATCTCCGGGTTCACGATCACGAATCCGACCGGATCGAGCGCGATCTACGCCGCCGATCGCAGCACGATCGCGATCCGCGACAACGTGCTGACCAGCGTCGGGAACGGCACCGCGGGTCTCGCGATTCACGCGATCACCATCGTCTCTTCGGCCTCACCCGTGGCGGATGTCACGATCGAGAGAAACGAGATCAGCAACATCACGGGAGGCGCGAACAAGAGCGTGTCGGCGATCTCCGTCGGCTGGTCTTCCGGGTCGGAACCGATCACCGGCCTTCTGATCCAGGACAACAGTATCTCCCACGTCCTGGGGGATACGAGCGCCTGGCCCGTGGGACACGGAGCATACGGGATCCTGATCAACCACGGAACGGGAGTGACCGGTCGGACCGTGGCGCCGCAGATCTTGAACAATGTCATCGATGATCTCGACGGGCTCTGGTCGCACGGCATCGGCTTGGAAGGGAATACCCCCGATGCGCTCGTCCAGGGGAACGTGATCGGCAATCTTCTCGATCACAAGACTCCGTCGGATGCGGCGGCGATCCAGGTGGAAGACAACGCTTCCGCCGCCTCCGTTCTCATCAGGACGAACAGTTTTACGAATCTCGGGCCGAGCGGCACCGACGGTTACGGCATTCGGAATGTGACGGGCATCCTCGTCGACGCCCGCAGCAACTGGTGGGGCGATCCGAGCGGTCCGCTCCATCCGCTGGCGAACCCGTCCGGACTGGGGGTCGGCGTGACGGATGACGTCCTTTTCGATCCCTGGTACACGGGGAACATCATTATCGTGCCCGATCCGGAGACACTTACGATGACGAATCCGACGAAGACCGTTTCGGTCGACTATCTCGGCGGCGGCGGCGGCCTGATGTACGGCTACAACATCTCTTTCTCCTGGGACGGTGCGGCCGTTACCACGAGCGCGGCGCAGGTGATCGAGGGGGATCTGCTCAGCGACCAGGGATCGGCGCAGTTCTTCAAGCAGCAGGGGGGCAACTCGATCACCGTGAACGCGGCGCTTCTCGGGGCGCAGCCGGGTGTTACCGGGCCGGGGACGCTCTTCACGATCGCGTTCACCGGGCTTGCATGCGATACGAGTGTTATCGACGTGACGATCAACGCGGTGAGGGATAACAGCAACCAGCCTCTCGGCGGTTTCTTCGAGGACGACGGCCTCCTCTATGTCGACCCGGGGCTTCCGACGATCACGGTGAGTAACCCGTGGCCCGACAGCCTCTGCCAGGCCTCCGCGCCGAGCCTCGATCTTTCGGCGGACGCGGTGTGCGGTGACCTGGACGACGCCTTCTACAACTACGATGGAGGGGGATGGCAGTCGGATGCCGGGCTCTTCACGAACCTTGCGGGGTCGACGTGGTTGAACGCGGCGTGGACACTGCCCGGGTTCGGCGCTCTCAGTGAGGGCACCCACACGGTGAATCTCTACTGCACCGATGATTTTGGAAACGTGAGCGCCGCCGTTTCGTGGGATTTCATCAAGGATACGACGCCGCCCTCGCCGGTCAGCGGCTTCACCGCGACCACGGGGAACGGCAAGACCCACCTCTCCTGGACGAATCCGGGGGGCGACTTCGACCATGTGGTCGTCGTGCGGAAGGCGTGGAGCGCGGCAAGTCCGTTCAGCTATCCCGACTACTACTCGTTGCCCGCCCTGCAGGCGGCGGCCGGGTATCCGGCGAACCCGGCGGACGGGACGGTGGTCTACTCGGGAACGGCGGAGGCTTTCGTCGATTCGCTGACCGACCGTTCGATCTACTTCTATCACGCATTCGCTCACGACTGCGCGGGCAACTGGACGGGCGGCACGTTACCGACCGGAAACATTCCCGCCGCGTTCGCCCAGGGCGATCGCACAACGAACTACTGGCTCGGCGACGTGACCGGTTCCGACGGCCTGGTCTGGGTGGGGGATATCAGCACTCTTTCGGCCACCTACTGGCAGACCGAGGGAGGCGGTAGCTGGGATAACAGTTGTGATGTGGGTCCCACCGATGATTTCAGCCGCACGGGGCTTCCCCTTCCCGATGACGTGGTCGACTTCGAGGATCTGATCATCTTCGCGATGAATTACGGCGTCGTCGGCCCTGCGGGCAAGAGAACGCCCCAGGTGATTCTGGCGGGGAAGACGGAGGCCGCTTCTCCGACGCTCCGGCTCGAAGGGAGTCTCGACGACGAGGGATTCTTCACGGCGAGCCTGATCCTGGACGGGAACGTGGACGAGGTGAAGGGGGCGAGTGTGGAAGTGCTCTTCGATGAGAATACCCTCGAGTTCGTCGGTGCCCGTCCGAGCGATGCGCTGGCGGGAGGCGGTTCCTTCTTCATGGGCGACCGGGTCTCACGGGGAGACGCGAGGGTCGACCTTTCCGCCCTCGGCATGGAGCGGACGATCCATGGATCGGGCGAGATCGCCGTGCTCACGTTCCGGGCGGCCGGCACCGGGGACCATATCGATCTCCGTTTCGGTGATGTGCGCCTTCGCGGCGTGGGGAACGAAGACCTCACCGTTACCGTAACCGGCCTGGCGCTGTCGAACGGCGGCACGGTTCCGTCGGTGACCCGTCTTGTCGGTGCCGTGCCGAACCCGTTCAACCCGACGACGGCGATCCACTTCGAGTTGAGCGCGTCACAGCATGTAACCATCGGCATCTACGATGTCGGGGGACGTCTCGTGCGAAACCTGGTGGACGAGCAGCGCCCGGCGGGTCGTTACGCCGATTCGTGGGACGGTCGTGACAATGACGGCCGGGCGAGCGGCAGTGGCGTCTATCTCCTCAGGATGGAGGCGGGCACCTACAGTCGCACCGCCCGGGTCGTGTTGTTGAAGTAATGTCGATTACGGCCTCCGGCGGTGAAGATCGCCGGAGGCCGCTTACGGAGTTTCGAATGCCCGGTTTGATCGGAGGAATCGCGACAAGGGAACCGGCCGTCCGGGCGGGGATTATCGTGCTCTTACTCGGCCTCGCCCTTCTGC
This sequence comes from Candidatus Eiseniibacteriota bacterium, assembly GCA_024276995.1. Lineage (GTDB taxonomy): Bacteria > Orphanbacterota > Orphanbacteria > Orphanbacterales > Orphanbacteraceae > JAJRWB01. The sequence continues at coordinate 19,860 of JAJRWB010000020.1, read as the reverse complement.
GGGCATCGCCCTCCCCGGCGGGTGCTCTAGTCTCCTTCGAACCGCGGGTCACTCTTGTCGATCCGGCGAACGTGTTCGACGTCGTAATCGGAATCGATGCGGGGGTGGACACGGTCTCCACGTTCCATGTGATCTTCGAGTACGACCCCGCGGTGATCGAATTCCAGACGGCCCTCGAAGGGTCGCTCTACACATCGACAGGCAACCAGACGTGGTTCGGGTACCTCGAATCATCTCCGGGCACGGTGGAAGTTTACGACGTGATCTTCCCCGCGCTCAGTTTCATTCTGCCCCCCGGAGAACTCGCGACAGTCCGCTTCCGGGCTCTGGCGGACGGCATTTCCCCTCTTCATTTCATCGCCGTCCCGCTCGTGGCGGACATCAACCGCGACTCCCTTCCCGATACCAAGACCGCCGACGGAACCATCGCCGTGGGCTCGGCGTCCACGGGGATTCCCGGCGGAACGGTGATCGATCGCGGTTGGGTGCTGGGGAATCCCCGTCCGAACCCGGCCCGGGGAGAGTCACGGATCACTTTCCGCCGTCTGCCGTCGGATCTGTCCGGTTCTTTCGTGTTCGGCGTGTTCGATCTTTCGGGACGGCTTGTTCGGAACCTGGAGAGCGTGCCGATCGCCGCGGCGTCAGAGCTGTTCTGGGACGGAAGAGATGACAAGGGCGCGGAGGTTTCACCGGGGGTCTATTTTTTCCGGCTCGAGACCGCCGGCGAATCGATCTCGCGGAAAGTGATCGTGGTTCGCTGATTCGCGCCGTGTCCGCAACAGGCGGCGAAGGAGGAGAAACAAGCGACTTGATAACGATCTCTTCGAACGGACCGCCTTCCCGGCATCCGTAAACAGCTCCCACAAGCAGATGGAGGAAGAACGTCATGAGAAAATCATTGACGCTGATCGTCGCAACGGCGATCTGTGCGGGCATGGCGCTCGCTTCGCCGGTGGCGCCGGTGGACGAGAGGGTCGCGCCGTCCCAGGCGGTTCCGGGGGGGCCGGAGGAGATCCGGCTGCCGCTCAACGCCCTGGGCGATCCTGTCGATTTCGATGCGAGTCTTCAGGCGGGCGCCGGCTACCTGCGACAGATGCAGGCGGATGTTACGGACGACAATGCCGGGAACGGTGTAAACGGCGTTGACGAAACGCCCGATGATCCCGATGACGGCGGATGGGACTGGGTGGTGAACACTCCCGCCCAGCCGTTCTTCCACACTACCGGCGCGAGTCCGCCGAATATCTACGGCGTATCGGCGCTGGGAATCTACTATGCGTACCTCGAGTCGGGCGATGCTTCTCTCTTCACCGCCATGACCGACGCCGCGAACGCCATGGCCGCCGATGCGGGAATCCGATCGGGGGCGGACCTCGTTTTTCTGATGCTTTACAACGCGCTGCCCGGCGTGAGCGGGACGACGTATCGGGATTCGGCGAGGGCGAAATATGACGGCCGCATCCTGACTTACGGTTCGGCCGGCGCGCTCGCGGCCTACATTCGTGATGTCCGCGGCGTCACGCAGGGCTATCCGAACGGTATCATCGGCTGGGATATCGGCGTATGGGCCCGCGCGGCGGCCATGCTCGACGCCCTCTATCCGGGGAACGGGTACGATACCGATGCGGATGCCGTGGCGGACACGCTCTGGGAGGATTCGTTCAACGGTAATCCCGGCCTGTTCGACGTCGTCGCCGACGCCGGGTGGGATCCGACGTACACCGACAAGAACTTCTGGTGGTACAACCTCGGTATCACGGGGCTGATCGACGGTTTCGCCGCGGCCGACAAGTACGCTTCCGAGATTCCCGGCCTCGTATCGAGGCTCCTTGCCGGCCAATTCTCGACGGGCGCGATCAGCTTCAGCTATGGCGCCAACACGGACGACGAAGACTGGCAGTCGACGGCGTACGCGATGATGACGCTGGGGAACCTCGGCCAGGCGACGTATCAGGACGAAATCAACCGGATGGGATACTGGACCGGTGCGACACAGGATCCGAGCGGGGGATGGGTCTACAGTTCCGGCAACCATTACCCCGAGATCGCAGGTGAAAACTCTTCCGGTCTCTACTTCACCACCAACGACGTGACCGATGTGGTGGTGGACGACGATTTCACCGGCCAGGCGGACGTGGATCTGTACAACACCGCCAACGGCACGAACTATGTATGGGGCTACACCGCCTTCGCCACGGTTCAGGAGGGGATCGATGCGGTGACCGGCAGCACGGTGAACGTGGCGCCGGGGACGTATCCGGCGTCGCTGCTCATCAACCAAGGCCTCACCCTCCTCGGGTCGGGTGCGTCGAGCACGTTTCTTTCCGGCGGAATCGTCTTCGGGTCGGGAACGTTCACAGGCGTTACCATCGATGGCTTCACGCTGACCGGCGATTCTCCCGCGGGGGGCCACAACTCGGTGATCGACATGATCCCCGGCGGCGTCGTGACCGACATTACGCTCCGGAATTGTGTGCTCGACGGAGAAGCGACGAATCGCTACTGCTTCTACGGCCGCACGGGTCGCGTGGCGGGCACATGGACCTGGGACAACAACACGATCAGGGATTTCCGCTCCTGGTATGTTATCGACAATACCGGAAGCAGCAACTATCCGGGTGTCGCCCTGACGTCCGTGGTGTTCACGAATAACACGGTAACCGGGCTCGGCGGTTCGATCGCATTCCGCGGGAAGCTGGACGAGCCGACCGCAAGTGCCGTGATCAGCGGGAACACGATGACCGGCTGGGTGGATAACTCCGGCGGCGGTGGCTGGATCTGGGCCGGCATCGAAGTCAACAATGTTTCCGACCTCACCGTGTTCGATAACACGATCACCGGCGTTCCGGCGCAGGGTGACGAAGGCCAGGGTCTCCAGGCATGGAGCGTCACTCCATGGACCGTGGATATCCATGACAACGTGATCACCGGGAACAACGAGGGAATCTATATTCCCGGGTATGTGGCTGTCGATGTCAACATGGCGTGCTACGTGCCTTCCGGTTCGATTTACAACAATACGATCAGTGGGAACAGCACGTTCGGTGCATGGATCAGCGATGCCCCCGCGGGATCGGCAACAAGCAGCGCGATCGGGGGACCGCTGATGGCCGAGTCAAACTGGTGGGGCGACGCCGCCGGTCCTCTCGACAACAGCGATGACACGGGAAGCGGCGGGCTTTACAACCCGGGCGGCCTCGGTAACGCGGTAAGCGACAACATCGACTACGATCCGTGGTTCACGGGGAACATCATCGTGGTCGCCGATCCGGAGACGCTTTCCGTTGCGTCCCCGGTAAAGACGGTGGACGTGAAGTACCTCGGCGGCGGGAGCGGTCTCCTCTACGGTTACTCGCTGAAATTCTCATGGGACGGCACGATCGCGAGCACCGTTCCGGGAAGCGTGGTGGAAGGGTCGCTCCTTTCCGACCAGGCTTCGACCCGCTTTTTCACGTATTCAAGCGGCGCCGACGAAATCACCGTCGACTGCGCCCTTCTAGGAGCGCAATCGGGCGTGAGTGGTCCCGGCACGATGTTCAGTATCACCTTCACCGGTCTCTCCCAGGGGACGAGCCCGGTCGATCTCACGGTGGTCGCGGTTCGGGACAGCGCGAACGGTCCGCTGAGCGGGTTCGAGGCCGATGATGGTCTGCTGGTGGTCGATGTCTCCGATCCGGTGGTGACGAACGTTCTGATCGAGAACCTGACGCTCGCCCATACCGACGATTACGCGAAGGACACCGACAATCTGAAACTGACCGCCACCGTCACGGACGACGGTCCTCTTGGAGCGTCCGACATCACGGCCGATCTCTCGGCGCTGCTCGCCGCCGGCGGTGCGGCGGTTCAGGCGGAAAGCTACGCCGCCAACGTGGCCACATGGACCGTGGCTTTGCAGAACGTAACGCTCACGTCCGATGGTTCGAAGAACGTGACCGTGACGGTCATCGACGGCGTGGGCAACACGGCGTCCGGAAGCGATGCGATCATCGCGGACAACACGCCGCCCGGCGCGATCACCGGCTTCGCGGCGGCGACGCACCATGAGCGCGTGGCCCTGTCGTGGGACGATCCGTCTGGACTGGATCTTTACCCCTACGGCGTGGTGGTCCGCTATGACGGCGGTGTGGATTACCCCGAATACGCGGTCCTGGGAGCGTATCCCGCCGACGAAAACGCCGGCGACGGCGAAGCGTCGAATCAGCTCGGCGTGCCGACGGGAGACGACCACAACATCGTCGCCCGCGATATCTACTACTACACCGCCTTCGCCTTCGATCAGGCCTTGAATTACGGCCCCGCGGCGTCGAGCGCGCAGGATCGCTCCACGAATTACTGGCTCGGCGACGTGGACGCCGATACGGGACCGGGCGGCGGCGACTATGACGGCGACGTCGACTTCGACGATATCAGCGTACTGAGCGCCGCGTATACCATATCCACGCCTCCGTGGCCGCAGAACGAATGCGATGTCGGTCCCACGGACGATGGAAGCCGGCTGGGAATCCCGGGACCGGACGATATCGTCGATTTCGAGGATCTCATCATCTTCGCGATGAATTTCAACGTGGTCTGTTCCGCCTGCAAGGGTCCCCGCGTGCGGCTGGCGGGCGATGCCGCCAAGGCGGGAATCCCGGCACTCTCGCTCCTCTCCCCCGAGGCCCCGGCGGGCGTGGGGCAGGTGTTTGCGGTGAACGTCGTGTTGAGCGGAAACGACGACGAGGTGAAGGGCGCCTCCATGCGTCTGAGCTATAGCCGGGAGAACCTGGAGCTGATCGGCATCACGCCGAACCGGGCGATGGGCACCGACAACGCATTCGCCTTCTTCTGGGGAAAGGAAGTCGTGCCGGGCGAAATCGGCATCGACTTCGCCGTCCTCGGACGGGACGAGACGATTCATGGTTCCGGCGAGGTGGCCACGCTTCAATTCAGGATCCTGGACAAGGGCGACCTGACGGTTCGGTTCGACGAAGTGACGGCCCGGGGAGTCGCCAACGACGAGATCCGCATGGGCACCACCGAGTTGGCGTATGACGTCGCGGACGGGACGATCCCGTCGGTGACCCGGCTTTCAGGCGCATGGCCCAATCCGTTCAACCCGACCACCACGGTTCGGTACGAACTGAAACGGGCGGAGCGGGTGCTGATCGAGGTGTTCGATACCAACGGCCGTCTCGTCCGCACCCTCGTCGATCGAAGCCGGGAAGCGGGGAGTTACGCCGAAGCTTGGAACGGGGCGGACAACAACGGCCGGCAGGCCGGAACAGGCGCGTATTTCGTCCGGATGAGGGCCGGAGAATACCGATCCACCGCCAAGATCATTATGATAAAATAGATTGAGATTAAAGTGGGCGGGGGGCGCTTCCCCCCGCCCCGGCAACCAATGAAACCGGCGACGGGGGATACACATGAAAAGTACTCGCACAAATCATCGCCCGGGGGCCGGGTTTCCACGTTCCCTGTCGGTGCCGATCCTTCTGCTCTTGTTCTTTCTCCCCCGGTCGGCCGGCGCCGTACCCCTGGCCGCTTTTCAGCCGAGCGTAACCGTCGTTGCCCCGAACCAGGACTTCGATGTTCAAGTGTGGATCAGCGGTGTGGATACGATTTCCAACTACCAGGTCTATGTTCAATTCGATCCGTCGGTGATCGAGTTCGTCCAGGCGGTGGAAGGATCTCTCTACCTGCATACCTACGAGTCGGACGACACGTGGTTCTTCACCCGGGAGGAGAGTTCGGGGACGCACCAGGTCTTCGATGTCATCTTTCCCGCGATGAGCTACGTCCTTCCTCCCGGTGAACTGACCCGCCTGACGTTCCATTCGATCGCGCGCGGATACTCCCCCCTCTCCTTTGTCGAGGTCAACGTCAAGAATATCCGGAGATTCCCCCTCGACACACTCGCCTGGGAAAACGGCGGGGTCTATGTGGGGGACCCGACCGGCATTGGGCGGGGAACGGACCTTATCGACGGCGAATGGAAGCTCGGGAAGCCCTACCCGAATCCCACGCGCGGCGCGAGTTCCGTCCTGCTCGGCCGTCCCGCCGGGGAAGAAAGGTCGGTGCTGGCGATTTACGATGTTCGGGGAAGGCTTCTCAGGGCGCTCGCCGGACGGCCGACGGGGCGCAGTTTCGAGATCACCTGGGACGGAAGGGATTCCCGGGGCAGAGAAGTGGTGTCGGGGGTTTACTTCTACAGGTTGAACGCCCCCGGCCGGACGATTACCCGCAAGGTCTACCTCGTTCGCTAGTAAAACATGAAGCTGTTGAGCAGGCGAGAGAGGGCGATGTCGCTTTCCTCGCCTGTTCGCCTGATGTCGAAAGACCGGATCAGTGTTCCGGAGTGCAAATCGATCGGGCGCCGACTGAAAGCCGGCGCCCGATTCGTGTAAGCACTCTCCTTGTGGAGAGAGCTTGTGGCCCGCGTTCCTATCGGAAGAGGTCTTTCACATCTCCCCAAGATGTCCCTTCTGTTGCCGTTCCAGGACATCCGTTGACCGTCAGGGTATAGGGTGAGCCGCAGGCCGTTCCCACGAAATCAACCGTGGAAACAAATATGTAGTAGTTACCCGGCGAAAGGGGAACTTCGCAGACGACCTCCTCGTTCGCTACGCCGGTCTGGAAGCAGTAGTCGCTGACCACCGGACAGACGGCATCGAGAATTGCGAGCGCCGGCGGGAATGCCGCACAGACGGAGGCCCTCAAAGTTCCGCCGGGCCAGGAAATCCGGTACCAGTCGGTGTCCCGATACTCCACGCCGCCGAACAGGTAATTGCCGGATGTGCCGCAAACCACCTTCGGATCGGCATCGCACGGCAGATCGGTGAAGGTGTTCGGTGTTCCGTTGCAGCCGGCGTTGTAGAAGTCGTCCTGGTCGTCCGCACAGTCGGCTTCACCCTCGAGCATAGCGTTCGGAGGGCATGTCGGATCGCACGGTTCGGGGGGAATACATTCAGCGACGCTCAGTTCATACGGTCCTGATGCGGTTCCATAGCCGTCGACCACGATGTAATAGGTGTTGCCGGCGAGCATCGGGAGGCATTCGATCGCCGACGCGTATGGCGTCCAGCTGTTGGAGCAGAAATCGTCGTTGCAGCCCACTACGTTGCCCACGGTGTTCTCGTACACGTAAACCTTGGTGTCGTATTGAGTTCCTTCACCGCAAAGGTTGATATTGACCGATATATCCGCGGTCGGTGTGAACGAGTAGACCACATCGGGGGCCGTCGATCCGGTGAAAGGGCACGCTTCGTCGTAGTCATTGAGGTAGAGTCCCGTGTCACCGGTATCGAGGAAAGGAAGGGCCGGAATCGGAGTGGCGCTTGCGATATTCTCACCGCCCACGGGGAGTCCCGGTGTGAGGGTGCTGTGGGTAATCGCGGCATTCTTGGCGTCGATGACATCCTGGACATTGTTGGTGATCAGCGGATTGGATGCCGGAGCAAGTCCGGCGCACAACACCAGAGCTGCGCTAAGAAAGATAGCATTTTTCATCATCTTGTCTTCCCTATGGTTTGGTGCGGAACATGGCCGAAATTCGATGGCCCGGCCGCGAAGACCGTGGCCCACGGGAACATTTATGCCCAGACAAAACCTCCCTTCCGATTTCCGAAGATTTCCCCCGAAAATCAACTATGAGTGCAAAATTCCGTTTAGACTTTAGAGTTTCTTGTGCTTTCGTCCCGCAGCGGCAATTCTCTTACATGAGGGACGTTGAGAAGTATAGCAGCAATCGGGATAATTGTAAAGAAATAAAAGGGCATTTCGAGTCTTTCCCGGTGTTTTCAGGCGCATCGCGGGGGCGATCCGCCCTCTATTCCCCCTTCCTCCCTTTATTGACACCCCCGCGCCCCGGCGTGCTATTCTTACCAGGCGGCCTGGCAAAAGGCCGCGGTCGGGTTCTATCTCACTCCGGCTCGAGGTGCCGGTGAATCACGCTGCTTAAAACCTGGTGGATCAGCATCTTCCGCTGGTCGAGGCGCTTGCCCGGAAACTGCTCCGTTCTTTGCCCTCTTTCGTCGAAATCGACGACCTCGTCGCGTTCGGCCGGCTCGGACTCGTCGAGGCGAGTCGGCGTTTCGATCCTTCGCGGGGTATCCTTTTCAAAACATTCGCTTACTATCGTATTAGGGGTGCGATCTACGACGGCATCCGGAAGATGTCGTGGTTTCGCGGTTCCGCCAATAGGGAAATCACCTACGATTCGGCATCGAACGAACTCCTTCGGGAGTCGACCGAGAGCACCGCCGCTGGTCACCGTATGATTTCCCTCGAAGAGCAGATCGAACAGACGAAGGACATCATCGAGAAAATCGCGGCGGCGAAGATCCTCTCGCTGAACAGCGACGAAGCGCCGATCGATCTCGCCGATGAGCGCGCGCTACCGGATGAGGTCACGGAAGTCGCTGAATTGTCGTTGGTTATGAGAGCGTGCGTGGCGAAACTCGACGAGAAGGAGCGCTCGGTGATCGAGGACTACTACTTCAACCATCTGAATTTGGAGGAGGCGGGGGCGAAGATCGGTCTTTCGAAGTCATGGACATGTCGCCTCCACGCCAGGGCGCTCAAGAAGCTTCTCACCCTCGTCCGCGAACAGGGCCTGGAGGCGCCTTCCTGATCGTTGGGACACCGCGAGAAGGACGCAACCGCGGCGGTTCCGGGCGCGATAAGGTGGCGAAGATGCGGCGCGGGCCGGGCGGAACAAGGGGAAGGGCCCGTCCGCGGAAGAGTTCACATCGGAAGGGAGTGATTTTCATCATGGCAGATCCGATACAGGGCCCCGGCGGCGACGCGATCCGCAAGATCGGCCAGGCGGGTGGGGATCTCGCCTCGCAGGCGGGTGGGGCGAAGAAGACCGGGCCGTCGAAATTCGACGAGGTGATGAAACAGAAGGGCGCGACGCCCGCGGATGAAATCGAGGCGACGAAACAGGTCCTCCAGACCGACGTAAAGACGCAGATCAACCAGATCTCTCCGGCGGAGCAGGCGAAGCTCCAACAGGAATTCGACACGAAGGTCGCCCCGCTCAGCCGCCCGGAGCAGGTTCGCTACTTCGCCGTCCGGATCCGCCGATCGAAGGAGGTCTTTCTCCAGATGAAGAGCCAATCGCCCAACGTGGAGGGAGGCGCGTGGAAAGACAAAATGGTCGATCGCCTCGATGAGTTTGGCGTAGAGTATGGGAACCTGGAGACGGTGCTCGACAAGATGGCGTCGGGACAGAAATTCTCCGCCCAGGAACTGCTCTCGATCCAGATCCGCGCGCACCGGATCGCACAGAGTACGGAGGTGCTGAGCAAGGCGGTGGAGCAGAGCGTGAGCGGCATGAAGACGATCTTCCAGACGAACGTCTAGGCCGGCGGTCGATCGGTCCGGCTCGAACTTCTCGTCTGGTTCTCTGACCGGGAGGGAGTCATTGGAAGCATGAAGAGACGAACCGTCCGAATCGCCATGGCCGCGCTTTTTCTTCTCGTCGTCACAGGCTGCAACACGATGGAGCTTCACTCGGGGCTTTCGGAAGAGGCCGCCACCGAGGTGATCGTCGTTCTGAGGAATAACGGCATCGCGGCCCAGAAGATCCCGAACGAAAGCGGCCAGGAGAAAACGTGGACCGTCACCGTGGCGCCCGGCGACGCGAGCGATGCGTGGCAGGTTCTCGTGGAGAACGACCTGCCTCGCGAGAGACCGAAGGGATTCGCCGAGTTCTTCGGCAAATCGAAACTGATCCCCACCGAAACCGAGGAGAAGGCTCTCTTTCTGCAGGCGCTCTGCGGCGAACTCGCGGCGACCATAGAGGCGATGCCGTCGGTGATCGACGCGCGGGTTCACGTTTCGATACCGGAAAAGGACCCCCTCCGGCAGGTGATGGAAGGAGAGGAGCCGCCGAGGGCGACCGCCGCGGTGATGGTGAAGCAGTGGAAGGTCGAAGGGAGCGTTCCGCCGGAAGAGCGGATCGATGAAATGGATATCAGGAAGCTCGTGGCAAGCAGCGTGGAGGGGCTCAGCGCGGACCATGTGACCGTGGTCGCCAAGAGGGTGACGCCGAAAATGGTCGACCCTCCGAGGAGTGCTGCAACCGGCACGGCGTGGTTCCTCCCTCTCGCGGCGCTGTGCGGCGTGATGATCGTTCTTCTCGCGGTGCTTCTCATGAAGAACCGCTCTCTCACCGGGCAACTATCGGAACTCGCCGCCCGGGGAGCGGAGATGGCGGACGGGGGAGAGTAGACCGGGGGGAACGGCGGATGAGCGATCGGATGAGAGACCGGGAGAGGGAGCGTCTCGACGAGCGCACTTCCTTCGCGAGGGGATTTCTTCTCGCGGCGCACCGTGCCGGCTTTCCGCCCGCCGCCGACATCGGATCGCGCGTTCCTTCTCTCGACGGCGACGAGATGCGGCGTGAATACGAGGCGGTTTCGCTTCTCCCTCCCGACAGGCGCGCCGCGCTCGGGAGCGTGTGGCTTGACATGTAGCGGCGCGCGCGCATCGAAGACGCGCTCGATCTCCATTGGACATGGCTCGTCGACGCCCTTGATGGAGAACCCCCCGCGCTCGTGCTGACGTTTCTCGCCGCGGTGCGGCCCGAGTCGGCCCGCCAGGTGGTCCGCGCCCTCTGGCCGGCGCTCCGCTCGGCGAAGAGCGACGATCTCGATGTGAAACCGCCCTCCCCCGCTCTCGCCGCCCGCTTGAGGCGGCACGTCTTCTCCCGGTTCGCCCTCGTGGCCGAGCGGGAGAGGGAGGGCATCGTGGGTGCGCTGCTCCTGCTCAGCCGGAGCGAACTGTATCGAATCGTCCAGGATGCCGGGCTGCGTGAGATCTCGCGCATCGGCGGCGGCGACAGGAGCCGTGAGGTGCTTCGTCTCTTGAAAGGTTCTTGCGGCGACGACACCGCCGGCATTTCACGGCTTCTCGCGGAAGAAGCCGAACTCGACGCGGCGGGTGGTGGTGGAGGAGAAGAGAAGAGTACCGATCCCGCACGTGCGAGAGCGCTCGAGCTGATACGTCGCGCCGTCGACTCCGCGGGCGGCGAAGGCGACCTTGTCGGCCTGGTGGGAATCGGAAAGATCGCCGTCGCCCTGTCGGGCTGCGCGCGCCGCACCGCGGAGATGCTCGCCCAGAGGATGAGCCGTCCCGTGGGAATCTTCCTTCTCCGGTGGCGCAACGAATTCGCCCTACGGGAAAGGGACGATCGCGATGTGGTGGGCGAAGAAATCCTGGAGCGCATGGGGACGATCCTTTCGAGGGAAAGCTCCCAGGCGCTCGCAAGAGGAGATTCATGAAAGGAAGGATCGTGAAGGGCGGCGGCGCCGGCGAAGAAGATCGCCCGGGCGCGACCGGGGCGGACGGTCGGAAGGTGATCAAGCGAGACGTTCACTTGGCGCAGGAGGAAGGGAAGCAGATTCTCGCCGGCGCGGAGGAAAAGGCGCGGGAAATCATCGAGAAGGCACGTGCCGAGGCGGACGGCATACGGGAGGAGGCGCGCGCCGCCGGCTACGAAGAGGGAATCTCCTCGCTAAACGAACTGATCACGGGCTTCCGGGCTACGAAGCGGAAACTGCTGGAAGAATCGCGCGACGAGATTCTCGGCCTGTCGGTGAAGATCGCCGGGAAGATCCTCGGACGCGAACTCGAAGCGAATGAGTCGGCGTTCACCGATATCGTCGGTCGCGCCATGCGCAGCGCCCGGGGCGGAGAACGGATCGAGATCCGCGTCAATCCTTCCGATATGAAGAAATTGAAGAAGGATCGGAAGCGGCTTCTCGACGAGGTAGGAAAGGGAAAGGAACTGGAAATCCGCGAGGATCCCGACGTGTCCGCCGGTGGGTGTGTCATCGAATCGGATCTCGGCATCATCGACGCCACGCTCGAGACGCAGCTGAAAGTGATCGAAAAGGCGCTCACATCAGGGAAGCGGGGGTAGCCTCTCATGACCGACTCTTCCGAAACACCCGCCATCGACTTCGGATCGTACGGGGCGATGCTCGATCGCGTTTCGCCGGTGCAGGTGAAGGGACGCGTCACCGGTCTGGTGGGGATCGTGGTGAAGGCGGTGCTTCCCGAGGCGTGGGTGGGGGAACTCTGCCTGATCCACAACCCGGCGCACGACGAGCCGCTCCAGGCGGAGGTGGTCGGCTTCGACCGCAGCGAGGCGCTCCTCATGCCCCTCGGCGATCTTTCGAATATCGGCATGCAAAGCGAGGTGGTGCCCACCGGGAGCTGTCTCACCGTACCGGTGGGCGACACTCTTCTCGGCCGCGTCCTCGATGGTCTCGGCAATCCGCGGGACGCCCATATCAAGGGACCCCTCGGAACGAGCGAGGTCTACCCGGTGATGGCCTCCCCCCCCGACCCGCTCGTTCGCAAGCGAATCCTCAAGCCTCTTGCCGTGGGGATCAAGGCGATGGACGGCGTGCTCACCGTGGGCGAGGGGCAGCGTGTCGGCCTTTTCGCCGCCGCGGGAGGCGGGAAGTCGACGTTCCTCGGCATGCTCGCCCGCAACACCGAGGCGGAAGTGAACGTGATCGCCCTCATCGGCGAGCGTGGACGCGAAGTGAACGATTTCATCGAAGACTCTCTCGGCGAAGAGGGGATGAAACGCTCGGTCGTCGTGGTCGCCACGTCGGACGAGCCTTCTCTCGTTCGCCTCAAGGCGGCGTACGTCGCCACCGCCATTGCGGAGTATTTCCGGGACCAGGGGAAGAAGGTGATGCTCATGATGGACTCGGTCACCCGCTTCGCCCGCGCCCAGCGCGAAGTCGGTCTCGCCTGCGGCGAACCGCCGGCGCGCGCCGGCTTCACGCCGTCGGTTTTCAGCGAGCTGCCGAAGCTGCTCGAGCGTGCCGGTAACTCCGATAAGGGATCGATCACCGCTTTCTACACCGTCCTCGTCGAAGGGGACGACATGAGCGAACCGGTGGCGGACGAAACCCGTTCGATTCTCGACGGTCACGTGATCCTCACACGCGCGCTCGCCGCAGCCGGCCACTACCCCGCGATCGACATCACGGTGAGCAAGAGCCGTGTGTTCAACGAGGTGACGAGGAAGGATCACCAAGAGGCGATGATGCGGCTGATCAACCTCTACTCGCTCTACAACGAGAACCGCGAGGCGATTCTCTACAATATCTATAAGAAGGGAAGCGACCCGAAGATCGACGAGGCGATCGACAAGATCGACGCGATCACCGCTTTTCTGAAACAGGGAACCGATGAGAGCTTCACTTTCGATGAGACGGTCGAAATGCTCCGATCGATCTGAACCGGCGAAGGGCGATGGCGAAGCAGCCGAAGTACAAGCTCGACGTCTACCTCGACGAAGTGCGCCGCCGGAAGGAGAGCGTTCGGGAAGAGCTGACCGGCGCGGAGGAGAAGGTGCGCGTCGAAATAGAGGCGCTCGTCACGATCCAGGCGCAACTCGACGCGCTGGTGCGCGATAAGGAGGTACAAAGCCGCGAATACTGGGAGGGGATGAAGGCGGGAGAGCTGAGTGTCGCCGATATCCGAACGCGGAAGAACCACCTCGAGTGCATCGAGGGAAATTACCGCGATCAGCGGCGAAAGTACCTCGCCCAGGAACGCGCCGTGGGACGGGCCGAGAAGGCGCTCGCCGCGGTGCGCGAGCGGTTCCAGGAAATCTCGAACGAGGTGAAAGTTCACGAGGAACTGAAGGAGAAGTGGCTCGAGGAGCGCCGCCGCGAGGAGATGAAGCGGGAAGAGAAGTCGATCGAAGAGATCAGCAGCGCCCTTTACGAGAAACGTCGCCGCGAGGAGAGGAACCGATGAGCCGTGTGGACGGAGTCGGGCAGGTCCCGCCGACGGGGGACAGACCGCCCGGAAGGAAGCAGGGAAAGAAGAAATCGAAGGATGCCCCGAAATTCGATGAGGTGCTGAAGAAGAAGGGGAAGGGCAAGGGTGAGGGTGAAGGTAAAGGTGGGGCGGTGAACGGTAAAGGTGGGGGCGCGGACCGCGGCCGCAAGGCGCAGGGCGGGAAGGGCAAGGCGCCGGGCGGCACGGCCACCGGAACGGAGGGCGTCGGCAAGGGAAAGAAGGAGGCGGTGAAGTTCACCATCAAGGACGAGGCGGTCCGGGGCCAGGAAAAACTCGCCGCCACGTATCGCCGGGAGACGGTGAAGCAGAAGAAAATGGCCGACCAGAACACCGAAGCGGTCGGACAGTCGCAGCAGAACTTCTCCATCCGCCACGATGCACAGCAGGTCCAGGAAACGAAAGGCTCCTCCCTTCCTCCCGAGTTGGTGCAGAAGCTCGTCGAATCGGTCCGCATCGGACAGAACCGCGTGGGCGCCACCGAGATGCGGCTCGGCCTCAAGTCGACCGTGTTCGAGGGGATGAATCTCAAGGTGAGCACCAAGGACGGTATCGTGCAGGTGGTGATGCAGGTGGAGCAATATGCGGCGAAGGAAAAACTGGAAGGGGAGATCGCCCAGCTTCAGGATCGTCTCGAGGCGCAGGGGTTGAGCGTGGGAGAGATCACGGTGGAGGTGAAGGGGGAATCGTCGTCGGGTGCGTTCGGGGCGATGCCCGGCGGTGCCGGCGAAGGCGCGGGCGAGGGTGGACGGGGGGAAGGCGGTGAACCGCGTGGTGTCGAAAGGGGTGGCGGAACGGAGGCCGCGAAGAGCCGTTCCGGAACGGAAAGAGACGATCGCAAACCCGGTTCGAGTACCGATTACACGATCTGAGCGTAACAAAAGGCCGCACGGGAAGACCTGATTCATGACGAAAGCGATCACTACCTTGACGAGGAAGGAGATGGAAGCGGAGCGTTCGAACGCGGCGCTATTTCCATCGCCCGGCGCGCTTCGCGAGTTGCGTGACGCCGTGCGCCGGGTGTTCGCTTCGTTCGAGCCGGAGGGTGACCGCGAAGAGAGTGGTTTCGAAACGGCGCGCATCGTCACCGCCGATCGGAGCGAAGACGTGTTCGGCGACGGTGCGCGGCTCCGCTTCTTTCTCCGAACGGGCGTTGCCGGCGACGAACTGATTCTCGAAACGAGTATCGACGGTTCGCGAGTGGTGGCTTCCAGCGTGATCGGCGTGAATCGGGAGAAGCTAGCCGTCTCCGACCTTCCGACGAACATCGAAAAAGGGGTGCTCGCGTATTTCGTGGAGCGCATTCTCGCCGCGGTGAACGAAGGGGCGGCATTTGCGGCGGGTGTGCAACCGGTGACGCTTTGCGCGGTGGGGACGGAAACGGGCGCCCCCGAATGGGGGGGGGAGGGGCCGGGCGGATGGTTCGCGCTTTCCGGCAGGGCGACTCTCGCGGGAGCGCCCCTTCCGTGGCGCCTTCTCCTTCCCCGCCGTGTTCTCGAAGCGTGCCGCGCCGCCTACAACGGCGGAGAGCGCGCCGTTTCTCATGAAAGAGAGATGAAGAAGCGTCTCATTTCACGGCTCGGCCACCGTTTCGTAACCCTCACCGGCCGGTTAGGCGAGGCGCGTCTTACGGGCGACGACATCGGCCGCCTCGAAAGGGACGACATCGTTCTTTTCGACGCGGGTGGATGCACGTTCGATCGGGGCGTTCTCGGCGGAACGATCCGTCTCGCGCCCGCCGGAAGCGGTGGAGGCGCCGGCTCCGTGTCGGCCACGATCGACGCCGACGGCGAGATGCTGCGGGTCAAGGTGGAAGAGGTGGTGCGGCAAGGAGATGGGCCATCCGAAAGGGAGGATGAGACGTTGAACAGCGATCAGGAAAAGGATCGGGAAGAGGACGAATCGGAACGATCGGCGGAGGAAGCGTCCGGCGAGGCGGCTGAGACCGAAAGTGAAGCGGGGAATAGCGAAGAGACGGAGGGCTGTGGTGAAGAGGTTTCCCGGGCGACGGTCACCGAAGAGGGCGCTGCCCTCGCCGGGAGGGTGCCTGTCGTGCTCCGCGTGGAAATCGGGTCGGTGCGGATGACCCTCGGCGAGCTGTCGAGACTGAGCGCCGGCACGGTGCTTGAACTGAAAAAGAATGTTTCCGCGCCGGTGGACCTCGTGGTGGAGGATCTCTCCATCGGGTGCGGGGAACTGGTGGATGTGGAAGGTGAACTGGGCGTTCGCGTTCTCTCGCTCGCCGAGTAGGCGAGGCGTGAAACGGGCCCGCCCCCGGAGATCGGCATGATCGGCTTTCCGATGGTCGCGCTTCTCTTGCAGGCGGACATACCGCTCCCGGACGGGGGCGTTCCGGCGACGGGAGAAAGCTACGGTTTCCTTCTCCTCAGGATGGTGTTCTATCTCGCGTTGATCTGCCTGGCGATCTACGCGGTTCTCCGTTTCGTGATGCCCCGTTTCTTCCGGTGGCGCATGCCGGGCGGCGGCGCGATGACCGTGATCGACAGGATCTCGATCGGCGCGGGCAGGACGGTGTGCGTCATCCGCGCCGTGGGGCGCTACTATCTCGTCGGCGTCTCGGACGGCGGCGTGCGGATGATGAAGGAACTCGACGAGAAGGACGTGTTCGCCCACTATCCCGCCGTCCGCGCCAGGGCGGGAATCAAGGAGAGCGATGAAAGTAAAGCATAGAATAACGTCGGGCGCGATCATTCTCGCTCTTCTCTTCCCGGGCGCGGCCCTCGCCCAGGCGCCCGGCCAATTCGGCAGTCCGATCAACCTGATGATCGTCATGGGGGCGCTCGCGATCGCTCCGTTCATGCTGATCATGCTCACTTCATTCGTGAAGATATCCGTTGTGCTCTCCATTGTGCGCAACGCCATGGGCACCCAAC
Organism: Candidatus Eiseniibacteriota bacterium; assembly: GCA_024276995.1. Classification (GTDB taxonomy): domain Bacteria; phylum Orphanbacterota; class Orphanbacteria; order Orphanbacterales; family Orphanbacteraceae; genus JAJRWB01. The sequence goes on along the minus strand of JAJRWB010000020.1, from coordinate 3,151 downwards.
AGATTCCGCCGAACCAGGTGATCACCGGGCTCGCCTTCGTGCTCACCATATTCGTGATGATCCCCGTTGCGAAAGACGTTTACAACGAAGCGGGCATCTCCGCTTAGACCGCAACGAAAATGTTTTCCGAACAATCGGTGCGCCAGCTTCTCGACGGCGCGAAGAGGGGGAAGGAGCCGCTTCGCGAGTTTCTCTCGTATCACGCCCACAGGAAGGACAAGATTCTATTCGTCGATCTCGCCCGGCGGTTGAACAACGAACCGGGCAAGCTGATCGATCCGGAGAGCTTCCAGGTGATCATTCCGTCGTTCGTGATCAGCGAGCTGAAAGAAGCGTTTCAGATCGGCTTCATCATCTTCATCCCTTTCCTGGTGATCGATATGGTGGTGGCGAACGTGCTCCTTTCCCTCGGGATGATGATGCTCTCTCCCACGACGATCGCCCTTCCGTTCAAAATCCTTCTCTTCGTTCTGGTGGACGGCTGGTACCTCATCGTGCAGGGCCTCGTGCTCGGCTATGTGAGGGGGGCGTAGGCGATGGAGGTTCAATTCGTACTTCAACTCTGTCGCGAGGCGCTCCTTCTCATCCTAATTCTTTCGGGTCCGCCGATCCTGACAAGTCTCGTCGTCGGGCTTCTGATCAGCGTCTTCCAAGCGACGACGCAGATCCAGGAGCAGACCCTTTCGTTCGTGCCGAAGATCCTTCTCGTGTTCGGCATTCTCGGTCTCATGGGGCCATGGCTCATCAGCCAGATCGTTCTGTTCACGACGCGCATCTACTCGGCCATCCCGCAGGTGATCGGCAGCTGACATGAATTCGTGGTACCAGTCGCTCGGCCTTCCCGTCGCTCCCGTGGAACTGCTCATGGCGATCGGCCTCACTCTCGGCAGGAGCGTACCGACGCTCTTCTTCAACCCCTTCCTCGGCGGAAAAAAGGTACCGGCCCAGGTGAAGATGGGCGTCGCCGTCTCCTTCGTGGTGATTCTCCTCCCTTCGCTGATGAAGATTCCCCCCGGCGCCCTCGCGGGCGGGCCGATCTTCTTCTTCCTCATGATCAAGGAGATCGTCATCGGCGTGACGCTCGGTTTCATCACGTCGGTGGTATTCCTCGGTTTCGGTGCGGCAGGACGGCTCGTCGACATGCAGCGCGGTGCGAACATGGCGGAGGGAATGGTCTATCAGCTGAGCGAAAGAGCGTCGGTGTTCGGTGTGTTCTATGTTCAGACGGCGATCGTCGTCTTCCTCATCCTGAACGGCCATCACATTTTCCTTCGCGGCTATTTTCACAGTTTCGAAGTGCTCCCCGTATGGAAATTTCCCGCCTTCACCGGGCCGGGCGAGCCGATCGTGAAAGACCTGATGCGACTCACGGCGGATCTGTTCGTGATCGCGCTCCAGCTCGGTGCGCCTGCGTTCATCGCCCTTTTCATCACCGACGTCGGTTTCGGTATCATCAACAGGGCGTCGCCGCAGATCAACGTGTTCAATCTGTCCCAGCCGGTGAAGATGTTTCTCGGTGTGCTGATGGTGCTCCTGTCGCTGAGGATCGTGATCGACCAGTTCGAAGTCTGGATGGGCTCGATGATGGAGCTTGTGTTCCGGGTGGTGGGGTACCTGGCGAGATAGGAGAGTCGCGCCGTGTCGGGTGAGAAGACCGAAAAACCAACACCGAAAAAGATCCGGGAAGCCCGCGAAAAGGGGCAGGTAGCGAAGAGCCAGGATCTCGTGGTGTCGGTCGTGTTTCTCGCCGTGTTCATGGTGTTCATCCTGTCGAACTCGAAGAACGCAACATATCTGAAGGAAGGGATGGCGTCGTTCTTCACCACCGCCGTCACGGCGCCGATCCTCAACCCGGACCAGATCCACAAGCTCCTCCTCCAGGGAATGATGCTCATGTTCCGCGTGATCGGGCCGTTCCTGCTCACCGGTTTCGTGCTTGCCGCGTTCGTGCAGTTCGTCCAGGTGGGCGCGCTCTTCACCATGAAGCCGCTCGCGCCGAAGCTCGACAAGCTGAACCCGATCAACGGTTTCAAGCAAAAATTCTTCTCCGCGCAGACGTATATCGAAATGTTCAAGTCGCTATTCAAGCTGACCATCGTGGGCGCTCTCGCGTGGGTGATCATGCGCGGCGCGATCACGGAGATCGCGCTCACCGCGCGCCAACCGATCTCCGCGGCGGCGAAACTGACGGGCGACCTTCTCTTCAAGATCGGAACGCGCGTCGGGATCGCGCTGATCATGCTCGGCGCGGTGGACGTGTTCATCCAGAGGATCCAGCACGAGAAAAAATTGAAGATGTCGAAAGACGAGGTGAAGCGGGAGGGGAAAGAACAGGAGGGTGATCCGCAGTACAAGGGGCGGCGGAAGCAGATGCACCAGGAGATCCTCTCTCACAACATGGTGGAGAGCGTGAGGAAGGCGGACGTGGTGGTGGTGAACCCGACGCATATCGCCGTGGCGATCAGCTACAACGAGGAAGACAACGCGGCGCCCCGCGTAACGGCGAAGGGGGAACGCCTCATAGCGCGGCAGATCATCGAGGTGGCGAAGCAGTATGGCGTCCCGATCATGCGGAACGTACCGCTCGCCCATGCGCTGAACGAACTGGAGGTGGGTGAGGAGATCCCGGAGGATCTCTACACGGCGGTGGCCGAAGTGCTCCAGTGGGTTTACAGCCACAGCGGCGGCAAGGACACCTTCAGTGTTTGATATAGGTTAAACGTGAAGAAAGGATGCGCCTTTGCGAAAGGGACCGCTTTTTCGAGGGAACTCTTGCATTTCCGGGAAAAGGGCGATATGATCCCGACGCGTCTCCGGCAGTCCACCGGGGTCGCCCAGGGAACACCGCGCAACTCGACGGATTTCTACTCTCCCGGCTGGCGGGTGGTACCACGCCGGTTTCATATACGGAAAATAAGATCCAATGGAAGCTCCTTGTTGGGGATTTCCCTCAAGGAAGAAGATGTAACCTGTAGAGAAGGAGGAGCACCATGTCAATGGGTGGTGTCAATTCCGTCGGTACTCAGGTCAACCGGATGCTCGACGCCCTCGGGATGCCCGATGCCTACGGCGACAAGATCGGCGCGATGATCGATTTGTCGCGTGGCGACTTGGCGGGATTCCAGAGGAATATCACCGATCTCGCCAGCGG